>NZ_JBVDDO010000005.1:201076-234687 GCF_055454375.1 Brachybacterium sp. B718/18 | reverse complement strand
GGGGCCGCGGGACGGTGGCCACGCTCACGCGCGGCCGCGGGAGACGGCCCGACGGGCCCTCTCCGAGGTCGGATCAGTTGCCGACGCGGAAGCGGAGGTAACCGGTGACGGTGCCGCCGGCGGCCTCGACGATCTTGCCGACCGTCTGCTTCGGGTCCTTGGCGAAGGCCTGGTCCAGGAGGCAGTTCTCCTTGAAGAAGCCGTTCAGCCGGCCCTCCACGATCTTCGAGAGCGCGGCCTCGGGCTTGCCCTCGTTCTTCGCGGTCTCCTCGGCGATGCGACGCTCGTCGGCGACGATGTCCGCGGGGACCTCGTCACGGCTGAGGTACTTGGGGGTGAACGCGGCGATGTGCATCGCGACGTCCTTCGCGACCTCGGCACCCGCGGCGTCGGTGGCCACGAGCACGCCGACCTGCGGGGGCAGGTCCTTGTTGGTGCGGTGCATGTAGGAGGTGACGACCTCGCCGGAGACGCGGCCGATGCGACGCACCTCGATCTTCTCGCCCATGGTGGCGCCGGCGTTGGTCAGGGCCTCGCCGAAGGGGGTCTCGGCGAGCTCCGCCGGCTCGGTGGCGCCGGACTCGACGGCGGCGGCCACGGCCTCGTCGCCGAGTGCCACGAACTTGTCGTTCTTGGCCACGAAGTCGGTCTCGGAGTTGATCTCGAGGAGGGTGCCGGTCTGGCCGCCCTCGGTGTCGCGGATGTCGACGGCGATGAGGCCCTCGGAGGCGTCGCGGCCCTCGCGCTTGGCGATGCCCTTGAGGCCCTTGACGCGGATGATCTCGACGGCCTTGGCGCGATCGCCGTCGGCCTCGTCGAGCGCCTTCTTGACGTCGAGCATGCCCGCGCCGGTGGCCTCGCGGATCTCCTTGATGTCTGCTGCCGTGTAGTTGGCCATGTTCCTCTTCCTCATGGGAGCTGTGAGCGGGGACGAGCTGGGCGGACCGGGCCGCCCGTGGAGGGGCCCGGGAGCGACGCTATCGCCCCCGGGCCCGTGCGGTCACTCCGCGGCGGGAGCCTCGGTGGACTCGGTGGCCTCGGCGGCGGGGGTCTCCTCGGCCGGAGCCTCGGCGGCGGGGGTCTCCTCGGCCGCGGCCACGGACTCCTCGGCGGGGGCGTCCTGCTGCTGGACCTCGGACTGCTTGAGCAGCTCCTGCTCCCACTCGGCGAGCGGCTCGGCGTCGACCGCGGAGACGTTCTTCTCGCCGCCGGTGGTCTTCGCGTGGCGCTCCTGCAGGCCGGCGGCCACGGCATCGGCGACGACGCGGGTCAGCAGGGTGACGGAGCGGATCGCGTCGTCGTTGCCCGGGATCGGGTAGGAGATCTCGTCGGGATCGCAGTTGGTGTCGAGGATCGCGACGACCGGGATGCTCAGCTTGTGCGCCTCGTCGACGGCGAGGTGCTCCTTGTTGGTGTCCACGACCCACACGGCCGAGGGGGCCTTGGCCATGTCGCGGATGCCGCCGAGGGTCTTCTCGAGCTTGTCCTTCTCGCGGCGCATCATCAGCAGCTCCTTCTTGGTGCGGCCGGAGGCGGCCACATCCTCGAAGTCGATCTGCTCGAGCTCCTTGAGGCGGTTCACGCGCGCGGAGACCGTCTGCAGGTTGGTGAGCATGCCGCCCAGCCAGCGCTGGTTGACGTAGGGCATGCCCACGCGGGTGGCCTGCTCCTGGATGGACTCCTGAGCCTGCTTCTTGGTGCCGACGAAGAGCACGGTGCCGCCGTGGGCGACCGTCTGCTTCACGAAGTCGTAGGCCTTGTCGATGTACGACAGGGTCTGCATGAGGTCGACGATGTAGATGCCGTTGCGCTCGGTGAAGATGAAGCGACGGACCTTCGGGTTCCAGCGACGGGTCTGATGACCGAAGTGGACGCCGCTCTCCAGGAGCTGGCGCATGGTGACGACTGCCATGATGGTGTCCTCTGTTCTGGGCCTGGGCTCGCACGGCGCGCCCGGTGGGCGTCCGTGGTCATCGCGCAGACCTGCATTCTCGGTTGTCCCCCGCCACCGGATGGTGCGAGGCCTGGTGCCCGGGATGCCGGCCGCCCCGTGCGGTCCGTCGGTGCGAGCACCGGCGGCACGATCGGGGACCGTGGGCCGACGAGCCCTGGTGGGCACGCGAAGTCATCCGGAGAGTCCGGATGCTGGGGGAAGTCTATCCGACCGCCCGGTCCCGGACGGCGCGGGATGCGTCACGTGGCGGCGTGTCCTCGGGACCGTTCCTCCCCAGTACCGCACCGTCCACAGCGCCGCCCTGGCGTACGGCGCAGGGGCGGCCCGCCGGGCACGGTGGGGAGCATGACCGCTGCGCTCTCCCCCGTCCTCCGCTCGCTCGTCGCCCTCGCGTTCCTGGTGACGGTCCTGGGGATGCCGGACGTCGCGCGCGGCGAGGGGGCGCGCTGGCTCTGGCCGCTCCCCGCACCGCACCAGGTGGTGCATCCCTTCGACCCGCCAGAGCACCAGTACGGCGCGGGGCATCGCGGGATCGACATCGCGGTCGCCGCCCCCGGCGCGCCCGTCACCGCCGTCGAGGCGGGGACCGTGCGGTTCGCGGGCTCGGTCGCCGGGCGCGGGGTCGTCTCCGTGGTCCACGCCGACGGGCTGATCTCGACGTACGAGCCGGTCACGGGCTCGGTGAGCGTGGGGCAGGTGGTGGCGGCCGGTGACGTGCTCGGCACGCTCGAGGATCCGGGCGGCGCCTCGCACTGCGCCCCGGCCCTATGCCTGCACCTGGGCGCGAAGCAGGCCGAGGGCTATCTCGATCCGCGGCCCCTGCTGGGCGCGCGCGGCCCGAGCGTGCTGCTGCCGGCGACCGGGGACGAGGACGCCGGTGCGTCCCGCGCTGCCGGGGGCGGCGGAGCCGGACCGCCATCGGGCTCTGTCGGCGGAGCGTCGTCGGGCGCGACGCCCGCGGCGGGGCCCGTCATCGCGGCCGGCACGGGGACCGATCGCGCAGGCGCCCCGCTCCCCGGCGCCTCCCCGGCCTCTGCGGGGCCCGAACGGTGGCCGCGCCCGTCGAGCGAGTGAGCCGCCCCGGGGTTCAGGCCCGGGGGTGGGCCTGCTCGAGGGCGGCGCGGAGCCGTTCCGCGCTCACGTGGGTGTAGATCTGCGTGGTCTGGAGGGAGGAGTGCCCGAGATAGTCCTGGACGCTGCGGAGGTCGGCCCCGCCGTCCACGAGATGGGTGGCGGCGCTGTGCCGGAGCGTGTGCGGGGTGATGTGCCGCGGGATGCCGACGCGGACGGCGTGTTCGTCGACGAGGGTGCGCACCGCGCGGTCGCCGAGCCGGTGTCCCCGCACCCCGAGGAACAGCGCGTCGGTGCGGCTCTCGCCGAGGAGGAGGGTCCGCCCCTCGTGCTCCCAGCGGTCCACGGCGTCCAGGGCCGGCAGCCCGACGGGCACGATGCGTTCCTTGTCCCCCTTGCCGATCACCCGCACCGTGCGCTCTCGGCGGTCGAGGCTGCCACGGTCGAGGGCCACGAGCTCGGACACCCGCAGACCGGAGGAGTACAGCAGCTCGAGCACCGCGGCATCGCGGAGGGCCACGGCGCGGTGGACGGGATCCTCGGGCTGGCCGTCCGGGGAGTGCTCGGAGTCTTGCCCGGAGTCCTGCCCTGAGTCCTGCCCCGAGACGGTCGGGACGCCGCCCCCGTCCGCCACGCGCTCCGGTGGCGCCACCTCGTCGAGGAGGGTGGCGGCCTGCTCGGTCGAGAGGACCGTGGGCAGGTGCCGCCCGCGCCGCGGCGCGCGGAGACGTCCTCCGACGTCGACGGGGATCCGCTCGGTCGCGGCGAGCCAGGTCGTGAAGGTCCGGGCCGCGGCGGCGGAGCGCGCGAGGGTGGACGAGGAGAGGCCGGCGTCGCCCCGCGCGGCGAGCCAGGAGCGCAGGGCCGCCACGTCCAGGTCGACGAGGGGTATCCGCTCGACCTCGTGCAGATGCCGCAGGAGGTCCTCGACCTCCCGCCGGTACGCCCGGACGGTGTGCGGGGACCGCGAGCGCTCGAGCTCGAGATGCCGGACGAAGGCGTCGATCACCTCGTCCTCCCCACCCGGGACGTCCACGGGGCTCGGCCTGTCCATCATGCCCCCAGTGTCCCTCACGCTCTCCGGGCGGCCCGGGAGCCACCCCGCGCCGTCGTCGGGATCGCTCCTCAGCCCGCGGGCGCGCCCCGCGGGCGACTACCTCGCTCGGCCGGGGGCCGCTGCTCAGCGGGATCGTCGGGCGCGATCTCCCTGCACGGTGACCAGTCCCAGCAGCTCGAGCCGGGCGAGCGCGGCGCGCAGCTCCCTCTCCTCGAAGCCGATGTCGTCCGCGAGCAGCGGGAGGGGGCGGCTCGAGCGGGGCGGCACCGCGTCGAGGACGCGGCGGTCCGCGGGGCTGAGGAGGTCCAGCTCGTCCTGCTGGGCGTGGCGCCCTTCCCGCGCGGCGTCCCCGCCGGGGAGCAGGTCCACCACCTCGGCGGGCTCGGTCACCAGCACCGCGCCCCGCTCGCGCACGAGCCGGTGGCACCCCGCACTGGCCGCGGAGGTCACGGGTCCGGGGACCGCGCCGACCGGGCGGGACAGCTCGTCGGCGTGCCGGGCGGTGGACAGCGCACCGGATCGCCAGGATGCCTCGACCACCACCACGGCCCGCGAGAGCGCAGCGATCAGGCGATTGCGGGAGAGGAACCGCCACCGCGTCGGGGCCGTGCCCGGCGGCGCCTCGCTCACCAGCAGGTGCTCACGGGCGATCCGTTCCAGCAGCTCGGTGTTGCCCCGCGGGTAGAGCCGGTCCAACCCGCCGGCGAGCACGGCGAGCGTGTCCCCGTCCCGGGCGGCGAGCGCTCCGCGATGGGCGGCCGCGTCGATCCCGTAGGCCCCGCCCGAGATCACCGGGCAGTGCCGGCTCGCGAGCTCGGCGGCGAAGGACCCGGCCGTGTCCTCCCCGTACGGGGTCGAGGCCCGCGAGCCGACCAGGGCGACGGTGCGGGGGCCGGCGAGCTCGTCGAGCCGTCCGGGCCCGAGCAGCCACAGACAGTGCGGTGCGGTCTCCTGGAGGTCGTCGAGGCCGTCCGGCCACTCGGGGTCCCCGGGGATGATCACGCGGAGCCGGCGGCGGTCCGCGTCCTCGAGCACGGCGTCGAGGTCCAGGCCCGCGAGGCGGCCCCTCCAGCGGACGAGGGCGCGTTCCGCCCGGGCCAGCGGGGCGGACGGGCCGGGCTCGGCGGGGTCGCCCGGCAGCTGGTCGCCGAGCCGGGCGAGGAGCTCGCGGGCGGAGCCGTCGAGGGCGAGCTCGAGGGCCGCGGACGGTCCGAGTCGTTCCCGGGCGAGCAGCGCGAGAGCGTCCTGCGGTTCCGCGACGAGCGACCAGGTCATCCGGGCCCTCCGCTCGTCCGGCGGGGTCACGGCTCCGCCCCGCGGGGACTGCGGTGGGGTGTCGGCGGGGATCATCGATCGGCTCCTCGGCGCAGGGTGAGAGCCTCCCCGATGTGGGAGGCCCCGGGTCGATCCGCTTCGTCGAGGTCCGCGAGGGTCCAGGCGAGGCGGAGCACGCGGTCGTAGCCGCGCAGGGTGAGGCGCCCCTGGGAGAGGGCATGGTCGAGCAGACGCGCCTCTCCGGGGACGGGGGCGAGCTCGCGGCGCAGCAACGGGCCGGGGATCTGGGCGTTGAGGGTCCAGCCCCGTCCCGCGAAGCGCTCACGCTGCCGGCCCCTCGCGGCACGGACCCGGGCGGCGATCAGGGCGCTCGGCTCCCCGGTGGCATCACCGGCGCGGGCGACGTCCACGGGGCCGAGGGTGAGGTGCATGTCCAGGCGGTCCTGCACCGGTCCGGAGAGCCGAGTGAGATAGCGGCGACGTTGCAGCGGGGTGCAGCTGCAGTCCACGCCCTTCCCGATCGCGCGCCCGCAGGGGCACGGGTTCGCGGCCAGCACGAGCTGGAAGCGGGCGGGGTAGTGGACCACGCCGCGGGCGCGGTGCAGGGTGATGTCCCCCGTCTCGAGCGGCTCCCGCAGGGCGTCCAGCACACGGGGCGAGAACTCCGGGGCCTCGTCGAGGAAGAGCACGCCGGCGTGGGCTCGGGAGATCGCGCCGGGCAGCGCGATCCCGGAGCCGCCGCCGACCACCGCGGCCGTGGACGCGGTGTGGTGAGGGCTCTCGAAGGGCGGCTGCAGCCGGAGTCCGCCGCGGGAGTCGAAGCGACCGGCGACGGAGTGGATCGCCGAGACGGTCAGCGCCTCCTCGACGCTCAGCTCCGGGAGGATCGTCGGCAGGCGCGCGGCGATCATCGTCTTCCCCGCACCGGGCGGGCCGACCATCAGCAGATGGTGTCCCCCGGCGGCGGCGACCTCCGCGGCGCGACGCGCCTGCGCCTGTCCGATCACGTCGGCGAAGTCGAGCATGCTCGGCGCCGGGGGCTCGTCCTCGGCGGGGGCGGGGAGCGGCCCGGTCGCCGACGGGGCGAGCGGGGAGACGTCCGCCCCGAAGCGGTGCAGCACCTCGCAGAGGTGTTCGGCGCCCTCCACGGCGAGGCCCTGCACGAGGCGTGCCTCCGCGAGGTTTCCGGCGGGGACGATGGCTCCCGTCATTCCCCGGTCCCGGGCGGCGAGGAGCGCGGGGAGCACTCCCGGCACCGCCCGGAGCCGACCGTCCAGTCCCAGCTCGCCGAGCATCACCGTGTCCGTCGGCGGCGCGACCTGCAGGTCGCCCTGGGCGGCGACGACGGCCACCGCGATCGCCAGGTCGAAGCCGGAGCCGTGCTTCGGCTGCCAGGCTGGGCTGAGGTTCACGGTGATGCGGCGCTGCGCCAGGCCGATGCCGCTGCGGGCGGAGGCCGCGCGGACGCGGTCCCGCGCCTGCAGGGTCGAGGAGTCGGGCAGCCCGACGAGCGAGAAGGCGGGCAGGCCGGAGGAGACGTCCGCCTCGACCTCGACGAGGGTGCCCTGCAGTCCGGTGAGCGTCACGGAGAGGATGCGGGCCTGTCCCATCAGCCGACCCCTGCCAGGTGCTCGAGGGAGAAGCCGCCGTCGAGCTGGGCGTGGACCGCGATCACGTCGATCCGCACATCCTCGTGCGGGGTGGAGCGCTCCATGAGGTACTGCCCGGCGAGTCGTCTCAGGCGGCGCAGCTTGTCCGGGGTGACGGCGGCCTGAGGCACACCGGTGACCAGGGAACGTCGCGTCTTCACCTCGACGAACACCAGGGTGCGGCGGTCCAGGGCGACGATGTCCAGCTCCCCGCGGCCGATCCGGAGGTTGCGCTCGACGACCTGCCAGCCGGTCGCGGTGAGGTGCTCGGCGGCGAGCTCCTCCCCCACCTGGCCGAGCTCGGCCGTGCTCATGCGCCGCACGCGGGCCGCGTCGGGCGCGCGGGCGGGGCCCTCCGGGCGCCGTGCGACGACCGGAACGCGCGGTGCCCCGGGCCCGTCGGCGGCACCAGGGTCGCGAAGGCGGGGCGGACCGGGAAGGTCAGGCGGGCCGGGCGGGCCGGAGGCGAGGCGCGCGCCCGCGGGCTCAGGCGGATCCGGAGGGGCGGCCGCGGGATGCGCTCGGAAGGATGTCGGGGAGCTGGTCATGCCCGCCAGCGTGGTCCGTCCCGGTGGCCGGCGCCGCCTCCGGGCCCCGATTGGGGATGGAGGGGGTCTGGGGAGGAACGGTCCGCGTCTCCGGTCCGAGCACGCCGCTTCAACCGGCACCGGACTCTCGGACGTCCAGGCCGGCCCGGTCAGACGGGGTGCCCGGCCGCGACGCGCGGATCAGGGCAGGGAGATGTCCTGCTTGTTGAGCTCTTCGATGTTGACGTCCTTGAACGTCACGACCCGCACGGAGCGGACGAAACGGTTGGAGCGGTAGATGTCCCACACCCAGACGTCGGCGAGCCGCAGCTCGTAGAACACCTCGCCGCCCGCGGAGCGGACCTGGAGGTCGACCTGGTTGGCGAGGTAGAAACGTCGCTCGGTCTCCACCACGTAGGTGAACAGGCTGACGACGTCCCGGTACTCCCGGAAGAGCTGCAGCTCGAGGTCGGACTCGTAGTTCTCGAGGTCCTGGCTGTTCACCGACGCTCCTCCTGCACCTGGGCGGTCCATTGGTCGCCCCACAGTACGCCAGCCGAGGTGGGAGCCGGTGCAGAGCCCAGCCGCCAGCTGCGTCGGTGCTGCTCGTGCGATCCGAGCCGGTCGATCGCCTCGCGGTGCACGGCCGAGCCGTACCCCTTGTTCGATGCCCACGCGAACTCGGGGGCGAGCGCGTCCAGCTCCACCATCACCGCATCGCGCGCGACCTTCGCGAGGATGCTCGCGGCGGCGACGCCCGCGCAATCACGATCGGCCTTCACCCGCAGCTCGACGAGCGGAGCCGGGCGGCCGTCGGCGGACAGGCGGCCCGTGAGGACGTCCGCCGAGCCGTCGAGCAGGACCGCGTCGATCCGCGGCAGTGCGAGCGCCTCGAGGGCGCGCAGCGCGGAGCGGGTGAGGGCCTCGACGATGCCGACCTCGTCGATCTCGGCCGCGCTGGCCCAGCCCACCGACGAGGCGTGCGCCGCCTCCCGGACCGGGTCCACCAGCGCCTCGCGACGTCGGGCGGAGAGCGCCTTGGAATCGCGCACCCCCGTCGGCAGCGGAGCGACCGCGCCGTCCTCGATCAGCAGTGCGCAGGCGCCCATCGCGACCGGCCCGGCGAGCGCTCCTCGGCCCACCTCGTCGACGCCGACGACGATCCGCGGCCCCGGGCCGCACCGCGCAGCGAGGGCGAGCTCGGTCTCCAGCGTCGGCGCGGTGCCGGAGCCGCGAGCGCTCACGGCTGGTCCGGGACGTCGGCGAAGGCGTCCCGACCGCCTCCGAGTCCGTCCCAGCGGGAGGCGGGCCAGAAGATGACCTCCGCCCGGCCCGTCACGTCGTCGAGCGGCACGAAGCCGGACTCGCCGTTGATCTCGTGGTACGCGGAATCGGCCGAGGCGTGGCGGTTGTCGCCCATCACCCACACGTGTCCCTCGGGGACCGTGACGTCGAAGGCACCCTGGCAGGCGGAGGTCTCGGGGTTGATGTACGGCTCGTCGACGGGCACCCCGTTGACCTCGAGCACGGCATCGCGCGCGCTGCACACCACGTGGTCTCCCGGGAGCCCGATCAGTCGCTTGACCAGGTGGTCCTGGGAGGGATCGGGGGCCAGACCGACCAGGCTCAGCGCCATCATCAGGCGCACGCGGGGGGTGGGGTCCTCGGTCGCGTCGCCGGGGATCCAGTCCGCGGGGTCCTGGAAGACGATCACGTCGCCGCGATGCAGGTCGAAGACCCCGGGCGTCAGCTTCGAGACCATGATCTTGTCGTCCTCGAGCAGCGTCGGGTTCATCGACGCCGACGGGATGTAGAACGGCTGGATCAGGAAGGTCTTCACGAGCACCGCGATGACCAGGGCCACACCCATGGTCACCAGGGTGTCGAGCCAGAGCGGCATCCGCGAGCGGGTGCGACCGCCCGCGCGGTGGCCGCTGGTGGCCTCGGCGTCGGTCCCGGGGGCCCCGTGCTCGGCGTCCGGAACGGGGGCCGCGTCGCGGGAGTCGGACGCAGCGGGTTCGGGGTTCTCGGACGCATTCATCGGCGCGATCCTATCCGCACTGCCCGAGGGGTCACAGGGAGCCGCGGCGCGAGAGTGGCCACACCACCTCGTGCACCGAGCCGATCACACGATCCACGGGGATCATGCCGCCGCCGGGCGCGCCGAGCAGGTGCCGGGAGTCGGTGGAGTCGGCCCGGTTGTCGCCGAGCACGAACATGCGTCCCTCGGGGACGAGCAGGTCGAACTCGATCTCGCTGGGGGCGGTGCCGGGCGCGAGATAGGGCTCCTCGAGGGCGACGCCGTCGACCTCGATCGTCCCGTCCCTCCCGCAGCAGGAGACCCGCTGACCGCCGACCGCGATGACCCGCTTGACCCAGAAGCGGTCGCCGTCCTCGTCGCCAGGGGCGAAGTAGCCGCTGCCGTCGAAGACCACGATTTGGCCCGGCTGGGCCGTGCCGCGCGTGGAGCGGTCGGCGAGGATCACGTCGCCCACCTGCAGGGCGGGCTGCATCGAGGCCGACGGCACGGTGAAGGGCCGCACCACGAGGTGGCGCACGCCGAGGGCGCCGACGAGCAGCAGCACGACGCAGACGGCGACGGCCACCACGAGGTGGGGCCGCCGCCGTCCGGGATCGATCGCGGGGGTCATCCGCAGATCAGGAGTGGTCGCGCTTCTCCTTGATGCGGGCCTTCTTGCCGGTGAGGCCGCGCAGGTAGTACAGCTTCGCGCGGCGCACGTCGCCGCGGGTGACGACCTCGATCTTGTCGACGGTCGGGGCGTGCACGGGGAACACGCGCTCCACGCCGACGCCGAAGGAGATCTTGCGGACGCGGAAGGTCTCGCCCACGCCGTGGCCCTGGCGGCCGATGACGTAGCCCTGGAAGACCTGGATACGGGAGCGGTTGCCCTCGATGACCTTCACGTGGACCTTGACGTTGTCGCCGGCGCGGAAGTCGGGGACGTCCTCGCGCAGGGACGACTTGGTGAGCTCGTCGAGCTTCTGCATGGTGCTTCTCCAGCCCTCCGCCTCAGGTCGGACAGCGTGTTCGCGGGGCGCCGGGAGGCGCCTGTTCGGAACTGTCGATCCGGCGAGGCCCCTCACGGCGCCTCGTGCCGGTGTGCTGGGCCTCTGGCGGCGACTCCCATCGCCACGGATCTGCCCGGCCGCTCGGTGCATCCCTCCCCTGAGGCAGGGGGATGCGCGACACGCACGAGGGGTCATTCTGCCAGCGCGCCGCGGGCCGCGGCAAGCCCGCTCCCCCGCCGCCGACGCAGGTCACGCCCGACGGCGCTGTCGCATCGGTCACCTCGCGCCCCGACGCGCCCGCGCCGACGGGTCCGGCGGGGGCTCAGGCGCCGTCGGCCGGGGTCGCTGGCGGGGCGAGCAGGTCGGGCCGGCGCGCGGCGGTGCGTGCCTCGGACTGCTCCCGACGCCAGGCCGCGATCCGCGCATGATCCCCGGAGAGCAGGATCGCCGGGGCCTCGCGCAGCGTGCCGGAGGGATCGGTCCAGGCGGCGGGCCGCGTGTACAGCGGGTACTCGAGGAGTCCCGCCGAATGCGACTCCTCGACGAGGCTCTCCGCGTTGCCGACCACGCCCGGCACGAGCCGCACCACGGCCTCGGTGATCGCGAGGACCGCGACCTCCCCGCCGTTGAGCACGTAGTCGCCGAGGGAGGCGAGCGCGACCTCGAAACCCTCGTCGGCGAGGTGCTCGTAGACGCGCTCGTCGATGCCCTCGTAGCGGCCGCAGGCGAAGACGATCCACTCCCGCCCCGACCATTCCTGGGCGGTGGCCTGGCGGAACGGGGTGCCGGCCGGGTTGGGGAAGACGATCAGCGGCTCAGCGTCCTCGCCGAGCTCGGCGCGACCAGCCGCGCGCACGGCGGCGAAGGCCTCGGCCCACGGCTCGGGCTTCATCACCATGCCGGCACCGCCGCCGAGAGGGGTGTCGTCGACGGTGCGATGGCGGTCGTGGGTCCAGTCCCGCAGCTGGTGGACCCGCAGGTCGACGAGATCGTCCCGCCGGGCCTTGCCGATCAGCGACAGCTCGAGCGGGGCGAGGTACTCCGGGAAGAGGGTGAGGACGTCGATCCGCACGGCTCAGCCCTGACCGCGGGCGGGGCCGGACGTCTCGGGCTCGGGCCCCTGCTCGTCCTCCGGCAGCTCGTCGAAGAGCCCGCCGGGAGGGTTCGCGGTGATGCGGCCGGCCTCGAGGTCGACCACGGGCACGAGCTGCTCGACCAGCGGCAGCTGCACCCGGCGGCGATCCGCGGTCCGCACGATCAGCAGGTCCTGGGCGGGCAGGTGCTCGATCCCGGCGACGGTCCCGAGTCGGTGGCCGTCAACGTGCACGACCTCGAGCCCGGTGAGCTGCGAGGGGTACCAGGCGTCGGGATCCTCCTCGGCCTCCTCCTCGGCGTCGACCTCGATCTCGAGGTCCACGCCGCGCAGGGACTCGGCGTCGGTGCGGTCAGCGACCTCGGCGAAGGTCACGTACCACCGGTCCTGCTGCAGGCGGGTGCGGGCGATGGTGAGGGTGCGGGGCCCCGCGGAGGTCTGGACCGTGAAGACGGTGCCGCGCTCGAAGCGCTCCTCGGGCTGGTCGGTGCGCAGCAGCAGGGCGACCTCTCCGCGCAGGCCATGGGCCCGGCCGATGGTCGCCACGATCACGTCGAGCGTGCTCATACGAGTCCCTCGTCCTCTCCGGCGTCGCCGCCGTCGGTGTCCTGCCCGGTGCCGGGCGTCGAGTAGCCGGCCGCACCGCACGCGGTGTCGAGCGCGACCAGGGGGTCCTGCAGCCCGTCGGACCACAGGTCGCCGTCCAGGGCGTCCTGGAACGGGGTGCGCACCTGCTCGAGGGCGGCGCGGACGGCGTCGTCGTCGACCGCGGTGATCTCGGCGGCGAGCAGATCGGCGGTGGCCTGCACGTCCTCGAGACGATCCGCGGGGACCTGCTGCGGGGTGCGGCCGACGAGCGCGAACATGTTCGAGGTGAGCACGTTCGCGTTGCCGAAGTGGTTGAGGGTGCCCGGGGTGTCAAAGACGTCCGCGCAGGCGAGCGCCGCGGGCTTGGCGCCGTCCTCGCCCGGGCCGAGGGCCCAGGCTGCCGCGGCCGAGACCGGGGCGCAGACGCTCGCGACACCCTCCCAGGCGGTGGTGAAGGCCGCAGCGTCGAGTTCCTCGCCCTGCTCCGGCTGGGTGCGGAACCATTCGGCGAGACCGCTCGCCGCCTCGACGGCCCCCTCGGGGGCCCCGTTGAAGGCTGCCTCGACGTCATCGCCGGTCATCGCGTAGAAGAAGGGGTCCGAGGGGCCGATCTCGGGGGCGGTCGCCGCCCGGTCGAGGACCACGCGGGAGAGCGGGTCGGCGTAGTCGGGGTCGCCCCAGAAGGTGGTGCAGCCCCCGACGAGCACGGGGTCCGCGGCGGCGGCGGTGCTCGCGGCCGGGTCCTCCTCCGGGTCGGGGCCGCCGGGGACCGCGCTCTGGCAGGCGCTCAGCAGCAGGGCGCCCGCGAGCAGCGCGACCGGGGAAAACCAGGAGCGGCACTGCTCAAGGCTGGCAGTGCCGCTCCGGAAGAGGCGTCGAGGCACCTCAGCGCCGGTCGACGTCGACGATGTCGACGCGCACGTCATCGTCCGACAGGGCCGCGGTGACCGTGCGCAGGGCACGGGCGGTGCGCCCCGAGCGGCCGATGACGCGACCCAGGTCGGCGGTGCCGACCCGGACCTCGAGCAGCGGGCCGCGGCGCGTGGACTTCTCGGTCACGCGCACCGCGTCCGGGTCGTCGACGATGCCGCGGACGAGATGATCGAGGGCTTCGGCGCGAGCGCTCATCTCAGGCCTCGTCGGCGGCGGCCGCGTCGGCGTCCTCGGTGGTCTCACCCTCGGCGGGGGCCTCCTCGGAGCCGGCCTCGACCTCGCCCTCGGCGGAGTTCTCGGCCTCGGCGTCGGCCTTCGCCTTCTTGGCGCCCTCGCGGGACTCCCCGGCGGCCTTGTCGGCCTCGGCGATGAGCTCCTCGGCGGTCTTCTTGGCCTCGGCGGTCTTGAGGGAGCCGGCGGCGTCGCCCTCGCCCTTGAACTTGGCCCAGTCGCCGGTGACCTTGAGGAGCGCGGTGACCTGCTCGGTCGGCTGCGCGCCGACGCCGAGCCAGTACTGCGCACGCTCGGACTGGATCTCGATGACCGAGGGGTTCTCGGTGGGGTGGTACTTGCCGATCTCCTCGATCACGGCGCCGTCGCGCTTCTTGCGCGAATCGGCGACCACGACGCGGTAGAACGGTGCACGGATCTTGCCCATGCGCTTCAGGCGGATCTTGACAGCCACGTGGGTGGACTCTCCTTCAGGGATGTTCGGGTGAGTCCCGCCGCAGCCTGTGGGGTCATGCGGGCGCTGACGGTTCTCGGGGCGTCGTGCCTCGGCGGGTAGAGGGCCGGCCAGGGCACATACAAGGGATGAGTATGCCAGGTGGGGGCGGTCCGGTTCCAGCCGTCGGCCTGTGCGCCGGGGCACAGCCGAGGTCCCGGGATCACCGCGCCGGGCGTCGCCGGTCGCCGGGCGCTCAGCCGGTGACGGCTCCGATCAGCTGGTTCACCCCGAGCACCACGAAGAGCAGCGTCACCGCACCGAGGGCGATGTTCAGCACGGGGCCGTTGCGCCACCGCTGCGGCACGTGCCGGGAGTTCAGGAGCACCAGCAGGGTGATGGCGAGGAAGGGCATGAAGAAGGCTCCCAGCAGGCCGTAGGCGATGATCACCTGCACCGGCCGGCCGAGGAGGAGCAGCAGCATCGGCGGGAAGGTCAGCCACAGGGCATAGAAGCGGTAGCGGGAGCCGGCCACCAGGGTGGCCACGAGGTCTCCCGCGCCGATGCCGGTCGCGGCCACGACGAGGCCGGGGCCGACGAGCTTCCAGCGGGGCGGGGCGCCGCCCTCCTCCTCGGTCGTGCCGTCCGGCGCCGCGTCGGGCGGGGTGGCCGGTTGCTCTCGTCCTCGGAGTGCATCCCTGCACGGTAGTGCCCGCGGGAGCCCGGCCCGACGGACCGGGCGGCGGCCACGAGGCAGCTCGTCCGTTTGATCCCTCTCCGCCAGGCGGCGGGATCGGGTCAGACGACCCGTCGGCCCCCGAGCACGACGTGGGTGCGCTCGCGCAGGGCGCGATGGTCGGTGCGCGGATCGCGGGGGACGACGAGCAGATCGGCGGGCGCGCCGTCCTCGAGGCCCGGGGCGCCGAGGACACGGCGCGGCGCCCAGACGGCGGCATCGAGGATCGTGGAGCCGTCGAGTCCGCAGGCGGCGAGCTCGTCGAGCTCGTCGTGGACGATGCCGTGCCCGAGCACTCCCCCGGCGTCGGTGCCGACCAGCAGCTGCACGCCGGCGTCATAGGCGTCGCGCGTGCGGTCGTAGCGGTTCCCGCGCAGTCGGCGCATGTGCGCGGCGTAGGCCGGGAACTTCGCCTCGCCCTGCGACGCGTAGGTCTCGAACTCGTCGACGTTCACGAGCGTCGTGACCACCGGGACCCCCGCCGCCGCGACCCGCGGGATGGTCTCGTCGGTCAGGCCGGTCGCGTGCTCGAGGCAGTCGAAGCCCGCGTCGAGCACGAGCGGGAGCGTCTCCTCGTCGAAGGTGTGGGTGGTGATGCGGGCGCCCGCCGCGTGAGCGGCCTCGGCCGCGGCGACGAAGTCCTCCGTCTCCCAGCAGGGGGCGAGGTCCCCGGCCCCACGGTCGATCCAGTCACCGACGAGCTTGACCCAGCCGTCGCCCCGGCGGGCCTCTCGGGTGACGGCGGCGGGGAGGTCCGCGGGCTCGACCTCGTCGGCGTAGCCGACCAGATACCGGCGCGTGCGGGCGAGGTGGCGGCCGCAGCGGATGAGGCGCGGCAGGTCCTGCTGCTGCTGGAGCGGTGAGGTGTCGATGATCGAGCCGGCGTCCCGGATCAGCAGCACCCCGGTATCGCGGTCGACGAGCGCCTGCGCGCGGGCCTCGGTGAGGGTGGTGCCGCCCCCTCCGTGGCCGATACCCAGATGACAGTGCAGGTCGGCGAGTCCGGGGACCACGAACCCGTCGATCTCACGGACCTCTGCGCCCGTCGGCAGCTCCGGTCGCTCGTGCCGGATCGCGCCGTCCACGACCCAGGCGCCGTCGAGCTCCTCCTCGGGGCCGATCAGGACCGGCCCGCGCAGGTGCAGGATCGGGGCGGCATCGGGGCGGCTCATGCTCGCGAGCCTAGCGAGCCGGTCGCGGCCGCGGGCGGCGGAGCCCAGGGGAACTCGCCGGCCCCGATGACGAGCACCTCCGTCGCGGCGGTGCCGCAGGTCGATCGGTCCGCTCCGGTCACCGGCCGCCGAAGAGCTTCTTCATGTCCGGCGGGAGCTGGCTGGGGTCGAAGTCGGACAGGTCCGGGGTGCCCTGCGCCCCGCTGCCGAAGGCACCGCCCGCGCCGCCGAATGCCGATCCGCCCTGGCCGGCGGACTCCTTCGCCCGGGCGGCGGCCTCGGCCTGCTCGCGAGCGGCCTTGGCGGGGTTCTTCGACTTCGCCTTCTTGCCCTGCTTCGGGGCCTGCTGCTTGCCGCGCGACTTCTTGCCCATGCCCATGCCGGGACCGCCGGGCATCCCCGGCATGCCGCCCCCGGCCATGCCGCGGCCCATGGTGCGCATCATCTGCTGCGCCTGCTTGAAGCGCTCGAGCAGCTGGTTGACGGCCTGCACCGTGGTGCCGGAGCCCTTGGCGATGCGGTTGCGGCGCGAGCCGTTGATGATCTTGGGGTCGTTGCGCTCCGCCGGGGTCATCGAGTGGATCATCGCCTCGATGCGTCCCAGCTCGCGCTCGTCGAAGCTCTCGAGCGCCTCGCGGTACTGGCCCATGTTCGGCAGCATCCCGAGCATCTTCTTGATGTTGCCCATGTTCTTGAGCTGCTGCATCTGGGTCAGGAAGTCGTCGAGCGTGAAGTCCTCGCCGGAGGCCAGCTTCGCGGCGGCCTTCTCCGCCTCCTTCTGATCGAAGGCCTTCTCGGCCTGCTCGATCAGGGTCATCACATCGCCCATGTCAAGGATGCGGGAGGCCATGCGATCGGGGTGGAAGCGCTCGAAGTCGCCGAGGCCCTCGCCGGTGGAGGCGAAGAGGATGGGTCGCTCGGTCACGCCGGTGATCGACAGGGCGGCACCGCCGCGGGCGTCGCCGTCGAGCTTGGAGAGCACGACGCCGGTGAAGCCGACGCCGTCGCGGAAGGCCTCGGCGACGCGCGCCGCGTCCTGGCCGATCATCGCGTCGACGACGAAGAGGGTCTCGTGGGGGCCCACGGCGTCGCGGATGTCCCGCGCCTGCTGCATCATCTCCTCGTCGATGCCGAGGCGGCCGGCGGTGTCGACGATGACGACGTCATGCTGGGAGAACTGGGCGTTGGAGACGCCGTTCATCGCGACCAGCACGGGGTCGCCCACGCCATTGCCCGGCTCGGGGGCGAAGACGGGCACGCCCGCTCGCTCGCCGACGATCTGCAGCTGGTTGACGGCGTTGGGGCGCTGGAGGTCAGCGGCGACGAGCAGCGGGGTGTGCCCCTCGGACTTCATCCACCGCGCGAGCTTGCCGGCGAGGGTGGTCTTGCCCGCACCCTGAAGGCCCGCGAGCATGATCACGGTGGGCGGGTTCTTCGCCCAGTGCAGCTCGCCGGTGGCCCCGCCGAGCACCTGCACCAGCTCGTCGTTGACGATCTTCACGACCTGCTGGGCGGGGTTGAGCGCCTTGGAGACCTCCTCGCCGAGTGCGCGCTCGCGCACCGCCGCGGTGAAGGTGCGCACCACGGAGACGGCGACGTCGGCGTCGAGCAGCGCGCGACGGATCTCGCGGATCGTCTTGTCGACGTCCGCTTCGGTCAGGCGGCCGTGACCGCGCAGACCCTTGAGCGAGGCCGTGATGCGATCGGAGAGGTTGTTGAACACGAAGCGCTTCCCCTAGGTCGGATGGACCGCCCCAGTGTAGTGGCCGAGCCGGTCCGTCCCCAGGACGGGTGAGCCGCTCCGCACGAGAGACCGGCCACGCCCGGCCCCGCGCCGGGGCCCGGCCCGCTCAGGTCGCGGCGGCGTCCATCAGCGCGGCGACGATGCGGCCGACGGTCGGCGGGTCGAGGGACCTGCCGTGCTGGTCGGTCAGGTAGAGCACGTCGACGGCGCGGCGGCCCAGCGTCATCACGTGCGCGCTGCGCACCTGGAGCCGGTGCACGGTGATCACCTCGGCCACGTCCGCGAGGAGGCTCGGCCGGTTGCGGGCGTTGACCTGCACCACGGTCGCCTCGCGGGAGGCGCCCGGCAGCAGGGTCACCACGGGGGTGTCCTCGGTGGTGCGCGGTGGCGGAGGCGGCGGCAGCTCGAGCACGCGGGCGTCGGCCCGGTCGCGGCTCGCGAGCTCGCGGTCCAGGGCGCTGCGCAGCACCGACGGATGCGGGAGATCCCCGGGATCCGAGGAGACCCACCACGTGTTGACGGCGATCCCGTCCAGGGTCGTGACCACGGCGCTGTGCACGTCGAGCCGCAGCCGCACCAGGGTGCGGGCCATGGCCGCGAACACGCCGTCGCCGTCGGGAGCGCCGAGGCAGATCTGCGAGATCGGTTCGGCCTCGATCGGGGCGGGGTAGACCACCTGGGCCGAGCCGGTGCGCTCGACCGCCGAGCGCACCGCCTCCACCACGGAGCGCTGCGGGGCGAGCATCGGGCGGGGAGCCGGCGTCGTGGCGCTCAGTGCGTCCCGGGCGAGCGCGGTGAGATGGTCCACGAGGTCGGCGCGCCAGGTCGACCAGGCCGACGGGCCCGCGGCGATCGCGTCGGCCTCGGTGAGGGCGCGCAGGATCTCGAGGGTGTCGAGGTCGTGGTCGACCGCCACGAGCAGGTCCCGCAGGGTCGCGGGATCGGCGAGATCGCGGCCGGTGGCGAGGGAGACCAGCGTGAGGTGCTCGCGGACGAGGCGGCCGACGGTCGCGGTGTCGGACTTGTCGAAGCCGAGGTGCCGGGCGGCGGCCTCGGCGAGCGGAGCCCCCTCCGCCGCGTGATCATGGGCATCGGCTCGCTTGCCCAGATCGTGCAGCAGCGCCGTGACCAGGAGCAGGTCGGGCCGGCTGACCTGCGGCAGGAAACGCTGGGCCTCGAGCACCGTCTCGACCTGGTGGCGGTCCACGGTGAAGCGGTGCACGGCGGAGCGCTGGGGCCGGTTGCGGATCTCGGCCCAGCCGGGGATCCAGCGGGCGAAGACGCCCTTCACGTCGAGGGCCTCGTAGGCGTCGGCGAAGTGCTCGCCGGCGAGCGCGTCGACCAGCACGGACCGCTGCAGCGGCAGCATCGGCGCGGTCTCCGCGGCGGCGAGGCGTGCGAGGGTCGCGTCGGCGAGCGGCAGACCGGTCGTCGCGGCGTGCCGCACCGCGGCCACGTCCCGCAGCAGATCGCGGCTGCCGGGATCGACGGACACCTCGCCGGATTGGACCAGCACCCCGTGCGGGAGGCGGGTAAGCGCGGGTCGGCGGTCCGTGCCGAGGCCGCGGGTGGCGGTGCCGCCGGGAGCGCTCGCCGCCTTCGCAGCGCGGACGGTGCGATGCAGCTCCCAGGTCACGGCGCGGGCCGCCTCGGCGAGCACCGCGTGGTGGTCGTCGGCGGTCGCATGCCCGGTGAGTGCGGCGACGGCATCCTGGTCGGCGCGGCCCAGGCGGGTGCCCGAGGCGCCGGTGACCGCCTGCAGCGCATCGCGCGCATCGCCGAGGACCCGGGCGGCGGCGTCCACGACCTCGTGGTCGTGGTCGGCCAGCCAGCTCTCCGCGATGGCGCGGATGACGGTCACGTCCCGCAGGCCGCCGCGATCGGACTTCAGGTTCGGCTCGGAGGAATGGGCGAGGGAGCCGTAGCGGTGGGTGCGGTCCAGCGCCAGGTCCACCAGCTCGGGGGCCCGACGGCGCGCCTCGCGGCGCCACTGGGCGCGCACCCGGCTGGCCGTCTCGTCGACGAGGTCGCCGTCCCCGGCGACGAGGCGGAGGTCCAGCAGGGAGATGGCGGCGCGCAGGTCATCCCGGGCGACGGACTCGCACTCGGAGGGGCTGCGCACCGAGTGGTCGAGCGAGGTCCCGGAGTCCCAGATCGGGTACCACAGCGCGCTCGCGAGCTCCTGCGCCTCGCGCTCGCCCACCAGCTCCGGATCGAGCAGGAGGACCAGGTCGAGGTCGCTGCCCGGGCCGAGGTCCCGCCGCCCCAGCGAGCCGATCGCGGCGAGCGCGGCGCCGGACGCCGGAGCGCCGGCCCCGTCCCACAGCTCGCCCAGCCAGCCGTCCACGAGGGAGGCCTGGGCGAGCCGGCGGGAGGGGCCGGCGGAGGGATCCGCGAAGCCGTCGTGCAGCACCTGGGTGATGCGTCGGCCGGGGAGCTCCTCAGAGGGCATCCGCACCCCGTTCGCCGGTGCGGACCCGGACCACGGTGGAGACGTCGGTGCTCCACACCTTCCCGTCGCCGATCCGACCGCTCCGCGCGGCGGCGACGATGAGGTCGACGATCGCCGGCTCGTCGGGCGACTCGGCGAGCACCTCCACCTTGATCTTGGGGATGGTGTCGATGCGGTACTCGGCGCCTCGGTAGACCTCGGTGTGGCCGCCCTGCCGGCCGTAGCCGGCGACCTCGGTGACGGTCAGGCCGCTCACGCCGAACTCGCGCAGGGAGTCCGTGACGTCCTGCAGGGCGTGGGGCTGGATGATGGCGGTGACGAGCTTCATCGGGTCTCTCCTGTGGTGACGGGCGCCTCGGCGGTCTCGGCGGCGGTCGCCGGCTCGTCGTGCGGAGCGGGGTTGCGGGGCTCGGTCGCCGATCCGGGGGCCTCCGGGAAGGCCGCCGTGCCGGAGAGCGGAGCACGCCTCGAGGCCGCGCCCCCGGCGAGATCGTATCCGGACTCCGCGTGGTGGGTGATGTCGATGCCGACGTACTCGTCGGCCTCGGGGATGCGCCAGCCGAGGGTGGCCTTCAGGGCGAGGGCGATGATCGCGGTGAGCACGCCGGAGATGATCATGGCGGTGAGGGCCACGAGGGTCTGGACGATCAGGAGGCTCACGCCGCCGCCCAGGAGCAGCCCGCCCTCGGCGGCCAGGAAGCCGATGCCGATCGTGCCGACCAGGCCGCCGACCAGGTGCACGCCGACCACGTCGAGGGAGTCGTCGATGCCGAAGCGGTACTTGAGGCCGACCGCGAGGGCGCAGGCGAGGCCCGCGGCGAGGCCGAGCACGATCGAGGTGATCGGGGTCAGGGCCGCGGCGGCGGGGGTGATGGCCACGAGACCGGCGACCACGCCGGAGGCCATGCCGAGGCTGGTGACGTGCTTGTCGCGGATCTTCTCGACCGCGGCCCAGCCGAGCATCGCGCCGGCGGTGGCGACGGTGGTGTTGACCCAGGCGAGGCCCGCGGTGCCGTCGGCCGTGCCGGCGGACCCCGCGTTGAACCCGAACCAGCCGAACCACAGCAGCGCGGCGCCGAGCATGACCAGCGGCAGGTTGTGCGGCTTCATCGGGGTGCTGCCGAAGCCCTTGCGGGCCCCGACGACGATCGCGAGGACCAGACCTGCGATGCCGGCGTTGATGTGGACGACCGTGCCGCCCGCGAAGTCGATCGGCTCCGCGATGGAGGCGAAGATGCCGTCACCTCCGAGGAGACCGCCGCCCCAGACCATGTGTGCCAGGGGCGCGTAGACGACGAGGACCCAGATCGCGGCGAAGACCATCCAGGTGCCGAACTTGACGCGGTCCGCGATCGCCCCGGAGATCAGCGCGGTGGAGATGATCGCGAAGGTCATCTGGAAGCCCGCGGCGACCAGGAAGGGCACGCCGCTGCCGCCCAGCAGGGACTGCTCGTCGGTGCCGCCGAGGCCCACGAACTCCAGCGGGTTGCCGAACAGGCCTGCCACGTCGGTGCCGAAGGCGATCGAGTAGCCGAAGAGCGTCCAGGCGATCGCGACGACGGCCATGGCGCCGAAGGACATCAGCATCATGTTCAGCACCGTGCGGGCTCGGACCATGCCGCCGTAGAAGAGGGCCAGTCCGGGGGTCATGAGGAGCACGAGGGCGGCACTGATGAGGATCCAGGCCGTCGCTCCCGTGTCGAGGGTGAAGGGCTCCATGTCGAGGCTCCAGGGTGGAGGGGCCGGCGCAGGGGCTGTCCGCCCCTGGCTGCCGTCCGGCCGGGTGGGCCGTGCTCTCAGGGTGCGGTCGGGAGACGGGATCTCCTAGGTCGAGAGGGCCCCGTGATCGTTCCGTGATCGAGGGGTCCGGGACGCGGGACAGGAGGCACGACGGGGCGGACGGTCCGCCTAGCGTCGTCCACGGCACCCGCCGAGCCCTCCGCAGCGTCGCGGGAGCACGCCGCTCCGCCCGCTGCGGCGGACGACCTCGAGGAGAAGACCCCACGCATGACCCCCACGACGCCGCTGCCCACCGACGACCTCACCTCCGAGCGCTTCGCGCGGCATGCCGCCGCGACGCTTCGTCGCGGGGTGGGACGACGGCAGATGCTCCACGTCGCTGCGGCCCTCGGCGCGGGCGGCGCGCTGCTGTCCGCCTGCGCCCCGTCGGCCGGCGACCCCTCGGGCGGGGAGACGACGCCCTCCGCGGGGTCCGGGCCGATCCTGCAGCCGGGGACCGGGGACATCCCCGGCGACCACTACCTCGGCTCGGAGACGGACCAGGTGATGTGGGGCTATGTGCCCACGGTCCACTCCGAGCCGGTGCTGAGCATCGGCTCCGGCGAGACCGTCACCATCGACACGGTCTCCCACGAGGGGATCCTCGAGGACCAGGGCCGAGACCCGCGGCAGTTCTTCGGCGAGCACGGCGTCGAGGCGGGCTCCGTGCTCGAGGACGCGATCGCGATCGCGGCGGACTACGACCGCACCGCCCGTGACTTCGCCGCCGACGGCCCTCACGTGGTCACCGGCCCGATCGCCGTCGAGGGCGCCGAGGTCGGCGACGTGCTGAAGATCGAGACCCTCGAGGCCACTCCCCGCGTGCCCTACGGCGTGGTCTCGAGCCGGCACGGCAAGGGCGCCCTCGCGATCATGGCCGACGGCGCCGCCCCGGCGGGCACCTCCCTCGACCAGGTGATGCCGCCGACCTCGACGGACGGCCGGGACGCGGCGGACCCGACGGACTGGGGCAACGTCTCGGTGTTCACCCCGATCGAGGACGGCCACGGCGTCATGGCCTTCGACGGCGGGGCGGCGCGCTTCCCGCTGCGCCCCTTCCTGGGAATGATGGGCGTCGCCCATGCGGAGGCCGCCTCGCCCACCGATCCCTCCGCCAACTCGATCCCGCCGACCCTCGGGGGCGGCAACATCGACATCCGGCTCCTCGGCCCGGGCTCCACCTTCTACCTGCCGGTGCATGCGCCCGGCGCCCTGTTCTACGTCGGCGACCCGCATCACGCCATGGGCGACGGGGAGGTGGCGCTGACCGCGATGGAGGGCTCGCTGCGGGGCACGTTCCGGCTGACGGTGTGCAAGGAGGGCGACGGCGACGCCCCGCGGATCGCCCACCGCTACCCCTTCGCGGAGACCGCCGACGCGTGGATCCCGATCGGTCTGTCCGATCCCGACGGCTCCGCCGGCGGCCAGGTGAGCGACCTCGACGTTGCCCTGCGCACCGCCGTCGTCAACGCGCTGGAGTTCCTTGAGCAGGAGCTCGGCATGGACCGCGCGATCGCCTACGCCTATCTCTCCGCCGCCGCGGACTTCACGATCTCCCAGGTCGTGGATCGCACCGTCGGGGTACACGGGATCATCGCGAAGAGCCACTTCTCCTGAGACGCGGGACGGCCCGGGCGATCACGGGGATCGCCCGGGCCGTCCGGGGGTCGCAGGCCGCCCCCCGCTCAGGCCTCGAGCAGGGCGTCGACGAAGCCGTGCGCGTCGAACGGGGTCAGATCGTCCATCCCCTCGCCGAGGCCGACCATCTTCACGGGCACTCCGAGCTCGCGCTGGACGTTGACGACGATGCCGCCCTTGGCGGTGCCGTCGAGCTTGGTGAGCACGATGCCGCTGATGTTCACGGCCTCGGAGAACACACGGGCCTGCTGCATGCCGTTCTGGCCGGTGGTCGCGTCGATCACCAGCAGCACCTCGGCGACCTCGTCGCCGTGCAGGCCCTTCTCGGCGACCCGGCGCACCTTGCCGAGCTCGTCCATCAGGCCCTTCTTGTTCTGCAGGCGGCCGGCGGTGTCGACGATGACGACGTCGGCGCCCTGCTCGATGCCCGCCTTGACGGCGTCGAAGGCGACGGCCGCCGGGTCGGCGCCGTCGCGGTCGGAGCGGATCGTCTCGACGCCGACGCGGGAGCCCCAGGTGGCGAGCTGATCGGCGGCGGCGGCGCGGAAGGTGTCCGCCGCGCCGAGGACGACGCGGCGCTCCGCGGCGACGAGCACGCGGGCGAGCTTGCCGACGGTGGTGGTCTTGCCGGTGCCGTTCACGCCGACCATGAGGATCACGGAGGGGACCGTCGTGCCGTCGGGCGCCTCGCGGCGGCTCGCGGCGAGACGGCGGTCGAGCGCCGGGTCGACGAGGGCGATAAGCTCCTCGCGCAGCACCTCGCGGACGGCGGCGGGATCCTCCGTGCCGAGCACCTGGATGCGGCGGCGCAGGTTGGCGAGCAGCTCGTCGGTGGCGTCGGGGCCGAGGTCCGCCATCAGCAGCGTCTCCTCGATCTCGTCCCAGGTGCCCTCGTCGACGGTGGAGCGGGTGAGGAGGGTGAGGATGCCGCGGCCCAGGGCGCCGGAGCGGGAGAGCCGCTCGCGCAGGCGGACCATGCGGTCCTGGGGCGGCTCGGGGGTCTCCAGGACCGGACCGACCCCGCGCTCCGGCGAGGCGGCAGCGGTTGCCTGGGACTCAGGCTCGGCCTCGGGCTCCTCGTCTACCTGCGGCTCGTCGGCAACGGGCTGTTCCGCGGCAGCGGGCGCGGTGGCGGCGGTCTCCGGCTCGGCAGCGGACTCCTGCTCGGCGGCGGGCTCGGGGACCGAGACGGGGGTCTTGACCTCCTGGTCGAAGGGGACGTCGGCACCGGGCTCGGCCGTGGCCGGGGATCCCTGGGCCGAGCCCTGGGTCGAGTCCTGGGCGACAGGTGCTTCGGACCCGGCGGCGTGGTCCTGCTGCGCGGAGGGCGCGCTCTCCTCGGCGCCGGGCCGGCTCGGGGCCGACAGGGTGTCCGCCCAGGTGGGGGCGGCCGGTCGCTCCTTGACCGCGGTCGCGGCGCCCGCCGCGGACCCGGAGCCGCTCGCGGGATCCTCCCCGGTGGCGTCGGTGTCCGTCGGTCGACGGCGGCCGCGGGAGCGGACCAGCGCCCACGCCCCGGCGCCGATCGCGAGCACGCCCGCTCCTCCGCCTGCGAGCAGGGCGATGATGTCATTGGGGTCCACAGGTCACCTCCGGGTGCGGGGAAGCCGCCGAGGCGGCGAGGACAGCGGCCAGTCTAGGGGGACCCTCGGCTCGTCCGGGCACGGCCGACGACGGCGCCCCGCGGGGCGGGGTCAGTCGCGGCGGGTGCGGCTCGTGTGCCGACGGTCGCCGGACTCCTCGGAATCCTCCTCGCGGCCGCCCCCGCGCAGGTGGGGCAGCGCGACCGCGGCGACGATCCCGATCGCCACCGCGAGGGCGACGAGCAGGAAGATCACGGTGACGAGGGACAGCGGCATGCCTCCATTGTGCACGCCGCTGCCCGACCGGACGCGGGGGTGGGCCGGCCTGCGGCGCGGTTCACAGGGGCCGCGGCGCAGGATCGGGAATCAGCCCAGCTCGGGGAACCAGATCGCGATCTCGCGCGCCGCGGACTCCTCCGAGTCGGAGCCGTGGACGAGGTTCTGGATGACCGGCAGGTCCTGCTCGCAGGCGAGGTCGCCGCGGATCGTGCCGGGTGCGGCCTGGGTGGGGTTGGTCGCCCCGGCGAGAGAGCGGAAGCCGGCGATGACGTTCACGCCCTCGGCGACGATGGCGACGAGCGGGGCCGCGCCCATGTACTCGACGAGCCCGGGGTAGAAGGGCTTGCCCTCGTGCTCGGCGTAGTGCGCGGCGAGCTCTTCGGCGGTGGCGGTGCGCTGGGCGAGGGCGACGATGCCGTAACCCTTGGCCTCGAGGCGGCGGATAATCTCCCCGCGCAGTCCGCGCTGGACGGCGTCGGGCTTGAGCAGGACGAGGGTGCGCTGTGCGGTCATGCGCCCCAGGGTACCCAGAACCCGGGGACTCGTCGGCCCGGGTCTCCTCCGTCGGCCGACGGCGGCGGGCTCACGCTCCCGTCGGCTCGTCCTCGGCGGCGCGCTCGGCGAGCACCCGCGCGTCGACCGCGTCCTTCTCGGCGTCGAGCTGGTGCCCCTTGATCACCCCGAACACGTACAGCGCGGCGAAGGCGAGGCCGAGCACCCACATGGCGTTCACCTGCAGGCCCAGCAGGATGACGGGGATCTGCAGCACGGCACCGAGCAGGTAGGGCCAGGCACCGCGCGTGAGCAGCCGCGAGCACAGCAGCAGCGCGAGCGCCGTCAGCAGCGCCCAGGTCCAGGTCAGCACCCGATCCTCGGGAATCAGCTGGTGCGCGACGAGCGCCGCGAAGAACACCAGGAACACCTCGACGACGAGGATCGTCATCGAGAACATGCGCTGCGCCCCGTGGGGGCGCGCGGAGGGCGTGAGGTCCAGTGCCATCTCAGTCCTCCCGCTCGACGCCGAGCAGGTCGCGCACCTCGGCCGCGAGGGTCACCGATCCGGCGACGACCACGCCGCCGAACTGGTCGCCGTCGGTCTCGGCGAGGTCCACGGCGGCCTGGATCGCATCGGGCAGCGCGGGATGCTCGTGCACGCGGTCGGGGTCCTCGAAGACGTCCCGGGCGAGGTCGGCGAGACGGTCGGCGGGGATCGCCCGCGGCGAGGAGGAGGCGGTGATCACCACGGCGTCCAGGAGCGGCTCGAGCACCGCGAGGATTTCCTCGGCGTCCTTCTCCTGGAGGATCCCGACCACGCCGACGGTGCGGGTGAAGCGGAAGTTCTCGCGCACGGTCTCGACCAGGGTGAGCGCCCCCGCGGGGTTGTGCGCGGCGTCCAGCAGGATCGTCGGCGACTGCCGCACCACCTCGGCGCGTCCGGGCGAGGTCACGGTCGACAGCGCCGCCGAGAGCAGCTCCCCGTCGAGCGGGGCGCGGCCGTCGCCGAGGAGCGCCTCGGCGGCGGCGACCGCGAGGAGGGCGTTGCGCGCCTGGTGCTCGCCGAGCAGGGACAGGAACACCTCCTCGTAGCGACCGGCGATCCCCTGGAGGGTGAGCATCTGACCGCCCACGCCGGGGGTGCGGGCGAGCACCCCGATCTGCTGGTCCTCGAGGGCGGCCTCCGCCCCGAGCTCGGAGATGCGGTCGCGGAGCACGTCCGCGGCGTCCTCATAGGGCTGCGCGGCGAGGATCGCGGTGGCCGAGGAGGTGAGGATCCCTGCCTTCTCCCCCGCGATCTCGGCGATCGTGTCGCCGAGATACTCCTGATGATCGAGCGAGATCGGGGTGATCACGGTGACGTCGGGGTCGACCGCGCCGGTCGCGTCCCAGGTGCCGCCGAGGCCCGTCTCGACCACGGCGACATCCACGGGGGCGGAGGCGAAGGCCTGGAAGGCCATGGCGGTGAGGTACTCGAAGAAGGTCAGCGGCGGTCCGCCGGCGGCCTGCGACTCGGCGTCGACGATCTGCGCGAAGGGCTCCACGTCGCGGTACGCCTGCAGGAAGCCCTCCTCGTCGATCGGGACGCCGTCGATCGCGATCCGCTCGGTGGGCGAGTGCAGGTGGGGGCTCGTGGTCCGCCCGGTGCGCAGACCGGCCTCGCGCAGGATCCGCTCGAGGATCCGCGCGGTCGTCGTCTTGCCGTTGGTGCCCGCGATGCGGATGCTCCGGTAGGAGGTCTGCGGGTCGCCCATCAGCTCCATGACCCGACGGATCCGGCTGAGGTCCGGCTCGATGCGGTTCTCCGGGGCGCGCTGCAGCAGCGCCGCATAGACCTCCCGCAGCGCAGGAGACATGACCGGACGGGCGGGACGGGGCACTGCGGCTCCTGGGGGCTGGGGCGACGGGGGCCGGACCAGTCTACGAGCCCCGCCCGAGACCGGCCTCCGCGCCGCCGCCCCACGGCATCGCCCGGCCCTCGCCGCAGCTCCCCCTGTCGTCCACCCGACCCTCGCCACGCCCCGTCGTCCACCCGAAAGGCCCGCAGATTTGGGGGAATAGGGCCGCTATTCCCCCACGTCTGCGGGGCGACGTGAAGGGCGGGGTCGGCGAGGTGAGGGTTGGGGGCGGGGTCGGCGAGGTGAGAGATGGGACGAGGCGGCGAGGTGTGGGACTGGGCGGGCACGGCGGGATGGGGAGTTGTCCCCATGGGCGTCGTGACCCCGCTCACCTAAGGTCGGACCAGGGCGCGCGATGCGTCCGCCACCCCCTCCCCAGGAGTGCCCGATGACCACGCTGAGCGCCGACCTGGACCAGGTCGCCCGATGGGCCGTCCGCGCCCCGATGCCGCCGTCCGAGTGGAACCCCGTCTATCGCGCCCTGCTCGGGGACGCCGCCGATGCCGACCCCGCACCCTCCTCCGCCCCTGCCGCGGATCCCCCGTCGGCCGCGGAGCTGGACCTGCTGCTGCGGCAGCTCACCGCCCCCGCCCTGCTCGTCCTCGCCGTCACCACAGCCGAGAGCACCGAGCGGCTGCGCATCGCCCTGGCCCCCGAGGGCGCCACGGTCGAGACCTCCCGCGGGCAGGAGCCATCGCGCTGGGAAGAGTGCGCGCTGAACACCGTGCCCCGGCGTCTGACCGACCTGCTCGCCGGGACCGGTCTCGGCAGCGCTCCGGCCGCCCTCGGCACCGACCGCGAGATCCCGCCCTTGCGCCTCTCCCCCGACCAGCAGCGCGCGGCGCAGGAGCGACTGCTCGCCGGAGTCCCCGCCGCCGAGGCCCTCGCCGGCGTCCCCGATCTCGATCCGCGGCTGCGCGACGCGCTCACCGCCGAGGATCTGCGGGTATCCGTCTCGCTGACGCTCCACGACCCGCGGGGTCGTGCGACCGAGCGTCCCGTGACCTGGTCGCGCCTGTGGGTCCGCGGCGACCGCGGCCTGTACCGCACCGACGGCGTCGCGGCGGGGCCGCCCGAGGTGCGCCCGGTCGGCGACGGCGACGTGCTCGGAACCCTCCTCCCCCTCCTCGAGGAGGGCCTCCGCTTCGCCCTCGTCACCCGGGCCGGTGCGGCATGAGCGCGTTCTGGGGGATGGACACGGAGCAGGTCCGCGAGCACGCCGAGCGGCTGCGGACCGCGAGCGGGCAGGTCGAGGACCTCCGGGGGCGGCTCGAGACCCTGGTGCGCGGCGTCAGCTGGGAGGGCCCCGACGCCGAGGACTTCCGCGGTCGCTGGGAGGAGCTCGCCGCGGGACGTCTCACGGTGACGCTCGAGCAGCTCGAGGCCTTCGGCGAGCGCGCCCTGGGCGAGGCGGACCAGCAGGACGTCGTCTCCGACGCCGACGGCACCGAGTCCGGTCCGGCCGAGAACCCGAGCACCCTTCCGCCCGGGCAGGGCGGCGACGGCCCCGGCGGCTACCGCAGCACCGACAACCCCTGGATCCCGAACTGGCTCGAGGACCCGGCCGAATCTCTGCTCTCCGGACTCGCCTCGACCACCTCGGACCTCCTTGGCTGGGATTTCGACACCGGGATCGACCTGCTCGAAAGCGGTCTCGGCGCTCTCGGCGTGAACACCGACGGCATCGCCCAGTTCCAGCGGGACGCGAACCACCTCGGCGGAGTGCTCACCGACTGGGCGACCGGCGAGCGGGTCCCGACGATCTCGGAGCTCGGCGCCTCCTCGCTCCTCGCCCTCGGGTCCGCGGGAGTCGGCGTCTACGAGGCGATCACCGGCGAGGACACGGCCTTCCTCGACGACCGTCCCGGCGGTCAGGTCTCCGACGTGACCGTCTCGAGCGATCCGTCCCCGAGCCCGCAGACCCTGCAGGACCTGATCCTGGACAACACCGCCCTGCGCATCGGCCACGGCGACACCTCCCAGCAGGGGCAGATCGGCATCCAGGAGGTCCGCTCGGCCGACGGCTCGGAGCCCAGCTACATCGTGCAGGTCCCGCCGACGGAGGGGGACATCGGCGCCTTCCCCGTCGCCTACGGCGGGCAGGCCAACTCCCGCGACTGGGCCTCGAACCTGCGCCTCGTCGCCGGTCAGGACACGGCTGCCACGCAGGACGTGCGCGCCGCGCTCGAGGCCGCGGGGGTGCCCGCCGGGGCGAACGTGATGCTCGTCGGCCACTCGCAGGGCGGGATCGTCGCCAACAACCTCGCCGCGGATCCGACCTTCAACAACGCCGACGGCTCCCCCGGCTCGTACAACGTCACGCACACCTTCTCCGTCGGCTCCCCCGTGCAGACCACGCTCCCCGCGCAGGGATCCACCGAGTCGGTCAACGTCTCCCATGCGGGCGGCCTGCATCCGGGACCCAGCGTCTCGGGCGACCTGATCCCGGGCCTGGACCTCGGCGGGGCCCAGGTCGACGGCGGGTCTCTCGGTGCGCCGAACCGGCACGAAGTGAGCCTGCCCGGCTATCCCACGCCGATCTCGGACCCGATGGGGCTGATGAACGCGAACCACGACTCGACCGGCCCGAACGGCGATCCCGACGGCGGCTACGCCGGGACCGTCGCGCGGAACACGGCGACCGATCCGACGCTCTCCGCGCTCCAGGACGACCTGAGCGGCGTGTATCTCGGCGACGGCACCTATGTGGCGCGGTCGACGGTCGTCGAGGTGGGCCGCGGAGAGCACGGCGGCTGACCCCCGCCGGGGAGCGCTGAGGACTGCCGGGGAGCGCTGAGCACTGCTTGGAGCCGACGAGCTCAGTGCAGCCCGTACCGGGACGCGAAGGCGCCGGCCGTGATCTCGGGCAGCGGCACCCCGCGACCCGGCAGCCGCGGAGCGATGTCCTTCCCGGTCAGCTCGTCGCCGGTGGGGAGCAGGCCGCGGATCGCGCCGATGCCCACCTCGGGGCCCCAGGGCGCGAGCTCCGCCTCGTGGAGGAGGGAGACCACGGCGCCTATCGCCGCGTCATAGACGCGCAGAGCCTCGGCACGCTCGGTCGCCTCGAGGGCGATCTCGCCCTGCAGGGTGGTGCGGAAGCTGCCGCTGCGGGTGAGGACCAGCTGCACGGACCGGACCCCGTCGACCTCGCCGACGGCCCGTCGCGCGCGCTCGGCGAGCTGCGCCCGCATCGCGCTCGTCCGCACCCCCTGCACGAGTCCCTGCAGCAGTCCCCGCGTCCTCCCGGTCCCGGCCATGCTCAGCCCAGCCCGTAGCGCGGGTAGAAGTCCGCGACCGTGACGGTTCCGGGGTCACGTTCGGGCAGCCACTCGAGGACGTCGACGGCTGTGCCGTCCTCCGCACGGCCGATGACGTTCTGCACGCCGCGGTCGTCCTCCCCGCCGTCGTCGTGCAGCAGGGTGATCACCGCGCGCCAGGACTCGTCGAGCACGGCCTCCAGCTCCGCCCCGGGGACCGCGCAGGTGATGTCCCCGTAGAGGATCGCGCCGAAGGTGCCGCCGGTGCCGAGCACCAGTTCGGAGCGGGTCACTCCCTCCGCTCTCTCCGCCACCTCGTTGACCCGTCGCTGCGCGGAGCCCGGCACGCACCCCGTCAGCAGCACCGGCACGGCGAGGGCCGCATGGGTCAGCACCGCCCGCCGTCCCACGACGCGACGCGCGTTCGCGCTCCGGGTCTGGGTCCGGGTCCGCTCGATGCTGTTCATGCCGTCCATGCCCGAAGCCTCCCACGCCCTCCCGCCCCCGCGGGACGGGACCGAGTCAGTCGACCTCGAGGCGGTAGACGAAGACCGCCATCGCGTCGCGGTTGATGGGCTGCAGCGTTCAGTAGGTGCCGTCGGGCCAGCCGGTCGTGTACTTCTCGTGCTTCATCTAGGAGATCTCGACGAAGAAGATCGAGCTCGTGGGGGTGACGTCCGTGAAGGGGTTGGCCGGAGCCTTCCCGGCGAGTGCCGCGACGGGATAGTGCGTCGCGGAGCGGCCGTTGGGCGTGCCGAACCACTGCGAGTACAGGCGGAAGAAGTTCCGGTTCCCGTAGGCCGGCCATGGGGAGCTCCGGGGGCGAGCGAGGCCGACCGGGTCCGGCAGGGCGGGGAAGGGCAAGGGAAAAGACGGTCCGCTCCGGACCGCTTCCGCGGTGGTAACGGTGACCTGCAGGTCATCACATCCCTCGAGGTTCGGCAGCAGAGTGCCGGCGGCCGACAGCCGGGCGGCCGGGGATCGTCCCTCCCCAGCCCCTGTCCGTCCACAGCGCCGCCGGCGACCCGGCCGACCAGGCCGCCGACTGCCTACGCTCCGAGCACACGGGCCGACGGGGTCCGCCCGGAACGGGAAGGCGGGACACGGTGGACGACTTCCGCGGCATGGACAGTGCGGCAGCCCGCGATCTGTCACGGCGGCTGCGCGGGGCCGCCGGAGAATTCGCGGTGCTCTCCCGTTCTCTCGAGAGAGCGGTGGCCGCGGCGGACTGGCAGGGCTCCGATGCCGAGGCGCTCCGCGACCGCTGGCAGAGCGAGGTCGGTCCGCGCCTCGCGCGGGGCGGTCTCGCCCTCGCCGAGCACGCCGCCGCCCTCGCCGGGGAAGCCCGCGAGCAGGACGAGGCCTCGCGCGCCGATGGCGCCCCACCCCCGGCGGGCGTCCCCCGCCCGGGGCAGGGCGCGGGCGCGCGACGCACCGGGTCTCTCGTCCCGGCGGAGCTCCTGGTCGGAGCGCGCGCGTTCCTGCCGCCGCTGCTCCCCCGCGGCGCGGCCGTCTCCGGGATGCTCGGGCTCGCGGTCGACGCCGACGGGCTCCGGCGGGTCGGCGGGGAGCTGGGCCATCTGGGCGGGGTGCTCGGCGACTGGATCGGCGGGGAGCGTGTGCCCACCGTCGCCGAGCTCGGTGCGAGCCTGCTGCTCACAACGGGGGCGGTGGCGCTCGCCCCGCTGGAGACCGTCACCGACACGGGACTGCTCGACCCCCGCACCTCCGTGACCGTGCATGCGGTCCGACCGGTCACCGGCTCCGCCGCTCCGCAGGACCTCGTGGATCTGCTGGTCGACCTCGACGAGTCCGCGAGCGGCGCCCTCGACCCCGGAGGTGCCCCGGCCGATCTCGTCGCCTCGGGCAGGATCCGCATCCAGACGGTCCGCGGAGCCGACGGCACCGAGGCGTACATCGTGCATGCCCCGCCGACGGGTGGAGGGAACATCGTGGACCCGCGGTCCTGGGGTGCCCAGGGGAACTCCGCCGGGTGGGACTCGAACCTCCGGGCCATGGCCGGGCAGGAGTCCGCGGCGATGGCGGACGTCCGCGCGGCGATGGTCGCCGCGGGGGTGCCGGACGGGGCCGAGGTGATGATCGTCGGCCATTCGCAGGGCGGGCTGACCGCGGCACGGCTGGCCGCGGACCCCGGTTTCAACAGCCTCGGCGGGGAGCCGGGAACCTACCGGGTGACGCACACCTTCTCCGTCGGCTCACCCGTGCAGAGCGTCGCGCCGGCGACCGAGCTGACCCAGGTGGTCAACGTCGCGCACCAGCCGGTGCTGGTCCCTCTCCCGGGTCTCGCCGGCATCCCCGTGATCCTGCCCGACCAGGTGCCGGCGCACATCGCCGATCCGGTGCCGCGGCTGGATCTCGGGGGGCTGCGGGTCGATGGGACCCGGGTCGACTCCGCGCAGGTCCGGGAGGTCCTCCTGCCCGCCCCGGTCCAGACGTACGGCGAGGCCGGACAGCTGCGCAATGCGCACGACTCGGTGCTCGAGACGGAGCACGGCCCGGACACGAGCGGCGGCTACTCGGGGTCGGTTCGGGCCGCTGCGAGCACGCACCCCACGCTGATCGACCTGCAGGACGAGCTCGCGGGCCGTTACCTCGGCGACGACGTGGTGCTGGTCGAGGACCTGGTGGTCGACGTCGGCCGGGAGGACCTCCGGTGAGCCGGGGCGCCGAGACACCGATGAGCAGGAGCTCCGATGAACGGGGGCGGGGGGGGGGG
>NZ_JBVDDO010000005.1:139530-201066 GCF_055454375.1 Brachybacterium sp. B718/18 | reverse complement strand
CCCCGCCGCCGCCCCCGAGGGACCTGCCCTGCTCAGGCCTTCACGACGCCGACCGTCACGGTGCCGCCGGTGACGGCCTCGGTCGAGGCGTGCGCCCCCGCGACGGGCTCGGCACCGATCTCGACAGAGACGGCGAGGACCTCCCCGGCCACGAGCTCGCGGTGGGCGCCGACCGCCTCGACCACGGCGGCATCGCCGCTGAGGGTCAGGATGATCCGGTCGGAGACCTCCAGGCCCGCCTCGCGGCGCGCCTGCTGGATCGCGCGGATCACATCGCGGGCGGTGCCCTCCGCCTCGAGGTCCGGGGTCACCCGGGTGTCGAGGGCGAGGAAGTCGCCGCCGCGCAGGACACCGACGGCACGCCCCTCGATGGCCGCGGACTCCCCGGCGACGAGGTCCAGCGAGTACTCGGCCTCGACGAGGGCGAGGCCGCCCGCGGTGACGGTGCCGTCCTCGGCCTGGGACCAGTCGCCGCTCTTGGCGCCCTTGATCGCCTGCTGCACCTGCTTGCCCAGGCGCGGACCGGCGGCGCGCGCGTTGACGCTCAGGCGTTGCTCGACGCCCATGCCCTGGGCCTCCTCGCTCTTGACGTCCAGCAGGCGCACGGCCTTGACGTTGAGCTCGTCGGCGAGGATCGCCCCGAAGGGCTCGAGGGCGGCGGGATCGTGATGGACGACCACCAGCTCGGCGAGCGGGAGACGCGCCCGCAGGCCCTCCTTCTTGCGCAGGGCGTTGCCGGCGCTCGCCACCGCGCGCACGTCGTCCATGCGCGCGATCAGCTCCGGATCCTGCGGGAAGAGGGCGTCGTCCGGCCAGTCCTCGAGGTGGACGGAGCGGCCGCCGGTGAGCTGCTTCCAGATCTCCTCGGTGACCATGGGCAGCAGCGGGGCCGCGACCCGGCAGAGGGTCTCCAGGCAGGTGGAGAGCACGTCGATGGCCTGCTCGTCGCCCTCCCAGAAGCGGTCGCGGGAGCGGCGCACGTACCAGTTGGTGAGCATGTCGAGGTAGTCCTCGATCAGCTCGACCCCGTCGGCGATCGCGAGGGCGGTGAGCCGCTCGCGGACGCCCCGCACCAGCTCCCCGGTGCGGGCGAGCAGGTAGCGGTCCATGACGTCGTCGGACTCGTGGCGCGGGCGGCCGCGGTAGCCGGCGGGGATCCCGCTCGCGTCCTTCTCCCCGGCTGCGTTCGCGTACAGACCCAGGAAGTACCAGACGCTCCACAGAGGCAGCACCACCTGGCGCGCGGCGTCGCGGATCTTGGGCTCGTCGACGATCAGGTTGCCGCCGCGGAGGATCGGCGAGGACATGAGGAACCAGCGCATCGCGTCGGCCCCGTACTTGTCGAACATCTCGCGCACGTCCGGGTAGTTGCCGAGCGACTTCGACATCTTCTGGCCGTCCTCGCCGAGCACGATGCCGTGGCAGATCACCGAAGTGAAGGCGGGGCGGTCGAACAGCGCGGTGGACAGCACGTGCATGACGTAGAACCAGCCGCGGGTCTGCCCGATGTACTCGACGATGAAGTCCGCCGGGTTGTGGGACTCGAACCAGTCGGTGTTCTCGAAGGGGTAGTGCACCTGGGCGAAGGGCATCGAGCCGGAGTCGAACCAGACGTCGAAGACCTCCTCGACGCGGCGCATCGTCGAGGCTCCGGTGGGATCGTCCGGGTTCGGGCGGGTGAGCGCGTCGATGTAGGGGCGGTGGAGGTTGACCTCGCCGTGCTCGTCGCGCGGGAGCGTGCCGAAGGCCTCCTCGAGCTCGGCGAGGGAGCCGTAGACCTCGATGCGCGGGTGGTTCGGGTCGTCGCTCTTCCACACCGGGATGGGAGATCCCCAGTAGCGGTTGCGGGAGATCGCCCAGTCGCGGGCACCCTCGAGCCACTTGCCGAACTGGCCGTGCTTGACGTTGCCGGGCACCCAGTCGATCTGCTCGTTCAGCTCGAGCATCCGCTCGCGCTGGTCGGCGACCTTCACGTACCAGGAGGAGACGGCCTTGTAGATCAGGGGGTTCCGGCAGCGCCAGCAGTGCGGGTACGAGTGCACGTAGCTGGCCTCGCGCAGCAGCCGGCCCATCGCCTTCAGGTTCCGGATGATCGGGCGGTTGGCCTCGAAGACCTGCACCCCGGCGATCTCGTCGAGGGCGGTGCCGCGGAAGTAGTCCAGGAACTGCGCGCCGTCGTCGACGGAGACGATCACGGGGATGCCGTACTCGGCGTTGACCTGCTGGTCGATCTCACCGTAGGCGGTGGCCTGGTGGACCACGCCGGTGCCGTCCTCGGTGGAGACGTAGTCGGCGACGGTGACGATCCAGGCGTTCTCGGTGCCCCACTTCGCACGGTCCTCGGAGTAGACCGTCCACAGCGGCTCGTACTCGACGTGCTCGAGCTCGGCCCCCGCGAGGGTGCGCTCCTCCACCGCGGCGGCCGCGGCGTCGGCGTCCTCGTAGCCGAGCTCCTTGGCGTAGGAGCCGACGAGGGCGCGGGCCAGCAGGTAGCGGGCCTCGCCCGCGGCGGCCCCGTCGGCCGCCCCGAGGGGTCCGGCGGGAACGACCGCGTACTCGAGCTCGGGGCCGACGGCGAGGGAGAAGTTGGTGGGCAGCGTCCACGGGGTGGTGGTCCAGGCGAGGGCGCGGACCTCCCCGATCCCCAGCTCCTGCGCCTTGGCCCCGCGGAAGGGCAGGGTGACGGTGACGGTCTGGTCCTGACGGTCCTGGTAGACGTCGTCGTCCATGCGCAGCTCATGGGCACTGAGCGGCGTCTGGTCCTTCCAGCAGTACGGGAGCACGTAGTAGCCCTCGTAGGCGCGGCCCTTGTCGTAGAGGGTCTTGAAGGCCCACAGCACGGACTCCATGAAGGTCACGTCGAGGGTCTTGTAGTCGTTCTCGAAGTCGACCCAGCGCGCCTGCCGGGTGACGTACTCCTCCCAGTTCTTCGTGTACTTCAGCACGGAGGCGCGAGCGGCGTTGTTGAAGGCCTGCAGGCCCATGTCCTCGATCTCGGACTTCTCGGTCATGCCGAGCTCCCGCATCGCCTCGAGCTCCGCGGGCAGGCCATGGGTGTCCCAGCCGAAGCGGCGGTCGACCTTGCAGCCGGTCATCGTCCGGAAGCGCGGGATGACGTCCTTGACGAAGCCGGTGAGCAGGTGCCCGTAATGGGGCAGACCGTTGGCGAAGGGCGGACCGTCGTAGAAGACGAACTCCTCGGCGCCCTCGCGGCGCGCGATCGAGGCGCGGAAGGAGCCATCGGTGCGCCAGAACTCCTGGATCGCGTTCTCGAGCGCGGGCAGGTTCGGCGAGGGGACGAGCGGGTCTCCGGAGACCGGGTAGACCATGGGAGGACCTCCGAGGAAGGACGGGGACGGCGGTGGGACGGCGCTGCTGCTGTCCGAGGACGTCGCCGGCGCGCGGCCGGTGGCGCGGTACCACCTCGGTTGACACCTCCGCGGCGCGGTGCCGCTCGGGTCTCCCCTCGTTCCTCAGCTGTGACGGGCTGGTCCCGGCGGGTTCTACTGGGCGGGGCGGCGGCTCCTCGCGGATCCGTGCTCATGCTGTTCTTCCCGCGGCTCTCCGGTGATGGCCGGGTCGATGCCGATGGCGGACAGTGTACGCACCGCCCGGTGCCCGGTCACTCCGAGGCGAGCGGAAGAGACACGGTGAACACGGTGCGGCCGGGCTCGGAGAAGACGGCGATGCTCCCGTCGTGCGCCTCGACGATCGCCCGGACGATCGAGAGCCCGAGCCCCGAGGTCCCCTCCCCACCGGAGCGGGCGCGGTCGGCGCGGGTGAAGCGGCTGAACACGTCCGGCAGCAGCTCCGGATCGATACCGGGCCCCGCATCGGCCACCTCGAGCCGGGCCCCGCCGGACTCGGCGCTCAGCCGGACCGCGACGGCGGTGCCCTCGGGGGTGTGCTTGCGGGCGTTGGAGAGCAGGTTCAGGACCACCTGGGCGAGCCGCGCCTCCTCGCCGGCGACCATCACCGGCTCGTCCGGGACGGACACGTCGAGCGGATGGTCGGGACCGGCGGCGCGGGCGTCCATGGCGCACTCCAGCACGATCTCCCCGAGGTCGACCGGGACGCGGACCAGCGGCGCGTGGTCATCGAGGCGGGTGAGCAGCAGCAGGTCCTCGACGAGGGAGGTCATGCGTCCGGACTGCGCCTGGAGCCGGTCCACGGACTGCCGACCCCGGTCGCTGAGCTCCTCGGTGAGGCGCAGCATCTCCGTGTAGCCGCGGATGGCGGTGAGCGGGGTGCGCAGCTCGTGCGAGGCGTCCGCGATGAAGCGGCGCATCCTCTCCTCGCTGCGGTGCCGCGTCTCGATCGCGCCCTCGACGTTGTCGAGCAGGAGGTTCAGCGCGGCGCCGACGTCGCCGACCTCGGTCCCGGGCACTGCGTGGCGCGCCGGGACCCGCTGCTCGAGGCGGACGCTGCCGTGCTCGAGCGGGGTCCGGGCCACGTCCGCGGCGAGCTCGGCCACGCCCTCTAGCGGCGAGAGGGTGCGACGCACCAGCAGCGAGCCGCCGATCCCGGTGACCACCAGGGCGCCGAGCCCCGCGCCGAGCAGGGTGAGATCCAGGCGCAGCAGGGTCGAGCGGTTCTCGGCGAGCGGCAGGCCCGTGACCACCGCGGCGGTGTCGTCGAGCGGCTGGAGCATGACGCGGTAGGTACCGATGGAGAGGGTGACGGAGACGGCGTCCCCGGGCGATCCCGCCGCCCCGGGGCTCGTCCCCGCTGCGGCCGCGAGCTCGTCGACCGCCGCCTGAAGCGCGTCCCGATCCTCGACGGTGAGCTGCCGCAGCTCCCCGGCGTCGTCCCGCCACAGCGAGGCGGTGACGGCACCGTCCTGCACGTGCGCGGTGAGCTCGTACTCGCCGCTCCCGGGGCCGTCGCCCCCGCCGCCGGGGGTCCCGGCGCCGAGGTCCGCGGGGTTCAGCGGCAGGTTCCCGAGCTCGCGGGCGCCGGCCCGCTCGGAGGCGCGCTGCAGCTGAGCATCGAGCTCGGCATCCAGCTGTCGGCCGACGGAGACGTGGGTGACCAGGCCGACGGCGAGGCAGACGACCGCCACGGTCGCGAGCAGCAGGGCGACCAGCGTGGTGCGCAGGGCCGCCCGACGGCGCGTCGGCGCGCCCGTCATCCGCCGGTCCCGGTCGCGGGCTTGAGCACGTAGCCCGCGCCGCGGACCGTGTGGATCATCGGCTCGCGACCGGCGTCGATGCGCTTGCGCAGGTACGAGATGTACAGCTCGACGATGTTGGCCTGCCCGCCGAAGTCGTAGTTCCACACGGATTCGAGGATCTGCGCCTTGGACAGCACCTTCTGCGGATTCTCCATGAGGTACTGCAACAGCTGGAACTGGGTCGCGGTGAGGGCGATCGTCTCGCCGCCCCGCGTCACCTCATGGGCGTCGAGGTCCATCACCAGGTCGCCGACCACGAGCTCCTGGCTGCCCTGCGCGACGACGCCCGAGCGCTGCACCAACCGGTGCAGGCGCAGCAGCACCTCCTCGATCGTGAACGGCTTGGTCACGTAGTCGTCGGCCCCGGCGGCCAGCCCGTCGATGCGGTCGGCGGGAGCGTCCATCGCGGTCAGGATCAGGGCGGGGATCTCGGGATGCAGCGCGCGGATGCGGCGCAGAACCTCGACACCGTCGAGGCCTGGCAGCATGCGGTCCAGGACGAGCACGTCGGGTCGGTTGCTGCGGGCGAGCCGCACCGCCTCGAGGCCGTCGCCGCACACCGTGACGTCCCAGCCGACCATCTGCAGCGGGAAGCGCAGCAGATCGGCGATGGTGGGCTCGTCCTCGACGACCAGGACGCGCACGGGCCCGCCGTCGGGATGCGACAGCGCGGGCAGGGCGGCGAGGGCGGATCTCGCGGACTCGGTCACGGGGCGCCTCCACGGGGACGGTCGATGCGGGCCGGTCGGCACGGGCGGCCCGGCCGGTGGATCCGAGAGTAGCCCCGCGCTCCCCCATGAGGGACCGCTCCGCCCCGCTTCCGAGCAGGTCACAGCGAACCCGGTCCGCGCGCACAGGACCGGCACAGGTGGGCGGCCTTGCATGGTCGCCATCGGCAGATCGCCGCACGGGACCCGAGGGAGGATCCGGCATGGACGAGGACGGCACGACAGCAGACAGACCCGGAGACGCCGCAGACGGCGGGGCCGACGCCCAGCCCCCGCGGAGTCTCCGCGGGCGGGCGACCGCGAGCGTCGCCGCCCTCGGCGCCGCGACCCTGCTGGTGCTGAGCTTCGGCCCCGCGGCGCTGGCCCTCTCCCCCACCTCGTCGGCCGCCGGATCGTCCGGTGCCGCGGGCGGCGTGTGGACGACCCCGCTGACCGGTCAGACTCCGATCCTCGCCCTCCCGCCCCGCTCCGCGGAGGAGGACGGGTCCGACGGGTGAGGCGCGCCTCACCTCCTGCGCGGCCGCCGAGGATGGGAGACTGGTATCTCCATGGAGTCGCCCGACCGGGTGGCCGACGCAGAAGGAGCGAGGATGTCGCTGTTCGGAGAGCCCTTCACCGCCAAGTGCCTGAAGTCCGGGGTCACCGTCGAGGTCGCCGAGGGCCAATCCCTGCTGCAGGCGCTCCTGGACGCCGGGGTCTCGATGGACTACTCCTGCGAGGGTGGGGTGTGCGGCACCTGCGTGGTGCCCCTGGTCTCCGGCGACGTCGAGCACATGGACGAGTTCCTGATGGACGACGAGAAGGACTCGCAGATGATCACCTGCGTGTCGCGCGGCGAGGGCGAGATCGAGATCGACGTCTGATCGGCGCCGGGCGCTGAGCCCCGCCGATTAGAGCCGCGGCCCCGCCACCACCCAGGCGAGCCCCACCAGCGCGACCAGCCCCGCGGCCGCCACGAGCGCCACCGGGAGCGGCGCCGTCGGCCCCACCACGAGCAGGACCAGCACCCCGAGGGTCGCGACCAGCAGCATCGCCGCGAAGAGCACCGGGCGACCGCCGAGCGGCTTGCGCGAGCGGGCGGTCAGCGCGGACTCGGAGCCGGGTGCGGTGGAGATCGCCAAGGGGTCCTCCTCGGAGGTGCGGTGCGGCATAGGGCGCGGATCCTTCATCAGGGGCTCCCCGGGTGGATCCGTGCATCGGGGCATGAGACTCATCCTCCGGGGCGGCACCGCGCAGGGCGTCCCCCGGCGGAGGGGTGAGGACCCCGTCTTTGGTCGACGGCGCCACCGGGGCGGTCAGACCTCGGGGGGACGTTCCCCGAGGCGGTACCCGAGCCGCCTCGCGGATCAGCCCGCGTCGGCCCCCTCAGCCCGCGACTGCACCCTCGTCCCGCGCCGCGAGCTCGGCGAAGGCCCCGCCGGCGGCGAGGAGCTCCGCATAGGTGCCGCGCTCGATGATCCGGCCCGCGGAGAGGACCACGATCTGGTCGGCGTCACGGATCGTCGAGAGCCGGTGCGCGATGGAGATGACGGTGCGGCCGCGGGAGACGGCGTCGAGCGCCCCGGACATGGCACGCTCGGTGGCGGTGTCGAGGGCGGAGGTCGCCTCGTCGAGCAGGAGCACCGGTGGGTCGCGCAGGATCGTGCGGGCGAGGGCGAGGCGCTGCTTCTCCCCGCCGGAGAACCGGTAGCCCCGCTCCCCCACGATCGTGGCGTATCCGTCGGGCAGGGCGGCGATGTGGTCGTGGATCTGGGCGATCCGGCAGGCGGCGACGAGCTCCTCGTCGCTCGCCCCCGGCCGGGCGAAGCGCAGGTTCTCGGCGATGCTCGCGTGCAGCAGGTAGGTCTCCTGGGTGACGACGCCGAGGCACGCGGCGAGCGACTCGCGGGTCAGCTCGCGCAGGTCGTGGCCATCGAGGGTGATGCGCCCGGACGAGGGATCGTAGAGCCGGGCGAGGAGGTACCCGGTCGAGGTCTTGCCCGACCCGGTGGTCCCCACGAGCGCGGTGTGCTTCCCGGCGGGGATCACCAGGTCGATGTCGTGGAGCGAGGGCTCCTCCGCGCCGGGATAGGTGAAGTCCACGTGCTCGAGGCGCATCTCGCCGCGCGCGGTGGCGGGATCCAGGGCCGTCGCGCCGGGGGCGTCGGTCACGGTGAGCGGGGCATCGAGGTACTCGAAGACCCGCGTGAACAGGGCGAGGGACGCGTTGACCTGGTTCGCGACCCGGAGCATGCCGTTGATCTGCGGGAACAGGCTCGACTGCAGGGCGATGAAGGCGACGAGGGTGCCGATGGTGACCCCGCGGTCGGCGAACAGCAGATGCCCGCCGAGGAGGTAGGTCAGCGCCGGGAACAGCGCCATCAGCGTGGTGAACACGGCCATGTGCCAGCGGCCGGCCATCTCGGAGCGCACCTCGAGATCGGCGAGCCCGCGGGAGTCGGCGGTGAAGTCGTCCACCAGGGCGCGGGTGCGCCCCATGGTCAGCCCCAGCAGGATCCCGGAGACGGACAGCGACCCCTGGATGCCGGCGGAGAGGTCCGCCGCCTTCTCCTGCCGCTGCTTGACGATCGCCCGTCGGCGCCCGCCGACGCGCCGGTTCATCCACACCGCGAAGGGCAGGGCGACGAGCGAGAAGAGGGTCAGCCGCCAGTCGAGGGCGAACATCGCCACGATCGCCATGAGGATCCCCGCGCCGCTCGAGACGATCTGGGTCATGACGTTGGTGACCACGGCCTGCATGGAGCCGATGTCGGAGAAGATGCGGGACTGGATCTCGCCGGTGCGGGTGCGGGTGAAGAAGCCCAGCCCCATCCGCTGCAGGTGGCCGTAGACCGCGACGCGCAGGTCGTGCATGACGGACTGTCCTACCCGGGTCGAGAGCATCGCCTGGGTGACGCCCAGGGCGCTGGAGACGATGGTGACGGCGATCAGCCCGCCGACCGCCCAGCCGAGCAGGTCCGCGCGCTGCTCGGGCAGCGCGACGTCGACGATCTCCCGCACCAGGAAGGGGGAGACGACGCCCGCCGCGGCGCCGAGCACGATCAGGGCGAGGACCGCCATGAGGGTCGCCCGGTAGGGCGAGAACAGGGCGAGCACCCGGCGCACGTCGGCCTTCTGCCCCTTCGGGAGCCGCTCCTCGGGCCCCCTGCCTCCGCCTCCGCCGCCCAGGCCCATGCCCATGCCGCCGCCCGGCAATCCGCCGTGGACCATCAGACCCCCTGGTGGCGCGCGACCCGATGCGCCGCGGCCTGCGCGAGGGGGCGCACCGTCACCAGGTCGAGGTTCACGTGGTGCGGGGCGTTCAGGGCATAGGAGATGACGTCGGCGCAGTCCTCGGCGGTAAGCGGGTTCTCGACCCCGTCGTAGACGGCGTCGGCCCGTTCCTGATCGCCGAGCCGCACGAGGGAGAACTCCTCGGTGTGCACCATGCCGGGGGCGATCTCGATGACGCGGACCTTCTCGCCGTTGAGCTCGAGGCGGAGGGCTGCGGCGAGCATGTGCTCGCTGGCCTTGGCGGCGTTGTAGCCGGACCCGCCGGGGTAGGCCTCCTGGGCGGCGACCGAGGTGACGAACAGCAGGTCGCCGCGGCCGCTCGCCCGCAGGGCGGGCAGCAGGGCGCGGGTGACGCGCACGGTGCCGAGCACGTTGATGTCGTACATGCGCTGCCACTTCTCGAGGTCCGCCTCCGCGGCGGGCTCGATGCCGAGGGCGCCGCCCGCGACGTGGACGAGGGCGTTGAGGCCATCACCGAAGAGCTCGTGGACCCGGCCGACGAGGGCGTCGACCGAGGCGTCCTCGGTGATGTCCACGCCCAGGACCTCGCAGCCGGTCTCCGCGGCGAGCTCCGCGAGACGCTGCTCGCGGCGGGCGACGGCGAGGACGCGCCAGCCGTCGGCGACGAGGCGGGCGGCGGTCGCGCGACCGATGCCGGAGGACGCCCCGGTGACCACGGCGGTCAGGGCGGGAGGCGGGACCGGAGACGCTGAAGACGCGGAGGACGCAGGGTGCGCGACGGGAGAGCTCATGGGTCCGAGCCTACGTCCGCCGGGCGCTCGCCCCGGCGCCCGCCCCTGCGCTCACCAGGAGCTCTCCTCGTCGGTGCGATGCTCCGCCGGTTCGATCTGCAGGGTGCTGTGGTCGAGGCCGTGCGCCTCGCGCAGCACCTGCTGGGCGGCATCGAGCACACCGTGGGCGTCGGCCCCCGGCTCCACCCGCAGGTGGGCGGTGAGTACATCCATGCCGGAGGTGAGCGTCCACAGATGCAGGTCATGCACCTCGGCGACGCCGGGGACCTCCCCGAGGTGGGTCTCGATGCCCTCGGCGTCGAGGTGGCGCGGGGTCTCCTGGGCGAGCACCCCGAACACCTCGCGACCCAGCATCACCGCGCGCACGGCGATGAAGGCGCCGATCGCGAGGGCGACGACGGTGTCGGCGAGGGCGCTGCCGGTGAGGGCCACGAGCACCGCCGCGACGATCACGCCGACCGAGCCGACGGTGTCCGCGAGCACCTCGAGGTAGGCGCCCTTGAGGTTCAGGCTCTCCTGTGCCCCGGCGGCCAGCAGGCGCATCACCACGAGGTTCACGAGCAGGCCCAGCACGCCGACGACGAGCATCGGGCCGGTGTCGATCGCCGCGGGGGTGTCGATCCGGCCGATCGCCTCGATCACCACCCAGACGGCGACGGCCAGCATGACCATCACCGCGAGCAGGGAGGCGAAGACCTCGACCCGGTAGAGGCCGAAGCTGAGCCGGCTGCTGCGGGCGGTGCGCGCAGCGAGCACGGTCGCGCCGAGGGCCGCGGTGAGGGTGAGGACGTCGGCGGCCATGTGCCCGGCGTCGGAGAGCAGGGCGAGCGAGCCGGTCAGGAGCGCCGTCACGAGCTCGACGACGAAGAACGTGCCGATCAGGACGAGGGAGACGAGGAGCCGGCGGCGATGCCGACCGCTCGCGCTCAGCTCGAGGGCCGAGGGACCGTGGGAGTGTCCCGCACCGTGGGAGTGCCCCGCACCGTGGGCGTGCCCGGCGCCCATCAGCGGGTTCCCGCGTCGGTGTGGGCGGTGTGGGCGACCGCGAGGTCCAGCAGCATCCGCACGTGCGGATCGTCCAGCCGGTAGAACACCCGGCGGCCGTCGCGGCGGGTGGCGACCACGCGATGGGCGCGCAGCAGCTTGAGGGCGTGAGAGGTGGAGGAGTCGGACTGTCCGCTGATCTCCGCCAGATCGTGCACGCACAGCTCCCCCTCGAGCAGGGCGAGCAGCAGGGTGAGCCGGGTGGGATCGCCGAGGAGGGAGAAGACCTCGGCGGTCGCGGCCGTCGCGGCGGGCGCGGGCAGATGCGCACGGGCGGCGGCGATCCGCCCCGCATCCCCCTGCCCCGGCGCGGGGTCTGCCACCGCCGACTCCTGCACATCTGACGAGGTATTCATATGTGGAGAGTAGGAGTGGCCGCTGCACGGGTCAAGGGGCCGTGCCGCGGAGCGGACACGGGGGCCGTTGGGCGGCCCGAGGGGCAGCCCGGATGCACGGACGGGCGGGCCGACGCACCGGTCGACCCGCCCCGTCGGGCGGTGTCAGATGCCGTGCACCTCGGGGGCGCGGCCGCTCGCGGCCACGAGGCCCTCGCGGCCCTTCGTGAACCGGCCCATGAGCGCCGCGATCGCACCGTCGCCGGTGACGTTGGTGGCGGTGCCGAAGGAGTCGATCGCGATGTACGAGGCGATCATCAGACCCACCGCGGCCTCGCTGAAGCCGAGCATCGAGGAGAGGATGCCGGCGGCTGCCATGATCGCGCCGCCGGGGACGCCCGGCGCCGCGATCATCACCACGCCGAGCATCAGCACGAAGCCGGCGAGCGCCCAGACGTCGATCGGCATGCCCGTCACGACCAGGATCGCGACGGAGAAGGTGGTGATCTTCAGCGTCGAGCCGGCAAGGTGGATGGTCGCGCACAGCGGCACCACGAAGCCGGCGACCGCCTCGGGCACCCCGTTGCGCTTGGTGCACTCGAGCGTGACCGGGATCGTCGCGGCGGAGGAGCTGGTGCCGAGCGCGGTCATGTAGGCCGGGGCCATGGTCCACAGCATCCGCAGCGGGTTCTTCCCCACGGCGAGCCCGGCGACGGTGTACTGCGCCAGGAGCACGACCACGGTCATGGCGAACACCAGCAGCACCACGGCGAGGAAGGTGCCGATCACGGTCCAGATCTGGCCGTTCATGGTCAGGCCCAGGAACATGCCGAAGATGTAGACCGGCAGCAGCGGGATGATGACCGCTTCGATGGTGCGCACCACGATCGTGCGCAGCTGCTCGAAGCTCTCCTGGAGGGCGCCGCGGCGCACCAGGGTCAGGCCGATGCCGAGGCAGAAGGAGAGCACGAGCGCGGTCATCACGTCGAAGACCGGCGGGATCTCGATCGAGAAGTACGGGGCGATCGCGGAGTCCTCGGGGTTCTCGAGGCTCACCACCTCGGCGCCGTCGAGCATCCGCGGCAGCACCAGCAGGGACAGCGCGAGGGCGAAGAAGCCGCAGAGGATCGTGGAGAGATAGGCGATGCCCGCCGTCGCGGCGAGCAGCTTCCCGGCACCGCGGCCGAGCTCGGCGATCGCCGGGGTCACGAGGCCGACGATGATCAGCGGGATGAGGAAGCCGAGGAAGCCCGAGAAGAGGCCGTTGAAGGTGGTGAAGACCCGGGCGATCGCCTCGGGCATCACCAGGCCCAGCAGGATGCCGAGCACGATCGCGACCGCGATCCGCGGCAGCAGGCCGAATCGGGGACGACGCGGAGCGGCCGGGCCCGCGGGGTCGGGAGCGACGGTGCTCTCGGCAGGGGTGTCGACGGAGTTCATGGCAGTCCGGTTCAGGGGGAGGGGGCGGGACCGCCACAGGGTACTGCGCCGGGACCCCGCCGGAGCGACCGACCGATCACACCCCCTTGCGACGGGCCGCGCGGATGGCTACTGTCGCGCGGGTGTCCGTGCACTGGAGGGTCGCCGTCGCCGCCTTCCGGCAGTACTCGACCTATCGCCTCGCCACCGCTGCCGGGGTGTTCACCAACTCGGTGTTCGGGCTGATCCGGGCCTCGATCCTGTTCGCGGCGATCGCGACGGCCGACGGCGAGCTGGCCGGGTACACCGCGCTGCAGGCCGCGACCTACGTATGGCTCGGGCAGGCGCTGCTCGCCCCGATCGAGGCCTTCGGGACCCGCGAGGTGTCGCAGCGGGTGCACCAGGGCGACATCGCCGTGGACCTGCTCCGCCCGGTGCCCTTCCTGACCCTCTTCTACGCGCAGAAGCTGGGCCGCTCCTCGTTCCTCCTGCTGGGTCGCGGCCTGCCGCCGCTGCTGATCGGCGCCCTGATCACGGGTCTGGCCCTGCCCGAGGATCCGCTGTCCTACCCGCTGGGGCTGCTCTCGCTGCTGCTCGCGATCACCCTCGCCTTCCTCGCGGACATGCTCGTCAACCTCGCCGCCTTCTGGCTCGTGGAGACCCGCGGCCTGTCGGTGGTGTACATGGCGGTGATGAACCTGCTGTCGGGTTTCCTGATCCCCATCGTCTGGTTCCCGGACTGGCTGCTCGCGATCGCGCGCGCCACCCCCTTCCCCTCGATGATCCAGACCCCGATCGACACCCTCTCGGGGCGGGTCCCCGTCGCGGAGGCGGCGGGCCTGGTCGCGGTGCAGGCGGGATGGATAGGGGTGCTCGCCCTCGCGGCCTGGGCCGTGCTCCGCGCCGGGGTGCGCAGCCTGGAGGTGCAGGGTGGCTGAGCGCAACACCACCGTCGGCCGTCTCGACCCGGCGGACCGGCCGGTCTCGACGCCGCGGATGATCTGGATGCTGTACGCCTCCCGGATCCGCTCGCAGGCGACCTTCCGCACCAGCTTCCTCGCCGACGTGCTGGGGCAGCTGCTCGTGGTGGGCATCGAGTTCCTCGAGCTGTGGGTGATCCTCACCCGGGTCGGCACCCTCGGCGGGATGACCCTCGCCCAGGTCGCGGTGGTCTACGGGCTAGGCGCCCTCGCCTTCGGCCTCGCCGACATGTTCTTCGGGGAGACCGACTCGCTCTCCGCCGCGATCCGGTCGGGGAAGCTCGAGACCCTGCTGCTGCGCCCGGTGCCGATGCTGCTGCAGATCTCGAGCCTGGACCTCTCGCTGCGGCGCATCGGACGGATCGGGGTGGGCCTGGTCATGTACGTCGCGGCGCTCGTCGTCGCCGACTTCTCCCCCCGACCGGAGACGCTGCTGCTCGCCGTGCTCGCGCCGCTCGCCGGGGCGGCGATCTTCGGCGGCCTGTTCGTGCTCGCCGGCGCCCTGCAGTTCTGGCTGATCGACGGGCGCGAGTTCGCGAACGCCTTCACCTACGGCGGCAACTACGTCGCCACCACCCCCGGCGCGGTGTTCGCCCTGCCGCTGCGGGCCTTCTTCACCTTCGTCATCCCGGCGACCCTCGTCGCCTACGCCCCCACCCTCGTCCTGCTGGACCTGCCCGGTCCCGCGCTGATCCCGACGTCGGCCGGCTGGGCGGGCGCGCCCGCCGCGGTGCTGGTGTGGATCCTCGCGGCCGTGCTCTGGCGGGCGGGGGTCCGCAGATACACAGGAGCCGGCGGATGAGCACCCCCGAACCCACCCGACCCGATGCCGCCACCGCCCCCGCCTCCCCCGCCGTCGTGCTGGAGGACCTGCGCCGTGACTACGCGGTCCGCGCGGCCGAGCCGGGCGAGCGTCGGCGGCGCCGCCGGATCGTGCGCGCGGTCGACCAGGTCTCCCTGCGCATCGAGCGCGGGGAGGCGGTGGGCTTCGTCGGCGCCAACGGCGCCGGGAAGTCGACCACCATCAAGATGATGACCGGGATCCTGCGCCCGACGGCGGGCTCGGTGCGGGTGCTCGGGCGCGATCCGGTGCCCGAACGGCGCCGTCTGGCGCGGGAGATCGGTGTCGTCTTCGGGCAGCGCTCGCAGCTGTGGTGGGACCTGCCGCTGCGGGAGTCCTACGGGATCCTCGGCGCCATGCACCGCCTCACCGAGCGGCAGCGCGAGGCCCGGCTCGAGCGTCTCGTCGAGGGCCTGGGCCTGGCGACCTTCCTCTCCCGCCCGGTGCGCCAGCTGTCCCTCGGCCAGCGGATGCGCGGCGAGGTCGCGGCGGCGCTGCTGCACTCCCCCGAGCTGGTGGTGCTCGACGAGCCGACGATCGGCCTGGACCTGGTCTCGAAGGAGGGACTGCGGCGGTTCCTGCGCGAGGACCGCGCGGAGCGGGGCTCCACGCTCTTCCTCACCACCCACGACATGGGCGATGTCGAGCGGCTCTGCCAGCGGATCGTCGTGGTCAGCGAGGGGACGGTCGCCTACGACGGCTCCCTCGAGGACTTCCGCCGACACCTCGGCGCGCCGCGCGAGCTGATCGTCGACCTCGCCGCCCCGCGGGAGCACCTCGAGCTGCCGCCCGGGGTGCTGGAGTCCGGGGTAGAGGCCGACGGGATCCGGCATCGGCTCCGCTTCTCGGGGCAGGAGCACACGGTGCCGGGGATCCTCGCCGTGATCGGTGCCCAGGCGGAGGTGCGCGACCTCTCCCTCAGCGAGCCCGCGATCGAGGACCTGGTGCGGCGGATCGCCCAGAACGGCCCCACCGCCTGACCCCCTGCGGGCCCTCCACCCCGCGTCGTCCCCCGTCTTCCCCTCTCACCTGCGATGTCACAGACTGGGCGGGGACATAATGGACGACTACCCCGTCAGAAGGAGGACCATGGCCCGCTCCTACGCCACCGTCGGCCAGATGCTCACCTACGCGGTCGACCGAGCCTCCTCCTCCCCGGATCTCGAGAACTGGTCCGAGCGCAACGTGCGCATCGAGGTGATGCTGCGTCACATGCTCGAGTTCGTGCTGATGTCCCCGCGCAGCCGCGACGCCTTCCTGCGCGTGGTGGGTCGCACGGAGCACACCACCGGCTCGATCACGGCCGCCCCGCGGCTGCGTCGCTCCTCCCCCGACCTCGTCGCCGAGCTCCTCCCCTCGGGCACCGAGAGCGACGACGGGGCGCGCCTCGCGATCTCGCTGCGCGTCGGCGGACCCTTCTCGACCGCCCAGCTGCAGCAGATGCGGACGGCGCTGGGGTCCTCCCCGCAGCATCTGCTGCTCGCGATCGCCCGCCACACCGATCGGGCCGAGCTCGACGGACCGGTCCCGGACGGCGTCGTCGCCACCAGCTGGGCGCGCGTCGGTCGCCGCATGCCGAAGGCGGATCCCGGTCACGCCCACCTCTGGGAGACCCTCGGCGAGGTCGGCGAGAACGCGGGCCGACCCGTCGTGCAGTTCCCCGTCGATGCGAAGCGCCTGCTCACCGACAAGGACACCGCCCGCGAGTTCCGCGCCCACCTCGACGTGCTGCACCACGCCTCCCGCACCCTGTTCGGCACCAGTCCCCGCTTCTCCACCCGCCGTGGTCAGACCGATGCCCACCTGCAGGCCGGCGTGGGCCGCACTCGCACCGGCCTCGAGTTCGGGGAGGCGGATCACGGGTCGCCCGTGCACTTCCTGCGCACCGGCCAGTCGCCGGTCCCGCTCGGCATCGGGGCGCTGGTGGACGAGGCGGACCGCACCGCCGCCGAGGAGCGGCTCGCGCAGCTGTCCCGGCGGACGGCCTGGCGCACCGAGGCCGGCACCCCGCCGGAGACGGGCGAGCTGATCGGCGAGCCCGCCTCCTCCGCCGTCGAGGGCGCCCGGCTGCTGCTGTGGGCGGTGCTGAACCCGATGCTGCTGCGCGACCGCGGCTTCGACCTCGCCCCCGCCCGCCGCCAGCCCGCCCTGACCGCGACCTCCTTCGGCGTGCGCCTGGTGCAGCGCGGCGACGACTCCGGCACCGAGTACCGCCTGTGGGTGGGCGGCTCGCGCGAGTGGCGGAACCTCATCCCGCGGGTCACCCGCGAGGCGTCTCCGGACCGGCCGGCCGAGACCTACGCGGTCGCGCCCCGCAAGAGCCAGTCGACGGCGGATTTCGTGTGGGAGGTCCACAAGGCGCTGCGTTCGTTGACGATCCCCTGACGCGCGGTCCCGGGCCCGCGGCCCCCGTCCCATCGGCGCACAATGGAGCCATGGTGACCCCCGAGGAGACGCAGGTCCTGCACGGCGAGTACAAGGTGCGGGGAGGGAAGCTGGTCGCGGTCGACGTGACGGTGGCAGACGGCCGGATCGTGTCCGCGCACGTGTTCGGCGACTTCTTCCTCGAGCCCGACGAGGCGCTCGAGGACCTGAACGCCGCGCTGATGGGCATGCACACCGACGCGACAGCCGCCGAGCTCGCCGCCGCGATCACCGACCGCCTCGCCGGGCGACCGGAACCGGTGCAGATGATCGGCTTCGACGCCGAGGCGGTCGCGATCGCGGTGCGTCGCGCTCTCGGGCACGCCTCGAGCTGGGAGGACCTGACCTTCGAGGTGATCCCTCCCCTCGTGCTGCCGCCCGTGATGCACGTGGCGCTCGACGAGGTGCTGCCGCTCGAGATGGTCGCCGGTCGGCGCGGGCCCACCTTCCGCCTCTGGGACTGGGACTCGCCGCTCGTGGTGATCGGCTCCTACCAGTCGCTGCGCAACGAGATCGACCCCGAGGGCGCGGCACGGCACGGCATCGGTGTGGTGCGGCGCATCACCGGCGGCGGCGCCATGTTCATGGAGCAGGGCAACTGCATCACCTACTCCCTGGTCGTCCCCACCTCGCTGGTGGAGGGGCTGAGCTTCGAGCAGGCCTACGCCTATCTCGACGACTGGGTGATGGGCGCCCTCGCCGAGATCGGGGTGAAGGCCCGCTACGTCCCGCTCAACGACATCGCCTCCGAGCAGGGCAAGATCGGCGGCGCCGCCCAGCGCCGCTTCGCAGGCGGCGTGCTGCTGCACCACGTGACGATGAGCTACGACATCGACGCCGCCAAGATGGGCGAGGTGCTGCGGATCGGCCGCGAGAAGCTCTCCGACAAGGGCACCCGCAGCGCGAACAAGCGCGTGGACCCGATGCGCTCCCAGACGGGACTGGCCCGGGAGCAGATCATCGACGGGTTCCTGGACTACTTCCGCACCCGCTACGACACGACCGAGTCGACGTACACCGAGGACGAGCTCGCGCGGGCCCGGCAGCTCGTCGAGACGAAGTTCGGCAGCGAGGAGTGGACCGCGCGCGTGCCGTGAGCGGCCCGTCCGCGCCGCCCGCCCTTGCACCAGCCCCCGTCGGCGCACCCCGAGCCCCGCCCTCGTCGGCGCACCCAGAGCCCACCCCCCATCGGGGCACCCCGAGCCCAGCCCTCGTCGGCGCGGGGACGCGGGTGATGCGAGCTGCGATATCTTGCAGCTCGCATCACGGAGCGCCGGACCTCGACGTCCCCGGGCCGCGGCCGCCCCGGACGCGAGGGCGCTCACACTGCCGACGTCTGCGTTGCACCGCGCCGCAGACCTGGAACAATGTCCCGCATGACCGACACCGCATCGCGCCCTGACGCCCAGACCTCGATCCCCGATCGTCCCTCCCTCGAGGGCCTCGAGGAGAAGTGGGACGGCGTATGGAGCGAGCAGCAGCTGTACTCCTTCGATCCGGAGACCACCCGTGATCAGGTGTTCAGCGTGGACACCCCGCCGCCCACGGCCTCGGGCTCGCTGCACGTCGGCCATGTCTTCGGCTACTCGCAGGCGGACATGATCGTCCGCTACCAGCGCATGCGCGGGAGGAACATCTTCTATCCGCTGGGCTGGGACGACAACGGCCTGCCCACCGAGCGCCGGGTGCAGAACTACTACGGCGTGCGCTGCGATCCGTCGCTGCCCTACGACCCTGACTTCACGCCCCCGCAGGAGGGCGGCGACAACAAGTCGGCGAAGGCCGCGAACCAGCTGCCGATCTCCCGCCGCAACTTCATCGAGCTGTGCGAGCGCCTCACCGAGATCGACGAGAAGTCCTTCGAGGACGTCTTCCGCGCCCTCGGCCTCTCCGTGGACTGGAAGCACGGCTACCAGACCATCAACGCCCACTCCCGCGCGACCTCCCAGCGAGCCTTCCTGGAGAACCTCGCCGCCGGCCAGGCGTACCAGTCCGAGGCCCCCACCATGTGGGACGTCACCTACCGCACCGCCGTCGCCCAGGCGGAACAGGAGGATCGCGACCGCGAGGGCGCCTACCACCGCCTCGGCTTCACCCGCACGGACGGCTCCGGCGAGAAGGTCGTCATCGCGACCACCCGCCCCGAGCTGCTGCCCGCGTGCGTGGCCCTCGTCGCCCACCCCGACGACGAGCGCTACCAGGGCCTGTTCGGCACCACCGTCACCTCACCCCTGTTCGGTGTCGAGGTGCCCGTGCTCGCCCATCCCCTCGCCCAGCCCGACAAGGGCGCCGGCATCGCGATGATCTGCACCTTCGGCGACGCGAACGACGTCACCTGGTGGCGCGAGCTCGAGCTGCCCACCCGCTCGGTGATCGGCCGCGACGGCCGCTTCCTCCCGGAGACTCCGTGGATCACCTCCCCCGAGGGGCAGGCGAACTACGCCGAGCTCGCCGGGCTCACCGTGTTCAGCGCGCAGAAGCGCGTGGTGGAGATGGCGACGGAGTCCGGCGACCTCACCGGCGAGATCGAGAAGATCTCCCACCCGGTGAAGTTCTACGAGAACGGCGACAAGCCGCTCGAGTTCGTGACCTCCCGCCAGTGGTACCTGACCAACGGCGGCCGCGACCAGTCCGAGGGCGGCCTGCGCGATGCGCTCATCGCCCGCGGCAAGGAGCTGACCTGGCACCCCGCCCACATGGAGGCCCGCTACCGCAACTGGGTCGAGGGCCTCGCCGGTGACTGGCTGATCTCCCGCCAGCGCTTCTTCGGCGTGCCCTTCCCGGTCTGGTACGGCGTCGGCGCCGACGGCGAGACGGACTACGACGCCGTGCTGACCCCCTCCGTGGACCGGCTCCCGATCGACCCGACGATCGACGTGCCCGAGGGCTTCACCGAGGAGCAGCGGAACCAGCCCGGCGGGTTCGTCGCGGACCCGGACATCCTCGATACCTGGGCCACCTCCTCGCTCACCCCGCAGCTCGCGGGCGGCTGGCACGGTGACGCTGAGTCCGATGGGCTGTTCGAGAAGGTCTACCCGATGGACCTGCGCCCCCAGGGCCACGACATCATCCGCACCTGGCTGTTCTCCACGATCGTCCGCTCGCACCTGCAGCAGGACGCCCTGCCGTGGAAGCACGCCTCGATCAACGGCTGGATCCTGGACCCGGACCGCAAGAAGATGTCCAAGTCCAAGGGCAACGTCGTCACCCCCATCGGCCTGCTGCAGCAGCACGGCTCCGACGGCGTCCGCTACTGGGCCGGCCGGGCCCGCCAGGGCGTGGACACCGCGTTCGACGAGGGGCAGATGAAGATCGGCCGTCGTCTCGCGATCAAGATCCTCAACGCCTCGAAGTTCGCGCTCGGCTTCGGCGAGGCGCCCGCGGATCCGGCGGGCCGCCTGGCCGCCGATCCCGTCGTCGTCACCGATCCGCTGGACCGGGCGCTGCTGGCGAACCTCGCCGAGGTCGTCGAGCAGTCCACCGCCGCCTTCGACGAGATGGACTACGCGCGGGTGCTCGAGCTCGTCGAGCCCTTCTTCTGGGCGTTCTGCGACGACTACATCGAGCTGGTCAAGGAGCGCGCTCACGGCAACTCCGCGACCGGGCAGGCCGGCGCGGACTCCGCGCGGGCGGCGCTCGCGATCGCGCTCGAGGTGCAGCTGCGGCTGTTCGCCCCGGTGATCGTCTTCGCGACCGAGGAGGTGTGGTCGTGGTGGCGGGACGGCTCGGTGCACACCCAGCCCTGGCCCGAGGCCGCGCCCCTGCGCGAGGCCGCCGCGGGGCAGGACGCCGCCCTGCTCGACGCGGTCGCGCAGGCCGCGATCGTGGTGCGCCGCCTGAAGTCCGATGCGAAGGTCTCGCAGAAGACGCCGGTGCTCTCGGTGACGGTGCGCGCCCCGCAGGCCACGGCCGCACACCTCGAGGCCGCGCGCGACGACCTGATGGCACTGGGCAGGATCGAGGCGCTCGAGATCATCGGCGCGGAGGTCGAGGGCATCACCACCGAGGACGCCGTGCTCGGCGAGCCGCCGGTGAAGCAGCCGCGCGGCGGCCAGGGCACCGCGTCCTGACCGGGGGGATCGATCGGTCCCTGATGAGTGCTCGCACCTATCGCAGCGGGTCGGCGGCGATGCTGCGCGTCGTCGGCCCGCTGATCGCCGTCCTCGACATCCTCGTGTTCGTGCCGCTCCCGGTGCTGCTGTGGCTTTCGAGCGAGGACGCCTGGGTGCTGCTGATGCTGCTCTTCGTCCCGATCGGCATGATCGCCGGGGTGCTGCTGTTCCTGGCCGGACAGCGCTCCTCGGTCACGGTCAGCACGGAGGACGTCTCCTGGCGGACTCTCACCAGCGCCCGCCGCTCGGTTCCCTTCTCGGCGGTGCGCGGGGTGGAGGTGCCCACGGCACGGCGGGGTCCCACCGGGGTGCGCCTGCACCTGCTGGACGGGACCGTCGTGTCCGTCGGCGCCGTGGCCATGTCCTCCGGAGAGGGCGGCAACTCCGCCGACGGCGGCTACCTCCGTGCCGCGCAGGCGATCACCGCGGCGCACGCCGCGTGGTGGGCGCGCCACCCCGGCCACCGCTGAGGCGGATCGCGGCCGACGAGCCGCTCCGCCCCGGACCCTCGCCCTCGAGGGCGAGGGTCATCAGTCGAACGGGTTCAGGGAGCTGACGGTGTCGCTGACCGCACTGCTCGCGCTGTCCCAGGCACCGGAGGCGTCGGAGATGGCGTCGTCGATGTCATAGTCGCCGGGGGTGAAGGTGTTGACGATCTGGTTGGGGTGGATGGCGAGGCTCGTGGTCCCGCCCAGCCCGAGCTCGACCGCGAGCTGCCCGCCGACGTTCACCGAGACCTCGTCGGTCGAGACGGTCGCGCCGGCGGAGGCCCCGGCCCCGGCCCCGGCCTTCTCGCTGATCGACGTCGAGGAGGAGAACCATCCGCCCGGACTGGTGCTCTCGTAGGTCTGGGTGACCTGGCCGCCGGCGAAGGCGTTCGCGCCGCCGCCGATCGTGAACCCGTTGGCCTGGCCGTCCTCGTTCCGGGTGACGTGGGCGTAGCTGTAGGCGTTCGCGTTGGCGCCGACGTAGGCGTCGGTGGTGATGGTGCTGGAGGACCCGAAGGGCCCGTCGAGCGTCGCGCTCTGGGAGGCGTACAGGCCCGAGCCCGCCTTGGCACCGTAGGAGTAACCGTCCGGCCCGAGCGTGCCGCCGGCCTCGACGTACGCCTCCGCCCCGACCCGATGGCTGGTGGTGAGCCCCGTCCCGAACGGGCCGTTCAGCCGGGTCTCGACCCCCGCCTCGAGGCTCCCGCGGCCGCCGATGGTGGCGGTGGTGTTGCCGTACGGGTCGGTGGTGACGTTGGTGCCGGCGCTGTAGTTCGCCCCTGCGTGAACGTCCACGTAGCCCGCGTCATTGCTGATCTCCTGACCGGGCAGGAGCTCCGGCGTCCAGGTGAAGTCGTCCCCGATGGGGCGCTGCTCCCCGAAGGTGGTGCCCCGGGTCGAATAGCCCGGGTCGCCGTAGAAGAACGGCGGGGCCGGGGGACCCGACGGCGTCGGCAGGGGGAAGGGCGGGAAGGGCCCTCCGGACCCGAAGGGACCACCCGGACCGAACGGCCCACCGGGGCCGAGAGGACCGAAGGGGCCGGGGAGCGGGAAGGGGAAGGGCAGCGGCAGCCCGAAGGGGCCGTGTCCTGGTCCTGCCCCACGGCCGTTCGCGGAGGCGCTGTCCTGCTCCTCGGCGTGCTCCCGCAGCTGGTCGGCGCGCGCCCGCAACTCCTCGGCCCGCGCGGAGATCCCCGCCCGCACGTGGGAGGTCCACCGCTCCCGGAAGGCGTCGGCGTCGGGCCCGTTCCAGTCGACCGAAGCGATCAGCGCCGAGGTGGTTCCGAGGAGGTCGTGCAGCGTGCCCGCCTCGCGCCGGCAGGCCTCTGCCTGCGTGCGCAGCTGCTCGGTGTCCGCTCCGAGGAACCCGCTCATGTCGTCCCCTCCCCTGCCCCGCCCCGTCGGCGGATGCTCGTCCCTAATCTGAATCGGAGCCTAGGACGGATGCCCGGAACCGACCATGGGGAGCACTCCCCATTCCGGGCGGCGGGCGGTCAGCGCACGATCTCGCGGCGGCCGGCGTCGACGCGCCTCGTCCAGCCGCGGCGATCGAGATGCTCGAGCAGCGGGATCGCGACCCGGCGGGTGGTGCCGAGCGCCTGCCGCGCCGCGGAAGCGGTGAAGGGCTGCTCCAGCCGGGCGAGCTCGCGCATGGCGAGGGCCGCCGCGGCCGGCAACAGCACCACCTCGCCCGGCAGGCGCAGGATCCGCTCCTGCCGGGCCGCGGCGGCGAGCTGCTCCGGTCCGAGACCCAGGGCGGCGAGTTCCTCCGCCTCGGGAGCGGCGAAGGGTGTTGCGCGCAGCCGCTCCTCGAGCCGGGTGATCGCCGCTTCCGCCTGACCGAGCCCTCCCGCACGCACCGGATCGACGAGCCGGCCGTCCCGCTCGACGAGGCCCGCGGCGCGCAGCAGCCTCGGGAGCAGCGCGGGGCCGAGCGCGGCGGGCAGCGGCGGGGCGGCGGGCCCGGCGGTGCCGGCCCGCGTACCGGTCCGGGCATCGTCCCGGCGGGCGGCGAGCGCGTCGAGGGCGGCCTTGAGCGGCAGCCCGGCCGAGAGCGGACGGGCCGTGTGCTCGGCGTCGACCAGCTCGGCGAGCCGCCGCGACCAGGCCGCCTGCGCCTCGCGGTCCACCAGCAGATCGCCTGCGCGCGCGATCCCCTCGGGCAGCGGGTCCAGGAGGCGGACCCCCTGCCGGACGAGCCGCCCGGACGGCACCGCCCCGTGGCGGCGGATGATCCCGGCGGCATCCCCGTCGGCCCCGATCCCCGCGAGCGCAGCGGCCCGACGGGCGGCGTCCCCGCGACGGGTCAGCACGGGCGGATCGACGTCGAGCACCAGAGCGCCGCCGAGCAGCGGGTGCTCGCCGCTGCCGCGCAGCACGAGCCGGTCGCCGCAGCGCAGCGGCAGCGGCCGGTCGAGGGTGAGGCGGGCGTGGGGACCGCCGAGGGGGCGCAGACGCACCGGCACCGCGGCGGTGCCCGCATGGGCGACGAGCTCCGCGGGCGCCGCGCCGAGTTCGTCCAGCGCGCCGAGGAGGTCTACCCGTGCGTCGACGACGCCGACGAGGTCCCAGGCCCCGGGGGTGAGCAGGGCGTCGCCGCGGTGGATCGAGCCGGCGTCGGCACCACGCAGGTTCACGGCCGCGCGCCGCACGGGTCCGAGCTGCTCGGCGTCCTCGCCGCCGGACTGCAGCGCACGCACGGTGGTGCGTCGCGCCTGGCCCGCGCCGACCAGGTCCAGCTCGTCGCCGACCCGCAGGGCGCCCGCGCCGAGGGTGCCGGTGACCACGGTGCCCGCCCCGGGGAGCGAGAAAGAGCGGTCGACCCACAGGCGCACGTCGGCGGTCTCGTCGGGGGTCCGCGCTCCGGCGACCACCTCGTCCAGCACCTCGCGCAGGGTCTCCATCCCCTCCCCCGTGCGGGCGGAGACCGCGACCGCGGGGACGTCCGCGAGGCCGGTGCCCGCGAGCTCCTCGCGGGCGCGGGCGGTGACCTCGAAGGTCCGGTCCGGGGCGAGGTCGGTGCGGGTGATCACGAGCAGGCCCTGGTCGAGGCCGAGGGCGGCGATCGCATCGCGGTGGTCGGAGGACTGAGCGCTCCAGCCGCCGTCGGCAGCCACGACGAAGCAGACCAGCGGGGCGGGGCCGAGGCCCGTGAGCATCGTGGCGAGGAAGCGCTCGTGCCCGGGGACGTCCACGAACGCGACCTCCCGCCCCGAGGGGAGCACGGTCCCGGCGAAGCCGAGCTCGATCGTGAGTCCGCGCCGCCGCTCCTCCGCGAGCCGGTCCGGTTCGATGCCGGTCAGGGCGCGGACCAGGGTGGACTTGCCGTGATCGACGTGGCCGGCGGTCGCGATCACCTGGCTCATGGGGCGGGGGTCTCCGCCTCGAGGCGGGCGCGGGCGGCGAGCACGGCCCGCTCGACCGCGCCGTCCTCGGCCTCGGGCACGCAGCGCAGGTCGAGCAGGCAGACGCCGTCGCGGACGGTGCCGACCACGGCCGGATCGCCGGTGCGCAGCGGGGCGGCGAGCCCCTCCTCGAGCGCGACCGCCCAGCCGGGCAGGGGCACCCCGATCCCTCCCCCGCCGCCGACGCGCCCGTCGTGCGCCCGCAGCTCCCCGCCGAGCCGGGCGGCGAGGCGCGCGCTGCGCTCCCGGAGCGCCTGCGGATCGGCGCGCAGGGCGGCGAGCACCGGCGGGACGGGCCCGCGGAGGGTCGCCTCGAGCGCGGCGAGGGCGAGCTTGTCGGCACGGACGGCGCGGGCGAGGGGGTGGCGGGCGAGGCGGGCGATGATCTCCGCCCGCCCCAGCAGGATCCCCGCCTGAGGCCCGCCGAGGAGCTTGTCCGCGCTGCTCAGCACCAGGTCGGCGCCGGCCTCGAGGGCGCCGGCGGCGTCGGGCTCGGCGGGCAGGGCCGGTTCGGGGCGCAGCAGGCCGGAGCCGAGATCGGCGATCAGCGGCAGGTCGTGCTGGTGGGCGATCGCGGCGAGCTCCGCGATGCCGACGCCGCTCGTGAATCCCTCGAGGCGGAAGTTGCTCGGGTGCACGGTGAGGATCGCGCCCACGCCGGGGCTCCCCTCCGCGCCGACGTCCGCCCCCGTCGGTCCCGCCGCGCAGGCTGCCCGGAAGTCCTCGGCGTGGGTACGGTTGGTGCTGCCCACCTCGCGGATGCGCACCCCGGAGGAGGCGACGAGATCGGCGAGGCGGAAACCGGCGCCGATCTCGACGAGCTCCCCGCGGCTCCACAGCACCTCGCGCCCGCCGGCGAGCGCGGTGGTCGCGAGCATCAGGGCGGCCGCTGCGTTGTTCACGACCAGCGCGTCCTCGGCGGCGGGGCAGGCGGCGAGGAGCGCCGCGCGGGCAGCGGCGCCGCGCCGCGAGCGCATCCCGGTTGCCAGGTCGAGCTCGACGTCGGTGTACCCCGCGGCGTCCTGGAGGGCCTGCCTCGCGGCGTCCGAGAGCGGGGCCCGGCCGAGGTTCGTGTGCACGAGCACTCCGGTGGCGTTCAGGACGGGGCGCAGCGATCCGGCGGAGCGAGGGGCGAGCGCGGCGAGCACCGCGTCGCGGACGCCCTCGGGGCCGATCTCGCCGCGTCGGGCGCGGTCCTGCGCCCCCTGGACCGTGCGCCGCAGCACGGCCGCGCCGAGGCTCGCCCCGGCCGCGGCGATCTCGGGATCGGCGAGCAGATGGTCGGTGCGGGGGATCCGGCGGCGCGGGTCCTCGCCGATGCCGGCCCCGGGGCCGGCGCCGGCGCTCGACGATGATGCGCGCACGGGACCTCCTCGTCGCGCTGCTCGCGCGGGCGGGGCCGACGGACGTCGACCGCGGACGGTGTGGCGGAGGCGGACGGGAATCGAACCCGCCGGACCGAGATGCTCGGTCCCACCAGTTTTGAAGACTGGGGCGACCACCAGGGCGCAGACGCCTCCATCTCCCACGCTATCACCGCCTCACCTGCCGCTTCACGGGGACGGCTAGGCTCGGGGCATGGTTGCCGACGACCTCCCCCCGACCGCTCCCGACACCGCTCCGACAACGATCGGCGCACCTGCTCCTGTGGTCCCCGCGCTGCCGGGTCCCCGGCTCCGCCTGACCACCATGGCGCACGGCGGCGGCTGCGCCTCGAAGCTCCCGCCGGGCGAGCTCGAGGAGGTCGTCCGGGGCCTGACCGGGCAGCGGTACGACCAGGTGATCGTGGGGCTCGACGACGGCGACGACGCCGCCGCGGTGCGGATCGGCGGACCGGACGGGGACACCGCCGTGCTCTCCACCGCGGACTTCTTCACCCCCGTCGTCGACGACCCCTACGACTGGGGGCGGATCGCGGCCGCGAACGCGCTCAGCGACATCTACGCGATGGGCGGCGAGCCCGTGGTCGCGATCAACCTCGTCGGGTGGCCCCGCGGGGTGCTGCCCTACGAGCTGCTGCAGGAGGTGCTCGGAGGCGGTCTCGCGATCGCGCAGGAGGCCGGGGTCCCGGTCATCGGCGGCCACTCGGTGGACGATCCCGAGCCGAAGTACGGCATGGCCGTGACCGGCACCGCTCCGGCGGATCGCCTGCTGCGCAACGACGCCGCGGAGCCGGGCCTGCCGCTCACCCTGACCAAACCGCTCGGGGTGGGGCTGCTGAACAACCGTATGAAGACCACCGGCGAGGTCTCCACCGCAGCGATCGAGGTGATGACCACGCTGAACCGCGAGGCGTCCCGGGCGGCGCTGGCCGCCGGAGCCCGGGCAGCGACGGACGTGACGGGATTCGGGCTGCTCGGGCACCTGGCGAAGATGGCCCGGGCCTCCGGGGTCGGCGCCGTGATCGAGCGGGGCGCGGTGCCGCTCGTCGACGGGGCGGCGGAGGCGCTGCGGGACGGCTTCGTCTCCGGCGGGACGCGACGGAACCTCGACTGGGTGCGGCCCGCGATCGAGGCGGGTCCCGGGATCACCGAGGACGATCTGCTGCTGCTCGCCGATGCGCAGACCTCGGGCGGGCTGCTCGTGGTCGGCGAGGTGCCCGGTTACCCGGTGATCGGCGAGACGGTCGCGGGCTCCGGGATCCGGGTGCGCTGACCGAGCTCCCGCCGCCCGCTCAGCCGGCGGTGGTGATCGAGTCGACGGTGATGCCGGCGGCGCGGCGGGCCGCCAGGCGCGCCTTCTGCGGCTCGATCACGCGACGCGGGTCCTTTACGGACTCGAGGCCGGCGTGCAGCACGCCGAAGCGGGTCAGCGCCGAGGCGGTGAGCAGCGCGGCACCGCTCGCGACCGAGAGCGCGCGGCTGCGCCGCCCCAGCAGCGCCCCGATCCCGCCGACGACGGCGAGGCGCTCCGCCCAGACGAGCAGCTGCCCCGGGGCACCGGTCTCGAGCGGCTCCCGCTCGAGCGGGTGCATCGACTCCTTCATCCGGTGCATGCTCACCACGTCCCCCGCGACACCGGCGACCGCGAGCAGCCGCGCCGGTCCGGCCTCCTCCACCGGGGTGGTGACCATCGCGGCACCGCCCGCGGCGAGGCTCGCGGAGGAGGCGAAGAGGACCGGGAGGTGGCCGCGGCCGGCCTCCCAGGTGGGGACGACGGTGTTGCCGAGCAGCGCCCCGGTGTACGAGGCCAGCAGCGGGGCGAGGACCGCCTGGCCGACGGAGGCCGGGCCCTCGGCGGCATGCAGCAGCGGGCGCAGCGGGCCGAGCGGCAGCCGCTCCCCCGCCAGGCGGTCGACCTCGACCGCGCCGAGCACCCCGGAGAGCGAGCCGAACCCGCCCACCACCCAGGTCCCCAGGCTCATCGGGCTCGTGACCTTCACGGTCCGCATCATGTTCAGGAAGCGCTCCGGACGGCCGAGGTCCTCGATCAGCGCGACGGTGCCGAGCCCGATCGTACCCAGCGCCGTGAGCCGTGCCGTGCGGCGCAGCGTCGGCCTGCCCGTGGTCTGCGCGCCGAAGGCCAGCAGGGCGGAGCCGCCGGCGACCCCGCCGAGGAACAGGTACGCGGCGATCGGGGCCTTCCACGGCGGGGCCTTGACGACGGGCCGGCCGTAGTAGGAGTCGTACTCGCCGGACCGCTCGATCTCGACGTCCTCGACGACGGCGCCCTCGCGGGACCCGTCGCCCATCCCGACCTCGCCGAGACCGCGGCGCCGGCGGCGTCTCCCGCCGCCGCGGCGGCGGGGCTGCTCCGGCGGTCGGTCGGCGTCGAAGGCGGTGAGGCTCATCGGCGCGCCCCCAGGAAGGACAGCGCGACGGCCGCGACCATGCCCGCGGCCGCGAGACCGGTGCGGGCGTAGGTGCGGGCCAGGGACTTCGTGGGCACCTGCGGGTCCGGCGGGAGGCCGTAGACCTCGGGCTCGTCCAGCAGCAGGAACACCGAGCCGGTGCCGCCGACGCCGTCCCGCGGGTTCGCGCCGTACAGCCGAGCCTCGGTCATGCCCCGCTCGTGCAGATCGGCGACGCGCCGCCGGGCCTCGGCGGTGAGATCCGGGTGCTCGCCGAAGGTGATGGACTGCGTGGGGCAGGTCGCGGAGCAGGCGGGCTGCTCGCCGTCGACGAGCCGGTCGTAGCACAGCGTGCACTTGCTCGCGGTGTTGCGGCGCGGGTCCTCCTCCTCGCGCACGGCGAAGGGCGAGACGGTGCCGTCGTCGCGGCGCGCGATCACCCCGAAGGGGCAGGCGCTGACGCAGGTGCCGCAGCCGTTGCACACGTCCTGCTGGACCACCACGGAGCCGAACTCGGAGCGGAAGATCGCGCCGGTCGGGCACACGTCGAGGCATCCGGCGTTGGTGCAGTGCTTGCACACGTCCGAAGACATCAGCCAGCGGAACTCAGGGGTGTCCGGCGGGGTGCGGTCCGCCTGCGCGATGTCCCCGGCGGGCATGGCGCCGCGCGGTCCGGCGCTCCTCGGCCCGATCCCCGGCATGCCGAGGCTGACCAGCTTCCGCCCGGACTCGCGCGCCTCCTCGATCCGCTCCCGGCCCTGCTCGACGAAGGCCACGTGGCGCCAGGTGTTCGCGCCGAGCTCGCCGGTGTTGTCGTAGCTGGAGCCGAGGATCTCGAGGTTCCCGTCGATCGGGTTGCGGTTCCACTCCTTGCAGGCCACCTCGCAGGCCTTGCAGCCGATGCAGATCGAGGTGTCGGTGAAGAACCCCCGGCGCTCGTGATCGTGGCCCCAGCCGGCCTCCGCCGCGGGTCCCTCGGGTCCGGCGAGCAGGGTCATCGGTTCCTCATCTCCTTCATCGTCGGCTCCCCCGTGGGGACGGCGGTCGCCTCCACGGGACCGCGCACCTGATGCGCCGTCCCCTCGACGACCGGTCCCGCACCCGGCGCCCCCTCGGCTCCGTCGACCTGCGGGTGCAGCGCGGGGACCAGCCCGGCCCGCCGACGGTACTCCCGGACCAGCTCGGCCCGGCCGGCGCCGCGCGGCCGGCGACCGGGGAGGATCGTGCAGGCGTTGTTCTTGCTGTTCTGGATCTGGGTGTTGGCGTCGAGGTTCATGCCGATCAGGTCGTTCGCCCCGTCCCCGGTCACGATCGCCTCGCTGCCCTGCCCCCAGTGGAAGGGCAGGCCGATCTGATGGACGGTCCGCTCCCCCACGCGCAGCGGCGTCATCCGCTCGGTCACCAGCACCTTCGCCTCGATGGCATTGCGCGCCGAGATGATGGTGGCCCAGCCGTAGGGCTCGAGTCCGAGCTCCTCGGCGAGTTCCGGGGAGACCTCGCAGTACATCTCGGGCTGGAGCTCGGCGAGATAGGGCAGGAAGCGGCTCATGCCGCCCGCGGTGTGGTGCTCGGTGATCCGGTAGGTGGTGAACACGTACGGGTAGACCTCGCCGCTCGCCCCCATCGCGCCCGCCGAGCTGAGGTTGTCCTCGTCGCGGAAGGTGACGCGCGTGGGGTTGGACTGCTGCGCGTACAACGGATTGCGAATCATCGACTCGGGCGACTCGTAGTGCGTGGGCATCGGCCCGTCGACCATCCCGGTCGGGGCGAAGAGCCAGCCCTTCCCGTCGGACTGCATGATGAAGGCGTCGGTTCCCGCGAGGGCTGCGGCGCCGCCCTTGCTCGGGTCACCGGGATCGTCGGGTCGCTTGGTCGGCGGGAAGTCGGGGACGTCCTTGCCGGTCCACGTCCCGGCCTCCTCGTCCCACCAGACCCACTTCTTCCGCTCGCTCCAGGGCCGGCCGGCCGGATCGGCGGAGGCGCGGTTGTAGAGGATCCGACGGTTCGCGGGCCAGGCCCAGCCCCAGTCTGCCGCGGTCTCGTCCTGATCCTGTCCCGGGGTGCGCCGGCGTGCCCGGTTGACCCCGCCCGCCTGCACGCCGGCGTAGATCCAGCAGCCGCCCATGGTCGAACCGTCGGCCGCCATCTCCCCGAAGGAGGCGAGCGGCTGACCGGCCTTCTCCCCGGTCAGGTGGCGGCCGTTGATCTCGGCGAGGACCGCCTCCGCATCGGGCTCGCCGTGCTCGTCGACGGGATAGTCCCAGGTCAGATCCAGGATCGGTCGATCCCGCGGATCGGTCGAGTCGCGGAGCTTCTCGCGGATGCGGCAGCCCAGGTCATACATGAACTCGAGGTCGCTGCGCGCATCACCGGGCGGGTCCACGGCCTTGTCGCGCCACTGCACCAGGCGCTGGGTCTGCGTGAAGGAGCCGGCCTTCTCGGTGTGGTTCGCGGCCGGGAGGAAGAACATCTCGGTGCCGATCTGCTCCGGGGACAGCTCCCCCGACTCGATCTCCGGCCCGTCCTTCCAGAAGGTCGCGGACTCGATCATGTAGAAGTCCCGCACCACCATCCACTTGAGGTGGGTGAGCCCGAGGCGCTGCAGGCGGCCGTTGGCCGAGCCGACGGCGGGGTTCTGGCCGAAGAGGAAGTATCCGTCGACCCCGCCCTCGAGCATCCGCATCACCGTCTGGTACGTGCCGTGGGCACCGGTGAGCCGGGGCAGGTGGTGGAAGCCCCAGTCGTTCTCGGCGGTGGCGTGCTCCCCCCACCAGGCCTTCAGCAGGTTCACGGCGTAGACGTCCGCGTTCGCCCAGAAGCCCTTCTGTTCCTTCCTCCCCACGGAGCGGACGTACTCGGCGAAGTCGTCCTGGCCGGCCTTCGGCATCGGCAGGTAGCCGGGGAGGATGTGGTAGAGCGTCGGGATGTCGGTGGAGCCCTGGATGGTGGCGTGGCCGCGCAGGGCCATGATCCCGCCGCCCGGGCGGCCCATGTTCCCCATCAGCAGCTGCAGGATCGCGGAGGTGCGGATCATCTGCGCACCGCCCTGGTGCTGGGTCCAGCCGAGGGCGTACGCGAACATCGTCGTCTTCTCGCGGCCCGAGTTCTCCACGATCGAGCGCGCCAGGAACTCGAAGTCCTCCGGGGAGATGCCGCAGGTGTCCTGCACCCTCTGCGGCGTGTAGCGCGCGTAGTGGCGCTTCAGGATCTGGAAGACTGTGCGCGGGTGCTGCAGTGTCTCGTCGCGCTCGGGGAGTCCGCGGGCGATGCGGTCCGGATCCCCGGCGTACGCCCAGGTGGAGTCGTCATAGGTGCCGGTCTCCGGGTCGTAGCCGGAGAAGAGGCCGCCGAGGTCCTCGGGATCGCCGTACTCCTCGGAGATCAGCGTCGAGGCGTTGGTGTAGGCCCGCACGTACTCGTCGAAGAACAGCTCGTTCTCGAGCACGTGCCGGATCACGCCGCCGAGCAGCACGATGTCGGTGCCGCTGCGGATCGGGATGTGCCGGTCCGCGTTCGCCGAGGTGCGGGTGAAGCGCGGATCGATGTGGATCACGCGCGCGCCGCGCTTCTTCGCCTCGATCACCCACTGGAAGGCGACGGGGTGGGCCTCGGCCATGTTCGAGCCCTCGATGACGATCAGGTCAGCGTTGGCGAAGTCCTGCACCGTGTTCGTGGCTCCGCCACGACCGAACGAGGCTCCCAGACTGGGAACCGTGGCGGAGTGTCATATGCGGGCCTGGTTCTCCATCTGGATGGCGCCTGCGGCGGTGAAGAACTTCTTGATCAGATAGTTCTCCTCGTTGTCGATGGTCGCGCCGCCGAGGCTCGCGATCCCCATCGTGCGCCGCAGGGGGTGGCCCTTCGCGTCGACGTCCTCCCAGTGCTTTCGGCGCGCCTCGAGGAAGCGGTCCGCGATCATGTCCATCGCGGTGTCGAGGTCGAGCTCTTCCCACTCGGTCCCGTACGGCCGGCGGTAGCGGACCGTGGTCTGGCGGAGGGAGGAGTTGGCGAGCTGCTCGCTCGCGGCCCCCTTGGGGCAGAGCCGACCGCGGGAGATCGGGGAGTCCGGGTTGCCCTCGATGCTGAGGACGCGTCCGTCCTGGTGGTGGACGCGCTGGCTGCAGCCGACGGCGCAGTAGGGGCAGACGCTGTCGACGACGCCGTCCGCGGCGGCGGTGCGCGGCGCGATGCTGCGGGTCCGCGCGGAGGTGACGGCGGTGCCACGACCGGTCGGATCCGCTCCGCGAAGCTGCCGGATCACCGGCCAGTCGAGGAACGTGGTGCGAGCCATGGCGCCGACCCTACCAGCGCGCACGCCGCGCGGCGGGGACTCCTGGCAGGTTCCCCTGCTGGTCAGGAGGCGGCGGGGTCCGACGGGCCGGGCTGCTCCGGCGAGGAGGGGTGCTCCTCGCGCAGCCGCTCGTGATGGCGGATCACCTCGGTCACGATGAAGCGCAGGAAGGCCTCGGCGAAGACGGGGTCCAGGCCCGCCTCGTCGGCGAGGGAGCGCAGACGCTGGATCTGCTGCTGCTCGCGGTCCGGATCCGCCGGGGGCAGGCCGTGGGCCGCCTTGAGCACCCCCACCCGCTGGGTGTGGGCGAAGCGCTCGGCGAGGAGGTGCACGAGGGCGGCGTCGATGTTGTCGATGCTGCGGCGCTCCCCGAGGAGCAGCTCGCGGGCGCGTTCGACGTCGTCGGGCACGAGCGGGGCGGGACGGTCTGCGCTCATCAGGCCGAGCGATCCTGGCGCTCGCGGCCGGCGCGCTCGCCGTCCTTCGCGGTGACCATGAGAGGCGCGCGGCCCTCGGTGACCACCCCGGCGGTGATCACGACCTTCGCGACGTCGTCCCGCGAGGGCACCTCGAACATCACCGGCTGCAGCGCCTCCTCGAGGATCGCGCGCAGCCCGCGCGCCCCGGTCTCGCGGGCGATCGCCCTGTCCGCGATGGCCTCGAGCGCCGACTGCTCGAAGTCGAGCTCGACACCGTCCAGCGCGAACATCTTCTGGTACTGCTTCACCAGGGCGTTCCGCGGCTCGGTCAGGATCGAGATGAGGGCCGGCCGGTCCAGGTTCGTCACGCTCGTGATCACCGGCAGGCGGCCGATGAACTCGGGGATGAGCCCGAACTTCAGCAGGTCCTCCGGCAGCAGCTTGGAGTAGATCTGCTCCTGCTCGAGGGGGGTGTGCAGCTCCGCGCCGAAGCCGATGCCGCGCTTGCCGATCCGCGAACCGATGATGTCCTCGATACCGGCGAAGGCGCCCGCGACGATGAACAGCACGTTCGTGGTGTCGATCTGGATGAATTCCTGGTGGGGGTGCTTGCGCCCGCCCTGCGGAGGCACCGCGGCGACCGTCCCCTCGAGGATCTTCAGCAGCGCCTGCTGCACGCCCTCGCCCGAGACGTCGCGGGTGATCGAGGGGTTCTCGGCCTTGCGCCCGATCTTGTCGACCTCGTCGATGTAGATGATGCCGCGCTCGGCCTTCTTGACGTCGTAGTCCGCGGCCTGCAGCAGCTTCAGCAGGATGTTCTCGACGTCCTCGCCGACATAGCCCGCCTCGGTCAGCGCGGTCGCGTCCGCCATGGCGAAGGGGACGTCGAGCATGCGCGCGAGGGTCTGGGCGAGATAGGTCTTGCCGCAGCCGGTGGGCCCGACGAGCATCACGTTGGACTTCGCGACCTCGACCGGGTCCTCGTGGCTCCCGGCCTCCTCGGCCAGGGCCGCCGCCGCGGTCTTGCCGCCGTGCGCACCGGCCTCGGCGTCCTGGGCGCGCAGACGCTTGTAGTGGTTGTAGACGGCGACCGAGAGGGCGCGCTTGGCGGGCTCCTGGCCCACCACGTACTCCTCGAGGAAGTCGAAGATCTCGCGGGGGGCGGGCAGCGGCGCCTGCTCCTCGGCGACGGGCTGCGCCGCCTGGATCTCCTCCGCGATGATCTCGTTGCACAGCTCGATGCACTCTTCGCAGATGAACACCCCGGGACCCGAGATCAGGCGCTCCACCTGCTTCTGCGACTTGCCGCAGAAGGAGCACTTGAAGACGTCCGTCCCCTCGCTCGTGCGGGCCATCTGCGTGTCCTCTCGTCAGGTGGTCGGGAGTCTCCGGGGCCGATGCCCGGCAGGGCGGTCCTCGCGGTGGAGGACCTCGTCCACGGTACCGTGCGGGGCCCCGCGGATGCGGGAGGCCGCGCCCGGGGACGGAGGCGTGCCGGACGGGGCGGGGGCCACGACCCCCGCCCCGTCGGACTCAGCGCGCGACCTGGGCGCGGGGCTCCTTGCGGGAGGTCAGCACCTGGTCGACCAGGCCGTACTCGAGAGCGCTCTGGGCGGTGAGGATCTTGTCGCGCTCGATGTCCTTGCTCACCTGCTCGGCAGTGCGGCCGGAGTGGTGGGCGAGGGTCTGCTCGAGCCACTCGCGCATGCGCATGATCTCGTTGGCCTGGATCTCCAGGTCGGAGGCCTGGCCGCCGCCCTGACCGCCCATGGCGGGCTGGTGGATGAGGATGCGGGCGTTCGGGAGGGCGAGGCGCTTGCCCGGGGAGCCCGCGGCCAGCAGCACGGCGGCGGCGGAGGCCGCCTGGCCCAGGCACACGGTAGTGATGTCGGGCTTGATGTACTGCATCGTGTCGTAGATCGCGGTCAGCGCGGTGAAGGATCCGCCGGGGCTGTTGATGTACAGCGTGATGTCGCGGTCCGGGTCCTGGGACTCGAGCACGAGCAGCTGCGCCATCACGTCGTCGGCGGAGGCGTCGTCCACCTGCACTCCGAGGAAGATGATGCGGTCCTCGAAGAGCTTGGTGTACGGGTCCTGGCGCTTGAAGCCGTAGGCGGTGCGCTCCTCGTACTGCGGGAGCACGTAGCGGCTGGTGGGCATCGGGGCTGTGCCCGCACCGACCTGCGCGGTCGGGACGGACGGCAGCGAGCCGTAGAAACGGGGGTCGAAGGTCACGAGGTCTCCTGGCGTGGGGTGGTGTCGGCGGGTGACGGGGCGGGCGGGAGGACGGTCAGTCGTCGGTGCCGCCGCCGCCGGTGACGTCGCCCGAGCCGCTGACGATCTTGTCGATGAAGCCGTACTCGAGGGCCTCGGCGGCCGTGAACCAGTGGTCGCGGTCGGAGTCGGCGTGGATCTGCTCGACGCTCTTGCCCGTCTGCTCGGCGATCAGCTCGGCGAGCTGCTGCTTCATGGAGAGGATGAGGTCGGCCTGGATCTTGATGTCGGTGGCGGTGCCGCCGAGGCCGCCGAGCGGCTGGTGCATGAGGACCCGGGTGTGCGGGGTCGCGTAGCGCTTGCCCTTGGTCCCGGACGACAGCAGGAACTGCCCCATCGAGGCCGCCATGCCCATGCCGACCGTCACCACGTCGGGCTTGACGAACTGCATGGTGTCGTAGATGGCCATGCCCGCGGTGATGGAGCCGCCGGGGCTGTTGATGTAGAGGTAGATGTCCTTGTCGGGATCCTCCGCGGCGAGCAGCAGCAGCTTCGAGCAGATGGCGTTCGCGTTCTCGTCGCGCACCTCGGAGCCGAGCCACACGATGCGCTCGCGCAGCAGGCGCTGGTAGACGTTGTCGTCAAGCCCCATGGGGGTGTCCCCCATGGCGCCGCGCGGCGCGGAGGTCCTGGTGTTCTGAGAGGTCACGGTGTCTCCTTCAGGGCGGGATGGACGATGGCTCGACTCTAGGCGGTGCGCAGGGCGCCTCGGGGGGCTGTTCGCCGCAGGCGCACTGGCCGACGGCGCGAGGGCACCCCGTCCGCCGCTGTGTCCGACGGTTCGCCGGATCGTCAAGCCGTCCCTCCGTCGGGTCACGTCTGGTCGACCTGACGCAAAGAACCCGTCAAGTCCCCTGCCCGGCTCCCCCAAAGCCCTTCGGTCGGGCGCGCACCGGCCCCTACGGTGAATCCATCACCCACGGTGACGCACTCACCCCGACAGCGGTGGTCGCACGATCCAGCACGACAGCCCCGGTCGACGTGACCGGCCCGGAAGGAACGAACCGCACTCATGGCCAAGCACAACACCCACCGGACCCCCGGTCTCGCCCGTACCCCGATCGCCGGCGCCCGCAAGGCTGCCTATGGCGTCGGCGGTGCCGCGATCCTCGGTTCCGTCCTCGTCGGCACCGCCTTCACCGGAGGCGCCGCCCAGGCCGCCCCGGCGGCTCCCGCCGCTCCCGCGCAGTCCGCCCCCGCCGCCCAGACCGCGGCCCCCTCCGCCGCCCTCGATTCGACCGAGAAGCTCCGCTGGGGCTCGCGCGGCGACAACGTCGAGGACCTGCAGAAGGCGCTCAACGACAACGGCGCCTCCCTCGAGGTCGACGGCGTCTTCGGCAAGCGCACCCACGCGGCCGTCAAGGACTACCAGGCCGCGAACGACCTGCAGGTCGACGGCGTGGTCGGCCCCCAGACCCGTGGCGCGCTCAACGGCGGCTCGTCGGCTCCCGTCGGCGGCTCCGCCTCCGCGTCCTCCTCCGAGGGCTCCTCCTCCTCGAGCAGCATCGTCAACGCGGCCCGCTCGGCCGTCGGCACCCCCTACTCCTGGGGCGGCTCCAGCCTCAGCGGCATGGACTGCTCCGGCCTGGTGAACTTCGCCTACGAGGCCGCGGGCATCGACCTGCCCCGCTCCTCCGGCGCGATCGCCGACGGCGGCCGCACCATCTCGCAGTCCGAGGCGCGTCCCGGCGACATCGTCGCCTGGCCCGGCCACGTCGCGATCTACGCCGGCAACGGCCAGGTCATCGACGCCTCCGGCTCGAAGCAGCGCGTGGTCGAGCGCTCGATCTGGGGCAACCCGACCTTCGTCAGCTACCGCTGATCCCTCCGGCTCCGCCGGCTACGGGCCCGATCCCCTCGAGGGGATCGGGCTCGTCCCGCATCCCGGGCGGATTCCTTGACCTCCTCACGACCGCGGGAGCAGGCTGAAGGACACGAGGGTCCGCCACCCCGCCACCGCGGGTCCGGCCATCCCGAGCGCACCAGGAGCAGACATGGGCGAGGTCGCCTACGGCTTCACTGCCTCGCTCGACGGGTTCATCGCGGGCCCCGGCCACGACATGAGCTTCCTCTCCGACACTCCCGCGGCGCCCGGCGGGGCCGAGAGTGCGGCCGAGGGGCAGGCGGCCGACGAGGCGGAGCTCGCCGGACTCGCGGCGGCCGTCGGCGTGATCATCTCCGGACGGCGCGGCTACGACGCGGCCCGCGAGCAGGCGGGCGAGCGGGACGAGCTGACGGCGGAGGCCTACGGCGGGGCCTGGTCCGGCACGGAGATCATCCTGACCCACCGCCCCGAGGAGCTCGCCGCGGATCCTTCGGTGATCGCCCTCGACCTGGATGTCCGCGAGGCGATCGCTCGGGCCCGGGAGCTCGCCGGCCCCCTCGACGTCCAGATCATCAGCGCCGACATCGCCCGGCAGGCCCTCGAGCACGATCTCGTCGACGAGCTGCAGGTATGGACCGTGCCGATCTTCCTGGGCGACGGGGTGCGGATCTTCGACGTGCCGGGCGGCCGACGGGTGCGCTGGGACGCGGCCGGCACGATCGGCACCGATCTCGAGACCTGCGGGCGCCTCTACCGGCCGCGCCGCCGCTGAGCGGCACGATCCCGATTCTCAGCGACCCTGCCCTGCCCTAGGCAGACGGACGGGGAGGACTCACTTCTCGGAGTCGGCGGCCTCGTCGGCCTCGGCCGGGGCCTCGTCCTCGACGGACTCCTCGGCGGCGTCCTCCTCGTCGGCCTCGAGGCCGAGGTCGAGCACATCGCCGGAGGCGTTCTTGACGGTCACCTCGCGCAGCGCGACGTCGAGGGCCTTGGAACGCTGCACCTCGCCGAAGATCTGCTCGAGCTGACCGGACTGGGCGAGCATCTGCAGCAGCTGGTTCGGCTCGATGCCGTACTGCTGGGAGAGCTGACCCATGTAGTTCATCAGGTCGTTCTGGCCGACCTGCACCTCGCGGGTGGCGTTGAGCTCGTCGAGCAGGAACTGGGCGCGGATCGCCTTGACGGTGTCCTCGCGGATCTCCTCGCCGTGCGGGTCGCCCGCCTCCTTGCCCTCGTTCTGCAAATGGGTGAGGACCTCGTCCTCGACCAGCTGCTCGGGCACCGGGATCTCGAGCTCCTCGAGGAGCTTCTCGAGGAGGGCGTTGCGGGCCAGGGCCACGCGGTTGCCCGCGGCGTCGGCCTCGGCCTGGGTCTTCAGGTCTTCCTTGAGCTCGTCGATGGTGTCGAACTCGGAGGCCATCTCGGCGAACTCGTCGTCGGCCTCGGGCAGCTCGCGCACCTTGACGGACTGGGCGGTGACCTTGATGGTCGCCTCCTCGCCCGCGCGCTCGCCACCGGCGAGCGTCGAGGTGAAGGTGGTGTCCTCGCCGGCCGAGAGGCCGATGAGCGCCTCGTCGAGGCCCTCGAGCATGTTGCCCTCGCCGATCTGGTAGGAGACGCCCTCGACGGTCTCGATCTCCTCGTCGTCGATGGTCGCGACCATGTCGAGGGAGACGAAGTCGCGATCCTCGGCGGGGCGGTCCACGCCCACAAGGGTGCCGAAGCGCTCGCGCAGCTCGGTCAGGCGCACCTCGACGGCGTCGTCGTCGACCGCGGGCTCCTCGATCTCGACCTCGAGGGTCGACAGATCGGGCAGCTCGATCTCGGGGCGGACGTCCTGCTCGACGGTGAAGATCAGGCTGCCGGTCTCGGTGCCGTCCAGGCCCGGGACCTCGTTGACCTCGACCTCGGGGCGGCCGACGGGCTTGAGCTCGGCCTCGGCGGCGGCCTGCTGGTAGAAGTCCGGGAGGGCGTCGTTGACGGCCTCCTGCATGATCGCGGGGCGGCCGAAGCGCTGCTCGACGAGCGTGGAGGGGACCTTGCCCTTGCGGAAGCCGGGGATCTGCACCTGGTCGGCGATCTTGGCGGTGGCGGCCTCGACGGCGGGCTTCAGCTCGTCGAAGGGCACCTCGACGGTGAGCTTCACCCGGGTGGGGCTGAGCTTCTCGGACTCGGTCTTCACTGGTCAGGTCTCCCTGTGGATCGTGGATCGGTGGACTGCTGTCACGGATGCCCGGGGCTCGCGCGCGGTGGCGACCGGCAGCGGAGTCGGGGTGACAGGATTTGAACCTGCGACTTCCCGCTCCCAAAGCGGGTGCTCTACCAAGCTGAGCTACACCCCGGAGGGCAACCCAGGGAAGCCTACCCGTTCGCCCGCCCTCCCATCGGATGCGTTCGACGCCCCTGTGAGGAGATGCATGTCGCGCGGCGCACAGCGAAGGTGCTCCCGGGCCGCTGATCTGGTTCAATGGTCCGGTCATGCGGGCGTAGCTCAATGGTAGAGCCTCAGTCTTCCAAACTGATTACGCGGGTTCGATTCCCGTCGCCCGCTCCACATCACGGGCCGCGGCCTCCCCGCTCGGGGAGACGCGGCCCGTCCTCGTCCGGCACTCCTCACCCCCCGCGGCCCACCCCCGCGGCGCCCCCGCAGCAGGCAGCGCCGGCTCACCCCAGCAGTCCCTCGCGCAGCGCCCGCAGCACGGCGCTGGTGCGGTCGCGGGACCCGGTCTTCTGCAGGATCACCGAGAGATGGTTCTTCACGGTGCCCTCGGCCAGGTGCAGCACCTCGGCGATCTCCCGGTTGCTGCAACCCTCCGCCACGAGCCTCAGCACCTCGGTCTCCCGCGCGGTCAGCATCTGCAGCGGCGACTTCTCCGCCTCCCGCTCCGCCGCGCCGTCGCGCAGCGCGCGCAGCAGCGAGTCCGTGATCGAGGGCGACATGAGGGTGCCGCCGCCCGCGAGGATGCCGACAGCACGGGCCAGCTGCTCGATCGTGACGTCCTTGAGCAGGTAGCCGCGCGCCCCCGCTCGCAGCGCCCGCAGCACCAGGTGGTCGTCGTCGAAGGTGGTCAGCACCAGCACCGGGACCTCGCTGCCCTGCTCGCGCAGCCGCTCGAGCGCCCAGATGCCGTCCCGGCGCGGCATCCGCAGGTCCATCAGGGCCACGTCGGGCACGTGCTCCCGGATCACGGCGAGCGCCTCCGCGCCGTCCTCGGCCTCGGCGACCACCTCGATCCCCGCGAGCTCCAGCAGAGTGCGGATCCCCTCGCGCACGAGGGCCTGGTCGTCCACCACGATCACCCGCGTCACGAGCCCACCAGCCGTCCCCGCACCGCGAACCCGGGCCCCGGATCGACCGTGAGCTCCCCGCCGAGCTGCTCGAACCGCTCCCGCAGCCCGCGCAGCCCGTTCCCGAGCGCCAGTTCCTCCGCCCCGGCCCCGTCGTCGCGTGCGCTCAGCTCCACCTCGCCCTGGCGAGCGCTCACCTCGATCCGCAGCCGGGTCGCGTCGGCGTGACGGAGCGTGTTGGTGACCGCCTCCTGGGCGAGCCGGATCAGCGCGATCTGCTCGACCTCGCCGAGGTTCAGCGGCTCCCCCGGATCCGTCACGATCTCGACCTCGAGCCCGGGCAGCCCCTCGACCATGCCGCGCAGCGCGGCGCCGAGATCCGCGGGCCGCTCCCGCATCTCCCCCACCGTCGCCCGCACGTCGCCCAGCAGCTCCCGGGCGACCCGGTCGGCGCGCTCGACCTGGCGGCGGGACTCCTCCCCCTCGAGGTGGCGGGCGGCCTCGAGGCTGAGGGTGAGGACGGTGAGCTGGTGGCCGATGAGATCGTGCAGCTCGCGGGAGATGCGCAGCCGCTCCGCGGTGCGCGCCGACTCCGCCAGCAGGACGCCCGCCGCGCGCAGCTCGACGTGAGCGCGGGCGAGCTCCGTGCGCATCTGCACCTCCCGCAGCAGGGTGGCGGTGCTGAAGGCGCTCGCGACCTGGATCAGCAGGTAGAAGCCGGACAGGAGCACCGACTCGATCAGGTCGCCGTGGGCGAGCTGGACGGAGGTCGTGACCACCGCCGTGTTCAGCAGGATGATCCCGGCGGTGGCCGGCGCCGGGACGACGTACACGCTCGCGGCGGCGGTCAGCACGACGAGCACCTGGATCAGCCCGCCGCCGGATGTCGAGAGGATCAGGCCCCAGGAGCACAGCACCGCGACGCCGAGGGCGGTGCGCTCCCACCGCGGCCGGCCGACGACGCCCATCGCGCCGAAGCCCAGCAGGTAGGCCACCAGCAGCAGGAACCACACCGGGCGCGGCAGCGCGGAGTCGATCATGCCCAGCAGCGCAGGCAGGGAGACGCCGACGGCGACCACGAGCATCACCGCCCCGGCCCAGCCCTCCGTCCTCAACCACGGCATGACCTCAGCGTAGGGCCGCGCTCCGGTCCCCGCCCGTGCCGATGGTCATGGTCCGGCGGCTTGGAGCCGGTGACCGGCGGCACGCGCGCCGACCGGCCGCCGCTCCCTAGCGTCGGGGGCATGATCACCGAGGAACGGCATGACGAGCGCGACGGGGACGGCACCGATGACACCGGACGCACGGACGGCACAGACGGCACGGACGGCACAGGCGGCAGGGGGGATCCGCGTGAGATCGCCGTGCGCGTCGCCGGGCTGCGCAGGAGCTACCGGGGGCGCGCCGCCGTGGACGGGCTCGATCTGAAGGTGCGGCAGGGAGAGACCCTCGGCATCCTCGGGGCGAACGGTGCGGGCAAGACCACCACGGTCGAGCTGGTCGCGGGGCTGCGGCGCCCAGACGCGGGACGGATCTCGGTGCTGGGCCTGGACCCGGTGCGCGATCGGCGTGCGCTGCGGCAGGTGCTCGGGGTGCAGCTCCAGGAGAGCTACCTCCACGGCGCCCTCACGGTGGACGAGCTGCTCCGCCTCTACGGCAGCTTCTATTCCGCGCCGCGCCCGCGCGAGGAGCTGCTCGAGTTCGTGGAGCTGCGGGACCAGGCCGGGACCCGCTTCGAGCACCTCTCCGGCGGCCAGCAGCAGCGGGTCTCGGTGGCGCTGGCGATGATCGGTCGGCCGCGCGTGCTGATCCTCGACGAGCTGACCACGGGCCTGGACCCTTCCGCGCGGCGCCGCATGTGGAGCACCCTCGAGACGATGCATGCGGAGGGGGTGACGATCCTCCTGGTGAGCCATGCGATGGACGAGGTGGAGCACCTGTGCGACCGGATCGTGCTGCTCGCGGCCGGTCGGGTGCGCGCCGCCGGCACCCCTGCGGAGGTCATCGGCGCCGCGGGGGTGGCGACCCTCGAGGACGCCTTCCTCGCCCTGACCGGCGACGCGCCCCGAGCCCAGGAGGCCTCGCGATGAGTACTCTCTCCCCCGCCCCCGAGCCCCGAGCATCCCTCGACGCGCGCGGCCCCGGGCTGCGGGCGCTCGCGATGACGGTCCGCGCCGAGGGGAGGATGGTCCTCCGCGACACCGCAGGACTGGTCACCCCGCTCGCGCTGCCGCTGCTGATCCTGCTCACGACCGCCTCGGGGGCGAGCCGACAGGAGGTCGTCGCCGGCCACACGGTCCTGGACCTGTACGTGCTCCCGCTCGTGCTGGTGATGGTGCTCGCCTTCGTGGGCGTGCTGAACATGCCGAGCTTCCTCACGTACTACCGCAGATCCGGGATCCTCCGCCGCCTCGCGGTGACCCCGGCCTCCCCCGTGCTGGTGCTGCTCGCCCAGGCGATCGTCTCGGCGGTGCAGGCGACGCTCGGAATCCTCATCGCGGGCGCCGTGGCGGTCCTCGCCTTCGGTGCGAACGCACCGCTGCACCCCGGGGCGGCGCTCGGCGCCCTCGCCCTCACGGCCGCCGCGATGTACGCGACGGGGATGATCATCGCCGCCGTCGCCCCGTCCCCGAGCGCAGGGACCGCGATCGGCCTGCTCGGCTTCCTGGGCCTCGGCGCGCTGGGCGGCATGTTCGGCGGCCGCGACGCGCTGCCGGATCCGCTGGCGGAGATCGGGGCGCTGCTCCCCTTCGGCGCCGGGGTGGAGGCGCTCGCCGCGGCCTGGGCGGGCCAGCCGCTACCGGGCGGGTCGCTGCTGGCGCTCGCCGGGGCCGTGGTCGTGGGGACCGTCGTGGCCGGGGCGCTGTTCCGCTGGGACTGAAGGCGGGCCCGCCGTCCTTCAGGAGCCAACGGCGTGCGCGACCAGCTCCGCGATCCGCTCCGCGGCGGCGTCGTCCACCGCCGTGACGGCGAAGGCGGTCGGCCACATGCTGCCCTCGTCGAGGCGCGCGGCGGCGTTGAAGCCGAAGCTCGAGTAGCGCTCGTCGAACTTCGAGGAGGGGGTGAAGAAGCACACCACCTCGCCGTCGAGCGCCCAGGCCGGCATCCCGTACCAGGTGCGGGGGTCGAGCTCCGGGGCGACGAGGCCGACGATCTCGTGGACGCGCTGCGCGTCGCGACGGTCGCCCTCGGGCAGTGCGGCGATCAGCTCCTCGAGCTTCGCGCGGTCGCTCTCGCGCTTCTTCGCGCCGCGGCCCTGTGCCTTCTCCGTGCGGATCTCTTCCGCGCGGGCGCGCATCGCCTCCTTCTCGGCGTCGCTGAAGGTTCCTGCGGTGTCGGGGGTGGTGCGGCTCATGGCGCTCCTTCGAGGTGGGGTCGTGGGGGGATGCTCGGGGTCAGGCGGCCTGCTGGATGCGGAGCAGATTCCCCGCGGGATCGCGGACGGCGCAGTCGCGGATCCCGTAGTCCTGGTCCACGGGCTCCTGGACGATCTCGGCGCCCGCGGCCTCGAGCGCGGCGAAGGTCGCGTCGAGGTCGGCGGCGGCGAGGTTCGCGCCGAAGTAGGCCCCCTTGGCGATGATCGACCGCAGGGTCGCCAGCTCCTCGGCGGTGATCCCGTTCCCCTCCAGGAGGGGATGGAGCACGAAAGCGGTGTCGGGCTGGCCGGCGGGCCCCACGGTGATCCACCGCATCGGGCCGCCGCCGACGTCGAGCCGCACCTCGAATCCGAGCACGTCGCGGTAGAAGGCGAGGGAGGCCTCGGGATCGGTGTGGGGCAGGAAACTGGAATGGATGCTGAGGCCGGAGCCGGACGCTGTGGTCTGGGGAGTGGTCATGGGCAGAACGCTACGAGGAGCCCGCGCCGGGCGCTTCTCGATTCCTGACCGGTCTACCGACCTGGCGAGCGATGCACGGCGGCATCCCGTCGAGCACCCTGGCGCCGTCGCGGCGATAGGTGCTCGGCGGCACGCCGACGAGTTCCTTGAAGCGGGTGCTGAAGGTGCCGAGCGAGGAGAAGCCGACCTCGAGGCAGATGTCGGTGACGCTGCGATCGGTGCTGCGCAGCAGGCTCATCGCCCGTTCGATGCGGCGGGTCATGAGATAGGAGTAGGGCGATTCCCCGTACTCCTCGCGGAAGCGTCGGCTGAGGTGGCCGGCGGAGAGATGCACTCCGGCGGCGAGCGATTCGACGTCCAGAGGTCGATGGTGCTCGCGGTCCATCCGGTCGCGCACCCGGCGCAGCAGCACGAGGTCGGAGGGCACCGCGGCAGGGAGAGCCGGTCGTGCCCGCACCCGCAGCACGGCGGTGCTGCCGTCCTCGCCGAGCAGATGGTCGACCGCGCCGAGTCGGCCGGTCGCGGCGGCCGCCTCGGCGGCGTCGGGGATCTGCTCCCGGTGCAGCTCGAGGAGCAGCACGCCATCGTCCGCGAGGTGCTCGGCCGCCCCGTCGAGCAGAATTCGCACGTGGTCCAGTCCGTCCTGACCGCCGAGGTGCGCCGCCGGCGGCTCGTGCTCGCGGGCCTCCCGCGGCATCAGCGCCAGCCGACCCTCGGGCACATAGGGCGGCACCGCGGCGATCACGTCGAACCGCTCCCCCGGGGGCACGGCCGCCCAGCCGTCGCCGAGGTGCAGTCCCGCTCTGGCGGGCAGGTTCTCCCGGGCGACGGCGAGGGCCGCCGAGTCGACGTCGGCCGCCTGGACACGTGAACCGGGCACGCGCCGGGCCACGAGCGCGGCGACCGGGGCCGCGCCCGCATACAGCTCCAGGACCCGCGGCTCGCGGCGTGCGCGGGCCTGCCGCACGGCCTCCCCGATCAGCAGGGCGGTGCGCTGCCGCGGCACGAACACCGCCGGCGCGACCGCGAGGCGCTCCCCCAGGAGCTCCACCGACCCGACGACGTGCTCGAGGAACTCGCCCGCCTCGCGTCGGCGGATCATCGCCTCGAGCTGCGCCGGGTCCCGGGCGGCACGGCGAAGCACCTCGGCCTCCTCCTCGGCGAAGACGCAGCCCGCAGCGCGCAGGCGCCGGACCGTCGTGTCGTCCCCGGGATCGTCCATCCCCTCAGTCTCCCCGCAGCGGCCACGCGCCGCCAGGCGCACGCCGGACGGCCGCGCGGACGGATCTCACGGTGCCGCTGCCCGGCGCCATCCCCCGCGCGTGACACGATGGAGCGATGACCTCGTCCCCGTCCGCCGCGCCGTACCGCTTCCCGATCGCCCCCCGCTATGCGGGCATGGAGTCGTCCCCGCTCAAGGACATCTTCGCCCTTGCCGCCCGCGAGGACGTGGTCTCCTTCGCCGGTGGGATCCCGGACCCGGAGCTGTTCGACCTCCGGACGGTCACGGCTGCCTACGACTGGGTGCTCGCCCATCAGGGCAAGCGCGCCCTGCAGTACGGCGTGAGCGAGGGCGAGCGGGAACTGCGCGAGCAGGCGGCGCGGCGTCTCTCCCAGGACCTCGCCACCGACGCCTCGCAGATCCGGATCACCTCGGGCTCGCAGGAGGGGCTGTTCGTCGTCGCGCAGGCGCTCCTCGAGCCGGGCGACGTGGTGCTCGTGGAGTCCCCGACCTACCTGGCCGCGGTCCAGGCGTTCTCCGTGCACGGCGCCCGGATGATCGGCGTGGCGACCGACGACGACGGCGTGATCCCCGAGGCGCTCGAGGAAGCGATCCGCACGCATCATCCGCGGATGGTGTACCTGATCCCCACCTTCCAGAACCCGACCGGCCGGACCATGCCCGTCGGGCGCCGGCAGGCGGTCGCCGACGTGCTGCTGCGCACCGACGTGCCGCTGGTCGAGGATGACCCCTACGGCGCGCTGAGCTTCACCGGCGGCACCTGGGCGCCGATCGCCGCGCTGCCCGGCATGGCCGAGCGGACGATCCTGCTGAACTCGATGAGCAAGCTGATGGCGCCGGGCGTGCGGATCGGCTGGATGCGGGCGGAGGGTCGCGTGCGGGACACCCTCGCGGTCGCGAAGGCCGCGATCTCGATGCAGTCCTCCGTGGTGGACCAGCTGATGGTCGCCCGATACCTGGAGACGGCGGACCTCGAGGCGCACATCGCGACGGTGAGCAGGGTGTACCGCGAACGGCGCGACGCGATGGCGCGCGCGATCGCCCCGGTCCTCCCCGACGGCGCGCACGTCACCCACCCCGACGGCGGCATGTTCCTGTGGGCGGCGCTCGGCGAGGGCTACGACGCCCAGTCCATGCTCGAGGACGCGGTCGAGGCCGGGGTCGCCTATCTCCCCGGCTGGTCCTTCTTCGCCGACCATCCCGACCACTCGACGATGCGGCTGAGCTTCGTCACCCATGCCCCCGCGGTGATCGAGGACGCGATCGGCCGCCTCGGCGAGGTCATCGCCGCGCACCGCGCCTGACGCGGCCCGACTTCGGGCCGGCTTCAGGCCGGCTTCCGCCAGCGCAGCGTCGACCGGAACCCCTCCCGCCGACGCAGCTCCGCGCCCGGCAGGATCGCCCGGACGCGCTCGCGGAGCTCTCCGTGGGACCAGGCGGGGTCCCGCAGCGGGATTCTCGGCCCCGGCACCGGATCTCGCACCGGTCGCGGGTGCTTGACGAGTCCGATCAGCGGGTTCGTCAGCGCGTTCCCGATGTCCCACAGGGTGTCGGCCGCGGTGCGCGGCACGGTGAGGGTCACGACGAGGAGACTCCCGCCCGGGCGCAGCAACGCGCGGAGGCGGGCGATCGCGGGCTCGAGTTCCAGGTGATGCAGGGAGGCGAGCACGGTGATCGCGTCATAGGCACCCTCCGGGTGCCTCGCGAGCATCTCGTCCGCGTGCTCGTCGAGGGTCCGACGGCGGATGGCCACCGCGGGGAGGTCACGGCAGCGCTGCGCGGCGACGTACGCCATCTCCTGATCGGGGTCGATGCCGTCCACGGCGAGGCCGGCCCCGGCGAGGGCCCGGACCAGCTCGCCGCGGCCGCAGCCCACGTCGAGGGCACGGGTCGCCCCCACGGGCAGGGAGCGCAGGATCCAGCGGTGGAAGTGGGCGTTGTGGTCCCAGGGGTGGCGGGAGTTCAGCCGGTGCAGCAGGCGCCCGGCCGCACGGACCAGCGGGTTCGGTGTGGTGCGGACGTCCACGGTGCGTCTCCTGTCGTCGTGGTCTGCGGACTCTCGAGGTTCTGCAGGATCTCCGATTCCTAGCTCTCCAGCGCTCGCAGGCGCCGCGCGGCCAGCAGCCCGAGCAGAGCGGCGAGCGCGGCGGCGACGCCGAGCACCGCGAGCTGCCCGAGCGGCAGCACGGCCAGCAACAGGGCGGCCGCGAGCAGCGGCACGATCACCGCGTCGGCCTGCCAGGCGAGCATCACCAGCACCGACAGGTCGCCCTGCGTCGTCTTCCCGCTGCCGTTGGCCCCGGTGATCGCGAGCACCTCCCCGGCACCGACGCTCCCGCTCGCCTCGAGCAGCAGCACGCTGTCGTCCCGCAGGACCCCGACCCGGTCGAAGACGACGACCGGGGAGGCGGGGGCGGCGACCATGCGCCCCATCACAGCGCATGCCGTCGCGCCGCGCCGTCCGCCGTTGGTCGAGATCTCGACGCTCCGAGAGGTCGTGCAGGCCTCGCCGAGGACGCCGCGACCGTGAGATCCCTCCCCTGGAGACGTCGTGACCTGGCCTTTCTGTCAGAACCGTGAGAAACTGGTCTGTGTCGCCCTCGGCGCGCCGCCCGCTCGCCCCGAGCAGCTCGGCTCCGATCCGCGGCATCCCGCGCCCTTCCAGGAGGTCAACACCCGTGTCCGTCGCCGCCACCCCCGCCCCCTCGTCGGTCCCCGCCATCGGCTCACTGCTGAGCCACCCGGTGCACGGCCCGGTGCGCATCGTCGCCCGCCGCACCCGGACCGTGCGCGGCGAGGACCGGGAGTACGTGGACCTCTCGGTGGTCGACGGGGAGATGGCGATCTCGGTGCCCGCCGACGGCAAGGATGTCGTGGGGCTGCGCGAGCTGCTCGGCGAGCAGGAGATCGTGGCGCTGCTCGAGCAGCTCGCCGCGCCGATCGTCGCCCCCGAGAAGAAGGCCTCCTGGGCCCATCGCATCAAGACCCTCACCATGCAGCTGCAGACCGGACGGCTCGCCGACCGCATCGAGGTCGTCCGCGAGATCTACGGCGACAGCGGCGGCAACCCCTCCAGCCTCGCCGAGAAGAACCTGCTCAAGCAGGCCGTGGAGCCGCTCGCCGTGGAGATCGCGATCGCCCGCGGTTCGAGCCGTGAGGAGACCACCCAGCAGATGCTCGGCCTCGCCGCGGCCGCCGTCGCGGCCGGCGAGGGACCCAGCGCCGCCTGACCCGTCCGCCCCACCGGCGGAAAGGCACCGCCACCGTCCCGTCCGCGCCCCGGCGCCCGGTCCCGGCCGGGGTGTACCGGGGCAGGGCCCGCAGCAGCCAGGAGCCGCCGACGAGGCACAGTCCGCCGGTGACGGCCCCGGCGACCGCCACCGGCGCGACCAGCGTCACCCCCGTGACCAGCAGCGGGGCGACCAGCCGCCCGGCGCCGAGCATCGTGTTCCACCACGCGAGGTAGCCGGTGCGGCCGTGCACCGGGGTGACGTCGACCCCGAGGGTCATGACGATCCCCGACCCCATGCCGTTGCCGAGCGCGATGAGCAGGCTCGGCACGAGCAGGGCGATCAGCGCCGCGGTGCGTCCGTGGCCGTCGAGCGTCGTGCCCAGCACCGCCAGGAGCACGAAGCCCGCTCCCATCAGCAGGGCGCAGGGGACGGCTACGGCGGCGCGCCCGAAGCGGTCCATGATCGTCCCCGCAGGCAGCACGAGCAGGATCTCGAGGGCGGCGCCGACCCCGAACACGAGCGAGATCCACGCGGGGTCCAGCCCCAGGTGGGCGCCGAGGAGCGGCACGATGACAGGCCGGTTCACGCGCGCCATCATCACCGGGGTGATGCCGGCGCCGACGGCGATCATGCGGCCCAGCACGGCCCGGTCGAGCCGGACCCGGGCCTCGCTGCGCATGCCCCTCCGGGGGCGCGACGGGACCGCGGCACGGGTCTCCCCCGGCGGCAGGAAGACGGTGATCATCACCGTCGCGGCGCCGACCATCACCGCGAAGAGCACGAAGACCGCTGTCGAGGAGATCATCGCGATCACCACCGCCCCGAGCAGCGGCCCGACGACCTCGCCGAGGCGGATCGTGCCCCCGTAGAGCGTCATCCCGCGGGCGCGCATCATGGGCGGCAGGGCGGTGCCGAGATAGGACTGCCGTCCCAGGTGCCAGACCTGCGAGCAGGCGGCGATCACGACCAGGAGGCCGACCAGGACGAGCTGCTGGTGACGGGCCGGCTCCGCGGCGGCACCCGGCTCGATCACCGCGAAGGCCACGAGGCTCGCGAGGATCATCAGCACGCCGGTGCCCACCAGGGCGAGGCGCGCCCCGAGCAGCGTGAGGACCCGGCCGGCCGGGATCGGCCCCACGAAGGAGGCGATCCCGAAGATGACCGTGAGCGCCGCCGCGGACGACTGGCTGAACCCGAGGTCGAGCGCGAGCAGCGGGACCATCGGCATGAGCGCCGCCATCCCGGCGAACTCGAGGAAGCTCGGCGCGTAGATGGACGGGGCGAGGGAGCGGATGACCTGCGCGGAGGTGCGACCGTCCCCGGAGCGGGGGCGGGGCACGGGTGGGGTCACCTGCCGAGTGTGCCAGGAGATCGTGAGCCCGGGCAAAGACCTCCGCCCTGTGGACACGCGCCGGGCGGGGCCTCGCTCACCCCTCGAAGGCGTGCACCGTCGCGTTCTCGCCTCGCCGCACCGTCTCCTCGTCGACCCCCGCGGCGAGCGCCTGCGCCGCCCAGCGCACCGACCAGGCGCGCACGAGGCCGGCACCGTCCGGACCGTCGAGCCAGTCGGCCGTGGGCACCGGGACCTCCTGCTGGCAGGTGTCGCGCCAGCCGTCGGTCTCGGCGGCGAGCGCGAGCAGCGCGATCTCCCAGTCCATGGCGGCGAGGCCGGGACCGCCGCGCGCGAAGTCCTTCCGGTCCAGCAGCGCGGTGTGGCGCAGCGACAGCGCGGTGGTTCCGTCGTCCTCGGGGTCCAACCGGATCAGCAGCGGGTCCGCCGCCCCCTCCCGCTCCCAGACGAGGGAGAGCCGGTGCGGGGCCTCGACCGTCTCGATCCTCCCCCGGGCGCCACCCGGGCCGCGGAATGTTCCCCCCTCGACCAGCTCGCCGTCGACCGGGCCGAACCAGCGCGCGAGGCGGGCAGGATCGGTCAGCAGCGGCCACAGCTGGGCCGGGGAGCGGGACAGGTGGGTGGTGAGGGAGAGCACGGCGCGCACGCGGGGGCGCCCGTCCAGCACCTGCTCGTCGATCTCGAGTTCGCGGCGCACCGCGTCGACCACGGGCAGCGACTCCGTGACAGCCATCTTCTCCTCGGAGGGGTTCGTCATGGCTCCGCACCGGCGCTCGCGCGGGCACGGACGCGAGCAGACTAGCCGACCCTTCGCCGCGGGGCCATCGATCTCCCTCCCCGGGGAGGGCACGGGACGGGCCGTAGCATGGCGCGCGTGACCCCTGATGCAGACCGCTCCCCGTCCCTGGACCCGTCGCACGTCCGCACGGGCTTCCGCGCCCATCTCTTCGACCTCGACGGCGTGATCACCCCCACCGCCGAGGTGCACATGCGGGCCTGGGCCCGAATGTTCTCGGACTTCCTCGCCTCCCGCGGCGTCGCCGAGCCGTACACCGACGAGGACTACTTCGCCTTCGTCGACGGCAAGCCCCGCTACGACGGCGTCGCCTCCTTCCTCGCCTCGCGCGGGATCGAGCTGCCCCTCGGGGAGGACACCGATCCCGCGGACCAGGCGCCGGGCGAGGAGACCGTCAAGGGACTCGGCAACCGCAAGAACGACCAGGTCCTCGAGCTGCTGCGCGCCGAAGGCGTCGCCCCCTACCCGGGCACCGTCGCCTATCTCGACGCGCTGCCGGAGGGGGCGCGGCTCGCGATCGTCTCCTCGAGCCGCAACGCCGAGGAGGTGCTGCGCGGCGCGGGTCTGCGCGATCGTTTCGAGCACGTGGTCGACGGGAACGTCGCGGCCCGGGAGGGGCTGCCCGGCAAGCCCGCCCCGGACACCTTCGTGCACGCGGCCCGTCTGCTGGGCGTCGAGCCGGCCGACGCGGTCGTCTACGAGGACGCCGTCTCCGGGGTGCGCGCCGGGGCCGACGGTGCCTTCGGCGCGGTGATCGGCGTGGACCGCGGCGCCGGCGCCGCGGCGCTCTCCGCCGCGGGCGCGACCCTCGTCGTCGCCGACCTGGAGGAGCTGGCATGACCCGTCTGCGCACCATCCCCGCCGACCCCGTCGACCGCACGCGGCTGCCGCTGGACGAGTGGCGGCTGGTGGAGTCCCGACCCGGGGGCGACCTGGGCCTGATGGAGACGCTGTTCGCCACCGCGAACGGCTACCTGGGCATGCGCGGCACGCCCTCCGAGGGCCGCGACGTGCACAGCCACGGCACCTTCCTCAACGGCTTCCACGAGACCTGGCCGATCCAGCACGCGGAATCCGCCTTCGGCTTCGCCCGCACCGGGCAGACGATGATCCCGGTCCCCGACTCGACGGTGATGAAGCTGTACGTCGACGACGAGCCGCTGCTGCTCTCGACCGCGGACGTCGAGGAGTACGAGCGCTGGATCGACTTCCGCGAGGGGGTGCTGCGCCGCGCGCTGATCTGGCGCACTCCCGCGGGGAAGCGGGTGAAGGTCGAGACCTCGCGCATGGTCTCCTTCACCCAGCGCCACCTCGCGCTGATGGAGATGCGCGTGACGATGCTCGACGGCGCGGCGCCGATCGCGATCTCCTCGCAGATCATCAACCGGACGGACTTCCCCGACGACTTCGGCTCCCGCGGCGGGCCCGGTCCCGTGACGGACAAGCACGATCCCCGTCAGACCACCGCCTTCACGCACCGGGTGCTCGAGCCGCAGCAGGACTGGCACAGCGAGCGGCGGATGCTGCTCGGCTATCGGGTGGCGCAGTCGGGGATGACCCTCGGCGTCGGCGCCGATCACCAGGTCGAGTCCGAGGCCGCGGTGCAGCAGCTGGTGGACACCACCCCGGACCAGGGCCGGCACATCTCGCGCGCCCATCTCGAGGCGGGGCAGAGCCTCGTCGTGCGCAAGGCGGTCGCCTATCACTCCTCCCGGTCGGTCCCCCACCGGGAACTCTTCGACCGCTGCCGTCGCACCCTGGACCGGGTGCGCGAAGCGGGGCACGCGGTCCAGCTCGAGGACCAGCGCCGCTATCTCGCAGACTTCTGGACCCGCTCCGACGTGCGCCTCCCCGGCCGCCCCGTCGAGCAGCAGGCCACCCGCTGGTGCCTCTTCCAGCTCGCCCAGGCCGCGGCCCGCTCCGACCAGTGGGGCATCCCCGCGAAGGGCCTCACCGGCTCCGGCTACGAGGGCCACTACTTCTGGGACACCGAGATCTACGTCGTCCCCTTCCTCACCTTCACCGAGCCGCGCTGGGCCCGCAACGCGCTGCGCTTCCGCGTGAACCTGCTGCCCAAGGCGCGGGAGCGCGCCCGGGAGCTGAACCAGCGCGGGGCCCTGTTCCCCTGGCGCACCATCAACGGGGACGAGGCCTCCGCCTACTACGCGGCGGGCACGGCGCAGTACCACATCGACGCGGACGTCGCCTACGCCTTCGCGCAGTACGCCGACGTGACCGGGGACCTCGAGTTCCAGCGCCGTGACGGCGTGCGGGTGCTCGTGGAGACGGCGCGGCTGTGGTCGGATCTCGGGTTCTGGCGGGTCACGGCCGACGGCGATGCCGCCTTCCACGTCCACGGCGTGACCGGGCCTGATGAATACACCACCGTGGTCAACAACAACATGTTCACCAACGTGATGGCCCGATACAACCTGCGCCGGGCCGCCGCCGCGGTGCGAGATCTGCAGCAGACCGATCCGGCGGCGCACGAGGAGCTCCGCGTCGAGCTGGAGCTCGACGACCTCGAGCTCGAGCAGTGGGAGGCCTGCGCCGACGGCATGCTCATCGCCAAGGACGAGTCCCTCGGCATCCACCTGCAGGAGGACCGTTTCCTCGAGCGCGAGGTGTGGGACCTCTCGGCGACGCCCGACGAGGCCTTCCCGCTGCTGCTGCACTACCACCCGCTGGTGATCTACCGCTTCCAGGTGCTCAAGCAGGCCGATGTGGTGCTCGCCCTGTTCCTGCGCGGCAGCGAGTTCACCGCCGAGGAGAAGCGCGCCGACTTCGAGTACTACGACCCGATCACCACCGGCGACTCCTCGCTCTCCGCCGTCGTGCAGTCGATCATGGCGGCCGAGGTGGGCCATCAGAAGGCCGCACTGGACTACTTCCGCGCGGGTCTCTTCGTGGACCTCGGCGACCTCCACCACAACACCGCCGACGGCGTGCACATCGCCTCGGCCGGCGGGGTGTGGAACGCCCTCGTGCACGGCTTCGCGGGCATGCGGCACGACGAGGGCCGGATCTCCTTCGACCCGCGTCTGCCGGTGGACTGGCCCGAGCTGAGCTTCCCGCTCACCGTGCGCGGGTCCCGCTTCACCGTCCGCCTGGTGCGCGAGGAGATCTCCTTCACCCTCGAGGAGGGTCCGGAGATCGAGGTCACGGTGCGCGGCGAGGAGGTCCGGGTCACCGCCGCGGGCCGGGCGGTCCCGCTCGCCGACCAGGGTCCGGTGCTCGACGACGCGGTGCTCTCCTCCCCGCGCGGCCTGGGCGATCAGCGGGCCGACGGCAGCATCGTCACCTCCTTCGTCCCCAAGGATCCCGACGAGCCGTGGGAGTACCCGGTCCCCACCGATCCCGACGACCTGCTCGAGAATCCCTGACCTCCCGGGGAGCAGCGGGCAGGTCCCGGATCGAGGGCCCCTGATGCAATAGGCTCCCGATCCGTCCCGCCCGTCCCGATCGAGGAGCATCATGCGCCGCACCCCCGCCGTCCCCCGCGACGGCCAGGGCGCGACCCGCGGGGCGGAGCGAGGATGAGCGCCGGGCGTCGGCCCCGACCGATCGTCGAGCACGCCCGGCCTCGGCTCAGCATCGTGCACGTCCTGAACCGGGTGCGCATGCGACTGCTCGACATCCAGGTGTGGGACGTCGCCGGCACCATGACCTTCTACTCCGTGCTGTCGCTCTTCCCGGGCGCGGTCGCGGTGGTCTCGCTGATGTCGCTGATCGGCATCCAGGCGGAGACCCTCCAGGCCCTCTCCCGCCTCGTCGTCGAGATCTTCCCGACCCTGGACCCCGCGCCGTATCTCACCGCGATCGAGGCCGCGTCGAGCACCTCCGGCGGCCTGCTCGGGCTGCTGCTGGGCACCCTCGGCTCGCTCGTCTCCGCCTCCAACGGCGTCGCGGCGCTGCACCGCGCCCTGCACCGGGTCTACGACACGCGCGAGGGCCGGCCCTTCCTCTGGTTCCGCACGATCGTCTTCGGGGAGACGGTGCTGATCGTCTCGGTGGTGCTCCTCGCGATCGGCATGATCATCGTCGGCGGCGAGGCGAGCCAGCGGATCGGCGAGTTCATCGGCATCCCGATCTTCGCCTTCCACGCCTGGAACCTGGTGAAGTGGCCGATCCTGCTGGTCATCCTGATCATCGGGGTTTCACTGGCCTACTACCTGTTCCCCAACGTGCGCCTGCCGCGGTACCGGCTCATGACCCTCGGGTCGACGCTCTCGGTGCTGACCCTGTTCGGGGCCGCGCTGCTCGCCGGTCGCCTGCTGGCCTACGCGACGCGCTTCGCGGAGGTGCTCACGGTCCTCAACGGGCTCATCGCGATCCTGCTGCTGCTGTGGCTCGCGAACATCGTGATCATCGGCGGCGCCGCCCTGGACGCCGAGTTCCTGCGCGCCCGCCAGATCGCGAGCGGTCTCGACGCCTGGCACGCGATCGTGCTCGACTCCCACGCCACGCACACTCTCGACTTCCTGGCAGCCGACGCCGCGGACGCCGAGCAGATCGGCCGCGCGGTCGCCGAGTCCGTGCGCAGCGGCGACCCGCTGCGCCACGAGCGCACGCCGTGGATCGTCGACGCCCGCAATCCCCTCGCGGTGAACCCGCCGGCACGGCACCGGGTGACCTCCTCCCCCACCCCGTCTTCGTCCGCTGCCTCCTCGGATTCCACTGCCTCCGCCGCCTCCTCTGACTCCACGTCCCCCTCTGCCTCCGCCGGTTCCTCCGCATCCCCCGCCGCTCGCGACCACCCCCGATCCGACCCTCCAGGAGACTCACCCGCATGACCGTCCGCCCCATCACCATCGTCGGCCACCGCGCGCTCGCGCAGCGCACCCGTCGGGTCCGGGAGATCACCGACGAGCTCCGCAGCCTGGTCGCGGACATGTTCGAGACCACCGACGCCGCGAACGGAGCAGGCCTCGCCGCCCCGCAGGTGGGGTCGCGCTGGCGCCTGTTCGTCGTGGACTGCCCCGACGCGAGCGGGGAGCGCCGTCGCGCCGTGGTGATCAACCCCCGGCTCGAGCGCTTCGGCGGGCTCGAGCTCGACGAGGAAACCCTCGAGGGATGCCTGTCCGTCCCCGGTGAGGGCTATCCGACGGCCCGTCATCGCGGCGCCCGGGTGACCGGGATCGATCTCGAGGGCGCCGAGGTGGTGCTGGAGGACGAGGGCGGAGTGCTCGCCCGCGCCCTGCAGCACGAGATGGACCATCTCGACGGCTCCCTCTACCTCGACCGCCTCTCCCCCGCGCTGCGCCGCGAGGCCCTGGATGCCGTGACGCAGCGGGGCTGGCGCGCCCGCGGCCTGCTGACCTGGGATCCCCGCGAGCTCGAGGCCGCCGATGTGTGAGATCCCCGCCCGTCGCACCTCCAGGGTCGCGGCCTATCCTGGACGCATGGATCGCCCGTGCCTCTCCCGCCGTCATGCCCTGCTGCTGCCCGCCTCCGCCGCCGGGCTCGGCGTCCTCGCCGCCTGCGCCCCCGAGGACGAGGGCTTCGGGACCGCGGACCCGGTGCGCGCCACGGAGGACGGCTCGATCCCCCTGGACCAGGTCCCGGAGAACGCCTCGACGCTCGTGAACTTCGGCGGGCAGAGCCCCTTCGTGCTGATCGTCCGCGGCACCGGCGAGGAGATCGCCGCCTACTCGGGGTACTGCACCCACAACGGCTGCGCCCTGCGCCAGAACGAGGCGGAGCTGGACTGCCCGTGCCACGGCTCGCGCTTCGACGCCGCGACGGGCGAGGTGCTCCTCGGCCCGGCCACGACCCATCTGCCCGAGGTCGCCGTCGAGGTCGCCGACGGCGCGATCCGCCGTGTCCTCTGAAGGGCCCGGTCCGACCCGCGACGTGGTCTCCTTCGTCCGGCGCGGCGAGCGCCTGACGCCGAGCCGCCGGACCGCCTGGGACCGTCTCGCCGACCCCTACGTCCTCGACCTCCCGCGCGGCGAGCGGGACACGCTCCCCGCCGACGACGCCGCGCTCGACCTCGAGAAGGTCTTCGGCCGCCGCGCCGAGCTGGTCGTCGAGGTCGGCAGCGGACTCGGCGAGAACATCGTCGCCGCCGCCGCGGCGCACCCCGAGCGGGATCACCTGGGCGTCGAGGTCTACCGTCCGGGGCTCGCGCAGACCCTCAGCCGCCTGGACCGGCTCCGCCCCGCCCTCCCGCAGAACCTGCGGCTGCTGCCGCTGGACGCGCAGCGTGCCCTGCCGGCCCTGCTCGCCCCGGGCTCGATCCAGGAGCTGTGGGTGTTCTTCCCCGATCCCTGGCCGAAGTCCCGCCACCACAAGCGGCGCCTGATCAACCCTCCGTTCCTCGACGCCGTGCTGCCGCTGCTCGCCCCCGGCGGCACCATCCGCCTCGCCACCGACTGGGCGCAGTACGCCGGGCACATGCGCGAGCAGCTCGACGCGCGCGAGGATCTCGAGCCGCTGCACCCGGACGGCCCCCGCCCCGAGGGCACCACCACGGACGACGTCCCGCCGGGGCTCCCCGTGGAGGGATGGGCTCCGCGATTCGCGGGTCGTGTGAAGACCAGCTTCGAGACCAAGGGACGCGCGGCGGGCCGCCTAGTATGGGATCTCGCGTACACCCGCTCCGCGCCCTGAGCGGCGAGGGGTTCGCGCGCCTGTCGACCATCTGCGAGAGCGAGTCCTCATGAACGCCCCCGACGACGTCCAGCTCCCCTCCGACTGGGAGGACGAGGACGCTCCCGATCCCCGCGGTCGACGGGGTCGTCGCGTCGCCCTGATCTCCCTGGGCCTGGTCGCCGTGCTCGTGCTCGGCGTCGGCCTCGTGGTGGCGAACTACCTCCGCGGGATCGACAACCAGTACCAGAAGCGCACCGTCGAGAGCATCACCCGCGGCGCCTCCGACGGCGAGCGCCCCGAGGCGGAGCCCGGATCGGGCCGCAACTTCCTGCTGCTCGGCTCCGACAAGCGCTCCGAGGAGGACGCGGCCTCGGAGGGCGTGACCGGGCAGCGCTCCGACGTCATGATGCTCGTGCACGTCTCGGACGACAACGAGGCCGTCTACGTCGTCTCCTTCCCCCGCGACCTGTACGTCGAGATCCCCGGCCACGGCACCAACCGCATCAACGCCGCCCTCGCCTTCGGCGGTCTGAGCCTCGCGGTGACCACCGTCGAGAACTACACCGGCGTGCCGATCGACCATGTCGCGCTGATCGACTTCGACGGCATCCAGGGCCTCGTCGACACCCTCGGCGGGATCGACGTGGCGGTCCCGAAGAACTTCAGCGCCGGCGGTTTCGAGTTCACCGAGGGCACCCAGACGATGAACGGCGAGCAGGCGCTCGTCTTCGTGCGCGAGCGCAAGCAGTTCTCCGACGGCGACTTCCAGCGCAACCGGAACCAGCAGGCCGTGCTCAAGGGCATCGCGACGAAGCTGATCAGCGCCGACACCCTGAGCGACCCGGGGAAGCTCTCGGAGACCGTCGGCTCGATCTCCCCCTATCTCACCACCGACGACCAGCTCACCTCCTCGGCGCTGGTCGAGCTGGGGCTGTCGATGCGCTCGATCCGCAGCGGCGACATGTACTTCCTCTCCGTGCCCCACGGCGGTCCCACCACCACCAGCGGTGGCGCGAGCGTCGTCGCGACGGACGAGGACGCCATGGAGACCCTCCGCGCCGCGCTGCGCGAGGACGACATGGGCACGTACTACGCTCAGAACGCCGGGACCTACTGACCACCTCGTCGACTGGAGGAACTCCGTGGCCAATCCGCTCGTGAAGATCGCTGTCCCGTTGGCGGGCGTCATCGCCGCCACCCTCGGGAGGAAGGTCGCCGCCGTCGGCTGGGGCGTCGTCTTCGGGGAGGACGCCCCGACTCCGAAGGCCACCAAGGCCACCCGCAAGGAGACGCTGCGGCAGCGCAAGCAGGCGAAGAAGGACGGTCTCTCGAAGGCGGAGATCCAGGCCATCCGAGATCCGTCCGAGGAGCAGCCGATCTGGAAGGCCTTGCTGTGGGCGCTGGTCTCCGGCGTGCTTTTGCAGGGCTTCCGCCTGCTCGCCCAGCGCGGCGCGAAGGCCGGCGCGGAGGGGCTGACCCGTCGTCGGCCCCGCCCCAACCGCGGCTGAGCCGGCGGGCCGGGCCCGGCCCGCACACTCCCCCGCACGACGACGAACGCCCCGCGGAGCACCGCGGGGCGTTCGTCGTCGGAGAGGGGGACAGCTCAGATGTCCTGCACGTCCACGCTCGCGCTGAGCGTGTCGAGCGAGTCGCCGGTGACCAGGAAGCCGACGCGACGCACGAGGGACACGGCGTGGTCGCCGAGGCGCTCGTAGAAGCGGATCAGCAGGGTCATGTCCACGACCTGGCTGTTGGTGAGGCCCGACTCGCCGGACATCTCGCGGGAGATCTGCAGCATGAGCTCGTCGAGCTCCTCGTCCTCCTTCTCGACCTGGGCCCCGAGGGCCAGGTCCCGCTCCGTGATGACCTGCGCGGCCTCCACGAGCGCCGCCCCCGCCAGCTCGGCCATACGGGCGATCTGCGCACGGTGCGAATCGGGGACCGCGAGGGCCGGATGGGCCCGACGGGCGATGAGGGCGATGTGCGCCCCGAGGTCGCCCATGCGCTCGAGCGAGGAGCTCATCCGCAGCGCCGCGACGAGCAGGCGCAGGTCAGTGGCGACCGGGGACTGACGGGCCAGCAGCTCGACGACCTTCGCGTCCAGCTCGCTCTGGCGCTCGTCGAGGTGGGGGTCGGCGGCGATGACCCGCTCCGCGAGGGCGAGATCGCCCTCGAGCAGGGCGGTGGTCGCGTCCTTCAGGGCGGTCCCGGCCATCTCGGCCATGTCGACCAGATCGTCGACGACGTGCTGCAGGTCGCTCCGGTACGCCTCGCGCATGGTGATGCTCCTTGTCTGAAGGGGATCGTCGCCGCGCATCCTCGCAATCGTCGGTGAACGCTTGTCGGCGGCGGATGAACGACAGGTGTGGTCCCCATGAACTCCTGGCTCGCAGTGTGCCGGTTCTCGCAGCGGAATGCCAGGCGAGGCGATCCGGGGCCTAGGCTGTTGTGGTGCCCACGACTGCCCTCCTCCTGCTCGCCGGCGCGATCGGCCTGGTGATCGGGTGCACGGCCGCGCTGGCGCTGCTGCGTGCCGACCGCCGGATTCCCGCGGCCGAGTCCGAGGAGGAGCGCCCCGTGGTTCCCGTGGCGGCCGCCGAGGTGCTCGCGATCCTGTCCTCCGCGTACGTGGTGCTCGACGCGAGCGGCGACGTGCTGCGGGCCTCCCCGCTCGCCTACTCCTACGGCATCGTGCGTGCCGCGGAGGGCGACTACCCGCGGCTGGCGAGCGCGGAGCTGATGGAGCTCGCGGCCGACGTCGGCCGCAACGGCGGCTTCCGGGACGAGCGCCTGACCCTGCGCCGCGCGGCGGGCGGCGACTCGGAGTCGGTCATCGATGTGCGCATCGGGGCTCTCGGCGAGCACGGGGCGCTGCTCCTGGCCGACGACCTCACCCGCCAGGTGCGCGTCGAGGAGACGCGCCGCGACTTCGTCGCGAACGTCTCCCACGAGCTGAAGACCCCGGTCGGGGCGATCACCCTGCTCGCCGAGACCATGGAGGACGCCGCGGAGGATCCCGAGGCCGTGCGCCGCTTCGCCGAGCGGATGCAGTCCGAGACCCGGCGCCTGGCGCGCCTGGTGCAGGAGATCATCGAGCTGTCCCGGGTCCAGGGCTCCTCCGCGCTGCAGGATGCGGAGCCCACCGAGATCGACGAGGTGGTCCGCGAGGCGGTGGCGATGAATCGGAACTTCGCCCTGGGGTCGCGGATCGAGGTGACCGTGGGCGGCGCGAGCGGCCTGCGGGTCTTCGGCTCCGCGCCGATGCTCACCACCGCCCTGTCCAACCTCATCTCCAATGCGATCACCTACTCAGGTCCGATGACCCGGGTGGGCGTCTCGGTGCGCCGCGAGGACGGCATGGTGGAGCTGTCGGTGAAGGACCAGGGAATCGGCATCTCGAAGGAGAACCTCGAGCGGGTCTTCGAGCGCTTCTTCCGCGTGGACAGGGCCCGGTCGCGGGAGACCGGCGGCTCGGGACTGGGCCTCGCGATCGTCAAGCACATCGCCTCCGACCACGGGGGCGAGGTGACGGCCTGGTCGATGCCCGGACAGGGCTCGACCTTCACCCTGCGCCTGCCCGAGATGGGGCGCACGGACACCATCACCGTCGGTGGGGCGCGCCC
>NZ_JBVDDO010000005.1:95809-139520 GCF_055454375.1 Brachybacterium sp. B718/18 | reverse complement strand
ACCGATCGGAAGGACACCGCGGAGGCCGCCTCCGCCCGACGCTCCCGTACCGTGGACTCGGACCACGCCACGGGGAAGGGACTCTGACATGACGCGCATCCTGATCGTCGAGGACGAGGAGTCGTTCTCGGATCCGCTGTCCTACTCGCTGCGCAAGGAGGGCTACGAGGTCGCGGTCGCGGACACCGGGACCGACGGCCTGCGCATCTTCTCCGCCCATGGCGCGGACCTCGTGCTGCTGGACCTGATGCTCCCCGGCATGAGCGGCACCGAGGTGTGCCGCGAGATCCGCCGCACCTCCTCGGTGCCGGTCATCATGCTCACGGCGAAGGACGACGAGTTCGACAAGGTGCTGGGCCTCGAGCTCGGGGCCGACGACTACGTCACCAAGCCCTACTCCTCCCGCGAGCTGCTCGCCCGGATCAAGGCCGTGCTGCGCCGCGGTCAGGACTCGGGCGACGGGGAAGAGGACGCCGCCCTCAGCGCCGGCAGCATCATGATGGATGTCGAGCGGCACGTCGTGCAGGTGCACGGCCAGGAGGTGGCGCTGCCGCTCAAGGAGTTCGAGCTCCTCGAGATGCTGCTGCGCAACGTGGACCGGGTGCTCACCCGGGGCCAGCTCATCGACCGGGTGTGGGGCGCGAACTACGTCGGCGACACCAAGACCCTCGACGTCCACGTGAAGCGGCTGCGTGCGAAGATCGAGGACGACCCGAAGAACCCGGTCCACCTCGTGACGGTGCGCGGCCTCGGCTACAAGTTCGAGTCGTCCGGCGGCTGACCGCGCGCGGGGCTCTCCTGCGCAGAGCGACCCGGGGACGACGGACGACAGAGCGCCCCGCGGCCTGGCCGCGGGGCGCTCCGTGTCTGACTCGATGCTGCTGGCTGGGGCAGCGGCGCGGTCGCGTGGCGCTCAGGCGCCGGCGGTCTCCCCGCTCTCGGTCTCGCTGTAGTGCTCGAGGCTGCCGTCGACGACGGGCAGGGAGATCACCACGGTCTGATCACCGGAGGTGACGGTCAGGTCGAGGATGTCGCCGGCGACGACACCGGAGGCGTCGCCGATCTGGACGCTCTGATCGCTGTCCTCGCCCGCACCGAGGGAGACGACCTGCTCCGGCGCGAGGGACACGCCGGTCGCGAAGATCGCGGTGCCGTCCGAGGTCGCGGCCGCGAGGTCGACGGTACGGGTGGGCTCGGCGCCCTCGATCGCCTGCTCGTAGTTGACGACCGTGGCGGAGAACTCGGCGGTGCCGTCCTCCCGCAGGATCACGAGCGCGTTGCGCACGCCGATCACGGTCGAGCCGTCCTGCGAGAGGTTCGCGTTGGTGCCGTCGGCGGCCTGGTAGAACTCGTGCGTCTGCACCGGGTTGAAGTACGCGCATCCGGACGCGGCGAGGGCCAGGCCCAGGGCGGCGGCGGAGAGCACGAGACGACGGGAGGTGCGCACGGAGGACTCCTGTTCGATGCCGCGACCGGCGGCGGAGGGACGAAGGACAGCTCTCACAGGGTACCGCACCGCCCCGGTCCGGATTCCCGCGCCAGATCGTCTCGCGCCGCGTCCGCCGATGCCCATCCACCGCCCCGATCCGCGCCCGACCCGCGCCCGACCAGTGCTCCCACCGGGCCCTGACCAGCCGAGATGCGGAGAACCGCGCATTTTACCACGTGGAGCCGGTGGTAGACTGTCACGCGGAAAGGGGACCCACCACATGAACTTCGCTGTCGGCGAGACCGTCGTCTACCCGCACCACGGTGCCGCGCTCATCGAGGAGGTCAAGACCCGCACCATCAAGGGCGAGGATCGCACCTACCTCAAGCTCAAGGTCGCTCAGGGCGACCTGACGATCGAGGTCCCCGCGGACAACGTCGATCTCGTCGGAGTGCGGGACGTGGTCGACAAGGAGGGCCTCGACGAGGTCTTCGAAGTCCTGCGCCAGCCCTACACCGAGGAGCCGACCAACTGGTCGCGCCGCTACAAGGCCAACGTCGAGAAGCTCGCCTCGGGGGACGTCAAGAAGGTCGCCGAGGTCGTGCGCGATCTCTGGCGCCGCGATCAGGACCGCGGCCTCTCCGCCGGGGAGAAGCGGATGCTCGCCAAGGCCCGCCAGATCCTCGTCTCCGAGCTCGCCCTGGCCGAGAAGACCGACGAGACCGATGCCGAGTCGATCCTCGACGAGGTCCTCGCGTCCTGAGCGGCCGGTCGTGACCGCTCTCCCGTCGACCGCCGAGGTGCGGCCGATCATCCTCGCGCTCGCCCCGCCGGCGCCGGGCATCGTCGGCGCGGCCCCCACGCCGGGCCTCGAGCCCCTGGGCGGCTCGCTGCTGGTCGATCGCCTGCTCGGCAGCGCGCGCGACCTCGGCCTGCCCTCCCCGCTCGTGATCACGCGCACCGACGCGGCAGAACCGTTGCGCCGGGCGGTCTCGGGCCGCGCGGCGGTGCACGAGGTCGCCGCAGGTCGACGCGAGGCGCTGGTCACGGCGCTCGAGCACAGTGCCGAGCCGTTCCTGCTGGTCCATGACGCCGAGCGCGCGCTGACCCCGGCGGCGGTGGTCTCCGCGGTGCTCGCCGCGCTCGTCCCCGGTGTCGACGCCGTGGTCCCGACGGTCGCGATGACGGACTCCGTCAAGCAGATCGCACCCTCCGGGCTGCGGAACGTGGACCGCAGCACCTTGGCGGCGCTGCAGAGTCCGCGGCTGCTGCGTCGCGAGGCACTCGTGGGGGCTGTCGCCGACGCCCCCTCCGAGGGATTCGACGAGATCCAGGCGTTGCTCGACCGCGGGGCGGCCGTCCGCACCGTCCAGGGCTCGCACGCGGGGACCGCCCTGGTGGACCGGCTCACGCTCTGGCAGGCGCAGATCTCGCTGGGCCTCGCCCGCGACACCTCCCACCGTCACGGCCTCGCGCGGCGCCCCTGAGCTCGCCGCCCCGGGGCCCGCCGCGGGCTCCGGTCCGCAGGATGCAGGTCAGTCGTCGCGGCGGCTGCGCCAGACGGTGCGGAACTCCTCGAGCATGCGCCGCGGCTTCGACAGGGTGCGCTGGGGAAGGCTCGTGGCCAGTTCCCCCGGGTCGTGGCGGAGCCGGCGCATCAGGCGGCCGGGCTTGCTCGAGATGCGCTGACGCAGATCGGGGAGGTAGTCCTCCGAGACGTCGAGCCGGGTCACCGCCCCGCACGAGGTGCACTGGATCTCGGTGACGAAGCGGCCGGCGTAGACGACCTGGTGCTCGGACTCCTGCTCGCAGGCGGTGCACCGCAGATAGCTCTCCTGGACGGACATCGGCTCCTCCTCACCCGGACCTCAAACCTAGCGCGGTGACCACGTCCTGGGCCAGCAGCAGGTCCTGCGCATAGGTGATCTTGAAGTTGGTCTCCTCGCCGCGCACCCAGGTCACCGGGATGTCGGTGTACTCCTCGGCGCACGAGGCGGTGTCGGTGCCGACGAAGCCGTCCCGCGCCGCCGCCTCGTAGGCGTCGAGGATGGTCGAGGCGCGGAAGCCCTGCGGGGTCTGCACCCGCACCAGGGACTCGGGGCGCAGGTGCGCCCGGGGGGCGAGCGTGTCGCCGGGGCCGACGGGGGCGACATCGGTCGCCGGGATCCCCGGCACCGCGCCCCCGGTCTCCCGGGCGGCGTGCAGCACGGCGGCGGCGAGGCCGTGGGAGACGAGCGGACGGGCCGCATCGTGGATGAGCACCGTGTCCACGGTTCCCGCATCGATCCGGTCGGCGAGATGGCGCAGGGCCAGCAGCTCCGACTCCTGCCGGGTGTCCCCGCCGGTGATGATCTCGAGCGGGCGCTCGGTCTCGCGGTCCGCGACGAAGCGGGCGTGCTCGAGGTCCTCGGGCCGCACCACGAACACCAGCAGCCCGACGCCCTCTACGCGGGCGAGGGTGTTCAGACCCCAGCTGGCGATGCTGCGCCCGGCGAGCGGCAGGAACGCCTTGTTGATGCCGGCCCCCACACGGGTGCCGGAGCCTCCGGCGAGCACGATGCCGGCGGCACGGCCGGTGCGGCGTGCCGAGCGGTGGCGGCGGGGCTGTTTCACGCTGGCATCGTAGACGGCCGACCCCGCTGACGTGGACGTCCTGCTCGGGGCATGACAGAATCGACCGTCGCCCACCCGTCGCCAGTCCAGGAGATTGCATGCTCACCATCGCCATCGTGTGCGGCGCGGGGATCGCCACCGCCGCTCTGATCGCGGACCAGGTACGCGAGCACATCACCGAATCGGGGCGCGAGGTGCAGGTGGTGCAGGCGACCGTGATGGACCTGCTCTCGAATGACTTCGAGGCGGATCTGGTGGTCAGCACCGTCGACCTGCCCGCCGCCCTGGGCATCCCGCGAGTCTCCGCCATGCCGCTGCTGCTGGGGACGAACGCGGGCCTGACCTTCACGGACATCGACCGGGAGCTCGCGCGCCTGGAGGCGGGCGGGGCCCGATGAGCGTCCTGCCCCGCGTCGGCCTCGGCGTGGACGTGCACGCCTTCGCCCCCGAGGACTCCCCCCGCCCTCTCCGCATCGCCACCCTCACCTGGGAGGGCGAGCGCGGCCTCGCCGGGCACTCCGACGCCGACGTCGCCTGCCACGCGGCCTGCGACGCGCTGTTCTCCGCCGCCGGGATCGGCGACCTCGGCACCCACTTCGGCACCGACCGTCCCGAGTGGGAGGGCGCGAGCGGGTCCACCCTGCTCGCCGAGGCCGCTCGCCTGGTGCGCGGGGCCGGCTTGGAGATCGGCAACATCGCCGTGCAGGTCGTCGGCAACCGTCCCCGGCTCTCCGCCCGTCGAGAAGAGGCCTGCGCCGCGATGAGCGCGGTCGTCGGAGCTCCTGTCGCGGTCTCCGGGACCACCACGGACGCCCTCGGGCTGACCGGTCGCGGCGAGGGCATCGCCGCCCTCGCGACCGCCCTGGTCATCCCCCGGGAGGACCTCGCATGACCGACGCCCCGTCCCGCCCCGCCGACCCCGCTCCCCCGGCCCTGCCGCTGGGCGCCGCGGAGGTCGAGGCGGCCGCCGAGCGCCTCGCCCCGGTGTTCCGCCGCACGCCGCTGCTGCACAGCGAGCGGCTGAGCGAACTCGCCGGCGTCGACGTCTGGCTCAAGCGGGAGGACCTCCAGTCGGTCCGCTCGTACAAGCTGCGCGGCGCCCATCTGTTCCTGGACTCCCTGCCCCCGGCCGCCCGCGAGGCGGGCGTGGTCGCGGCGAGCGCCGGCAATCACGCCCAGGGGGTGGCCCGTGCCTGCGCCGCCCTCGGCATCCGGGGGCGGATCTACGTGCCCGGCACCACCCCCCGCCAGAAGCGCGAGCGGATCGTCGCGATCGGCGGCGAGTTCGTCGAGCTGCTGCTCGTCGGCGACACGTTCGACGACGCGGCGGAGGCCGCGGCCGAGGACGCGGAGCGCACCGGGGCGACGCAGGTGCCGCCCTTCGACCACCCCCTGATCATGGCCGGGCAGGGCACGGTCGCCCTCGAGGCCGTCGAGCAGCTGCGCGAGGAGCACGGCCGGGAGGTCGGCACGATGGTGCTGCCCGTCGGCGGAGGCGGCCTGCTGGGCGGCTGCGGGGCGTGGCTGCGCGAGCGCACCCCGTCGGTGCGGATCGTGGGCGTCGAGCCGGCCGGGGCCGTGTCGATGGCCGCGGCCGTGCGCGCCGAGCGGCCCGTGACCCTGCACGAGCTGGACACCTTCGTCGACGGCGCCGCGGTGCGCCGCGTGGGCGCCGCCCCGCTGCGGATGGTCCGCGCGATCGAGCCCGAGCTCCTCGCGGTGGACGAGGGCGCGGTGTGCACCGAGATGCTGCAGATGTACCAGGTCGACGGGATCATCGCCGAGCCCGCGGGCGCTTTGGCGGCGACCGCGGTGGCCACCGGGGCGATCCCGCATCTGGGCCGCGGGGGCTCCGGCGGGGAGGACGAGGAGTCGACGGGGGACGTGGTGGTCATCGTCTCGGGAGGCAACAACGACGTGTCGAGGTACACCGAGATCGTCGAGCGCTCCCTGGTGCACGAGGGCCTCAAGCACTACTTCCTGGTGACCTTCCCGCAGGAGCCGGGGGCGCTGCGCCGGTTCCTGGACCGGGTGCTCGGCCCGCGCGACGACATCGTGCTGTTCGACTACATCAAACGGAACAACCGCGAGGAGGGTCCCGCCCTGGTCGGCGTCGAGCTGGGCAGCCGCTCGGACCTCGATCCGCTGATGGCGCGGATGGCCGCCTCGAACATGACCATCGAGCGGATCGATCCGGAGGACCCGATCTACCGCTACCTCACCTGAGGCCGCCCGGACGGAGGGCCCGCCCCGGCCGGTCTCAGCCCTGCGGGTACGCCTCGACGTCGGGAGTGATCGCGCCGCGCGCCTCGACGGCGGAGCGCACGATGTCGTCCAGGCCGTGCTCGGACTTCCAGCCGAGGTGCTGGGCGATGCGGTCGCCGGAGCAGATCAGGCGGGCGGGATCGCCGGCGCGGCGCTCCCCGACCTCCGGGGTGATCTCGATGCCTTTCGCGCGGGCGATCGCCTGGATCACCTCGAGCACGCTCGAGCCCTCGCCGGTGCCCACGTTGAACACGCGATGCTCCCGCTCCCCGCCGCGGAGGTAGTCGAGCGCCGCGATGTGGGCGTGCGCGAGGTCGAGCACGTGGACGTAGTCGCGGATGCACGTGCCGTCGGGGGTGTCGTAGTCGTCGCCGAAGACGACGGGGGCCAGGCCCCGCTCGAGGCGGTCCAGCACGATCGGGACCAGGTTCATCACGGCGGTGTCGGCGAGCTCGGGCCAGCCGGCGCCCGCGACGTTGAAGTAGCGCAGGGCGACGGTGCGCATCCCGTGGGCGCGCTCGGCATCGGCGAGCATCCACTCGCCCACGTACTTCGTCGCGCCGTAGGGGTTGATCGGCTGCGGGGTGAGGTCCTCGGTGACCACCGTGACGTCGGGCATGCCGTAGACCGCGGCGGAGGAGGAGAAGACGACGTCCCGCACCTCGGCGCTCGCGCAGGCGGCGAGCACGTTGGCGAGGCCGGCGATGTTGTCGTGCCAGTACATCTCGGGGTTCGCGACGGACTCGCCGACCTGCTTGTGGGCGGCGAAGTGGATCACCGAGTCGGCGCCGGAGGCCCGGAGGTGGAAGGCCAGCTTCTCCGCCGCGTCGGGCAGGGTCATGTCGAGCTCGATCAGCTCGACGCCCTCGCAACGGGAGCGCAGTCCCGTCGAGAGGTTGTCGACCACGACCACCCGCTCGCCCTTCTCCTGCAGGAGCCGCACCACGTGCGATCCGATGTACCCGGCACCACCGATCACGAGAGTCGTCATGACCGGAAGCCTACCGGGCGACCGGCCCCGACGAGACGCAGGCGGGACGCGGGCGGGACGCGGGCGGGACCGGGCGGGACCGGGCGGGACGGCATCGTGCGCTGCCCCGCCCGGTCCCGGTCGATCGGCCCCGGACTCAGCTCCAGGAGCTGGAGACCGGCCGACCCTCGGCGTAGCCGGAGGCGCCCTGCAGCCCGATCACGGCCCGCTCGCGGAAGCTGTCGGTGTCCGCCGCGCCTGCGTAGGTATAGGAGGAGCGCACGCCGGCGGTGATCACGTCGAGCAGGTCCTCGACGCCGCCCGCCCCCTCGGCGAGGTACATGCGCGAGGTGGAGATGCCCTCCTCGAACAGGCCCTTGCGGGCCCGGGCGAAGGCGTCCTCGTGGGCGGTGCGGTGCGAGACGGCTCGCTTGGAGGCCATGCCGAAGCTCTCCTTGTAGCGCCGGCCGCGCTCGTCGGTGCGCATCTGGCCGGGCGACTCGTAGGTGCCCGCGAACCACGAGCCGATCATGACGTTCGAGGCACCCGCGGCGAGCGCGAGGGCCACGTCGCGCGGGTGGCGCACCCCGCCGTCGGCCCACACGCGAGCACCGACGCGACGGGCCTCGGCCGCGCACTCGAGCACGGCGGAGAACTGAGGCCGGCCCACGCCGGTCATCATCCGCGTGGTGCACATGGCGCCGGGGCCGACACCCACCTTGACGATGTCGGCGCCCGCCTCGATCAGCTCGCGGGTGCCCTCGGCGGTGACCACGTTCCCGGCGACCAGCCGCACCGGCGTGTCCTCGGACGGGCCGAGGACGGTGCGGGCGCGACGCAGCGCCTCGAGCATCTTGTCCTGGTGCCCGTGGGCGGTGTCGAGCACGATCACGTCGGTGCCCGCGTCGACCAGCTCGTGCACCCGGGTCTCGATGTCCGCGTTGATGCCGACGGCGACGGCGATGCGCAGCCGGCCCGCGTCGTCGACGGCGGGGCGGTAGATGGTCGAGCGGAGCACGCCGGTGGCGGTGAGCACGCCGCGCAGCGTGCCGTCCTCGGCGGTGACCACGGCGACGTCGTGGTGCGTCGCGGCGATGCGGGCATGGAGCAGGGCGGGGTCGACGTCGAGGTCCGCGGGGCCGAGCACGAGCGCGTCGGAGTCGAGGACCTCGCCGACGGCGGCGAAGGAGTCGCGTCCGGCGATCTCCTGCGCGGAGACGACGCCGAGGGGGCGGCGCTCGGCGTCGACCACGACGACGACGCCGTGGGGCCGCTTGGGCAGCAGGTCCGCGGCCTGGCCGAGGGTGCCGTCGACCCCGAGGGTCAGCGGATGGTCGACCAGCAGGTCCCGCTGCTTGACGGAGCGGACGATCGAGTCGAGGCGCTCCGGGGAGAGGTCCTGCGGCAGCACGGCGAGGCCGCCACGGCGGGCCATCACCTCCGCCATCCGCCGACCGGTGACGGCGGTCATGTTCGCGGCGACCAGCGGGATGGTGGTGCCGGTGCCGTCATCGCTGCCGAGGTCGACGTCGAAGCGGGACGTGATCGCGGAGCGGGAGGGCAGGAAGAAGAGGTCGTCGTACGTGAGGTCGGTCGACGGGTCATGGATCAGGCGCATGCTCTTCAGGATACGGAGGCGGCGCGTCACCGCGCGGGCATCGACCCTCCACCAGGTCCTCACAGGCAGATGCGCGATCATCGCGCCCCGTGAACCTAGGATGTCGCTCATGACGGACCCCTCCTCGGCCCCCCGACGTCGACGCCGTCGGTCCGGCAGGCACCAGGAGCCGCTCCGGCGACCGACCTCGACGCCGCTGCCCCCCGATCAGGCGCGCGCCAACCGCGATGCCGCCTTCGGCTACAGCGGTGCGAAGCGCACCTGGCCGGGAGCGACGACGCCCCCGGCATCCTCGGCCGAACCCGCGCAGGCGTCTTCCCCTGCCCAGCCTGTCGAGCCGCCGACTGCCCCCGCGCAGCCCGTCGAGCCGTCGACCACCCCCGTCGAGCCCCCCACGTCGCCGCTCGCTGCCCCGGTTCCGCCCGCGGACGCCGCGGCGGACCCCGCCGCGCGCCGTCCCGGCCACGGCCGTCGGCGGGCGTTCCTCCTCGACGAGCAGGACGCCTGGGGCGCTCCCTCCCCGTCGACCCAGCCCGCCCCGTCGGCCGACGCCGCCGACGCTTCCGCCGGGCCCGACGTCCCGGGCGCGTCGGAGTCCCCGGACTCATCGGACGCGTCCGACGCCTCGGCTGCCTCGGAGCATCTCGCCGCCCGTTCGACCGCCCCGCGCTCCCGCCGTGAAGAGGGCCGCGCGGAGGGCTCCCTGCCGAAGGTCGCCGGATGGACGGTGCTCACCACCGTGCTGCCCGGCGCCGGCCTGCTCACCACGCGGATGCGCCGGCTCGGCATCGCTCTGCTCGCCGTGCTCGCCGCCGTCGTGATCGCGGGCCTGCTGCTGTGGAGGTTCGGCGACCGGCTGCAGATGATCCAGCTGCTCACCTCCCGCACGGTGCTCCTGGGGTTCCTCGCGGTCGCCGCCGTCGTGGGGCTGGTCTGGATCGTGCAGATCGTGCTCGCGAACCTCGCCCAGACCACCAAGGAGCGACTCACCGGCACGCGTCGGTATCTGGCCTTCGCGGTCGCCGCCGCGATGGTCGTCGCCGTCGCGATCCCCGCCGGCTACACGGTCCGCTCGCTGTGGGCCGGTCAGTCCCTCCTCGGCTCGAGCAGCGTCTTCGCCGGCGACCGCTCCGGCGACCTCGCCGAGGGCGCGGACCCGTGGGCGAACACCGAGCGGGTCAACATCATGCTGCTCGGGCAGGACGCGGGCGCCGACCGCACCGGCACCCGCCCCGACACCCTCATGGTCGCCTCGATCGACACCAAGACCGGCCAGACCGCGCTGTTCTCCATCCCCCGCAACCTCGAGCACGTCCGCTTCCCCGAGGGCACCCCCGCCGCGGAGGTCTTCCCGGACGGCTTCCGCTACTTCGGGCAGAACCAGGACCTCATCAACGCCGTGTGGACCTGGGCCGAGGACCGTCCGGACCTCTTCCCCGGAGATCCCGAGCCGGGCCTGACGGCGACCCGCTGGGCCGTCGAGGAGACCCTCGGCCTCCAGACCGACTACTACGCGATGGTGAACCTGCAGGGCTTCGAGGACCTCGTCAACGCCATCGGCGGCGTGGACCTCGTGGTCGAGCGTCGCATCCCGATCGGCGGCGGCGCGGGACCGATCGACGGCTACATCGAGCCGGGCGCGCAGACGCTCGACGGCTTCCACGCCCTCTGGTACGCCCGCTCCCGCGAGGGGTCCGACGACTTCAACCGCATGTGCCGCCAGCAGCGCATGGTCCGCGCCGTCGCCGAGGAAGCCGATCCGGCGACCCTCGCGATGTCGATCCCCGGCCTGGTCAACACGGCCGAGCAGAACATCGTCACGGACATCCCGGTGTCCGATCTCGACGCCTTCGTGGACCTGGCCCTGCGGGTCAAGGACGGCGGGTTCACCTCGTACCCGATCACGCAGGACGTCACCCCGTCGGCGAACGCGGACTGGGACTACCTCAAGGAGTGGACCCAGGCCTCCATCGAGGACTCCCTGAAGGTGGATCCGCCGGAGTCGGTCGTGGGCGAGACCGAGCCCGGCTCCACGGAGCCCGCCGAGACCGGCGCCGCCCCCGAGGAGGAGTCCTCCGGCGAGGAGACCACCGCGGAGGAGACCACCGCCGAGGAGGAGACCCCGAGCGCGGAGGAATCCTCCGCGGAGGAGTCCGGCACCGGCGAGGAGACCGCGACGGAGGCCCCGGTCATCGAGCAGGACCCGCTGAAGTCCTGCCTGCCGAGCAACGAGCAGGCCGGCTGACCCCGACCGCTCGTCGCTCCGGGCCGGGCCGGAGGCGCTCAGATCACCTGCAGCAGGGCGTTCTCGATTAGCTCGGGCATGGCCGGGTGGATCCAGTACTGGGTCGTGGCGATGTCCCGTGCGGTCTGCCCGGTGCTCATCGCCTGGATCAGGATCTGGATCAGGGTGGTCGCCTCGGGGCCGATGAGGTGCGCGCCGAGGATCTCGGTGGTCTTTGCGTCGACGACGAGCTTCACGAAGCCGGTCGTGTCCTCCATCGCCCAGCCGTAGGCGATCGAGGCGTACTCCTGGGTCGCGACGCGCACCGTCCGGCCGCTCGCACGGGCGGACTCCTCGTCGATCCCCACCCAGGCGACCTGCGGGTGGGTGAACACCCCGGCCGGCACAGGCAGGGCATCCGAGCGGCGCAGGGCCTCCGGGTGCAGCACGTTGTGCCGCACGATGCGCTGCTCGTGGTTGGCGACGTGCTTGAGCTGGTGCGGGCTGGAGAGGTCGCCGAGGGCCCAGACGCCCTCGAGCACCTCGCCGCCCGAGAGCACCCGCTGGTAGGGATCCACGACGACGCGGCCGTCCTCCGCCAGATCGATCCCGGCGGCCTCGACCCCGAGCAGGTCGGAGTTGGGCCGCCGCCCCGTCGCGACGAGGATCTCCTCGGCGCCCAGCACCACCTCGGCGCCGTCCCGTCGGCCGCGCAGCTCGATCCCGTCGGCCGTGCGCCGGACCGCGGTGGTCGAGAGCCCGGTCTCGAGCCGCAGTCGCTCGCCGAGGATCTCGGTGAGCCGCGCGGAGACGTCGGCGTCGGCGGCGCGCAGCACCCGCTCCGAACGGGCGACGAGGGTGACCTCGACGCCGAGGGAGGCGAACACGTGCGCCATCTCCACGGCCACGACCCCGGAGCCGAGGATCAGCAGGGAGGCGGGCAGCGCCTCCAGGCGCATGATCGTGTCGGAGGTGTGCGGGGCGGCCTCGGCGAGCCCGTCGATCGCAGGGATCACGGGCCGCGACCCGGCGCCGAGCACGACCGTGTCGGCGGTGATCTCTTCGCTGCCGCCGTCCGCGAGCTCGACGCGCAGGTGCCTCGGCCCGACGAAGCTCGCGGTGCCGCGCAGCAGCGTGAGGTCGGCGTTGTCCTCGTGATCGCGGCGGTAGGCCTCGCCGCCCGCCGAGATCGGGTCGATGCGCCCGAAGATGCGGTCCCGGATCGCGGGCCAGTCCACGCCCTCAAGGCGCTCGCTCAGACCGAAGCGCGCGGACTCCGCGGGCGTCGCGGCGAGGTTCGCGGTGTGCACGAACATCTTGGTCGGGATGCATCCGAGGTTCAGGCAGGTCCCGCCGAAGACGTGATCGGGGCCGACGCCGCGGTCGATCTGCACGATCGTGCGACCGGCGAGGTCGGGACCGGGGAAGGAATTGATCGAGCCGGAGCCGATCAGGGCGATGTCGTAGTGCGTCGGGGTGCTCACCTCCCCAGGGTATCGGCGGGCCGACGCGCATGGCCGCTCCGGGGTTACGGCACGTGCCGCTCCGCGCCGCGGAGCCGGTGGCACAATGACCGGGCCTCGCCCTCCCCGATGATCGGGCCCCGCCCTCCCCGCTCTTCCTCCCGCTTCCCGCCCTCCCCTCCCCTCCCGCAGGAGTCGCCATGACCGCCCAGACCTCGTCCGTCCCGTCGGCCGATGCCCATGACGTGATCCGCGTGCGCGGGGCGCGGGAGAACAACCTCCGCGACGTCTCCCTCGACATCCCCAAGCGGCGCCTGACGGTCTTCACGGGCGTCTCCGGCTCCGGGAAGTCCTCGCTCGTGTTCGGCACCATCGCCGCCGAGTCGCAGCGGATGATCAACGAGACCTACAGCGCCTTCCTGCAGGGGTTCATGCCCTCCCTCGCCCGTCCCGACGTCGACGAGCTCTCGGGCCTGACCACCGCGATCATCGTGGACCAGGAGCGGATGGGCGCGAACGTGCGCTCGACCGTCGGCACCGTGACCGACGCGAACGCCTACCTGCGCACCCTGTTCTCGAAGCTCGCCGAGCCGAGCGTCGGCGGTCCCAGTGCCTACTCCTTCAACGTCCCCTCCGTGACCGCGTCCGGGGCGATGACCGTGCAGAAGGGCGCGAAGACCATCGCCGAGAAGGCCACCTACTCGCGGGTGGGCGGCATGTGCCCGCGCTGCGAGGGCATGGGCCAGGTCTCCGACGTGGACCTCTCCAAGCTGTACGACGAGGAGAAGTCGCTCGACGAGGGCCCGTTCACCATCCCGAACTACTCACCCGACGGCTGGTACGTGAAGATCTTCGTGCGCTCCGGCTTCTTCCCGGCGGACAAGCCGATCAAGTCGTTCACGAAGCGGCAGCTGCACGACTTCCTGTACAAGGAGCCGACGAAGATCAGCATCGACGGGATGAACATGACCTATGAGGGTCTGATCCCGAAGATCCAGAAGTCGATGCTGTCCAAGGACCGCGACGCGATGCAGCCGCACGTGCGCGCCTTCGTGGACCGCGCCGTGAAGTTCATCGAGTGCCCTGAGTGCGAGGGCACTCGCCTCGCGGAGCACGCCCGCACCTCGCGCGTCGACGGGGTCTCGATCGCCGATGTCACCGCCTGGCAGATCACGGAGCTCGCGAGCTGGGTCGAGGAGCTGCGCGGCCGCCACCAGGGGCCGACGGTCGCCCCGCTGCTCGCGAACCTCGCCGCGCTGCTGGATTCCTTCGTGCGGATCGGTCTCGGCTACCTCTCCCTCGACCGCCCCTCCGGGTCCCTCTCCGGCGGCGAGTCGCAGCGCACCCGCATGATCCGCCACCTCGGCTCGGCCCTGACGGACGTCACCTACGTCTTCGACGAGCCGACCATCGGACTGCACCCGCACGACATCGCGACCATGAACGAGCTGCTCCTCGCCCTGCGCGACAAGGGCAACACGGTGCTCGTCGTCGAGCACAAGCCGGAGACCATCGCGATCGCCGATCACGTGGTCGATCTCGGCCCCCGGGCCGGCAGCCACGGGGGCCGCCTCCAGTACGAGGGGGACGTCGAGGGCCTGCGCGCCGCCGACACCCTCACCGGTCGGCACCTCGGCACCCGCGCCGCGCTCAAGGAGTCGGTACGCGATCGGACCGGAGCCCTCGAGATCCGCGGCGCCTCGCAGCACAACCTGCGGGACGTGGACGTGGACGTGCCCCTCGGCGTGCTCACCGTGGTCACCGGCGTGGCCGGCTCCGGCAAGAGCTCGCTGATCCACGGCTCGCTGCCGAAGGGCGCCGACGTCACGGTCGTGGACCAGTCCGCGATCCGCGGCTCGCGCCGCTCGAACCCCGCGACCTACACCGGCCTGCTCGAGCCCGTGCGGAAGGCCTTCGCGAAGGCCAACGGGGTCAAGCCCGCCCTGTTCTCCAACAACTCCGAGGGCGCCTGCCCGGTGTGCAAGGGCAACGGCGTGATCTACACCGAGCTCGGCTTCCTCGAGACCGTCTCGACACCCTGCGAGGAGTGCGAGGGCCGCCGCTTCCAGGCCTCCGTGCTCGAGTACACCCTCGGCGGGAAGCACATCGCCGAGGTGCTCGAGATGAGCGTCGAGGACGCGCTGGCCCACTTCTCCGGCCAGGAGGACCCGGCGGCGAGGGTCCCCGCGGCCGCGAAGATCCTCCGCCACCTCGACGAGGTGGGACTGGGGTATCTCACCATCGGCCAGCCGCTGACCACCCTCTCGGGCGGCGAGAGGCAGCGGCTCAAGCTGGCGATGCACATGGGCACCGCGGGCGGCACGGTGGTGCTGGACGAGCCGACGACCGGCCTGCACCTCGCGGACGTCGGCGCCCTCCTCGAGCTGCTGGACCGCCTCGTCGACGCGGGCACCTCCGTGATCGTCATCGAGCACCACCAGGCCGTGATGGCCCATGCGGACTGGATCATCGACCTCGGCCCGGGTGCCGGGGCCGACGGCGGGCGCGTGGTCTTCGAGGGCACCCCGGCTCGGCTGGTGGCCGACGGATCGACCCTGACGGGCAGGCACCTGCGGGAGTACGTCGGCGCCTGAGACACCGTGTCCAGGGCTGGTCATCGACCCGAGGAGAACCCGATGCGCATCCATCATCTCGACTGCGGCACTCTCCGCACCCCCGTCGGCCGCATGGTCTGCCACGTGCTGCTGCTGGAGATCGGTGACCGTCTGGTGCTGGTCGACACCGGATTCGGCACCGGGGACGTGCGCGATCCGCGCCGGCTCGCTGCGGAGGCGGCGGCGATCCGGGACCGGCGCGGACCCCGGGTGCGTCAGCGATACCGCACCGGGCACTGGGGCCACGGCCCGCATCTGGTCGCCCATCCGCGGGGTGCTCGCACCTGGAAAGGGCTGGAGGGCACGGTCGAGCTCGACGACGTCGCCCCCGGGCTGCCGCTGGTGCCGCTGCCCGGTCACACGCCCGGCCACGCCGGGGTCGCGGTGCCGACGCCCGAGGGGTGGTTGCTGCACATCGGGGATGCGGCGCTCGACGCGCGCACGCTGCGCACGGGTCGGCTGCGTCTCGACGTGCGGCTGCGCCAGACGCTCGTCGCGCAGGATCCGCGCATGATGCACCGCACCCAGAGGCGCTTGCGTGCCCTCGCCCGGGACCCGGAGGCGCGGATCGTCACCTCTCACGACCTCTCCCTGTTCGAGGCGGCCCGGGCGCGGAACGAGGCCGCTCCGGGCACGGGCCGCGGCTGAGGCGCCGCGGCCCGTCGCCGCTCTGCCGCCCGACCGCTCGGCACACCTCTCGGATCGCTCGGCACTACGGTCGAGGATCGGGCGACATGGACCCCGCCCCGGGGCCCTGGTAGGTTTCCGTCGATCGACCAGGCAGTCGAACACCGTGACCCGGGGGCCTCACGACCCCCGACCCCCGGCGGTGCCGCCCCTCCCCGCGGACCGCCTCCGACCAGTAAAGGCCACCATGACCGACTCCGCGCTGTCCGGGACCTGGGACATCGATCCCACCCACACCCGCATCGGCTTCGCCGCTCGTCACGCCATGGTCACCAAGGTACGGGGGGCGTTCAACGAGGTCAGCGGCACGCTGGTGCTCGATGTGGAGGACCCCTCCGCCTCGTCCGCGACCCTCACCGTGCAGATGGCGAGCATCGACACGCGCACCCCGCAGCGCGATGAGCACCTGCGCAGCGCGGACTTCTTCGACGTCGGGACCTACCCGGAGATGACCTTCGTGGCCCGTCGCATCGAGGAGGTCGACGAGGACAGCTGGATCGTGGACGGCGCCCTGACCATCCGCGACGTGACCCGCGATCTCGCGGTGCCGCTGCGCCTCGTGGGCATCGAGAACGACCCCTTCGGCGCGGTCCGCGCGGGCCTCGAGGGCAGCCGTCGCATCGACCGTCGCGACTGGGGCATCTCCTGGAACACCCCTCTGGACTCGGGCGGCCTGCTGGTCTCCGAGAGCATCCAGCTCGAGTTCGAGCTCTCCCTGGTCAAGCGGGCCTGAGCACGGGTGACCCCCTCCCCCGCCGATCTCCCTCCCGCGCTCGCCGCCTGGCTCCCGCTGCTGCGCTGCCCCACCTGCGCCGGCACCCTCGCGGCCGACGGGCGCTCCCTGCGCTGCCCGCAGCGGCACAGCTTCGACCGGGCCCGCGCGGGCTACGTCTCGCTGCTCGGCGGAGCCGGAGCGGTCTCCGGCGATGACGAGTCGATGGCGCGGGCCCGCGAACGATTCCTCGCCACCGGCGCCTACGACCCGCTGCTCACCGCTCTCGGGGATCTCGCCGAGGCGACCGTCCCCGCCCTGCGGGGCGGAGGCTCGACGGTGCTCGACGCCGGCTGCGGACCCGGCTGGTACCTGGCCGGGATGCTCGAGCGCTTCGACGGGGCCGCGGGCCTGGGACTGGACACGTCGGCCCGCTCGCTGCGCTCCGCGGCGCGAGCCCACGAGCGAGCCGCCGCGGTGACCGGGGACGTGTTCGCCCCCTTCCCGCTGGCCACCGGGTCCGTCGACCTGCTCCTGGACGTCTTCGCGCCGCGGAACCCGGGAGAGTTCGCGCGGGTGCTGCGCCCGGGCGGAGCCCTGCTGGTGGCGCGCCCCGCGGAAGCTCATCTGGCGGAGCTGCGCGAGGTGGTGCCGGGGATGGTCTCGGTCGACCCGCGCAAGGAGGAGCGACTGCACCGCGCACTCGATCCGCTGTTCACCCTCGTCGCGGAGCGCGAGGTGCACAGCGAGCTCGTCCTCACCGCCGAGCAGGCGCAGGATCTGGTGGCGATGACACCGAGCGCCCGCCACGTCGATCCCGCGACCGTCGGGGCCGCCCTCGCGTCCACGGACGGACTCGCCGTGCGCCTCGACGTGCGGCTCAGCGCGCACCGCCTCCGCTGAGGCGACCGCCGCCGGCACGTCCACGTCGCCTAGGCTGGAGGCTCCGTGCCGCCGTGCGGCCTCACCGCCGCCGAGACCGTCCAGGAGCGCCGTGTCCCTTTCCGCCCCGTCGTCCGTCCCCGCAGCGCCCCCCGGCGCGGGAGCCCCCGTCGGCGCCCGCGAGCGGTCGGAGCCTCGCGAGACTCCCGCACTGCGCCGTCGCGCCGCCTTCCTCGACTTCGACGGGACGCTCGCCCGGCACGGCGTCGTACCCCGCACCCAGGCCGAGGCGGTGCTGGCCGCCCGGGCGGCCGGACATGCGGTGTTGCTGTCGACGGGGCGCCCGGGATCGATCGTCGCGGAGGACGTCGCCGCACTCTTCGACGGCTGGATCACCTCCGCCGGAGCTCACGTGCGGATCGGCGCGGAGCTGCTGCGCGATGAGCGTCTGCCCCCGGAGGTCACCGCGCGGGCGGTCCACGTGCTCGAGGCGCACGGCGCAGCCTTCGTGCTCGAGGCCCCCGAAGCCCTGTGGTGCACCGAGCGGTCCGCGCACCAGCTGCGCGAGCGTCCCCGCCGCTCGGTGGTCCCCGCCGAGGGGGATCGCGGCCGCGGCACCGCGGACCTCCTCGCCGCGGTGAGGACCACCGATCGCCTCGCGGAGGTGCCGGCCGCGAAGATCACCGTCTGGAGCTCGCCCGTGCCGATCGAGGCCCTCGCGGAGGAGATCGGCCCCGAGCTCGGGGCGCTGCCCAACTCCATCTCCCCGGACGGCCTCGGCTCGGGCGAGCTGCATCTCGCAGGGGTGGACAAGGCCCAGGGCCTGCTCCTCCTCGCCGAGCACCTCGGGGTGCCCGTCGCCGACACGATCGCGATCGGCGACGGGATGAACGACCTGGGCATGCTCCGCGCCGCCGGCACGGGGGTCGCCATCCGGGGGTCGCGCGCCGAGGTCCTCGCCGCTGCGGATCTCGAAGTGCCGCCTCCGGCCGAGCACGGCGTGCTCGCCGCCTTCGAGCGGCTCGGCCTGCTCTGATCCGCCGACGGGCGGCAGTGATCCGCTGGCGGGCGGCTCCGGCCTCCCGCCGCGCCCCTCAGCTGCGGTGGCGCAGACCCAGCAGGACCAGCCCGGCGGCGGCCAGCAGGGCGCCCACGCCGAGCAGGATCACCGCCGAGGGCCCCACCTCCGCCGCGAAGCGCTCCTGGAACGCCTGCACGATCGACCCCAGGACGGCGGCCTGGTCGATCTGGTCGGGGACGACCTGCTCTATCCGCTGCGCCAGGAACCAGTCGCCGAGCCCGGCGGCGATCCCGCCGAGCCCGGCGAGGACCAGCAGGATCCGGCGATGCGCGCCGAGCAGCAGGGCGAGGGCGGCGAGCACCAGGGCGATCGGCCCGAGCCGGTGCGCCCAGGGGTCGAGCACCTCGGCTCGGGAGAGCAACGGTACGTCCGGGACGGTGAACAGGGTGATGGTGAGGTCCTCGGGGCGGGGCACGCTCACGAAGGGCACCGCGTCCTCCACGGCGGTGAGCATCTCATCGGCCAAGGGCGCGAGGTCGACGTCGACGGGGCTCCCGCCGGGGGTGAACAGGGCCCCGTGGAGCTGGACCATCGCCTCGTCCCAGACGGCTTGGTAGCCGCCGGTTCCGGTGAGTCTCGCGGCCTGCTCCTCGAGGGTCGGCCGGATCGAGTCCGCGAGCCAGCCGGGCACCCTCTCGTTCCCGAGCACCTCCTCGACGGCGGAGTCGGAGAGCTCGCGCTGCAGCTCCGGATCGGAGCCGAGCGGCTTCGCGATCGCCAGGAAGCCCTCCTGGTCCACGACGTTCTCCTCGAGCCAGACGGCGGGGAGCCACGCCGCCCCCAGCACCGTCGCGACGAGCAGCAGCACCGTGGCGAGGAGGTCGCGGACGGGATCGAGAGCGCGTGAGGTCGGCACCGCTCCACGGTACCCGGCCCTCTCCCGGGAACGGGAGCGGCCCCGCCTCCCGGTGGGGAGGCGGGGCCGGAACGGCGCGGGAGCGATCAGCCGACGCGGATGAAGGTCCAGTCGCCGGAGTAGATCTTGCGCTCGGAGGTGTCCACGCGGGAGTTGCCGGCGTCGACGAACTGGTTGCCGCCGGCGTAGATGCCGATGTGGCCGGGCTTGTAGACCAGGTCGCCGGGGCGAGCCTCGGAGCGGGGGATGACGGTCCCGGCGGCGGCCTGCGCGCCCGCAGTGCGGGGGAGGTTGATGCCGTGCTGGGCGTAGACCCACTGCACGAAGCCGGAGCAGTCCCAGCCCGAGGGCGAGGAGCCGCCGTAGACGTAGGGGGTGCCGATGCCGGAGCGGGCGGTGGCGAGGACCGAGCTGCCCTTCGCGGCAGAAGCCGGAGCCTCGCTCTGCTCCTCGTCCTCGGAGGACCCCTCGTCGGAGGACTCCTCGTCGGAGGAGGACTCATCGGAGTCGGACTCGTCCGCGTCGGAGGACTCCTCACGGCTCTCGCGCTCGGTGGAGCGGTCCGCGGACTCGTCCTCGTCGCGGGACTCGGTCTCCTCCGAGGTGCCCTCCTGCTCGTCCTGGTCCTCCGCCGGGGTCTCCTCGACGACGGGCTCGGGCTCGGGCTCGGGCTCGGGCAGCTCGATGGAGATGGTCGCGGCAGGGGCGATCACGGTCGCGGCGCTCGCGGACGCCTCGGCGGCGGGGATGCCGACGGCGGGGGCGCTCACGGGGGTGAGCACGGCGGGGGCGGCGTCGGCCTGCGGGGCGGCGGGGGCCTCGGCGGCGGGATCCGCGGTCGCGGCGGCGGCACCGCCGAGCAGCATGGCGGCGGCCATCGCGGTCCCGGCGGCGGCGCGCCCGGCGCGCACGGCCGGGGTCACCGGGCGCATGGCACGGCGGTGGGTGTTCATCGCAGTCTTCGACACGTTCAGCTCCCTGCCCCTGGACCGTGGTCCTCGCGCTCTCGGCGTCTCGCTTTCCGATCCGGTGCGCGATGGGGCGTTCCGGGCGGGTCACCGTGAGTCCTGGTCCCGCGGTGCACCCCGAGACTAGGAGCTGAGCGGGCTTCGGGACAGCTCGACCGAAAGGTTCTGGGGAGAGCTTGACGGAGCCTTTACCGAGCGGTCGGCAGGCTGACGTGGAGCTGTCCGGCGACTACCTCGGTGACCGCGACCTCTCCCCCTTCGGGGCCGCGCAGCACGAGGGTGGAGGCGAGTCGCTCGACCTCGAGGTCCGCTCCGGGGATCATGCCCTGACGTGCGAGTTCGCCGAGCAGTGCGACGTCGGACTGCACCCGCTCGCCGATCCGCTCGAGGCGCACGGCACGGGTCTCGCCGTCGGCGACCACCTCCACGAGCTCCGAGACGGCGGGGGCGGAGTCTTTACCCTCGAGGGTGAGCACGGTCTCGTCGATCCCGAGGGCCGCGAGGCCCGGGATCGGGTTGCCGTAGGGATCGACGTAGGGCGGCCGGATCTGCGCGGCGATGCGCTGCTCGACCTCGAGGCTCATCACGTGCTCCCAGCGACACGCCTCCTCGTGGACGTGCGGGTAGTCGAGCCCGATGACGTCCAGCAGGTGACGCTCGGCGAGGCGGTGCTTCCGCATGACGTCGGTCGCGATCTCCTCGCCCTGCCGGGTGAGCCGGATGCGGCGCTGGTCGTCGAGATGCAGCAGACCGTCGCGCTCCATGCGGGCGACCGTCTGCGAGACCGTGGGGCCGGAGTGGCCGAGGCGCTCCGCGATCCGCGCCCGCATCGGCGCGACCCCCGCCTCGTGGAGCTCGAACACCGTCTTCAGGTACATCTCGGTGGTGTCGATGAGATCTCCGGACACAGGCCCTCCTCGGTCGGCGCGACTGGCGTCGTCCAGCTTATCCGCCCGGCTGACGGGCGGGGCCCCGTTCGCGGGCGGCGGAGCGGTCACGGCCCGACCCGTCCCGACCCATCCCGCCCATCCCAATCAGACGAGCAGATCGACGAGGTGCAGGAGCACAGCGAAGCCGTTGAGGAGCAGGTGCGCGAGGACGCACACCCAGAGCCGTCGCCAGCGCCGCCACATCAGGCCCAGCGCGATCCCGGTGGTCCCCTGCATGGCCAGGGACTGCGCCGTGCTCGCCCACAGCGACCCATCGCCATGGCTGGGGACGTGCATCAGGGCGAAGAGGATCGCGGTGAGCAGCAGCCCGGTCCCGGAGCCGACGAGCGCCTCGAGGCGGGTCTGCAGCAGGCGTCGGTACAGGATTTCCTCGCCGAAGCCGGCGGTGATCGCGGTGGCCGTCGCGGCGATCAGCAGCAGGGCGAGCGGCGGCCAGCTCGAGGGTCCTCCCGAGGAGAAGGGTCCGACGGTGGAAAGCACGCCGAGCGCCAGCGCGGGCAGAACGATCAGCCACCGGCGCACCTCGGGGCGTCCGATCGCGATCGACGACCCACGGCGCCGGGCGGACAGCGCGAGAATCGTCATCGGCACGACGAGGAACATCACGGCCTTGAGCAGCACGTAGTCCTCGTCGGTGGGCAGCAGCGGCACCAGCAGCGGGAAGCCGCAGGCGAGGATCACCAGCATCGCGGTCTCGGCGCGCAGGGCGCGGGGCCGGCGCACACCCACCTCCGCGTCGCCGCGGCCGCGCGGCAGCAGCAGGGTGAGCGCGATCGCGAGCAGAGCGGGCACGATCAGCAGCGGCACCGGCATCGGGGCGTAGCCCGGATCGCGGGAGAAGACGACGCCCTCGGGGTTCAGCCCGATCGTCACGCCGATCGCGAGGACGAACAGCGAGATAAGGGCGCCGACGACGGCGGGCCGGTCGGCGGGGGCCGGGCGAGCGGCGCGGGCATCCGGAGGGCGGGGCGCGGAAGAGCCGGCGTCAGCGGGGGTCACGTCCTCATCCTCCTCGAGCGCTCCCCCGCCGGACCCCCTACGTCGGGCGACGATCGGCACTCCTCCCCGATCGCGGACGGGCTCCGGACGACGCAGCGCCCCGAACCCGCTCGGGGTCCGGGGCGCTGTGCTGCCGCAGGCGCTCAGGAGCGCGTGACGCTCCCGCTCAGAAGGGGGTCAGGAAAGGCCCTTGATGATCTCGCGCATGAGGTCGGCGGTCTCGGTGGGGGTCTTGCCCACCTTGACGCCGGCGGCCTCGAGGGCCTCCTTCTTCGCCTGCGCGGTGCCGGCGGACCCGGAGACGATCGCGCCGGCGTGGCCCATGGTCTTGCCCTCGGGGGCGGTGAAGCCCGCGACGTAGCCGACGACGGGCTTGGTCATGTTGTCCTTGATGTACGCGGCGGCACGCTCCTCGGCGTCGCCGCCGATCTCGCCGATCATCACGACGCCCACGGTATCCGGGTCCTTCTCGAACGCCTCGAGGGCGTCGATGTGGGTGGTGCCGATGACCGGGTCGCCGCCGATGCCGATGGCGGTGGTGAAGCCGATGTCGGCCAGCTCGTACATCATCTGGTAGGTCAGGGTGCCAGACTTGGAGACCAGGCCCAGCTTGCCCGCACCGGTGATGTTCGCCGGGGTGATGCCGGCGTTGGACTTCCCGGGGCTGATCAGGCCCGGGCAGTTCGGGCCGATGATGCGTGTGGTGCCCTTCGACTGGGCGTAGTTGAAGAACTCGGCGGAGTCCTTGACCGGGATGCCCTCGGTGATGACCACCAGGAGCGGCATCGCCGCATCGATCGCCTCGAGCGCCGCATCCTTCGCGAACTTCGGCGGCACGAAGACCACCGAGACGTTCGCGCCGGTGGCCTCCATGGCCTCCTTCACGGTGCCGAAGACGGGCACCTCGTGGCCGCCCTCGAAGGAGACGGACTGCCCGGCCTTGCGCGGGTTCACGCCGCCGACGATCTGGGTGCCGGAGTCGAGCATGCGCTGGGAGTGCTTCATGCCCTCCGAGCCCGTCATGCCCTGGACGATGACCTTGCTGTTCTCATCAAGGAAGATAGACATGTCGGGTGCTGCTCACTTTCCTGCGGCGGCCGCGGCGACCTTCGCGGCACCGCCGTCCATGGTGTCGGCCTGGGTGACGAGGGGGTGCGCGAAGTCGGCGAGGATCTTGCGACCCTCCTCGACGTTGTTGCCGTCGAGGCGCACGACGAGCGGCTTGGTGGCGGCGTCGCCGAGCTTCTGCAGGGCGCCGACGATGCCGTTGGCGACCGCGTCGCAGGCGGTGATGCCGCCGAAGACGTTCACGAACACCGCGGTGACCTGCTCGTCGCCGAGGATGACGTCGAGGCCGTTGGCCATCACCTCGGCGCTCGCGCCGCCGCCGATGTCGAGGAAGTTGGCGGGCTTCACCCCGTGCGCCTCGCCGGCGTAGGCGACGACGTCGAGGGTGGACATGACCAGGCCCGCACCGTTGCCGATGATGCCGACCTCGCCGTCGAGCTTGACGTAGTTGAGGTCGAGGGCCTTGGCCTTCGCCTCCAGCGGGTCCTCGGTCTTGGTGTCGACCAGGGCCGCGTGATCCTCGTGGCGGAACTCCGCGTTGTCGTCGAGGGTGACCTTGCCGTCGAGGGCCACGATCTCCCCGGCGCCGGTCTTGACCAGCGGGTTGACCTCGACCAGGGTCGCGTCCTCCTCGCGGTAGACGTCCCACAGCTTCTGCAGCACGGGGGCGACCTTGGCGCCGGTCTCGGCGTCGAAGCGCGCGGCCTCGACGATCTCCTGCGCCTTCGCCGCGTCGATGCCCACGTTCGGGTCCACGGCCACGCGGGCCAGGGCCTCGGGTCGCTCGACGGCGAGCTGCTCGATCTCCATGCCGCCCTCGACGGAGCACATGGCGAGGTAGTTGCGGTTCGCGCGGTCCAGCAGCAGCGAAAAGTAGTACTCCTCGGCGATGTCCGCCCCGGCGGCGACCATGACGCGGTGCACGGTGTGGCCCTTGATGTCCATGCCGAGGATCTCGGCGGCCTTCTGCTCCGCCTCCTCGGGGGACTTCGCGATCTTCACGCCGCCGGCCTTGCCGCGGCCTCCGGTCTTCACCTGCGCCTTGACGACGACGACCGGGGTGCCGAGCTGCTCGGCGGCAGCCTTGGCAGTGGCCGGATCCTCCGCGACGACTCCTCCGAGCACGGGCACGCCGTGCTTCTCGAAGAGATCGCGGGCCTGGTACTCAAACAGGTCCACGGGGTGCATTCCTCTCGATGTCGGCAGCGGGCGGCAGGCCGCCTTCGGCCTCGATGCCGCCCCTGGGAACACGGCCAGCCTAACGCGCTCGGGCCCTGCGGACCGCCGCCCGGAGCAGTGTGCGCGGAGTCTCACGTCGCGATCAGGAATGCGCCTTCCGTCCGCGCGGCGTCCAGGTGGCGCCGCTACCATGCCGGGATGAGCCGACGCTCCCGCAGCCTCCTGGGGCGCATCAAGGACCACCTCGTCATCAGCGTGGTCACCATCGGCGTGCTCTTCATCGTGCTGCGCATGGCGGGTCTGCGCTCGACCTTCGCGAGCTTCATGCTCTCGCTGCTGATCACCATCGGCCTGAACGTCGGGCTCTCCTACTACGCCGACTACCGTGCTCGTCGGCCCCGCTCCCCCGCTCCTCGGGGAGGCGGCGACATCCGCTGGCGCGAGGAGGACCGCTGATGTCCGACTGGAAGACCTACGCGAAGGCGGCGCGGAACACCGCCCGCAAGCAGGGGCCCGACGTCGCCGGCTACGTGCGCGCCGCCGGGAAGGCCCTCGAGGCCGGCGCCGGCGAGGAGCGGCCGCGCACCGCACGCGAGGAGCGGCCCCTCGGGGAGCGGCTCCAGAAGGACGCCGCCGCCTACTACACCGTCGCCGAGCGGCGGGTGAAGCGGGCGAACCTGATCCCCCGCCTGCTGCGGGCCGTCCGCGACGCCGTGCTGATCGGCGCCTCGCTGCTCGCGATCTGGGCGGTGCTCGCCGCGGCGGGGATCCCGATCCCCTTCACCGGGGTGGTCATCGCGGTGCTCGTGATCATGGTGCTCTCCGCCGGCGTGTCCGTCTTCTCCGCGCGACGTCGCGACGCCGACGACGGCACCGGCAGAGGCTGAGGCCGCCCCGGGCGCGCCACGGGACCCTCGCCCACGGGACCTTCGCCGACCGGAGCGCGAGCGCCCGGGCCTAGCCTGGAGCGGCCCTGTTCCGCCCCTGCCCGGACCGCCGCCGCCGCGGCGACCTCCTCCTGCCCCGAGGTGCTCCCGACCGTGCCGTCCTCCCCCGCCGCTCCCCGTCGTCCCGCAGGTCCCGCCGCCGGGCGCGGCGCCTGGCATCGCCGCGCCTCCCGCCCCGTGCTCCTGTGGATGCTCGCCCTCGTCCTCGTGGTGATCGGGCACCAGTGGGTGCCGCAGGCGCGCTGGCTGATGGTCCACATGGTCACGCTGGGGCTGATCACCACGTCGATCATGATCTGGGGGCAGCACGTCGCGGAGGCGCTGCTGAAGACCCGTCTGGCCGAGGAGACGCGGGGCAGGCAGCTCGCCCGGCTGCGCCTGCTGACCGTCGGCGTGATGCTGACGATCGCGGGGATGCTGCCGGAGTGGCCGTGGCTCGTGGTCTTCGGCGCGCTGGCCGTCTCCGCGGCGCTGCTCTGGTACGCCGCGGCGCTCGGGGCCCAGATCCAGGCGGCCCTGGCCCCTCGCTTCGCCGCCACGGTCCGCACCTACGTCGCAGCGGCGTGCCTGCTGCCCGTCGGTGCCGTGCTCGGCGCGGTGATGGCCTTCAGCCCGGGCGAGCCCTGGCAGGGCCGGCTGCTGCTCGCCCATCAGGTCGTGAACGTACTGGGCTTCGTGGGGCTCACGGTCACGGGGACGCTGCTGACGCTGTGGCCGACCGTGCTGCGCACGCGCCTCCCGGTCGACGCGGCGCAGCGCGCCTCGGGCGGGCTGCTGGGGATGCTGCTCGCGGTCCTTCTCGCGGTCGCCGGGGCGCTGACGGGCTCGACCCTGATCGGCTGCGCCGCGCTCCTCGGCTATCTCGGCTCGTTCGCGGCCGTCGCGATGACCCTGGTGCGGGTCGCCGTGCAGGGTGCGCGCCAGGATCACCGGGTGCCGCCGGCGCTGTTCCCGATCCTGTCGATCGCCGCCGGGATGGGCTGGTTCGTCGTCGCGACGACGGGACTGCTGATGATGTGGTGGCGGTCGGCCGATGCGCAGATGGTGACGTCGCTCGTCGCCGCCGACGTCCAGCAGCTCACCGTCCCGTTCGTCGCCGGCTTCCTGCTGCAGGTGCTGTTCGGTGCGATGAGCCATCTGCTGCCGGTGACCCTGGGCGGCGGTCCCCGGGCGACGTCGGCGGGTCTCGCCGTGATGAGCCGCGGAGCCGTGCTGCGCGTGGTCGCCTACAACCTGGTCGTCGCCCTGTTCGTGCTCGCCGAGGCGGGCACCGCCGGGTCCGGGGCGCTGTTCTCCGCGCTCACGCTCGGCACGGCGGAGGTCTCGGGCTTCGGCTCGCTCTCCCGCGTGATCCTCTCCCTGCTCGGCCTCGCGATGCTGCTGGCGTTCGTGGTGCTGATGGTGCTCGCCGTCCGGGAGAACCGGCGCCACCGTGGCGCCGTGCCCGTGTCCTTGGAGTCCCCGACGTCGCATCCCCCCGCTCCCGCCGTCGAGCAGCTCACTCCCCGCCTGGAGCGACGCGCGCTCACCGGGGCGCTGCTGGGCCTCGGCTCGGTGCTCGGGGCCACCGCGCTCGGCGGTTCCCTCGACCGTGCCCAGGGCTCCCTCCCGTCCTCGGCGGGTGCGGGCGTCGGAACCACCACGGCGGTGTCGCCCACCGGGGAGACGACCACGATCGCGGTGTCGATGGCCGAGATGCGCTTCGTTCCCGACCGGCTCGACGTCCCCGTCGGGAACACCCTGGTGATCGAACTGAGCAACGACGACCCCCACGACGTGCACGACCTCGTCCTCGCCACCGGCGCCTCGTCCGGCCGCCTGCAGCCGGGCGCGTCGACCGTCCTCGACGGCGGGGTGGTCACCCACGATCTGGAGGGCTGGTGCTCGATCGTCGGCCACCGCGCGATGGGCATGACCCTCACCGTCGTCGCGACCGGTGCGTCTCCGGGAGCGACCGAGGGCGATGCGGCCCACGGCACCGGCTCCGGTGCCGACGAGCTGGCCCGCGTGCCCGCCGACATGACCGCCGCGCCCGGATCGGGCTACACGACGCGCGATGCGCGTCTCCCCGCGCCCCCGGTCACTCCGCAGCGGCTCACGCTCGAGGTCACCGAGGTCGCCGCCGAGATCGCTCCCGGGGTCACCCTGGACGCGATGACGTACGACGGCACCGTCGTCGGGCCCGTGCTGCGCTCCGAGCTCGGAGCCCGGCTCACCGTCGACCTCGTCAACAACGGGTCGATGGGGCACTCCCTCGACCTGCACGCCGGTCGCGTCGCGCCTGATCCGGTGATGCGGACGATCCCGCCGGGCGAGCGGCTCGAGTACTCGATCACCACCGACCATGCCGGGATCTGGCTCTACCACTGCTCCACCATGCCGATGTCGGTGCACCTCGCCGCCGGGATGATCGGGGCGCTCGTGGTCCCGCCGCCGGAGCTCGCCGCCGCCGACCGCGAGTACGTGCTGGTCCAGTCGGAGCACTATCTCGTCCCGGCCGGCGCAGCGGGCTCCGAGTCGGCGATGCACGAGGGCGCCCTGCCGGTCAGCCCCGCGAAGATCGCCGCCGAGAAGCCCGACCTCACCGTGTTCAACGGCCACGCCACCCAGTACGTCCATGCCCCGCTCGAGGCCCGGGTGGGTGAGCGGGTGCGACTCTGGGTGCTCGCCGCGGGCCCTTCGCGCGGGATCTCCTTCCACGTGGTGGGCGGCGTTTTCGACACCGTCTTCAAGGAGGGCGCCTACCTGCTGCGCCCCGAGGACGGCAGCGGCGGCGGGGCGCAGGCGCTCGACCTCGCCGCCGCTCAGGGCGGTTTCGTGGAGCTGGTCTTCGACGAGCCGGGCACCTACACCGCCGTGAACCACTCCTTCGTGGAGATGGAGCGCGGGGCGCGGGCGCTGATCCGCGTCACCGCCTGAGCCGCGGGCCGGGCGGCGCGAGGGGGCTCAGAGCTTGGTGATCGGCGCGTAGCGCAGCAGCAGGCGCTTGGTGCCGTGCGGGGCCTTGAACTGCACTTCGACCTGGGTCTTGTCGCCCTGACCGGCGACCTCCGTCACCGTGCCCATCCCGAAGGAGTCGTGGGTGACCCGGTCCCCCGGCGCGAGCTGCGGCAGCGAGGCGGCCGGGGTGGGCTTGCGCCCCGACCCGAGGCTCGGCCGCTTCACATCGGAGCGACCGCCGCCGATCCCGCCGCTGAACGAGGGGCCCCGTCGGCCACCCCCGCCGTAGCCGCCGGAGGAGGACCCGCCGTAGCCGCCGGAGGAGTAACCGGCGCCGCTCAGGGTCGAGCCGGCGCGGGCCACGTCGAGGGTCTCCTCAGGCACCTCGTCGAGGAAGCGGCTGGCGGGCATGAACTGCGCTTGTCCCCAGGTGGCGCGCATCTGCGCCCGGGTCAGGTACAGCTTCTCGCGCGCCCGGGTGATGCCCACGTAGGCGAGGCGCCGCTCCTCCTCGAGCTCATCGGGATCCGAGAGGGTGCGGTTGTGCGGGAAGGTGCCGTCTTCCATGCCGGTCAGGAACACCACCGGGAACTCGAGGCCCTTCGCGGTGTGCAGGGTCATGAGGGTGACGAACTGGTCCTCGGCACCGGGCAGCTGGTCTGCATCGGCGACCAGCGAGACCTTCTCCAGGAAGCGGTCCAGCAGCGAGGCGGCGGGGTCTGCAGAGATGCCGTCCTCCTCCTCGAGCTCGCTCGCGATCGCCGCCTCCGCCTCGACCTGGGCCTCGAACTCGGCGGCGACGGAGAGCAGTTCGGCGAGGTTCTCCAGGCGCGACTCGTCCTGGGGGTCGTCGCTGCCCTGCAGCTCGGCGTAGTAGCCGGAGCGGGTCAACACGGCCTCGAGCAGCTCGGCGGGGCCGTCGCCCCGCTCAGCCTGGGCCTGGAGGTCCTCGAGCATCGCTACGAACACCCGCACGGCGTTCAGCGAGCGGGTCGCGATCCCGGGGGCCTCCTCGGCGCGGCGCAGCGCCTCGCCGAAGCCGATCCGCTCCCGCTCGGCGAGCATCGCGATCGCGGCCTCGGCCCGGTCCCCGATGCCGCGCTTGGGGACGTTGAGGATGCGGCGGAGGTTGATCTCGTCGGCCGGGTTGCCCAGCACCTGCAGGTAGGCGACGGCGTCCTTGATCTCGCGGCGCTCGTAGAAGCGGGTGCCGCCGACCACCCGGTAGGGCAGGCCCACGCGGATCAGCTGGTCCTCGAGCGCGCGGGACTGGGCGTTGGCGCGGTAGAAGATCGCCACGTCCCCGGCGGTGCGGCCGTCGTCGACGAGCGCGTCGATCTGCCGACCGATGTAGCGGGCCTCCGACTGCTCGTCGTCCGCGACGTAGAGCGTGATCTTCTCGCCCGAGCCCTGGTCGGTCCACAGATTCTTCTCGCGGCGGCCCTGGTTGCCGGAGATCAGCGCGTTGGCGGCGCTGAGGATGTTCTGCGTCGAGCGGTAGTTCTGCTCCAGCACGATCGTGCGCGCGGACGGGAAGTCCTGCTCGAACTCGATGATGTTGCGGATGGTCGCGCCGCGGAAGGCGTAGATCGACTGGTCGGAGTCGCCCACCACGGTGAGGGAGGCGTGCGGGTCGTCGCCGACCAGTTCGCGCACCAGCTGGTACTGGGCCGTGTTGGTGTCCTGGTACTCGTCGACCATGAGGTGGCGGAAGCGACGCCGGTAGCCCTCGCGGATCGCGGGGTTCTCGCGCAGCAGCGTGACCGTCAGCCCGATCAGGTCGTCGAAGTCGACGGCGTTCGCCTGGCGCAGGCGCTCGGTGTAGTTCGTGTAGATCCGCGAGAGGGTCTGGTCGAAGCCGTCCTTCGAGAGCTCGGCGCGGTCCGCGAAGTCGATCGGGTCCACGAGGTCGTTCTTCAGCGACGAGATCCGCGAGGCGATCATCCGCGGGGCGTGCTTCTTGGTGTCGAGCTCGAGGTCCTTGGCGATCGTGGTGATCAGCCGGAGGGAATCCGCGCTGTCGTAGATCGTGAAGGAGCTCTTCAGGCCCGCGGCCGCGGCGTCGCGCCGCAGGATCCGCACGCAGGCGCTGTGGAAGGTCGAGACCCACATGCTGCGGGCGATCGGGCCGACGAGCTCCTCGACCCGCTCGCGCATCTCGGCGGCCGCCTTGTTCGTGAAGGTGATCGCGAGGATCTCCCCCGGCAGCGCTTCGCGGGTGCGCAGCAGGTGGGCGATGCGCCGGGTGAGCACGCGGGTCTTGCCCGAGCCGGCGCCCGCGACGATCAGCAGCGGGCTCCCCCGGTGCTCGACCGCCTCGCGCTGGGCGGGGTTGAGATCGTCGACGAGGCCCGCGAGGTCCCCGGCGGGCGCTGCGGCGCGCGCGAGCGCCGGGGCGAGCACGGGCGACGGGGGCAGCTCAGCGTATGGGGGCTCGTCCTCCTCCGGCGGAGCGTCCTCCTCCGGGGGCGCCTCCTCCTCGTGGGGCGGGATCTCCTCGTCGAGCGGCGGCTCCGCCCCGACGGCAGGCGCTCCACCGCCGGACGGGGGCGCGACCTCCACGCCGTCCAGGCGGCGGAAGGCGTCGGGCAGGGAGAGATCGTCGAAGAGGGAATTCATGAGGACCTCAGGATAGAGCGAGGGTCAGACGAGCACGGCGACGAACACGTTGACGATGATCGCCAGCGGGATGCTGAACCACACGGCCGACGGGGTCTGCTCGCGGCGGCGGTTCGCGATGTAGGCCAGGACGGCGGCGGCGATCCCGACCAGGAGCTTGATGCCGAGCTTGAGGTGGTTCGGGTCGCCGAGCACGGAGACCAGCGCGGCGAGGATGATCCCGAGCACCAGGGCCCCGGCGATCGCGTGGGCCATGCCCGGGTTCGGGGTGCGGGTGCGGGCGGCCGCGACCCAGGTGCCGAGGCCGACGGCCCAGCAGATCAGATGGAGGGCGACGAGGACGGAGAGGAGGATCGACATGCGTCCAGATTACGGTCCGCCACCTGGGAGGACCCGCTCCGGACCGTGCGAGAATCGCCGCATGTCCGCGGCCGACGACCCTGCTCCCGAGACCCCGGCTCCCTTCCTCGCGGAGCTCGCCGAGGAGTTCGAGACCCCGACCCCTCCCCGGGTCTCCCCCGCCCGTGCGGTCGCGGCCGCGCTGTCCGTGCTGCTGGTGCTCGCGATGCTGGCCTGGGCGCTGCCCTGGGCGACCGGCGCCACCTGGCCGCTGATCCTCGAGGCCCTCACCACGATGCCCGCCTGGGCGCTGCCGGCGATGCTCGTCCTGGGCGCCGCGGCGCTCGTGCTCGAGGCCGTCACCGTGCGCACGGCCGTGGCCGGGTCCCGGCTGGGGGCGGTCGTGCCGGCGCATGCCGCGGCGACCGGACTCGGTCTCGCCCTCCCCGGGGGGACCGTCCTGGGCCTCGGGCTGCTGGGCTGGCTGCTGCGCCGGACCGGAGTCGCCGTCGGCGCGATCCTCACGGGGATCCTCGCCGCCTCCCTCGTGGACCTCGTGGTCTCCTCGATCCTCGTCCCCCTGCTGGGTCTCGGCGCCTACGCCCTCTCGGCGACGGCGCTGCCCCTGCCGGGCGGGATCTGGGCGGCGGTCCTCGCCGTGGCGGGGAGCGTCCTCGCCCTGGCCCTGACCGGCCTCGGCCTGCGCCGCAGAGTGCTCGCGGCGGTGCTCGAGCGCCTCGCCCAGCTGGGTGACGCGATCCCCACCGAGGGCGTCCTCGCCCAGCGGGACGCCCTCGTGGACCTGCTGCGGCGGCGGCCCCTCGCCCTCGCCCTGCCCACGCTCGCCGCACGTATCGCGCAGTGGACGGCACTGCTCCTCGCCCTGCGTGCCGCCGGCGTGGAGGTGCCGCTGCTGCTGACCATCGCCCTCTTCGCCCTCGGCCGCGTGCTCGCACTCGTCCCGCTGACGCCGGGCGGGGCGGGGATCACCGAGACCGTCGGCGCGGCGGCGCTCGTCGGGCTCGGGGTGGTCGCGGCGGACGCCGCCGCGGCGATGCTGCTGCTGGCCATCGTGACCCTCGTGGTGCCGCTGGTCGGCGGCGGGATCGCGATCGCGGCCGCGATGGCCCGCTCCTCGGGGCCTGCTCAGCCCTCGTCGTCCCCGTCCCGCTCGTCGTAGTCCGGGGTGTCGATCCCGAGCGTGTGCGAGGGATGGGCGGGGAGCACCGCCGCGGACTCGGTCGCGAGCGGATAGCCGCCGATGCTCGCTCCCTCCCGGGTGCCGATGAACTCGGCCACCTCGTCCACGTGCCGGTGCGCGTCGTCGCCGCGGCCCAGGAAGCCCGCCCCCGCGTAGCCGCCGAGGCGTCGGCCGCTGACCCGCTCCTCGGCGAGGGCGGCCCGCTCGAGCCGGCCCGCCGCGCCGCGCAGGCCGCTGCTGAGGCGCCCCAGCTCCGCGTACTCCTGCCCGGTCCAGCGGTCCAGCAGGTCCTCGCCGAAGCGCCGGGTCGGGGCGTCCTCCGAGCGGGAGAGCTCTCCGAGGGAGTTCGCCAGGCGCAGGCGGAGCAGGGTGAGGCGGTCCGCCGCCCGACGCATCTTCTGCGCCTGGGAGCGCAGATCACGCACTGGTGCGGGCATCCCGTCCCTCCTCACCGCCGGGGTCGCGCTCATCGTAGCGGGAGGTGGTCCAGCCAGTCGTCCAGGATGCGCAGGGCACGGGCGCGGGCGTCCGCGTCGGAGAGGAAGACGTCGTGCCGGGCCCCGTCGACCGGCTCGATGCGCACCCGCGGCCCGAGGCGGCGTGCGGCGGCCGCGAGGGAGCGGACGTCGAGCACGGTGTCGGCGCGGCGCATCGGCTCGGAGAAGCGGCGCGCGATGCGGGTGCGCCGCGAGTGCAGGACCAGGATCGGGAGGGCCAGGGGCCCGGCGGCGCGCAGTCGGTGCTGCCCGTCGAGCACGGCGGCGAGGGTCGCGGCGGGGAACGGGTGGCCTCCCGGCGGCTTCATCACGAGGTCGTAGTCGTACAGACCGCCGTGCTCGCGGTGCGTGGTGCGGGCGTAGTGCGAGGCGCCGACGGGCAGGATCGGCCGGCGGCGCAGTCGCCCCGCGAGCGCCCGCACGGGGGCCTCCGCGAGGAGCCGCGTGGCCGGTCCGAGGTGCATCTCGAGCCAGGGAGAGTTCAGGGCGAGGGCCCGGACGGTGCCGGGGCGGCGCTGCGCCCACAGAGCGGCGGTGAGCCCCCCGGTGGAGTGGGCCAGCAGGATCGGCGGGCGGTCGCGGCCGATGATCCGCAGCGCGCGGTCGATCTCCTCGTCGTAGCGGCTGAGATGGTCGACCTCGGTCGCGGTCTGGCCCTCCAGCAGGGCGCGGCCGTGCTTGCGCAGGTCCAGGCCCCAGACATCGAGGCCGCGGGAGCCGAGGTGCTCCATCAGCTCCCGGTCGAAGACGTAGTCGGACCAGCCGTGCAGGAGCAGGATCGGGGGGAGCTGGTCCGCTCCCTCGCGCTCGCGGTGCACCAGCACCGCGACGACAGGGCCCTCGTCATCGGGGGCGAGGTCGAGCTCTCGGCGCGTGTATCCGGCGCCGAGGACCCGATCCGGGATCACTCGGTGCGGGAGGTGGAGCGCAGCATGTCCACCACCTCGTGGCGGTGGTAGCGGCGGTGCCCACCGAGGGTGCGCATGTAGGAGAGCTTCCCGGCCTGGGCCCAACGGGTGACCGTCTTCGGGTCGACGTGGAACATCTTCGCGACCTCGGCAGGAGTGAGCAGCTCCTCCGGAGCGTCGTCGCGCTCCGTGGTTCCGTTCGACATGTCTCGGGCCCTCCTGCGTGGCAGATGGATGGGGAGAGTACCGCCCGGGGTACGGCGGCTCATGGAGTCCAGGGTACCGTTCACCGGAAGACGGCACGCAATCCCTTTCACGACGAGTCACAAGGGATCTCCAGCACTCCGGGGCCGCGGGGGTTCGCCGGATCCTGGTACCGCCATGTACTCTTGGGTTCCGAATCAATGCCATCTTCCGGGTCGATCAGAACACCCGGGCAGCAGACGCACAGGGGGTCAGATCCATGGGTCGCGGCCGACAGAAAGCCAAGCACACGAAGGTGGCACGGGACCTCAAGTACTACAGCCCCCCGACGGATCTCACCGCCCTGCAGCGCGAGCTTCAGTCCCAGCGCGGCGAGTCCACCACCCCCGCCGAGAGCGACGAGTGGACCGAGGACAGCGATGAGTGGGCCGAGGAGGACGCCCCCTCCGCCCATCGCCGCTGAGGCTGTCCGGCGATCGCCGGCACCGTGACGACTGTCGAGGGCCGACCCATCGGGTCGGCCCTCGCATCGTCTCAGGTCGTCTCCGCTGACGGCCCCGGTCGGTCCGGTCAGACCCAGCCGGGGTGCTGGCCGACGAGCTGCACCGAACCGCCCTCGACGCCCTTGGCGCCGGTCACGATGCGCTCGAGCTCCCGGGAGGGGGCGCCCAGGCCGTCCGCCGCCAGCACCTCACCGATCGCCCGGGCGCCGAGCCCGCGCTCGGCGAGGAGGGCGAGCACCGCGTCGGCCTGCTCGGGGGCGACCACGGCCACCATCCCGAGTCCCATGTTGAGGGTGCCCTCGAGGTCCGTCTGTGGGACCGATCCCCACGCGGCGACCTGGGAGAAGATGGCGCCGGGGGTCCAGCTCGCGCGATCCAGCCGGGCCCCGAGGCCGACGGGCATCACCCGGGCGAGGTTCGCGGCGAGGCCGCCGCCGGTGACATGGCTGAGCGCGTGGACCGCTCCGCGGGTGCTCTCCGCGCGCAGCACGGCGAGGACGTCGGCGGCGTAGATCCGGGTGGGCTCCAGCAGCTCCTCCCCGAGGGTCCGGCCGAGGTCCTCGACGTGCGCGGCGAGGTCGAGGCCATGCGCCGCCACGACGGCGCGCACCAGGGAGTAGCCGTTCGAGTGCAGTCCCGAGGCGTCCATCCCGATCACGACGTCGCCCGCTCGGACCCGCTCGGGCCCGAGGAGGTCCTCGGCGTCGACCACGCCGACGGCCGCGCCGGCCACGTCGTAGTCCTCGGGCGCCATCAGGCCGGGGTGCTCCGCGGTCTCGCCGCCGACGAGGGCGCAACCGGCCAGCTGGCAGCCCTCGGCGATGCCGCGCACGATGTCCGCGATCCGCTCGGGGACCACGGCGCCGCAGGCGATGTAGTCGGTCATGGCGAGCGGCTCCGCGCCGACCACCACGATGTCGTCGACCACCATGCCCACGAGGTCCCGACCGATGGTGTCGTGCACGTCGAGGGCGCGGGCGATCGCGATCTTGGTGCCCACGCCGTCGGTCGAAGACGCCAGCAGGGGGCGGCGGTACTCCTTGAGCGCGCTGACGTCGACGAGCCCGGCGAAGGCGCCGATCCCCCCGAGGACCTGCGGTCCGTGCGTCGCGGAGACCGCGGACTTCATCAGCTCGACGGCGCGGTCGCCCGCGGCGGTGTCGACGCCGGCGGCGGCGTAGGTGAGCGCCGGACCGGGCTCGGTGGGCTGGGTGATGTTCATGCGTCCTTCCCGACGAGGATGCCCTGGGCCGAGGCGACCGGATCGGGCAGGGCGACCGGGTAGGACCCGGAGAAGCAGGCCGTGCACAGGGACTCGCGCTCCTGTCCGGTGGCGGCGATCATCCCCTCCTCGGAGATGTAGCCGAGGGAGTCGGCGCCGATGGAGCGGGCGATCTCCGCGGTGTCCAGGCCGTTGGCGATGAGCTCGGCCCGCGAGGCGAAGTCGATGCCGTAGAAGCAGGGCCAGCGCACGGGCGGCGAGGAGATCCGCACGTGGACCTCCGCGGCTCCGGCCTCCCGCAGCATCCGCACCACGGCCCGCTGGGTGTTGCCGCGCACGATCGAGTCGTCGATCACCACCAGGCGTTTGCCGGCGATGACCTCCTTGAGCGGGTTGAGCTTGAGCCGGATGCCGAGCTGGCGGATCGTCTGGCTGGGCTGGATGAAGGTGCGGCCGACATAGGCGTTCTTCACCATCCCCTGGCCGTAGGGGATGCCCGCCTCCTGGGCGTAGCCGATCGCCGCGGGGGTGCCGGACTCGGGGGTCGGGATCACCAGGTCCGCGTCGACGGGATGTTCGCGGGCGAGGCGCCGGCCCATCTCGGCCCGGGACTCGTTGACGCTGCGGCCCGCGATGCGGGTGTCGGGCCGGGCGAGGTACACGTACTCGAAGACGCAGCCCTTGGGCTGGGCCGGCAGCACCTGCTCGCTGCGCAGTCCCCGCTCATCGATGACGATCATCTCGCCGGGGGCGACTTCGCGCACGAAACTCGCGCCGCAGATGTCCAGCGCCGCGGTCTCGGAAGCGACCACCCAGCCGCGCTCGAGCCGTCCGAGGACCAACGGGCGGATCCCCTGCGGGTCGCGGGCGGCGTAGAGCGTGGTCTCGTCCATGACGGTGAAGCAGTAGGCGCCCCGCAGCCGCGGCAGGACCTCGCGCAGCGCGTCCTCGAGAGGACCCTCGGTGTTCAGCAGGGCGGTCACCAGGGCGGTGTCGGTGGTGTTGCCGCGGGCTATCTCGCCGCGGCGCTGCTCGCCGTGCCGCTCGTTGACCAGCTCGAGCAGCTCGTCGGTGTTGACGAGGTTCCCGTTGTGGGCGAGCGCGACGGTGCCCACGGGCCGCGGGCCGAGGGTGGGCTGGGCGTTGGACCACACGGAGCCGCCGGTGGTCGAGTAGCGCGTGTGCCCGATCGCGATGTGGCCCTGCAGCGTCTCGAGCGAGGCCTCGTCGAAGACCTGCGAGACCAGGCCCATGTCCTTGTAGACCAGGATCTGCGAGCCGTCGGAGGTCGCGATGCCCGCCGACTCCTGCCCCCGGTGCTGCAGCGCGTACAGCCCGTAGTAGGTCAGCTTCGAGACGTCCTCGCCGGGGGCGAAGACGCCGAAGACACCGCAGGAGTCCTGCGGCCCCTTCTCCCCGGGGAGCAGGTCATGGGAGAGATTTCCGTCGCCGCGTGCCACCGGCACATTCTGACACAGGGGCGCGGTTCAGGATCTCGGCGTCCGCGGGCCCCGGTGGCGGAGCGCATCGATCAGCGCGGCGATCGCGGCGAGCGGGACGCCGACGAACATGATCGCCAGCAGGATCAGGTTCAGGACCGAGGGCAGGTCCGGCAGTCCGAGGAACGGCGAGGCCAGGAGCGCGCCGACGGCGGGCACCGCGAGGCAGATCGCGACCCACAGCCCGAGGGCGGGGGTGCGTCCGCGGCGCACGAACACCGCGGTGCCGGTCTCCGTCGCGTCCGTCGGCTCGGCACCGTCGGGCGACGTCGGCCGCCCGGCGGGCGCGGCCTCCGGGGTCGCGGTGTCCGGGGCCTCCCTCTCGGCGGGCGCGGTCTGCGGCGTCGTTGTTCCCGCGGTGGTCTGCGGGTCCTGCGCGGTGGGGTCGTCCTGGGTGTTCACAGCACTCCTGCGGCCTCGACCGCGGCGGTCGCCACGGCCGGATCGGTGGTGGAGGAGCCGGCGGTGCGTGCGGAGAGGTGCACGGAGCCGACGCCGGTGGCGCGCACGAGGGGGACGACGTCCGCGGGACGCACCCCTCCCCCGGCGCAGATCTCGAGCAGGTCCTCGGCGGCCTCGACCATGAGCGCGAGGTCCGCCGCGCCGTCGAGGGCGCGCGCCGCGCCGCCGGAGCTCAGCACCCGGTGGATGCCGAGGCCGAGCAGCGTGGTGACCGCCTCCGCGCGCGCTGCGGCGTCCGGCAGGACGTCGACGGCCCGGTGGCAGGTGAGGGTCACGCCGCGGGCGGCGGACTGGGCGGCGCGCAGCGCCCCGTCGCGGATCGTCTCGAGGCCGGGGACGTCGAGGGCGCCCTCCGGGGTCAGCGCGCCGATCACGACGCCCGCGGCGCCCGCGGCGACGGCCTCGGCGGCCTGCTCGGTCATGAGCTCGATCTCCTCGTCGGAGTAGACGAACTCCGCGGGGCGCTCCAGGAAGTCACCCTCCCCGGCGCGGCAGCGGATCAGCACGTGCACGTCGAAGTGGGGCTTCGCGTCCCGGGCCGAGACCAGGGCGGCGGCCCGCTCGACGCAGGAGCGGACCAGCTCGGGCGGCGGGGTGACCCCGCCGCGGTCGAGGTCGGCGCACAGCTCGACGCGGTCCGCTCCGGCCGCTGCGGCGGTCTCGAGCCCGGCCAGGTCCTGGACCGCGATCTCTACGGCGATGCTCATGACTCCTCCGGGGTGCGGACGGCGCGGCGTGCCCCGGGCAGCGGCAGCATCTCGGAGAGGTCGCTGCGCTCCCCGCTCGCGCGGACGCGGCCGTCGGCGACCGCGTCCGCCCAGGTCACGGAACCGGTCGCGAGACCCAACCAGGTCTGCGCGTCGGTCTCCACGACCGCGGGCGGGGTGCCTCGGGTGTGCCGGGTGCCAGCGATCGCCTGCACCGCGGCGAAAGGCGGGACGCGCACCTCGACGGCCCCGCCGGGGTACTCCTCGGCGAGGTCCTCCAGGGTCGAGCGGACGGCCGGGGCGAGCACGGTGCGCGGCGCGGCGCCGGGGTCGAGGGCCCAGGCCCGCAGCGCCGCCCGCCCGGTCCCGGGATCGGTGCGGCGGGGGCTCACGGCAGCAGGTCGTGGACCGCGATGGTGTCCGCCCGGTCGGGGCCGACGCCGATCGCGCTGATGCGGCAGCCGGCGAGCTCCTCGAGGCGGCGCACGTAGTTCTGTGCGTTCTCGGGCAGGTCCTCGAAGGTCCGCGCCTCGGAGAGGTCCTCGCTCCAGCCGGGCAGGGTCTCGTAGACGGGCACCGCATGGTGGAACTCGGTCTGGGTCATCGGCATCTCGCGGTGGATCACGCCGTCCACGTCGTAGCCGGTGCAGATCGGGACCTCGTCGATCCCGGTGAGCACGTCGAGCTTGGTGAGCACGATGTCGGTGAAGCCGTTGATGCGCACCGCGTGGCGGATCATCAGGGCGTCGTACCAGCCGCAGCGGCGGGGACGGCCGGTGTTCACGCCCACCTCGCCGCCGGTCTTCTGCAGGTACTCGCCCCACTTGTCCTCGAGCTCGGTGGGGAACGGACCGGCACCCACACGGGTGGTGTACGCCTTGACGATGCCGATCACCCGGTCGATCCGGGTGGGGCCGATGCCGGTGCCGGTCACGGCGCCGCCGGCGGTCGGGTTGGAGCTGGTCACGAAGGGATAGGTGCCGTGGTCGACATCCAGGAAGGTGGCCTGGCCGCCCTCCATCAGGACCACCTCGCCGCGGTCGAGGGCATCGCCGAGCAGCACGGTGGTGTCCACCACCATCGGGCGCAGGCGCTCCGCATAGGACAGCAGCCCGTCGACGACCTCGTCGACCTCGACGGCGCGCCGGTTGTAGAGCTTCACCAGCAGCTCGTTCTTCTGCCGCAGGGCGCCCTCGACCTTCTGGCGCAGGATCGACGCGTCGAAGAGGTCCTGGACGCGGATCCCGAGGCGGCCCACCTTGTCGATGTAGGCGGGCCCGATGCCGCGGCCGGTGGTGCCGATCGCGCGCTTGCCGAGGAAGCGCTCGGTCACCTTGTCGAGGGTCTGGTGATAGGGGGCGACGATGTGCGCATTGGCGCTGATGCGCAGGCGGGAGGTGTCCACGCCACGCGCCTCGAGCACTCCGATCTCCTCGAAGAGCGCCTCCAGGTTGACCACCACGCCGTTGCCGATCACCGGGGTGACCTGCGGGGACAGGATGCCTGCGGGAAGGAGCTTGAGCTCGAACTTCTCCCCCGCGACGACCACGGTGTGCCCGGCGTTGTTGCCGCCGTTGGGCTTGACGACGTAGTCGACGCGTTCTCCGAGCAGGTCGGTCGCCTTGCCCTTCCCCTCGTCGCCCCACTGGGCTCCGACGATCACGACGGCGGGCATGGCGACTCCTGGGGCGAGGGGTGGGGTGCGGGTGCAGGACCTCGGCGATCCTACCAAGCAGAGGCTGGGCTCAACGGAGCAGGGTCGGGTCCGCCTCGCGGACGAAGTCGGCGATCCGATCGGCCTCGACGGTGTCGCCGATGCGGGACGAGGCCTCGCCCAGCATCACCAGGGCGCGGAGGAAGCCCCGGTTGGGGGCGTGGGAGGCGGGGATCGGGCCCTGGCCGCGCCAGCCCGCCCGACGCAGCGCATCGAGTCCGCGGTGGTAGCCGGTGCGGGCGTAGGCGTACGCCTGGACGTCCTCGCCGTCGGCGAGCGCCTCCTCGGCCAGGGTCGCCCAGGCCAGCGGGGATTCGGGGTGCCGGGCGGCGACGTCGCGCGGCTCTGCGTCCTCGAGCTCGGCGGCGACCTCGACATCCACGAAGTCGTCGGGGAGCCGGGTCTCGGGGATCCCCAGGAGGTTGGTGCCGGTGAGGTTGTCGGTACGATCAGCCATGCACGCATCGTAGGCGCCGTCGCCTGACGATCCCTCGGACCGAACAGAAAAGACCTATGTCACGAACGCAGGACGGCTCGGAGCTCCTCACCGGGCCCGGAGCAGGAGGGCTGCTCCGCTCCGCCGTCGGGAACTCCGGCGGGGTGCTGCACAGCTGGCAGCTCGACCATGTCGATCACCGACCCGGTCGCAGCACCAAGGCCCTCTACCGCACCATGGTGTCGTGGCCCGAGCTCGACGGCCCGCAGGCCCCTGCCCGCGAGGAGCTCTTCGGAGCGAGCGCCCACATTGGCGAGCGCGAGAGGGACCTCTACGTCGCTGAGCAGACCCTGGTGATGACCGACGGCGACATCAACGTCCGGGTGTGGCGCTATCCCCACGACCCGTGGCTGCCGATGCTGCCGCAGGTCTGCTACCCCGATGTGGTCGGTCGGACCCTCGCCGGGCTCGGCGTGACCCTCGGCCCGGACCCGGCCGCCCCGATCGTCATCGACGTCGTCTCCTACCGGCCCGGTCGCCGCGCCGTGCTGCGCGCCGCGCAGGGAGGTCATGCGGTCTTCCTGAAGGTGATGCAGCCCCATCGCAGCGGCGAGATCGTGGATCGGCACGAGCGGCTGCTGGCCGCCGGGGTCCCCGTGCCGAAGGTGATCGCCCACCACGACGGTCTGGTGGTGCTCGAGGAGCTTCCCGGGCGCCCACTCGCCCGGGCCGTGATCGACGAGGGCGTGGACGCCTGCCGCGCCGAGGACCTGGTCGCCCTGCTGGACCGGCTGCCGGCCTCGATGTACCCGTTGCCGCTGCGCCCGCCGTGGACGGACTCGGTCGAGTTCTACGCCGGGATCGTCGCCTCCTCGCTGCCCTCGCTCGGGCCGCGCCTCGATGCCCTCGTGCGCACGATCCGCGACGGCCTCTCTGCCCTCGAGCAGCGCATGGACATGCGCCCGCACGACGTGGTGCACGGCGACTTCTACGAGGCGCAGGTGTTCGTGCAGGACGGTCGCGTGGTGGGGGTGCTCGACATCGACACCGTCGGCCCGGGCCGCCGTGCGGACGACCTCGCCTGCCTCCTGGCCCATCTCAGCGTCCTCGCCGACTACGGCAATGCGGGACGGATCGACCGTGCGATGCAGGAGCGGGTCGAGCTCGCGATCCGCACCTGGCACACCGTCTTCGCCGATCGCGTGGATCCCACCGAGCTCGCGCTGCGCTCGGCCGGCGTGGTGCTGTCGCTGGCCACCGGTCCGCATCGGCAGCAGGAGGCCGCGTGGGAGGCGGCGACCGAGGCGATCGTGCGCGTCGCCGAGGAGTGGGTCTCGGCCGCGCGCTCCGCCGAGACGGCCCGCCTCGCGCGGTCCGCTCCCTCGGCTCCGGTTCCGGCTCCGGTTCCCGCGACGCCGTCCGCGCCTGCCGTGCAGTCCGCACCCGTCCCGTGCGCCACCCAGTCCGCACCCGTCCCGTCCGCCACCCAGTCCGCACCGGTCCCATCGGCCGCGCCGCGCTCGGCCGGGCCGGAGGTCTCCGCGCCGCCTCGGCACTCCGCCCCCGCGCTGTCGGCCGGTCCCGTGCCGTCCGCCGGTCCCGTGCCGTCCGCCGGTCCGGTGCCGTCGGCCGCCCTGGACCCCGCCGGCCCCTCGGACGCCGACGACGACGCCCCCACGCAGGAGCGTCGCATCGGCTCGATCCTGCCCCGCTGACGTGCGCGCGGTGCTGCAGCGGGTCGACGGGGCCCGGGTCGAGGTCGACGGCGAGGTGGTCGGCGAGATCACCGGCGAGGGCCTGCTCGCCCTCGTCGGCGTGACCCACGACGACGGGCCCGAGCAGGTCGCCCTGATCGCCCGGAAGATCGCCGAGCTGCGGATCCTCTCGGGCGAGCGCTCGGTGCTCGACGCCGGGGCCTCCGTACTCGTCGTCTCGCAGTTCACGCTCTACGCCGACGTGCGCAAGGGCCGCCGCCCCTCCTGGAACGGCGCCGCCCCCGGCACGGTCGCCGAGCCCCTCGTCGAGCAGGTCGCAGATGCCCTCCGCGAGCGCGGGATCACGGTCGCGACCGGCCGCTTCGGGGCCCACATGCGGGTGGGTCTGACGGGGGACGGACCGGTGACGATCCTCCTCGAGGCCTGACGTACGCTGGGCGACATGACCTACACACTCGTGCTGCTCCGCCACGGCGAGAGCGACTGGAACGCCAAGAACCTCTTCACCGGATGGGTCGACGTGGCCCTCACCGAGAAGGGCCGCGAGGAGGCCGCCGGCGGAGGCCGCCTGCTGAAGGAGGCCGGAATCCTCCCCGATGTCGTGCACACCTCCCTGCAGCGCCGCGCGATCATGACCGCGAACCTCGCGCTCGACGCCGCCGACCGCCACTGGATCCCGGTGCGCCGCGACTGGCGCCTCAACGAGCGCCATTACGGGGCGCTGCAGGGCCTGGACAAGACCGAGATCCGCGAGAAGTACGGCGAGGAGCAGTTCATGGCCTGGCGCCGCTCCTACGACACCCCGCCGCCGGAGATCGAGTTCGGCTCCGAGTTCTCCCAGGACCAGGATCCGCAGTACGCGAACCTCGGCGACCAGCTGCCGAAGTCCGAGTGCCTCAAGGACGTCGTCGAGCGCTTCCTCCCCTACTGGGAGGAGGGCATCAAGCCCGATCTGATCGCGGGCAAGACCGTGCTGATCGCCGCCCACGGCAACTCGCTGCGCGCGCTCGTGAAGTACCTCGACGGCATCTCCGACGAGGAGATCTCGGGCCTGAACATCCCCACCGGCCAGCCGCTCGTGTACGAGCTGGACGAGGACTTCCAGCCCGTCGAGAAGGGCGGCCGCTACCTCGACCCGGTCGCCGCGAAGGCCGCCGCCGAGGCCGTCGCCAACCAGGGCAAGAAGTGAGCTGACCTGAGCCGACGAGGACGGCGCCCC
>NZ_JBVDDO010000005.1:42012-95799 GCF_055454375.1 Brachybacterium sp. B718/18 | reverse complement strand
GGGGGCGCCGTCCTCGTTCCGGGGCCGTCCCTGCCCGGTCGGGCTCCTGCCTCAGCGCCGCCGACGGGTGCCGAACAGGCCGCGCGTGATCTCGCGGCCCAGCACGGTCCCGGCCGAACGCAGGAAGGACTTCACGGCGGGGTTCTGGAAGAAACCCTCGTCCTTGCCCGCCGTCTTCGCGGCGGGCTTCGCGGCGCGCTCCGCCGGCGCCCCGGTGCCGTCGGCCGCAGGTCCGGCACTCTTCCCCGCCGCGGCGTCCTGGGCCTCGGCCTCCTTCGCGGCGCGCTGCTGCAGGATCTCGTAGGCGGACTCGTTGTCCACGGCGGTGCCGTACTGCGCCTGCAGCGGGGAGGCGGCGACGGCGGCCGTGATCACCTCGGCACCGGCCGGCTCCATCGAGCTCTCCGGGGCGCGGACGGCCGTGATCGCGACCGGGGTCGGCGCGCCGTCCTCGCTCATCACGGTCACGATCGCCTCGCCGGTGCCGAGTGCGGGGATGACCTCCTCGAGGTCGTGCTCGGAGGTGGGGAAGGTCTTGGCGGTGGCCTTGAGCGCCTTCGCGTCGTCCGGGGTGAAGGCGCGCAGCGCGTGCTGGATGCGGTTGCCCAGCTGGGCGAGGACGTCGCCGGGGATGTCCTTCGGGGTCTGGGTGATGAAGAAGATGCCGACGCCCTTGGAGCGGATCAGCCGCACCGTCTGGACCACCTGGTCCAGGAACGCCTTGGAAGCGTCCTTGAACAGCAGGTGCGCCTCGTCGAAGAAGAACACCAGCTTCGGCACCTCGGCATCGCCGACCTCGGGCAGCTCCTGGTACAGCTCGGCGAGCATCCACATCATGAAGGTCGAGAACAGGGCGGGTCGGGAGGCGACGCCGGGGAGCTCGAGGCAGGAGATGATCCCGGTGCCGTTCTGTGTGCGCAGCAGCTGCTGGGTGTCGAAGGCGGGCTCGCCGAAGAAGACGTCCGCGCCGGAGGCCTCGAAGGTGGTGAGGCTGCGCAGGATCACCCCGGCGGTCGCGCTCGAGATCCCGCCGATGCCCTTGAGTTCGCTCTTGCCCTCGTCGGAGGTGAGGAACTGGATCAGGGCGCGGAGGTCCTTGAGGTCCAGGAGCGCGAGTCCCTGCGCGTCGGCGTAATGGAAGATCAGCCCGAGCGAGGACTCCTGGGTCTCGTTCAGCTCGAGCACCTTGGCCATCAGCACCGGCCCGAAGTCGGAGACGGTGGTGCGGATCGGGACGCCCTCGCCCTGCCCGCCCAGGGTGTAGAACTCCGTCGGCGCGGCGCGCGAGACCCACTCCTGACCGCGGGCGGCGGCACGCGCGGTGAGCTTCTCCGAGGCGGCACCCGGCACGGCGATGCCCGAGAGGTCGCCCTTCATGTCCGCGACGAAGACCGCCGCCCCGGCGTGGGCGGCCTGCTCGGCGATGACCTGGAGGGTGCGGGTCTTGCCGGTGCCGGTCGCACCCGCGATGAGGCCGTGGCGGTTGAGCATCGCCACCGAGAGGTTCACCGGCACGCTCGGATCCGGCTCCCCCGCGCCGCCGTCCGCGACGAGGGCACCGAGGTGGATGCGCGCTCCGTCGAAGGCGTAGGCGCTGCGGATCTGCTCGGCCTCGGCGGAGCCGGAGGGCACGGCGGGAGCCGCGGCGGGAGCCTCGGGCGCCGCCTGCGGCTCGGGGCCGGCGGAATCCTGTTGCGGGCTGGTCATCGGGGCCTCCTCGCCGGCGGACCGGCTGCATCGCGATCGGGACGGATCGATCGTAGCGGGGTGGCGGGGATCACCCAGTACCGTGGCCCCATGACCACCGCCCCACCCGTACTCGTCGAGTCCGAGGACGAGCTCGAGCCCGCCGAGGTAGCGGCCATGCTCACCGTGCCGTCCTATCCCTCGCTGCTCGAGCTGCTCGGCATCACCGGCGCCGACGCCGAGGACCTGCTGCCCCTCGTCGGTCCGGCGACTGCGGACCCCGCGCTCCTCGCGGAGGTCACGGCGCTCGCGAACCAGCTGCGCGCCGCCGCCGGGCTCGAGGTGCCCGAGGTCGACCTCGCCGCCCGCAAGGACGAGCTCGACGCTCTCCAGCAGGGCATCGCCCCGGGTGAGGGGCTGCTCGCGATCCTCGCGCTCACCGTCTCCACCGCGACGGTGCGGCGCTGGCATGGCGCCCGCGGACTCTCCCCGGCGCTGTCGTGGACGGTCCTCGCGGATCTCGGCCAGCAAATGCGGGTGCACCGCACGGGCACGGGGCGGCTGGGCCTGCACCAGCTGAACTGGGTCACCGGGAACTGGGCGGGCCGTCTGGTGCACCTGGGTCGGCTGCAGTTCGACCTGAGCCGTCGGCGCGTGACTCGGCTCGAGCACGGCGCGGAGCGCACCGGCCCGGACGAGCCGCAGCGCTGGGTCGTCGGCACCCACATCCCCGCGACGGGCCCCCTGGACCCCGCCGAGGTGGACGCCTCCTTCGACGCCGCCGTCGCCTACTTCACCGAGCACTACGCCGATCTGAACGCGGACCGCCCGGCCGACGCCCCGCGCTTCGGCCACGAGTTCACCTGCGACTCCTGGCTGCTGAGCGACCAGTTCGCGGAGATCACCGGGCCCGAGTCGAACCTCGCCCGCTTCGCCGCGCGCTGGCAGCTGATCGGCAGCGACCCCCAGGGGGCCGACGGCGCCCTCTTCTTCACCTTCGGGCTGCGCCCGCCGGTGGATCCCGCCGCGCTCCCGCGCCGCACCCGGCTCGAACGCGGCGTAGCCGATCGTCTGTCCGACGGGCGGGGCTGGACGACCGGGAGCGGGCGTCTCCTCCGCTGACTCCCCCGGGCGCCCGGCCCGCCTCAGAGGTGCCGGGCGCGCTCGTGGTAGAGCTCGATCACCTGGTCGAAGGCGAGCACGGGGTCGATACCGCGGCGCATCGAGATCGCGAAGGCGCTGCGGGTGAGCGCGAAGCTGACCTGCACGACGATGATCGCGAGCTCCCGGGAGTCCTCCCCGTCGAGCGCCTCGTCGAGCACGTCGACGAGGTCGGTCTGCATCGCCTGCAGATTGCCGGTGGAGATCGAGTGCAGGCTCGGCTCCTGCGCCATGACCCGCTTCTTCAGCTCACGCAGCTCGGGGTCGACGGGGATCCGGGAGATGCCTTCACGGATGACGGCCAGCAGGGCGGCCCGCACCGGCAGCGTCTCGAGCTTCTCCCGCAGGGATGCGACGGCTCGCGGCCCCTCGTCCCCGACGATGCCGAGGATCGCGGACTCCTTCGTGGACCAGTGGTTGAAGAAGGTGCGGGGAGAGACGCCCGCGCGCCGGGCGATCATCTCGGAGGTCACCCCCGAGAGCCCGTCCTCGGCGACCAGCTCGAGGGCCGCCCGGTGCATCGCCAGCCGGGTCGCGTGCTTCTTCTGTTCCCGTAGCCCGGCGGGTGCGGTCTCGTTCTCGCTCACGGGGACATCGTAGGTCCGAGAGATCACAGAATCTGCACTCGATGCAATAGTGCAGTCAATGCAACAACCAGTTAGCATGGCTTCGTCGAGGCACGAGGACGTGCAGCGGCCGCCGACGCGCCTCCCGCGCGCGCCATCCGCATCCGTCCACTCATCTCCCCGAGGTATTCGTGAGCACATCTCCCACCGCGACTGCGACGCCGGCCGCCTTCACCGGCCTGGACCGCCAGGGCAAGCTCGTCTTCATCGGCCTCATGCTCGGCATGTTCGTCGCCTCCCTCTCCCAGACGATCGTCGGCCCCGCACTGCCGCGGATCGTCGCCGAGCTCGGCGGCGTGGAGTACTACAGCTGGATCGCGACCGCCGCGATGCTGGTCTCCGCCGTCGCGGTGCCGATCGTCGGCAAGCTCTCCGACCTCTACGGCCGCCGCTGGTTCTACCTCGGGGGCCTGGCCGTCTTCATGCTCGGCTCGATCCTCTCGGGCATGGCCACCGACTTCTGGTTCCTGGTCTTCGCCCGCGCCGTCCAGGGCCTGGGCATGGGCACCCTGATGCCGCTCAGCCAGACGATCATCGGCGACATCATCCCGCCGCGTCAGCGCGGCAAGTACCAGGGCATCATGGGCGCCGTCTTCGGCGTGACCTCCGTGGTGGGCCCGCTGATCGGCGGCACGGTCACCGACAACCTCGGCTGGCGCTGGCTGTTCTACCTGACCCTCCCCATCGGCATCGCCGCCTTCGTGTTCATCCTGCGCTTCCTGCACCTGCCCACCTCTGCGCAGCACGGCAAGGTCGACTACCTCGGCATGATCACCCTGACCCCCGGGCTCGTGATCGGACTGCTCGCCACCACCTGGGGCGGCAACAACTACGCCTGGGACTCGGGCGTGATCATCGGGATGTACGCGGTCGCCGCGGCCTTCCTCCTCACCTTCGTGATCATCGAGACCCGCGTCGAGGAGCCCCTGCTCCCGATGCACCTCATCACCCGCCCCGTGGTCGCCCTCTCCGTCGCCGCCTCCTTCGCGATCGCCGTGGCGATGTTCGGCGCGATCATCTACATCCCCGTCTACGCGCAGGGTGTCATGGGTGTCTCGGCCACCAACTCCGGCGCGATCCTCATCCCGCTGTCGGTGGCGATGATCCTCACCTCGATCCTGGTGGGTCTGCTCATCACCCGCTTCGGCACCTACAAGATCTTCCTGGTCCTGGGCGGGCTGGTGCTGGTGGGCGGCTACCTGCTGCTGGCCGACATCCAGTACGGCGACTCCCCCTGGCATCTCACCCTCGCCATGGTCGTGATCGGCCTGGGCCTGGGCCTGTCGATGCAGGTGTACACCCTGGTGGTGCAGAACGCGGTGTCCCAGAAGGAGCTCGGCATCGCCACCGCCTCGATCCAGTTCTTCCGCAACATCGGCTCGACCATCGGCACCGCCGTGCTCGGCACCGTGATGGCCTCCCGGATGGGCCCGGCCATCGAGGAGCAGCTCAGCAGCCTGCCGCCGGAGCAGCTCGCCGCCCTGCAACAGTCCGGCGGCGGCGCGGACGCCTCCTCGCTCGAGGCCTCGGTGCTGGACCCTGCTGCGCTCGCGCAGCTGCCGGAGTTCCTCGTGGAGCCGATCCGCGCGGGCATGGGCGACGCGATGCACGGCGTCTTCCTCACCGCCGTGCCCTTCGTGGTCCTCGCGCTGCTGCTCTCGCTGTTCGTCAAGCAGGTCCCGCTGCGCGACACCCTGCACGACGCACCCTCCGGGGAGGATGCCGAGACGGAGCACGAGCCCCTCGACACCACCACGGGCGCCCTAGCCGCGGTGGGGGCGAGCGAGTCCGTCACCACCACGGGCGAGATCCGCGTGGTCGACTCCGCGGCCGAGCAGCAGGGCGATCCCGCGCGACGCTGATCACCGCTCGCCGGGCCCGATCCACGAGACCACCGCTCCTCCCGTCCCCGAGGACCGGTGGTCTCGTCGTTCTCGATCCGGAGCTCCCGCGGGCCGGTGCCCGGACAGGCCTCCATGACACGATGGACGGATGCTGCTCGTGGATCACTTCCCGCCCACCCTGCCCGCCACCCTCGCGGACCGGCTCGCCACGCGCCTGCCGCTCGCGGCCGACGTCGCCCCGGTGACCGCACTGCTCACCGCCGCGCTGCGCCGCCACGACCCCGAGGCCGCGGCCGACGAGACCGCGCTGCGCTCCCGCATGGTGGGGCTGAAGTCCTGGTCCCGCCGCCAGGTGGTCGTCGTGCCCGTCGGCGCCGACGGCTCCCCCTCCCTCGACCAGCCGCCGCTGGCCTGGATCGCACTCGAGGACCGCGCGAGCGGGCGCACCAACGTTCAGTTCGTGATCGCCGCCGACGCTCCCGAGCGGGAGGCCCTCGCCGCCTCGCTGCTGGACTGGGCGGTCGAGGTCGGCGGCTCCTTCGCCCGTGCCCGCGGCGTGGAGGCCACCAAGCTCACCACCGACGCGAACGAGCTCGACACCGACCGTGCGCAGCTCCTCGCCGCGGCCGGCTACGAGATGGTGCGCTCCTGGCTGCACATGCGCCGCTCCGTCGCCCCCGAGGAGGCGACCTCGCTACCCGCCCCGCGCGAGGGCACGCGGGTGCGGCGCGTGCATCGGCACGACTCGGGACTGCCCGTCGCGCAGGACGTCCGCACTGTGCACCGGATGCTCGAGGAGTCCTTCGCCGACCATTTCAACTCCTACCGCGAGTCCTTCGCCGAGTTCGTCCAGCGCCTCATCGAGGCCCCGGACGAGGCGGACTGGGACCACTGGTGGATCGCGGAGATCGAACGGGAGGGGCGCTGGCTGCCCGCTGGCGGCCTCGTCGCCGCCCCGATGAAGGCCACCCCGACCCGCGGCGAGGGCACCTACCTGGAGTACCTCGGCGTGCACCGCAGCGCCCGCGGCCACGGGATCGCGAAGTCCCTGCTGCGCGCCGCGATCCGCGACGCCGCCGAACGCGGACGCGGGTTCGTGGACCTCGAGGTCGACGACGACTCCCCCACCGGCGCCGACGGGATCTACGCCTCGATGGGCTGGGAGACCTTCGAGCGCACCCGCTCCTGGCACGCCGTCGCCCCCGCACATCCCTCGCGCCTGCTCGAGCCGCCGTCACGGAGCTGACCACCCGCCCGCGAGACGGCTCAGCGCCGTGGTCGGCCGACGAGGCTGCGGTCGACTCGGGGCGCCGCTCCTGCGGGGGCGGCGCCGGGCGCGCCCCGCCTCAGCGGTGCGCGCTCACTCCCACTCGATGGTGCCCGGGGGCTTCGAGGTGATGTCGAGGGTGACGCGGTTGATCTCGCTGACCTCGTTGGTGATGCGGGTCGAGATCCGCGAGAGCACCTCGTAGGGCACCTTGGCCCAGTCGGCAGTCATCGCGTCGTCGCTGGTGACGGGGCGCAGAACGACGGGGTGGCCGTAGGTGCGGCCGTCGCCCTGGACGCCCACGGAGCGGACGTCGGCCAGGAGCACGACGGGGCACTGCCAGATGGTGCGGTCGAGGCCCGCGGCGGTGAGCTCGGTGCGGGCGATCGCGTCGGCCGCGCGGAGGATGTCCAGGCGCTCCTTCGTGACCTCGCCGATGATGCGGATGCCGAGGCCGGGTCCGGGGAAGGGCTGGCGCCAGACGATCTCGTCGGGCAGGCCGAGCTCGGAGCCGACGGCGCGGACCTCGTCCTTGAACAGGGCGCGCAGCGGCTCGACGAGCTCGAAGGAGAGGTCCTCGGGCAGGCCGCCCACGTTGTGGTGGCTCTTGATGTTCGCCGCGCCCTCGCCGCCGCCGGACTCGACGACATCGGGGTAGAGGGTGCCCTGCACCAGGAACGCCTTGGCCTCCGCATGCGCTGAGTCCCCCTCGCCCTCGACGACGCCCTGCTCGCGGAGGATCTCCGCCTGGGCGCCCTCGAAGGAGCGGATGAACTCGCGGCCGATGATCTTGCGCTTCTGCTCGGGGTCGGTGACCCCGGCGAGCGCGGTGAGGAACTGCTCCTCGGCGTCGACCATGACCAGCTTCGCGCCGCCGGTGGACTCGCCGAAGGCCTTCTCGATCTGCTCCGACTCGTCCTGGCGCATGAGGCCGTGGTTGACGTACACGCAGGTGAGGCGGTCGCCGATGGCGCGCTGGACGAGCGCGGCGGCGACGGCGGAGTCGACCCCGCCGGAGAGGCCGCAGATCGCGGTGCCCTCGCCCACCTGGGCGCGGATCCGCTCGACCTGCTCCTCGATGACGTTGCCGGTGGTCCAGGTGGGCTCGATGCCCGCGCCGCGGTGCAGGAAGTTTTCCAGCACCTCCTGGCCGCGGTCCGAATGGCCCACCTCGGGGTGCCACTGGACGCCGTAGAGGCGCCGCTCGGTGTCCTCGAAGGCGGCGACGGGCGCGCCCGCGGAGGTGGCGACCACGCGGAAGCCCGACGGGGCGGCGGTCACCGAGTCGCCGTGGCTCATCCATACGTTCTGGTCGAGATCCTGAGCGCGCAGCAGCTGCGACTCGGCGTCGATCTCCTCGAGCCGTGTGGCGCCGTACTCGCGCACGCCCGTCGGGGCGACGGTGCCGTCGAGCGCGGCGGCCATCGACTGGAAGCCGTAGCAGAGGCCGAGCACGGGCACCCCGGCCTCGAGCAGCGCCGGGTCCAGGCGCGGCGCGCCCTCCTCGTACACGGAGGAGGGGCCCCCGGAGAGGATGATCGCGCGGGGCTCCTTGGCCAGGACGTCCGCGACGCTCATGGTGTGCGGGACGACCTCGGAGTAGACGCGGGCCTCGCGCACGCGACGGGCGATGAGCTGGGCGTACTGGGCGCCGAAGTCGACGACGAGGACGGGGCGCTGGTCGGTGTCGGTCACCCGGATGAGTCTACGTGCTCAGGCGTCCTGGTCCTGCAGGGTGGGACGCCGCGCGAGATCGCGCTCGACGGCCTGGTGCGTCCAGCGCTCGCCGAAGAAGGAGAGCACCGGCACGACGCCGAAGAGCATCAGCAGCAGCATGCGCGGCAGGCTCCAGCGCATCTTCATCCACAGGTCGAAGCCGAGGATCACGTAGATCATGTAGATCAGCCCGTGGATCGGGGACCAGATCGAGGAGATGTGCTCCCAGGTCGGGGAGGTCGAGGTGAACCAGGCGTCGCCGCCGAAGACCAGGTAGCGCATGGTCATGATGCCCACGAGCACCAGCAGCGCGATGCCCTCCACGATCGAGGCCACGCGGAAGCGGGCGAAGGAGGTGCGGGCGGCGGTGGCGTCGAGGGGGCGGGGGGTGGGCACGGGTCACACGTCCTTGGTCGGGGTCTGGATCGGGGCGGGGGTCGTGGCCGCGAGCCGCTCCGCGAGCGACTCCCGCTGCGCGGCGAGATCGTCGAGGTACGCCTGGCGCACGGAGCGCCACCACAGGTAGAGGAAGAAGGCGCCGAAGAGCACCCACTGCGCGGAGTAGCCGATGTTCTGCCAGTCCAGTCCGCGGGTGAAGGCGGATCCGCCCTCGGGCATCGGGCGGAGGCCCTCGGCGGTGTCGGTCTGGGCGATGTACCCGGCGTACATCGGGGCGCCCCACTCGTTGACCAGCAGCGGAGTTGCGATCTCGGCGGCGACGCCGTCCGTCACGCCGCCGGTCGCGGACTCGCTCGCCTCGAGCCGCCCGGTCACCTCGACCTCCCCGGCGGGGGCGGCGGGCGCGAGCGCGGGGTCGATCTCCCCGTCGGCCCCGGTGACCTCGGCGGCCGGCACCCAACCGCGTGCGACGGGGAGCCGCGCCGTCGTGCCGTCGGCCGTGACGACCTCGAGGGCGGACACGACGATCACGGCCTCGGTGTCGTCGATCAGCCGGCCGGGCACGAGCACCTGCTCGCCGGGGAGGAACTCGCCGCGGGCGGTGACGATGTCGCCGACGATCTGGTTGGTCACCGCATCGCCCACCCCGAGGACCTGCTGGATCTCGCCGAGCTGCTGGGGGCCGTCCACCCGGTCGGAGAGCGCGCGATGCGCCCGGTCCCACTGCCAGGTGGCGAGCAGCCCGCACACCACGGTCGCCGCGACCATCAGGGCGAGCAGCCCGAGGAAGCGGGGACGGAGGGCGGTGCGGAGCATGCGCCCATCGTAGGAGCGCGCCCTGTGAGGCGCGGCGACCGGGGTGCGGGTCCTCACACCTGCCACGGCAGATCCGGGCGACGCCGCTCGGGGGGACCTCGGGCCTCCCCCTCCCGCTCCCGCCGCCGTAGGCTGGAGGGCGTGTCGCAGAGTGTCTATATCGCCAGCCCTGAGGGGATGACCGGCAAGTCGATGGTGGCGTTCGGCCTCCTCGAAGCCCTCGCCTCCCGTTCCGATAGCGTCGGGGTGTTCCGCCCCGTGGTCAAGGCCGACGAGGCCCACGACTACGCGATCGACCTCCTGACCGCGCACCCGGCGGTCACCCAGTCCTATGAGGACGCCGTCGGGGTGGACCACCAGTTGGTGCTGTCCGACCCGGAGGCCGCCCACGAGCAGATCCTGCGTCGCCACCGCGACCTCGCCGAGCGGTACTCGCTGCTGGTGGTCCTCGGCTCGGACTACGACGATCTCGCCAACCCCACCGAGCTGTCCTTCAACGCGGAGGTCGCCGCGAACATCGGCGCCCCGGTGGTGGTGGTGCTCTCCGGGATGGAGCGCAGCCCCGATCAGCTGGCGGCCCTCGCGGTCGTCTCCATCGGGGAGTTCACCTCGCACCATGCGAGCCCGATCGCGGTGGTCGTGAACCGCTCCGACCCCGCCTCGCTCGAGGCGATCCAGCGTGCCGTGGCCGACCGGGTCGAGGTGCCGCTGGTCGCCGCGATCCCCGAGAACCCCGTGGTGATGGCCCCGACGGTGCAGGCCATCAAGGACTCGGTCGACGGCACCCTGCTGCAGGGCAGCGAGGAGTGGCTGGGTCGCGTCTCGACGGGCACCGTGATCGCCGCGATGAGTCTGCCGAACGTGCTCAGCCGGCTCACCGAGAACTGCACCGTGGTCGCCCCCGGGGACCGCTACGACCTCCTGCCGGGCCTGGTCATGGCGCAGCAGTCGGGCACCTTCCCCTCGCTCGCCGCGATCGTGCTGACCGGCGGCTACGACGTGCCGGACGAGGTCAACCGCCTGATCGCCGGCGTGCAGCAGGATCTGCCGATCGTCGCGACCGACCTGGACACCTTCGACACGGCACTCCGGGTCTCCCGCACCCGCGGCCGCCTCTCGGCGGGCAGCCCGCAGAAGGTCGACGCGGCCCGCCGCGCCGTCGGCGAGCACCTGCGCGCCGCCGAGCTGCTGGGCGTGCTCGACGTCGCCCGCAGCGAGGTGGTCACACCGATGATGTTCGAGTTCGAGCTGCTGGCCCGCGCCCGCGGGGAGAAGAAGACCATCGTGCTGCCCGAGGGCGACGAGCCGCGCATCCTCGCGGCGGCCGAGGCGATCCTCGCCCGCGGTGTCGCCGCGCTCATCCTCCTCGGCGACGAGACGGCGATCCGCGCGAAGGCCGCTCAGCTCGGCCACGACGTCTCCGAGGCGCGGATCGTCTCGCCGCAGGATCCCGAGCTGCTCGAGAAGTACGCCGCCGAGTACACGCGGCTGCGCGCCCACAAGGGCATGACCCTCGAGAAGGCGCGGGACATCGTCCAGGACGTCTCCTACTTCGGCACGATGATGGTGCAGATGGGCGAGGCCGACGGCATGGTCTCCGGCGCCGTCCACTCGACGGCGCACACCATCCGTCCGAGCTTCGAGATCATCAAGACCAAGCCCGGTGCGAAGATCGTGTCCTCGGTTTTCCTCATGGCCCTCGAGGACCGCGTGCTGGTCTACGGCGACTGCGCCGTGAACCCGGATCCGACGGCCGAGCAGCTCGCCGACATCGCCGCGCAGTCCGCCGTCACCGCCGCCCAGTTCGGCATCGAGCCGCGCGTGGCGATGCTGTCCTACTCCACAGGCACCTCCGGCACGGGCGCCGACGTCGACAAGGTGCGCGAGGCGACCTCGCTGGTGCGCGCCGCGGATCCCTCGCTCGACGTGGAGGGCCCGATCCAGTACGACGCCGCGGTGGACGTCTCGGTCGCCAAGACCAAGCTCCCCGACTCCTCGGTGGCCGGGCGGGCGACGGTGTTCGTCTTCCCCGACCTCAACACCGGCAACAACACCTACAAGGCGGTGCAGCGCTCCGCCGGCGCGATCGCGATCGGTCCGGTGCTGCAGGGCCTGAACAAGCCCGTCAACGACCTCTCCCGCGGCGCCCTGGTCGACGACATCATCAACACCGTGGTGATCACCGCGATCCAGGCCCAGGCGGCCGACGCGGAGTCCGCGGCCGCCCCCACCGAGCAGAAGGACCACGCATGAGCCTCACTCCGTCGACCAAAACCTCCTCCGACAGTGCGGAGGGCGCCCCCCGCATACCCGACGCCGCGACCGTGCTGGTGCTGAACTCGGGCTCCTCCTCGCTGAAGTTCCAGCTGCTGGATCCCGCCCGTGAGGAGGTCTTCGCCTCCGGCATCGTCGAGCGGATCGGCCAGGATTCCGGCAGCGCCCGGCTCGAGGCCGGGTCGGTCACCCAGCCGTACCAGGGCGAGGTGCCCGATCACGTGGTTGGCATGCAGGTGGTCATGCAGCTGTTCGAGGAGGCCGGTCTCTCCCTCGAGGAGGCGAACGTGGTCGCCGTCGGGCACCGGGTCGTCCAGGGCGGCGCGCGCTTCTCCTCCCCCACCCTCATCGACTCCTGGGTGCGGGACCAGATCGCGGATCTCGGCTCGCTCGCCCCGCTGCACAACCCGGCCGCCGTCGACGGGATCGACGCCGCTCGTCGAATGTTTCCGGACATCCCTCACGTGGCGGTCTTCGACACCGCCTTCTTCACCTCCCTGCCGGAGGCGGCGCGCACCTACGCGCTGAACAAGCAGGTCGCCGACGAGTACCGGATCCGCCGCTACGGCGCGCACGGCACCAGCCACCGCTACGTCTCCGAGCAGGTCACCGCCCACTTCGCAGCCCAGGGGATGGACGCCTCCGAGCTGCGCCAGATCGTGCTGCACCTCGGCAACGGCGCCTCCGCCTCGGCGGTGCGCGGCGGGGAGCCGGTAGACACCTCGATGGGCCTCACCCCGCTCGAGGGCCTGGTCATGGGCACCCGCACCGGGGACATCGACCCCTCGGTGTACGCCCATCTCTCCCGCAGCGCGGGGATGGGCATCGACGCGATCGACACCCTGCTCAACAAGCAGTCCGGCATGCAGGGCCTGTGCGGCATGAGCGACTTCCGCGACATCACCGCCGCGATCCGCGACGGGAACCAGGAGGCGGAGCTCGCCATGCAGGTCTACGTGCACCGCCTGCGCAAGTACGTCGGCTCCTACGCTTTCGCGCTCGGCGGGCTCGACGCGATCACCTTCACGGCCGGGATCGGCGAGAACGTGCCGGAGGTGCGCGAGCGGGTGCTGGCGGGCCTCGAGGGCTTCGGGATCCGGCTCGACCCGGCCCGCAACGCCGAGCGGGCGAAGGGTGTGCGGGTCATCTCGGCCGACGACTCCGCGGTGACCGTGCTCATCGTCCCGACCGACGAGGAGCTCGCGATCGCGCAGCAGGCCCTCGCGGTCGTCCGCGGCTGAGGGCCGAGGAGCCCGCCGTGGCCCGGATCGACGCGCTGTGGCCGCAGGCCGCGGAGGATCTCCGCGAGGAGCAGATCCTCGCGGCCTACGCGCCGCCGCGGGTCCCCTGGCTGCGGATGAACTTCGTCGAGAGCCTTGACGGGGCCGTGACCCGGGAGGGGCTCTCCGGTGGCCTCGGCGGCGCCGCGGACCGTCGGGTCTTCGATCTGATGCGGTGGTGGGCCGACGTGATCCTGGTCGGGGCCGGCACGGTGCGCGCGGAGGGCTACGGGGCGATGCGGCTCTCCGTCGACGCCGCGTGCTGGCGCCGCGCGCACGGCCTCGCGGAGCAGCCGGTCCTCGCCCTCGTCTCGGGGCGGCTCGACCTCGACCCGTCCTCCCCGCTCTTCGTCGAGGCCCCGGTGCGCCCCCTCGTGCTCACCGTCGAGGAGGCGCCGCGGTGGGCGAGGGAGCGTCTCGCGGAGGTGGCCGAGGTGGTCGACGCCGGGACCTCCGTGATCGATCCGGCGGCGGCCCGCGCCGTGCTCGCCGACCGCGGCCTCGGAAGGATCCACGCCGAGGGCGGGCCAACCCTGTTCGGCACCTTCCTCGCCGCGGGCGCGGTCGACGAGCTGTGCCTCACCCTCGCCCCGACGCTCGAGGCCGGGGGCGTGGGCCTGATCGCCCGTTCCCCGGAGTCCGCGCCGACCGCGATGCGGCTCGCCGGGATCCTGCGCGGCGGTGACGAGCTGCTGCTGCGCTACACGCGGGAGGGCGGCGACCCTCAGCGCTCGAGCGCGTCCGAGGACTCGTTCTCGTCCAGGATCGACGCGCCGCTCTCGTAGACGGAGGTGGGCGTGTAGACGCTGTAGGACGACGCGGACGGGGTGTACACCGAGCCGACGACGTGCTCGGGCGCCGCGGGCTCGGCGCGGGGAGCGTCCGACGGGACGTCGTCGGAACCGCCCGCCTCCGGCGCGGAGTGCGTCGCCGCAGCGGAGCGCATCGCAGCAGCAGGGCGCGCCGCGGCAGCGGTGAGCACCGAGGCCACGGCGGCGAGAGCGGCGGCACGAGCCTGGTCGTGCCGGGACGAGCGCTCGCGCGGATCCGTCATCCTGACCGCCGTCACCGCGTCGGCGGTCGGCGAGCTCGTCACGATCCGCCGAGTGCGCTGGACGGTGGTGGTCCGGGTGACCGTCGTGCGGGGCCTTCCCCGATCCTTCCGGGAATCACCGCCGGAGCTGCCGTCCCCCGTGCTCACCATCTTCACCACGGCGGCGATGACCCCGAACACCACCAGCATCAGGACGACGAGTGGTTCCATCGCCTCTCCCCCTGTCTCCCGCCGACGTCCCGTCGCCTCAGTGCGGACCGGACCGGACCGACTCAGTGTGCCAGGCACCGTCGCCGCACGACAACGCGCCTCCGCCCCGCCGCCCCGTCGGGCCGCTGGTTATCCTGAGCTCCGCATCCACACGACCGGAGGGGGACCCGATGTCCTATCCGCCCGTTTACGGCCTGACTCCTGACTACTCCCAGCTCCCGCCACGTCGACGCCGAGGGGTGAAGCGCACGGTGTTCGGCGCGCTCGGACTCGTCGCCAATGCCGTCGGACTGGTCGTGATGCCTATCGTCGCGGCGCTGCTCAGCGGCGTGGTGCTCTACTCCGCCAATACCGAGATGACTCCGCTGGATCCTGCCGGGGACAGCTTCGAGGCCTCGACCTGGTCGATGTACGCGATCGCCGTGCCCCAGGAGGACCTCGACACGACGACCTGCGAGATCGAGGGCGAGGACATCTCGGTCGATCGCGCCGAGCCGTCGGACACGTCGATGGGATCGGTCGACGGCGTGCCCTACTACGACCTGTACACGGTGACCGTCTCCGGTGATCAGGAGGTCACGGTGACCTGCACCGGTGGTGAGGCCGTCGCGCTGTGGGGAGCGGGGATGAGCGGGTTCCTGATCACTGTCGGGATCGGCTTCCTGCTCCCCGTGGTGCTGGGGTTCATCGCGCTGGTGATGCTGATCTGGGGGATCATCTCCCTGATCCGCTCCGCCTGAGCGACCCCTCCCTCGGCACCGGGGACGGTTCGGAGATTCTCAGGCGGTGGTGACGACCTCGATGCGCTGGAACTCCTTGAGGTCCGTGTAGCCCGTCGTCGCCATCGCGTGCCGCAGAGCGCCGACCAGGTTGGTCGCGCCGTCGGCCGCAATCGAGGGGCCGAAGAGGATCTGCTCGAGCGAGCCGGCGGTGCCGACCTGCACGCGGCGGCCGCGGGTCAGGGTCGGGTGGTGCGCCTCGCTGCCCCAGTGGTGGCCGCGGCCGGGGGCCTCCTCGGCGCGGGCGAGGGCCGCGCCGACCATCAGACCATCGGCCCCGCAGGCGATCGCCTTGACGAGATCGCCGGAGCGGCCCAGGCCGCCGTCGGCGATGACGTGCACGTAGCGGCCGCCGGACTCGTCCATGTAGTCGCGGCGCGCCGCCGCGACGTCCGCCACCGCGCTCGCGAGCGGCACGGTGATGCCGAGGGTCTCCTGGGTGGTCTGCGAGGCGCCGCCGCCGAAGCCGACGAGCACGCCCGCGGCGCCGGTGCGCATGAGGTGCAGGGCCGCGGTGTAGGTCGCGCAGCCGCCGACGATGACGGGCACGTCGAGCTCGTAGATGAAACGCTTGAGGTTCAGCGGCTCCCGACCGGAGGAGACGTGCTCCGCGGAGACCGTGGTGCCGCGGATGAAGAAGAGATCCACACCGGCGTCGACGACCGTCTTCCAGTGCTCCTGCGTGCGCTGCGGGGAGAGGGACCCTGCGGCGGTCACGCCCGCGTCGCGCAGCTGGCGGATGCGGTCGCGGATCAGCTCGGCCTGCACCGGGGCGGAGTAGGCCTCGCGCATGACGGCGACGACATCCTCGTCGGAGGCGGCGGCGATGCGATCGAACTGGGCCGTCGGGTCCTCGTAGCGGGTCCACAGGCCCTCGAGGTCGAGCACGCCCAGCCCGCCGTGACGGCCGAGCGCGATCGCCGTATCGGGCGACATGAGGGAGTCCATCGGCGCGGCGAAGATCGGGATGTCGAAGTGGTAGGCGTCCACCTGCCAGGACGTCGAGACGTCCTCGGGGTCGCGCGTGCGCCGGGAGGGCACCACCGCCACGTCGTCGAAGCTGTAGCTGCGGCGTCCCCGCTTGTTGCGGCCGATCTCGATCTCGTTCATCACGCGGGGCAGTCTATCGGCGCGTGCCGATCCGGGACGCTCACAGCGGCCAGGTCTCCTTCGCGTCCGGGGTCTTCCCCTGCTTCTGCAGGTAGCGGTTGAAGCTCTCCGCGCTCTCGCGGTGCCAGGAGATCTGCTTCTGGTGCAGCTCGGCGAGGTCCGCCCGGGCGATCTCGGGGAACTTCGCGGCGAGCGCACGCAGCACGTCGAGGGTCGCGGAGACGTCGACATCCGCCGTGTGCAGCGCGCCGTCCTGCTGCACCCCGTAGAGCTCGATCAGGTCCACGAGGCGGCGCTTGCCCTTGCGCCAGCGGTCCAGGGCCCGGTCGATCACGAGCGGGTCGACGACGGGGGCGATGTCGTGGCCGAGCCGCTCGGCGAGGGTGGGCAGGCCCAGGCGGCGCAGTTCGTTCTCCAGGATCTGCAGGTCGAAGCTGCCGTTGAAGGCGACGATCGGCACGTCCTTCCGGAGCGCGTCGGCGAGCATCTCAGCGACCTCGGCGAGGGCCGCGGACGGCTCCATGCCGTGCTCCCGGGCGTGGGCCGAGGAGATGCCGTGCACCCGCTGCGCCGGCTCGGGGATGTCCATGCCGGGGTCGATCAGCCAGGTCGCGACCGTCTCGTGCGCGCGGCCCGGTCCCACCGAATGCACGAGCGCTACTGTCACGATGCGATCCGCGGCGACGTCGGTGCCGGTGGTCTCCGTGTCGAAGCCCAGCAGCGGGCGGTCCAGCCAGGAGGAGGTGCTCATGCCCCCACCCTAGGGGCACTCCCCCACGGGCGACGCCCCGCGGTCGCGGCGGTGGACGGCACGGTCCTGGGGAGGGATGATCGCCCTCAGACGGCCAGGTCCGCGACCGTTTCGGCGTGGTGTGGCTGATCGGGTTCGAGCACGGCGGCGACGAGGCCGCGCCGACTCAGCGCGCCGAGTAGTTCGGGGCTTCCATGATCGCGGCCATGTCATGGGGGTGGGACTCCTTGAGCCCGGCCGGGGTGATGCGCACGAACTGCCCGCGCTCCTTGAGCTCGGTGACGTTCTGCGCGCCGACGTAGAACATCGACTGGTGCAGGCCGCCGACGAGCTGGTGCACGACCGATCCGAGCTGCCCCTTGTAGGCGACCCGGCCCTCGATGCCCTCGGGGACGATCTTGTCGTCGCTGGAGACGTCGGCCTGGAAGTAGCGGTCCTTCGAGAAGGACTTCTTGCCGCGCGAGGCCATCGCACCGAGCGAACCCATGCCGCGGTAGGCCTTGAACTGCTTGCCGCCGACGAGGACGACCTCGCCCGGGGACTCCTCGGTGCCGGCCAGGAGGGAGCCGAGCATGACCGTGTCGGCGCCGGCCACGAGGGCCTTGGCGATGTCGCCCGAGTACTGCAGGCCGCCGTCGCCGATCAGCGGGACACCCGCGGGCTTGGTGGCCTTGGACGCCTCGTGGATCGCGGTGATCTGGGGGACGCCGACTCCGGCGACCACCCGGGTGGTGCAGATCGAGCCGGGGCCCACGCCCACCTTGACCGCGTCGGCGCCCGCGTCGACGAGCGCCTGCGCGCCCGCGCGGGTGGCGACGTTGCCGCCGATCACCTGCACGCCCGCGAAGGCCGGATCTGCCTTGATGCGGGCGATCATCTCGAGCGCCAGGCGGGCGTGGCCGTTGGCGGTGTCGACGACGAGCACGTCGACGCCGGCATCGAGCAGGGCCCCCGCGCGCTCGAGCGAGTCGCCGAAGAAGCCGACGCCCGCGCCGACGAGCAGGCGGCCCTGAGCGTCCTTGGAGGCGTCGGGGAACTGCTCGGACTTCACGAAGTCCTTCACGGTGATCAGCCCGGTGAGCTTCCCGTCGGCGTCGATCAGGGGGAGGCGCTCGCGCTTGTTCCGGCGCAGCAGGGCGGTCGCCTCCTCGTGGGAGACGTCGCTGGGGGCGGTGAACACCTCGGTGGTCATCACCTCGCCCACGCGGGTGGTGGCCCACTCGGCGACGGGGATGAAGCGCAGGTCGCGGTTGGTGCAGATGCCGAGGAGGCGCTTGTCCTCGTCGACCACCGGCAGACCGGAGACGCGGTACTGACCGCAGACGGCGTCGAAGTCCTCGAGGGTCGCGTCCACGCCGATGGTGACCGGGTTGGTGATGCGACCGGTCTGGGTGCGCTTGACCAGGTCGACCTGGTGGGCCTGGTCCTCGATCGAGAGGTTGCGGTGGAGGATGCCGATGCCGCCGTGGCGGGCCATGGCGATCGCCATGCGGGACTCGGTCACGGTGTCCATCGCGGCGGAGGCCAGCGGGGTCCGCAGGGTGATCTCCTTGGTGAGCCGGCTGGAGGTGTCCGCCTCGGAGGGGATCACGTCGGTCTCCCCCGGCAGCAGCAGCACGTCGTCGTAGGTGAGTCCGATGAAACCGAAGGGATCCGCGCTCGTCATGCACCGATGGTAGCCGCGCAGGGCGAGGGGGTGCAGTGTCGCTCGCCACGTCCTCCTGCCCGCTCCGGATCCCACCTGACCTGCGTGGACGCCCTGACGGGCCGCGATATCCGTGCACGCCGCGGAGTGAACGAGCCGAGGATCACGTCGGCGCGCGGGCCGCGACGCCGAGGCTGTCGTTCATCTGTCGTTCACACCCCCGTCATCTTGGGCCTAGAGTGGCCGCGGCCCCCGATCCTCCTCACCCCCGGGACACGCAGATGCCAGGCATCCCCTCGCAGACCTCCGCCGAGACGCCCGTCGCCACGGGCATGCTGGGCCCCGATCGCACCTGGCATCTCGGCGCCGGTCTGATGACCGTTGCGACCGTCGTGGCCTTCACGATCTGGTCCTTCCTCCATGCCGGGCGCGACGTCAACGCCTTCCTCCTGATCCTCGCGATCGCCTTCGGGCTGTTCATGGCGTTCAACATCGGCGGCAACGACGTGGCGAACTCCTTCGGCACGAGCGTGGGCGCCGGCACGCTGACGATGAAGCAGGCGCTCGTGGTCGCGGCGGTCTTCGAGGTCTCCGGCGCGGTGATCGCCGGCGGCTCCGTGACCGAGACCGTCCGCAGCGGGATCGTGGACCTCGACGGCCTGACCGTCGACCCGCTGGGCTTCGCGCTGATCATGATGTCGGCCCTGCTGGGCGCGGCGGTGTGGCTGCTGCTGGCCACCAGGATGGGCTGGCCGGTCTCCACCACCCACGCGATCATCGGCGGCATCGTCGGCGCGGCGGTCACCACCGGTCTGGTCACCGGCACCGGCGGCCTCGCGATGGTGCAGTGGGGAGAGATCGGGAAGATCGCCGTCTCCTGGGTGCTCTCCCCGCTGCTGGGAGGCATCGCCTCCTTCCTCCTCTTCGGGGCGATCAAGCGCCAGATCCTCGCGCCCGCCGCCCGCGCGATCGCGCTCGGCTCCCGCGGCTACGACGACGCGGAGGACGACGAGGACGACGACGAGAACGACGAGTCCGAGGACGGCGAGCAGCACCACATGCCCGTCACCGAGCGGATGACCGAGCTGCAGCAGTCGGCCTTCGCGGAGTCCGCGGCGCTCGACCTCACCCCGGGCGGCCCCGGCGCGGAGCTCGTCGAGAGCGCCGCGTCCCTGTCCAAGAAGGAGCGCAAGGCCGCCCGCAAAGTGGAGCGCCGCGCCGCCTACCACGCCCTCGAGAAGCGGGTCCCGCCGCTGGCGGCCGCCGCGGCCGTGCTGCTCTCCGCGATGCTCGTGTTTAAGGGCCTGGACAACCTGGGCCTGCAGATCCCCCTGGCCGGCGGTCTGCTCGCGCTCGCGATGATCGCGCTCGGGGTGTGGATGGCGACGACGATCTTCGCCCGCGCGCTGAAGAAGCAGTCGATCTCCCGCGCCACCTTCATCATGTTCAGCTGGATGCAGGTATTCACCGCCTGCGCCTTCGCCTTCTCGCACGGAGCCAACGACATCGCCAACGCGATCGGGCCGTTCGTGGCCGTCCTGGACGTGCTGCGCACCGGGGCCATCTCCTCGGAGGCGGCGGTGCCCACGGCGGCGCTCGTCGCCTTCGGCATCGCCCTCGTGTCGGGTCTGTGGTTCGTGGGCCGCAAGGTGATCCACACCGTCGGGTCGGGCCTGACGGCCATGCACCCCTCCTCCGGCTTCGCGGCCGAGCTCGCGGCGGCGACGATCGTGCTGCTCGCCTCGGTGCTGGGCCTGCCGGTCTCCTCGACGCACATCCTCATCGGCGCGGTGCTCGGGGTCGGCGTCGTGAACCATGCCGCGAACTGGAGGCTGATGCGCCCCATCGCGCTCGCCTGGATCATCACCCTGCCGGCCGCGGCGGGGATCGGCGCGGTCGTGGTGCTGGTGCTGCGCGCGATCTTCTGACCCCTGGGGCGGCGTCCACCCGGAGCGCCGCGGTACCCGCTCACCGCGGCTGCTCGACCCTCCGCCAGGCCGGGGACGTCGCGAGGTGGGCGAGCGCGAGCCCGAAGGCGGCGCCGATGATCGTCTGCAGCGCGTCGAGGGTGAGCGTCGCGGCCGCCGCGGCCTGGCCCGCGTTGACGAGCGTGAACGCGGAGTACATCGCGTAGCCGGGGACCATGATCACGACGGCCGGCACCGAGATCGCGGTGCGCGGCACGTGGCGGGTGCGGGCGACGGCGTAGGCGAGCAGGCCCACCAGCACGGTCGCCGCGAGGGTCGCCACCTGGATCGGCACGCCGGCTTCGGTGAGCAGGAAGCGGCCGGAGTTCGCGAGCAGCGACACCGCCGCGGCGGCGAGCGCGATCAGCCACGGCGAGTTGAAGATCAGGGCGAAGCCGAGCACGCCCACGAAGGTCGCCGCGGCGCGCACCGCGAGCAGCACGGGCGGGGAGAGGCCGAGCGGTTCCGCGACGACCGGCTCGACGCCCACGGCGAGGCTCACGGTCCACGCGGCGGAGGCGGCGGCGAGGATGATCAGCGTCGCGTAGGTGAGGCGCTGCAGCCCGGCGGAGTAGTCGGCGCGCACGAGGTCCAGCAGGCCGGTGATCATCGGGAAGCCGGGCACGAGGAAGAGCACGGCGGCGAGATAGCCGCCCATGAGGTCTCCCGTCGCCCAGCCCGCGGCGCCCGCCCCGCCGACGGCCAGCAGGTAACAGCAGGCGGCGACGACGGCGCCGATCACGGTGGTCAGCAGGTGGTTCCAGGCGCCCAGCTGGGCGGTGCGGCGCGCCGCCTGGCCCACGGTCGCGGCGATCCCGGCGGCCACGGCCTCGAGGGGGCCGGCCTGGTTCAGGACGGCGAAGGCGGCGCAGGCGAAGCCGGCGGCGAGCGCGTTCGTGACTCGGCCGTGCAGGGGGCCGCGGGCGCGGAGGGCGGCGAGGGCCGCGTGCACGTCGGCGGCGGTGGTGCCGTCGTCGGGGAGCGCCTCGACGAAGCGCTGGGTGCGGTGGAGGCGGTCGACGTCGACGCCCACGTGGCGGGGCTGGGTGAGCCGGGTGCGGTAGCGGCCGTGGAGCGTCGCGGTCGCCGTGATGTCGGTGTAGGTGACGATCGCGGTGAACGAGTCGAGGCCGAGTGCCCGTGCCGTGCGGCTCATCGCCCAGCGCACCCGGTAGGACGCCATTCCGGCGGAGAGCAGCTCGGCGCCGACGGCGGCTGCCGCCTCGGAGCGCACCGTGAGCGAGTCGGGCATCCCGATCGGGCTGGTCGTGGTGGGCACGGGCTCGCGTTGCGGCGGGCGCCCCTCCTCCTCCGTCACGGCGTCGGGTCCCCCTCCCGCGGCTCCTCCTTGCCGCCGAGCACGCGCCGCACCCGGTCGAACTCGGCCTGGAAGGCCGCCTCGTCGTACGTGTACTCGGGGCGCCACGGCATGCCCAGCCTGTCGGCGAGCTCGTGGTTCGCCCGTTCCCGACGGGTCCGTCGTCGGGCGGCGAGCAGCTCCCGGCGCGGCGGGGCGGGGCGCAGACCGGCCGCGGACTGCAGGGTGCGCAGGCCGTCGAAGGAGGCGTCGTCCCAGCCGATCTCGGGGACGATCCAGTCGACCGGGCCCGGCCCGTCGGCGGTGCGCACCGCATCATCCGGGAGCACCCCGATGAGCGCCATGCTGCCGCGCTCGGGCTCGCCGACCGCGTAGCGCACGTCTGCCAGGCGCGCTCGGCCGACGGTGCGGGGACCCCGCCGCAGCGCGAGCGTCCCCGCGGTCTCGTCCAGCAGCACCGCACGATGCGTGAGCAGCATCGGCACGAGCGCCCACAGGGCGAACAGCCCCCACAAAGCCGCAGCGCCGAGAAGCAGCTGCACCCAGGCGGGGTCGAGCACGGCCTCGAGGGCGCCGTCGTGGCCGGCGAGCAGCCGGGAGCGCCGCAGCTGCTGAACGGCGGCCCCGCCGAAGGGCGAGAGGATCACGGCGACGAGCGGCAGCCCCCACAGCGCGAGCGGCCGATAGCGCTCCAGGATCGTGGGGCCCACGATCACGGCGCCCCCGCGGGAGCGCCGCGGGGCGGGCGGCGCGACGTCGGGGCCGGTCGAGGGGCTGGTCACGGGGCCAGGGTACGTCGGCTGCGGAAGCGCCGCGGCTCCCCGGTGATGGGGTCCACGAGGTTCAGCTCGCGCGCGAGCAGGCGCAGCGGCTCCGGGGGCTCGGGCCGAGGCGCGGGGTAGAGGTCCTCGCCGCGGATCGGGGCGCCGCGCGCGGAGAGCTGGGCGCGCAGCTGATGGGTCCGTCCGGTGCGGGGCAGCAGGCGGAGCAGGAGGGAACCGTCCTCCTCGCACGCGAGCACCTCCAGCTCGGTGAGGGCGTTGGACTCCCCCGGCTCCACGCGGGCGAGGAGCTCCCCGCGGGGCTTGACCAGGCGGTCGCGCAGCACGGCGCGTTCCCCCGCCCGCTGAGGGATCCCGGCGTCCTCGGCCGGCTCCACCCGGGCGAGGTACTCCTTGGCGACCTCGCCGCGGGCGAAGAGCTGCTGGTACGCGGAGCGCTCGGCGGGGACGACGCCGAAGGCGAGCACCCCGGCGGTGCGGCGGTCGAGGCGGTGCAGGGGCACGAGCGCGGTCAGCCCCGTCTCCCGGCGCAGCCGTACGAGCGCGCTCGCGAGCACATGGGCGCCGCGGGGCATGGTCGCCATACCGTGCGGCTTGTCGAGGACGAGCAGGTGCTCGTCGGCATGGAGGATGTCGAGCGCGACCTCGGGCACCTCCTCGGCCCGCAGCTCGCGATGGAACCACAGCCGGTCGCCGGGGCCGACGGGGGTGTCCGCCGTGAGCGCCCGCCCGTCGGCGTCGACGATCTCCCCGGCGGCGAAGCGGTCTCGCAGCGGCGTCGCCGCGGGGTCGGCGAGTGCGGGGAAGCGAGCCAGCAACGCCTCGAGCGCGGGGCCGGTGGTGGCCGCCGGGGGGAGGGTCCAGCCGACGGGGTCGAGCCCGTGCCGCTGCGGCAGGGGCGCCGGCCGACGCCGTGCGGTGCGCCTCGCGGCCCGGCCCGGGCGCTCGGCGGAGCCACGGCCCCCTGCCGCGGCGGGGCTGCCGCTCACAGCCCCCACACGGCGAAGGTCAGGACGTTGTGGCCGATGTAGAAAACGGCGAGGCACAGCGCCACCAGGGTGGGATGACGGTCGACGACGCCGAGCGCCCGCGGGGCCTGCCGGCGCAGCTCTGCGGGACTGATGGCGTCGATCCGATCGATGCGCACCCCGGCCGCCGCGGCGTGACGCAGGCACGCCTCCTGTGCGCGCGGCCCGAAGAACCGGTTGGAGACGGCGACGAGGCGGTGGCCCTCGGCGTCCAGCAGGTACACCCCGTCATACGCGGTCTCCGAGAGGTCGAGCCCCTCACTGGAACCCGCCCCCCGCTCGATGGCGCGCACGGCCAGGACACCGCCCACCTCGTCCCAGCGGGCGCTGCGCGTGCGGCGGGCGAGGCCGCGGAGCGTGAAGCCGTCGGAGTCCACCTGGAGCCAGGCGGTCAGAACGCGCAGCACCCCCACCACGGAGGCGATCACCACCAGGACCCACAGCAGCAGCGGCAGCTGGAAGAGGAAGGAGTCGCGCAGCGCGGGGGCGGTCCACAGCCGCTGCCCCACGAAGCTGATGATCACGAGGAACTCGAGCACGATCACGAACACCAGCGCGACCCCGAGGGTGCCGAGCACCACCGGGGCGGGCGGCCCGAAGGTGCGGGTGGGGCGGTCGTCGTCCGGGAGCGGAGTGGCGTCCGTGCTGCTGGTCACCACTCCTCCTGAGGCGGCTCGATCCGGTGGGACAGCGTCATCCTAGGCCGAGCCGCCCCCTCGCGAGCACCACCGGCAGCCCCCGGACATCCCCGGCCTCCCGGTCGCGGCGCGATGCGTCCTGTCCCCGTCGTCTCCGGACACGAGGACGGGCGGGCCTCCCGGTCTCCCGGGTGGCCCGCCCGTCGACGGTCTGTCCCGCGATGATCACGCGAGGTCAGACGAGGATCAGGACTCGTCCTCGTCCTTCTTCTCGATCACGAGGGTCTCGGTGGTGAGCACCAGACCGGCGATCGAGGCGGCGTTGCGCAGCGCGGAGCGGGTGACCTTGACCGGATCGATGATGCCGGCGGCCACGAGGTCGACGTACTCGCCGGTCGCGGCGTCCAGGCCGTATCCGGCCTGGGCCTCCTTGACCTTCTCGACGACGACGTAGCCCTCGAGGCCCGCGTTCTCGGCGATCCAGCGCAGCGGCTCGACCACGGCGACGGCGACGGCGCGGGCGCCGACGGCCTCGTCACCGGTGAGGCCGAGATCCTCGGAGAGAATGGCGGAGGCCTGGACGATGGCGCTGCCGCCACCGGCCACGATGCCCTCCTCGATGGCAGCGCGGGTCGCGGACACCGCGTCCTCGATGCGCATCTTCTTCTCCTTGAGCTCCACCTCGGTGTGCGCACCGACCTTGATGACGGACACGCCGCCGGCCAGCTTCGCGAGGCGCTCCTGGAGCTTCTCGCGATCCCAGTCGGAGTCGGTGTTCGCGATCTCGGCACGGATCTGCGCGACACGGTCGGCCACGGCCTGCTCGTCGCCCGCCCCGCCCACGATGGTGGTCGAGTCCTTGGTGACGACGACGCGACCGGCGTGGCCGAGCACCTCGGTGCCGACGGTCTTGAGGTCGAGGCCGAGGTCGGAGGTGACGACCTGGGCGCCGGTGAGCACCGCGATGTCCTGGAGCATCGCCTTGCGACGGTCGCCGAAGGCCGGGGCCTTGACGGCCGCACCCTTGAAGGCGCCGCGGATCTTGTTGACGACCAGCGTGGACAGGGCCTCGCCGTCGACGTCCTCGGCGATCACGAAGAGCGGCTTGCCGCCCTCGACGACCTTCTCCAGCAGCGGCAGGATGTCGGCCACGGCCGAGATCTTGCCCTGGTGCAGCAGCACCTGGGCGTCCTCGAGCACGACCTCCTGGCGGTCCGCGTCGGTTACGAAGTGCGGGGAGATGAAGCCCTTGTCGAACTGCATGCCCTCGGTGAAGTCCAGCTCCATCGCGGTGGTGGAGGACTCCTCGACGGTGATCACGCCGTCCTTACCGACCTTGTCGAACGCCTCGGCGAGCAGCTCGCCGATCTCGCGGTCCTGGGAGGACACCGCGGCGACGTTCGCGATCTGCGCCTTGCCGTCCACCGGGGTGGCCAGCTCGCCGAGCTTCTCCGAGACGGCGTCGACGGCCTTCTCGATGCCGCGCTTGAGCGCGGAGGGAGCGGCGCCGGAGGCGACGTTGCGCAGGCCCTCGTGAACCAGCGCCTGGGCGAGGACGGTCGCGGTGGTGGTGCCGTCACCGGCGACGTCGTTCGTCTTGGTGGACACCTCCTTCGCGAGCTGCGCGCCGAGGTTCTCGTACGGATCCTCGAGCTCGATCTCGCGAGCGATGGTCACGCCGTCGTTGGTGATGGTGGGGGCGCCCCACTTCTTGTCGAGGACGACGTTGCGGCCCTTGGGACCGAGCGTCACCTTGACGGTGTTGGCGAGCTTGTCCACGCCGCGCTCGAGGGCGCGACGCGCGTCTTCGTTGTACAGGATCTCCTTGGCCATAGGGATGCTCTCGCTCAGTTCTCGATGATCGCGAGGATGTCGCGAGCGCCGAGGACGAGGTACTCCTCGTTGCCGTACTTGAGCTCGGTGCCGCCGTACTTGGAGAAGACGACCTTGTCGCCGACCTTCACATCCATGGGGATGCGGTCGCCCTTGTCGTCGAAACGACCGGCGCCGACGGCGACGACCTCGCCCTCCTGGGGCTTCTCCTTCGCGGTGTCCGGGATGACCAGGCCGGAGGCGGTGGTCTGCTCGGCCTCGAGCGGCTTGACGACGACGCGATCCTCGAGGGGCTTGATGGAGACCGACATGCGGCTCACTCCTTCATGAAGAGTTGACTCTGATGAGTTCGGGGAACCAGGGAGCGCGGATCCCGGTCGTCGTCGCGGTGCCGAACGGGGCGTTCCCTGACTGGCAGCCTCTGGCACTCTCGGCCGTCGACTGCCAACGACGATTACTTTAGGACCGAGCTGGCACTCATGCAAGACGAGTGCTAACCCCTGGTCCGGACCCGTCGTCGTCGCCCCCGACGCCGGGTCCTCGCCTCGCCCCACCGTCGCCCGCGGCCGCTCGGGAGAGCCCCAGCTCACACCCTTTTTGTGAACCCGGCAACTGGGGGACCTCGGTCCCGTGACCGCCGGTCCCCGGCGCGGTAGAACGGACGCAGAGAACCTGCCGGCGCACCTGCGATCCAGGGCCCGGCCGATCACCCCGCTCCGACTCGAAGGAACTGCCGATCATGACTCTGCTCCGCTCCCTCCGCGACACCCTCCACCGCTTCTCCCGCGGCGCCGACCGCATGCAGGGGCAGGACGTCGAGCGCCCCGATCTGGTCCCGGGCCGTCGGGTCGGCGGGAACTTCGCCGCGCTCACCAAGGCGCATTCGAACCAGGGCGTGACCACCCTGGGCATGAACCGCTGACGCGCCAGGCACCGCGGACGCGCCTCAGGGGCTGAGTCCCGCCCGTCGTCGCAGGCGACGCTGCCCGAGGTGGCCGAGGATCATCCCCAGCACCGCGGCGGCGATCACCCCGATGATCAGCACGACCCCGGGGTCGAGGGCGCCGACAGCTCCGTCGATGCCGATCTCGAGCGCCAGCAGCGCATCCCCGTGCTCCCGGCGGTACCACTCGCTGCCCCGCAGCGGCGAGGTGGGCAGCAGCGCCCACACCCCCAGACAGCTGACGAGCAGCAGCAGATCGCCGAGGCCGCCGACGACGCGCAGCACGTCGGCGCGGAGCCGACCGGTCGGGCTCTCCTGCATCGCGAGCGGGTCCCGCCCGAGCTGCGCCGGTCCGGCGAGCGCGCCGACCACCACGAGGGCGAGCAGCAGGGCCGTCGCCTGGGCCGCCCCGATCCGTGGGATGCCGAGCTCCCGGAGACTGTCGGGCTGAGTGCCCAGGACCCATACCTGCACCCAGGTGGCGGCGACGATCAGCATCGCCGCTCCCTGTGCCGCGAGGCGGATCGCGGTGCGCCGCACGGCGAGACGGCCCAGCTCCCGGCGGCTCGCCTCCCGCGCCGCCCGTTCGCGGCGGTCGGCCGCGGCCCGGGCCCGTATCGCCGCCGCCTCCTCGTCCGAGGGCGGCTCGGGGCGCTCGGCGGGATCGATCCAGCCGGCGCGCAGGTCGGCGAGGACCCGGGCGAGCAGGGGCGCGAGCACGAGCCGGGAGCGGAGCACCGAGACCGGGATCAGCCGCTCACGGGTCGGCGCCGGCAGATCCTGCAGGATCCCGACGATCCGCTGCACCTCGCCGCGGCGCGGTGCCCGGGGAGCCACCTCGAGCCCGCGCATCAGGTCGAGCTGCTCGATCTCCCGGGCCGCCTCCTCGAGGCGCGGCATCATCACCGGGTAGCCGGCGCGGCCCAGCGCCGGGAGGTCGAGCGCGGCGAGCCGCCTCCGCAGCTCCCGGATGAGTTCCTGCACGGCCGCCGGGTCTGCCCCGACGAGATCGGGGCGCACCCGCCGGCGGCGCAGACCCTCGAGCGTCTGCTCGGCGAGGTCGAGGACCACCGCGACGCCGTCCTCGATCCAGCGGGCGAGGGTGGTCGCGGGGAGCTGCCGGGCGAGCAGGGCGAGCGTCTCCTCGTCGGTCGCATCGGCGGGGAGGCCGACGGGGAGGCTCGGCATCGCCTCCCCCTCGGTGAGGTCGTCGAGGTCCTCGAGGGTCCGGACGTCCTCGAGGCGGCGCACCTCGACGCCCTGCTCCCGCAGCAGGTCGCGGTACTCCTCGAGGATCCCCTGCAGCACGGTGAGGCGACGCACCGACTCCCGGGGGACATGGAGGGCGAGCAGCAGTTGCCCGGCGGCGACCCAGAGGAAGGTCTCGTCGAGCAGGCCGCGCATCCAGCGGGGCACGGGACGGCCCGGGCCGAGGTGCTTCTCGGCCCAGCGGTCGATCAGCGGCTCGAACATGGGGACATCCTGCCCGAGGGACCTCCCCGGCGGGGCCGCGGCGTCCTGCTCAGCGCCCCGCGGCCGCCACGATCGCCGCGACCTGGCCGGCGTCGAAGCGGTACACCGGCACGCCCGGATCGCCGAGGGTGTCGCCCGCATTGGGGAACACCGAGGTGACCACGCGCTGCACTCCCTCGCCGAGCTCGATCAGGCTCGCCCCGGACAGGGCGAGGGACTGCTCGCTCTCCCCCGCCCCGACGGGGTCGACGACGTTGGTCACGCCCGGTGCGACGTGCACCGGGATCACACCGATCGCCCCGGTCATCACGTGGTGGTAATGGCCGGAGAGCACGATCCGCACATCGCTTCCGGCCAGCACCGCGGCGAGCTCGTCGACCCCGTCGAGGTCGAGGCCGCGCAGCAGGGTCGTGGCGGCGACGAGCGGCGGGTGGTGCAGGGCGAGGACGGTCCCACCGGGCGCGGGCTCGGCGAGCACGCGCCGCAGCCAGTCGAGCTGCTCGGGGTCGAGATGGCCGTAGCCGGCGCCGGGCACGCTCGTGTCGAGCACGACCACACGCGCCCCGCCCTCCAGGGGGACGACGCGATCCTGGCTCTCGGCCACCCGCTCCCCCGCCGCGATGGTCTCTCCGTACACGGCGGAGACGTCGTGGTTGCCCATGACCACGACGAGCGGTGCGCCGAGCCCGGCGGCGAAGGGATCGAGGATCTCGTGGAGGAGACGGTAGCTCGCGGCGGTGCCGTCCTCCGAGGCGTCGCCGGTGTGGACGACGACGTCGACGTCGGCGAGCTCCTCGAGCCGGCCCAGCAGGCCGCGCAGGGCGGCGGCGGTGTCGATCCGCTCGTAGTGGCGGGCGGCGGGATCGCCGTAGAGGTGCGTGTCGGTCAAGTGGAGGATGCGCATGCCGGGAACCGTAGTCGCGCCAGGTGGCCGGGAGGTGACGTGGCGGAGCTGGGGGTCAGCCGAGAGCAGCCACCCATTCGGTCGTCCCGTCGGTGAAGACCTGGTGCTTCCAGATCGGGACCCGCTGCTTGACGGTGTCGACGAGCTCGTCGCAGGCCGCGAAGGCCTGCTTGCGGTGGGCGGCCGCGACGGCGCACACGAGCGCCGAGTCGCCGATGGCGAGCGGGCCCACGCGGTGCGCGACGGCGATCAGCACGTCCGGGTGACGCCGGGCGATCTCGCCCGCGACCTCGGCGAGGACCTGCTCCGCCGAGGGGTGGGCGGTGTACTCGAGGCGCGCGACCCCGCGACCGTCGTCGTGGTCGCGGACCACGCCGTCGAAGGTGACGACGGCGCCGCAGCGGGGATCGGCGACGGCCGCGGCCATGTCCGTGGTCCGGATCTCCCCCTCGCCGACGCTCGCGTGCCGGGTCCGCGAGGGGGCGGGGCCCAGGGCCGGGTCCGCTGCTGGGTCTGCGTTCATCGGTCAGTGCCCTCCGTGCCGGTGTCGTCCTCGTGCCCGCCGCCGTCGCGCTGCTCGAGCAGATGGTCCAGCAGCGGGTCGAGCACGGCGATGCCGTCCTTCACCCCGCCGCGGGAGCCAGGCAGGTTGACCACCAAGGTACGGCCCGCCATGCCCGCGAGTCCGCGGCTGAGCAGGGCGGTCGGCGTCTTCTCGGCGCCGCGCCGACGCACCGCCTCGAGGATCCCCGGCATCTCGCGGTCGATCAGCGGCGCGGTCTGCTCGGGGGTGACGTCGGTGGGGCTGATCCCGGTGCCGCCGGAGGTGATCACCACGTCGGCGCCGGCCCCGATCGCGGCGGCGAGCGCGCTGCCCACCGCGGCGCCGTCGGGCACGACCTGGCGCTCCACCGGATCCAGTCCCCGCTCGCGGAGCCAGCTCTCGAGCAGCGGGCCGGTGCGGTCCTCGTAGGTCCCGTCGGCCGCGCGGGTCGAGGCGATGAGCACGACGCCGCGTCCCACGACCAGCGGCGCCGCGCCCGGATCCTCGCGGGCGGCGCAGTCGGCGTCGGTACGCCGGGCGGGCATCTCCCTCATCGCGGGTCCTCCTCGCGGTGCCAGTCCCCGCTGCGTCCGCCGGACTTCGCGAGCACCCGGATCTCGCCGATCTCTGCCTGATGGTCGACAGCTTTGATCATGTCGTACAGGGCCAGCGCCGCCGTGCTGACGGCGGTGAGCGCCTCCATCTCGACCCCGGTGACGCCCTTCGTGCGCACCGTCGCGGTGATCTCGACCCGGTCCCCGCGCGGCAGGAGATCCACCTCGATGCCCGTGAGCGGCAGCGGGTGGCACAGCGGGATCAGCTCGCTCGTGCGCTTGGCACCCAGGATCCCGGCGAGGCGCGCGGTGGCGAGCGCCTCGCCCTTGGGCAGGTCGCCGTTCGCGATCCGCGCGACCACGTCGGCGCGGGTGCGGAGCACGGCGGCCGCAGTCGCCTCCCGGGCGGTAACCGGCTTGGCGGTCACGTCGACCATGTGGGCGGAGCCGTCGGCCCGCACGTGCGAGAGGTCCTCGGTCATGACTCTCCTCCAGGGATCAGCAGGGTCTCGAGCAGGTCGCCGTCGTGCACCACGCCGACGCCGACGGGGATCCGCACCAGGGCGTCGGCCGCGGCGTAGCCGCCGAGCAGGTGCGAGGACGCCCCGCCGAGGAGGCGCACCCGCCCCGAGGGCAGCACGCGCGCCCGCCGGTACTGGTCCAGCGCCTCGGGAGAGGCCTCGACCGCGTCCGGACCCTCGAGCTGGAGCGGCAGCTGCAGGCGCCGACGGTCCGGGGCCCCGAGGGCGGGTCGCAGGATCAGCTCGCAGCTGAGCAGGGCGGAGACGGGGTTGCCGGGAAGGGCGAGCCAGGGCACGCGGCGGGGGGAGACCTCGAGGGTGCCGATGCCCTGCGGACCGCCGGGCTGCAGGGCGAGGGTGGGGAAGGCGAGCACGACGCCCGGGTGCTCGGCCGCGTGGCGCACCACCTCGACGGCACCTTGGCTGACGCCGCCGCTGGTGATCACGAGGTCCGCGTCGTGCGCGGCGACCTGTTCCCGGAGCCGCCCCAGCAGGGTCGCGGGGTCATCGGGCACGGTGCCGACGTGGACCACCTCGGCCCCGGCCTCGGCGAGCGCGGCGGCGATCCCGGGCCCGTTGGCGTCGTACCTGACACCCGGGGCGGGCGTGCCGTCGGCGGCGGGGCGCACCTCGGAGCCGGTGGAGAGGACGATGACCCGCACGGGGGCGTGGACCTCGACCGCGCTCAGCCCGCACGCGGCGAGATGGGCGATGCGGGCCGGGGTGAGGGTGCGGCCCGCGCGCAGCACGGTGTCCCCGCGGCGGGTGTCCGAGCCGCGGCGCCGCACGTAGCGTCCCGGGGCGACATCGGCGGGGCGCAGGACGACGGTCGTCCGCGCGGTCCCCTCGCCCGCCCCGAACCGACCCTCCTCGCTCTCCTCGACGGGGATCACGAGGTCCGCGCCCGCGGGCACGGGGGCCCCGGTCATGATCGGCCGCGCGGTGCCGGGGTCGAGCCGTCCCGGCGCGTCGCCGGCGGCGATCATCGGCCCCCGCGGGAGGGTCACCTCCGCGCGCTCTCCCGCGAGGTCCGCGGCGGCCACGGCGTAGCCGTCCATCTGGGAGTCGTCGAGGCCCGGCAGATCGACCAGGGAGCGCATCTCCTCGGCGGCGACGCGCCCCACGGCCGCCGGACCGAGCCCGATCACCTCGGTGCCGCGCACGGCGGCGAGCAGCGCCACGGCGTCGTCCACGTGATCGCGCAACGGGATCCGCCTCCGACCAGCCATCTCGCCCTCTCCCTCCACGGCTCGCCCTTCACGGTGCGCGGCGCGCACCCGTCCAGTATGGCCGTGCCACGGCCTATCCTGGTCGGACGTCGGCACCGTCCGCAGCCCAGGAGGTGAGCGCATGTCGACCCCCGCATCTGCCGCGGCGACACCCCGGACCTCCCGTCGCGTGTCCCTCGGGATCCCCGTCCCGCGTCGCACCGACGACCTCGGGGACGCCCTCCCCGACACCTCGGACCGACCGGCCACCCCCGCGCTCGCCGACCGCTTCGGGCGCGCCGCGACGGATCTGCGCCTCTCGCTGACGGACTTCTGCAACCTCCGCTGCACCTACTGCATGCCCGCCTCGGGCCTGACCTTCCTGGGCCGGGACGACCTGCTGACCCCCGCGGAGATCGTGCGCCTGGTGCGGATCGGCGTCGAGCGACTGGGCATCGAGCAGGTGCGCTTCACGGGCGGGGAGCCCCTGACCCGCCCCGATCTCGAGGAGATCGTCGCCGGGGTCGCGGCGCTCGAGCGCCGCCCCGACATCTCGCTGACCACCAACGCGATCGGCCTGGACCATCGTGCGGCGGGACTGCGCGAGGCGGGACTGGACCGGATCAACGTGTCTCTCGACTCGGTGGTCTCGGAGACCTTCGAGCGCCTGACCCGTCGGCCCCTGCTGCACCGCGTCCTCGCCGGCATAGACGGGGCCCGCGCCGCCGGGCTCGCGCCGATCAAGGTCAACGCCGTCCTGCTGCCCGGGGTCAACGACCACGAGCTGCCGGACCTGCTGGACTGGTGCCTCGACCGCGACCTCCAGCTGCGCGTCATCGAGCAGATGCCGCTGGACGCGGATCGGATCTGGGAACGCGACGGGATGGTCACGGCGGCCGACGCCCACGCCCTGCTCGCCGGCCGCTTCGCCCTGACCCCTGTCGAGGAGCCGCGCGACGGCGCCCCGGCGGAGCTGTTCGAGGTGTCCGAGCGGGCGACCGGCCGCCCCCGCGGGCGGGTGGGCGTCATCGCCTCGGTGACCCGGCCGTTCTGCGCGGACTGCCGACGGACGCGGCTCACCGCCGAAGGCCGGGTGCGCACCTGCCTGTTCTCGCGCGAGGAGACCGATCTGCGCGGGGCGCTGCGCGGCGGGGCCGACGACGAGGAGATCGCCCGCCGCTGGCGGGCCGCCCACTGGGGGAAGAAGGCCGGGCACGGCATGGACTCCGCCGACTTCCGGCCCCCGGACCGACCCATGAGCGCCATTGGAGGCTGAGATGACCACGCCGACCCCCACCATCGCGGTGCGCCTGTTCGCGGGTGCCGCAGCCGCCTTCGGAGCCGACGCCGCGACGGTCCCCGCCCGCACCCTCGAAGAGCTGGTCGCCGCGCTCACCGCCGACGGATCCGCCGAGGCGGCACGGGTGATCGCCCGCTCGAGCTTCCTGGTCAACGCCGTCGCCCGGCCGGACCTCAGCCGTCCGCTCGCCGACGGCGACCGGGTCGACGTGCTGCCGCCCTTCGCCGGCGGCTGAGCTCTACGGAGACGGCGGCTCCCCCGGCTCCGCCTGCTCACCTGGCTCCGCTGGCTCCACCGGCACCTCGCTGCCGCCGAGCCCGGCGAAGCCGCCGGAGAGCGAGCGCGCCGTGATGCCGCGCGCGGCGAGGAAGCGGACGGCGCTCGCCGAACGTCGGCCCGAGGCGCAATAGAGCACCGCGCCGTCGAGGTCCGCGCCGGCCTCGTCGAGCAGCCGCCCGAGCGGCAGGTGCTCCGCGCCCGCGATGCGGCCGACCCCGAGCTCGGTGCTCTCGCGCAGATCCACCACCCGCACCCCGTCGGCCATCAGGGCCGGGAGCTCGGCGGCGGTGACCTCGGGGACGGCCCTGCTTCCCCCGGACTCCCCGGCCCCGGGCTCCCCCGACCTCCCAGTCCCGGCCTCCGCGACCCCCGGTCCGGGCAGGCCGCAGGTCGCCTCGAGGTCCTCGATCGCGGTGACCGGGGTGCGCTGCGGGTCCCGGGCCAGCGGCAGCTCGTCCCAGCGGGCGCGCAGCGCGTCGTAGAGGGCGAGGCGTCCCAGCAGCGGCTCCCCGATCCCGGTGAGGACCTTGACCGCCTCCATCGCCATGGACGCGCCGATGGTCCCGCAGAGCATGCCGAGCACGCCCGCCTCGGCGCAGCTGGGCACCTCCCCCGGTCGCGGCGGCACGGGGTGGACGTCGCGGTAGGTGACGCCCCGGCCGTCCTCACCCCAGAAGACGCTGACCTGGCCCGAGAAGGCGAGGATCGACCCCCACACGAGGGGGAGGTCGAGGATCTCGCAGGCGTCGGAGACGAGATAGCGGGTGGGAAAGTTGTCGCTGCCGTCGAGGACGAGATCGTGGCCCGCGAGCTGCTCGAGGGCGTTCTGCGGGGTGACGGCGGAGGCCACCGGCCGCACCGCCACCTCGGGGTTGAGCGCGGCGAGGCGCTCGGCGGCGACGAGGGCCTTCGGCCGGCCCACGTCGGCCGCCGTGAACAGCACCTGCCGGTGCAGGTTCGTGAGCTCGACGACGTCGGGGTCGAACACCGTGATCCGGCCGATCCCGGCGGCCGCGAGATAGGTGAGGATCGGCGCCCCGAGCCCGCCGGCGCCGATCACCGCGACCCGCGCGGTGCCGAGCCGGGCCTGCCCCGCGGTCCCGAGCTCCGGCAGCCGGATCTGCCGGGTGTAGCGCTCGCCCCCGACCCCGTCTCCCGCGTCGCTGACTCCGTGCACATCCGGCCCTGTCCGTCCACCGCTTTCCACCATGTGAGGTAGTCTCCCGCACGGCAGCCCGGTGACGTGCTGCATAACGATTCGGACATGGTCCGTCACTCCGGGCGGTGAGGCCCTGTGACCTGACCTACAGTTCGAGGAACTTACTCGCCGGTCCGCAGTGCAGCGGACCCGCACCGACCACGTGAGGACATCTTCGTGACGCAGTACCACCGCGCATCCGCGCGCCGCAGGCCGGACGCCCCGTCCGCCCGTGGCCGTGCGATCGCCCTGATCACCGGCGGGTCCCGATGACCCTGTACGTGATCCGGCGCTTCCTGAACTACCTGATCCTCACGTGCGTGGCGACGACCTTCGCGTATGTCGCGGCGTCGACCTTCCTGAACCCGGCGAAGAAGTACCAGGGTCGCAACCCCCCGGTGCCCGAGGACTCGATCGCGAACCTCATGCGGGGCTACGGCGTCTACCACGGGGACCCCGTGGCGCTGCGCACCTGGAACTGGATCCAGAACATCTTCACCGCCCCGTTCGAGCAGAAGCTCGGCAAGGCGCTGACGAACAACTGGGTCATCACCGACATGCTCGGCACCCCGGGCAATGCGCTGAACCCCTTCGACATCGCGTGGCTCGGCCGCTCCGGGATCAGCCTGCGCCTGCTGCTGATCGGCGCGCTGCTCGGGGCGCTGCTGGGCGTGATCCTCGGCGTCTGGGGCGCGGTCCGCCAGTACAAGGCCTCGGACCAGATCATCTCCTACGCCTCGTTCATCCTCTTCTCGACCCCCACCTTCGTGGGCGGCCTGATGCTGATGATCCTCGCGACCCAGTTCAACCGCCTCGTCGGCCACCAGGTGCTGAGATTCTCCGGTGCCTACACCCCCGGCTACGAGGGCTTCGGAGAATTCCTCGACCTGCTCAACCACCTGTTGCTGCCCACGATCGCGCTGATGCTCTTCGGCGCCGCGAGCTACTCCCGGTACATGCGAGCGGTGATGCTCGACGTGCTCGGCTCCGACTTCATCCGCACCGCTCGGGCGAAGGGCGCGACCCGCAACCGCGCGCTGATCAAGCACGGCGTCCGCGTCGCGCTGATCCCGATGTCGACCTACTTCGCCTACCAGTTCGGCACCCTCGTGGCCGGATCGACCTTCCTCGAGATCATCTTCTCCTGGGAGGGGATGGGGAAGTACGGCATCACCGCGGTGCAGACCTCCGACATCAACGCCATGGCCGGCGTCGTCTGCTTCACCTCCGTGCTGGTGCTGTTCAGCTCCACGCTGTCCGAGGTCCTGTACGCCGCCCTCGATCCCCGCGTGAGGATGTGACCCCATGTCGTCCCAGCAGGCGGAAGCCGCCCTGAACCCTCCCGCGGAGATCCCGGAGGCCGCTCCGATCGACCCGGATCACCAGCACACCCCGATCTCCCGCACCCGCCTCGTGTGGCTGCGCCTGAAGCGGAAGCCGAACTTCTGGATCGGCGCCGTGGTCATCGGCCTGATCGTGCTGTTCGCCCTGTTCGGGAACCTCCCGAACATCTACTCGTACGCCGACACCGACTCCTTCAACCAGAACTCGGCGCCGTCGGCGCAGCACTGGTTCGGCACCGACGCCGTGGGCCGCGACCTCTACGCGGGCATCGTCGAGGGACTGCGGATGTCGCTGCTGATCGGTTTCATCGCGGCACCGCTCGCGACCCTCCTCGCGGCGCTCCTGGGAGCCCTCGCCGGCTACCTCGGCGGCTGGGTCGAGACGGTGATCACCTGGGTGATCAACCTGTTCCTGGTGCTCCCGGTGTTCTACATCCTGCTGATCCTCTCCCCCGCCATCCAGGCGCCGGAGTCGCTGCCCGGTGGGCTGCGCCAGCTGGCCTTGATGCCCTCGTGGATGCTGATCGTGCTGGCTCTGGCGTGCTTCGGCTGGATGATCATGGCGCAGATCGTCAAGAACCAGACGAAGTCCCTCAAGGAGCGCGAGTTCGTCAAGGCCGCCCGCTACATGGGCGTCGGCACGCTGACGATCCTGGGCCGCCACATCATTCCGAACGTCGCCTCGCTGCTGATCATCGACGCCACCCTCGGCGTCGCGAGCGCGATCCTCGCCGAGACCTCGCTGTCGTTCTTCGGACTCGGCATCCAGTACCCGCAGGTGTCCCTCGGGGCCCTGCTGCAGAACGGCCAGTCCGGGGTCATCTCCCGCCCCTGGTCCTTCTACTTCCCCTCGTTCTTCCTCGTCGCGCTGCTGACCGCGGTCGCCCTGCTGGGTGACGCCCTGCGCGACGCCATCGATCCCACCAGTGAGGTGAACCGTGGCTGATCCCGTGCTGCGGGTCAAGGACCTGACCGTGACCTTCCCGAGCGCGACCGGCGACGTCCGGGCCGTGCGCGGGGTGAACTACGAAGTGCGCGAGGGCGAGTTCCTCGGCATCGTCGGCGAGTCCGGCTCGGGCAAGTCGGTCTCCTCCCTCGCGGTGATGGGCCTGCTGCCCAGCTCCGCGAAGATCGAGGGGGACATCCAATACCGCGGCCAGTCGCTGCTGGGGATGTCCGACGCGCAGCTGTCGCGGCTGCGCGGCAAGGACATGGCGATGATCTTCCAGGATCCGTTGTCCGCGCTGACCCCCGTCTACACCATCGGCCAGCAGATCGTGGAGGCGCTGACCCTGCACAACCGGGGCATCAGTGCGGCCGCCGCCCACAAGCGCGCGGTCGAGCTGCTGCAGATCGTCGGCATCCCCGGGGCCGAGCGTCGGGCCCGGGCGTTCCCGCACGAGTTCTCCGGCGGTATGCGCCAGCGCGCCATGATCGCGATCGCGATGGCGAACGACCCCACCCTGATCATCGCCGACGAGCCGACCACGGCCCTCGACGTCACCATCCAGGCACAGATCCTCGAGGTGCTGCAGAAGGCGAAGGAGGTCACCGGGGCGGCCGTCGTGCTGATCACCCACGACCTCGGCGTCGTCGCCGGCAACGTGGACCGGGTCGCGGTGATGTACGCGGGCAAGCTGGTGGAGACCGGTCCGGTAGACCAGATCTTCGAGACGCCGCACATGCCCTACACGATGGGTCTGCTGCGCTCGGTGCCGAACATGCTCCGCGCGGGCAAGGACCGCCTGGTCCCCCTCGAGGGGCGTCCCCCGGTGCTCTCCGAGCTGCCCCCCGGCTGCCCGTTCGCGCCCCGCTGCCCGGCCGCGATCTCCCTGTGCCACGAGCGCGAGCCCGATCTCGTGGAGGCTCACGGCGCCTCCCGTCGGGTGGCCTGCCACCGCAGCGACGAGATCGCCGCGGGGACCCTCGCCGCGCCGGACATCTTCCCGCGCCCGGCCTTCGAGCCGCGCCCGCCGCAGGACCACACCGGCCAGGAGCCGGTGGTCCGCGCCGAGGGGCTGGTGCGCCACTTCCCGCTGTACAAGGGATCGGTGTTCCGCCGTGCCGTCGGCACGGTCCGCGCCGTCGACGGGGTCGACTTCGAGATCATGCCCGGGCAGACCCTGGGCCTGGTCGGCGAGTCCGGCTCGGGCAAGTCCACGACGGCGCTGGAGATCATGGAGCTGCTGCGGCCCCAGGCCGGCACCCTCACCGTCGGTGGGAAGGACGTCGGGGCCCTCGGCACGAAGGAGCGGCTCGCGCTGCGCCGCGACGTGCAGATCGTCTTCCAGGACCCGATGGCGGCGGTCGACCCGCGCCTGCCCGTCGGCGACATCATCGCCGAGCCGCTGACCCTGACCCGCACCCCGAAGGCCGATCGGAACCGCCTGGTGCGAGAGAAGCTCGAGCTGGTGGGCCTGGACCCGCGGATGACCGACCGCTACCCGCACGAGTTCTCCGGCGGCCAGCGCCAGCGCATCGGCGTCGCCCGCGCGCTGATGACCGACCCGAAGCTGCTGGTGCTCGACGAGCCGGTCTCGGCCCTGGACGTGTCGGTGCAGGCGGGCGTGATCAACCTGCTCGCCGATCTGCGCGACCAGCTGGGACTGTCCTATCTGTTCGTCGCCCATGACCTCGCGATCGTCCGGGAGATCTCGGACCAGGTCGCGGTGATGTACCTCGGGCGCATCGTCGAGTACGGGCCGGTCGAGGAGGTCTTCTCCTCGCCCCGTCACCCGTACACGCGCGCCCTCATGTCGGCGGTGCCCGTGCCCGACCCGAAGGTCGAGCGCGAGCGCAACCAGATCATCCTCAGCGGGGACCTCCCGAGCCCCGCCGAGGAGATCCAGGGATGCTCCTTCGCCTCCCGCTGCCCCCTGCTCCCCCTCCTCGACGTCGACGCCCAGGCCCGCTGCCGCACCGAGGACCCGACCCCGACCGCCCACGGCGGTTCCCGCGTGGCCTGCCACCACGTGGACTCGATCCGCCGGCTCGACGTCGTCGACGCCGGTTCCACCTCCTCCGTCACCAGCGCGTGACGGCACTCCCCATCACGGAAGAGGGAAACCTATGAAGATCACCAGCACCCGCCGCCTGTTCCTGGGCGGCACCGCCGCCGCGGGCACCGCCCTCGCCCTCGCCGCCTGCGGTCAGCAGTCCGCCGAGGAGCAGGCCTCGCAGGCCGCCGAGGAGAACTCCGAGGCCGCCGAGGAGCAGGCCTCCCTGCCCTCGACCGCGTGGGAGCGCGCCGAGTACGACGCGGTCGCCGACGGCGGCACCCTGACCCTCGCCGTCTCGCAGCTGCCCAACAACTGGAACTCCAACCAGACCGACGGCAACCTCGCCGACCTCACCAAGATCCGCGACGCGATGGGCTACGGCCACGCGATCCTGTACTCGGAGTCGGGCGAGAAGACCATGAACCCCGACTATGTCGAGAGCGCGGAGCTGACGAGTGAGGATCCGCAGATCGTCACCGTCAAGTTCAACAAGAGCGCGGTCTGGGAGAACGGCGACCCGATCGTCGTCGCCGACCTGATCGCCGAGTGGAAGTCCCTCAACGCCACCAACGAGGAGTACCTGATCGTCTCCTCCGTGGGCTGGGACCAGATCAAGGAAATCCGCCAGACCGACGACGAGTTCACCGCGGAGATCGAGTTCTCCTCGCCCTTCGTCGACTGGATCACCGTCGCCTACCCGACCCTGCCCGCCTCCATCTCGGGCGACGTCGCGGCCTTCAACGAGGGCTACACCTCGCAGGCCACCCCGTCCGCCGGTCCCTTCAAGGTCGGCTCGATCGACGCCGCGGGCGGCGTCGTCACCCTGGTGCGCAACGAGCTGTGGTGGGGCCGCGCCCCGAAGCTCGAGACCATCATCTACAAGGTCACCGACCAGTCGCAGGCCCCGGCCGCCTTCGCCAACGGCGAGCTGGACGCCTACGACATCGCCAACGGCGACGAGCTCGCCCAGGCCAAGGGTCGCTCGGATGCGGCGATCCAGGTGACCAACGGTCTGACCTGGACCCACCTGACGATCAACACGCAGGGCGGCGACGGCGCCCTCGCGGATGTGAAGGTGCGCGAGGCGATCGCCCGCGGCATCGACCGCACCGCGATCGGCAACGCCGTCATCGGCCCCCTGGAGGCCCCGATCGTGCTGGTCGACAACTTCGTCTACATGCCCGGTCAGGACGGCTACGAGGACTCCTTCGGCGGTCTCGACTTCGACTCCGAGGGTGCCGCGGCGATCCTCGACGAGGCCGGCTGGGCCCTCAACGGCGACGTGCGCGAGAAGGACGGCAAGCAGCTGGCCTTCAACATCGTCGTCCCCGCGGACACCAAGTCCAACGAGGACCGCGCCGCCCAGGTGGTCACCAACCTCAACGCGATCGGCTTCAAGGTCGCCGTCGAGACCGTCCCCTCGGACGCGTACTTCGACGAGTACGTGACCCCGAAGAACTTCGACGCGGTGACCTTCTCGTGGGTCGGCAGCCAGTTCCCCGAGTCCTCCTCGGTGAACCTGGTGTACCCGCTCGACTCCGGCCAGAACTTCACCAACTTCGCCGATGACCGCCTCGGCGATCTGGACGGCCAGATCAAGGGTGCGTTCGACGACGCCGAGCGCAAGAAGGTCGCCAACGAGATCTCGACCGTCATCGCCGAGTCCTTCGCGATCATCCCGTTCTACGCGACCCCGAACATCGTGGGCGTGAAGACCGGCATCGTGAACTACGGCGCCTCGCAGTTCGAGAACGTCGACTGGACCCAGGTGGGCATGAAGGCCTGATCCCCCGGGATCCCGCGCCTGCATTCCCGCAGCGGACGGGCCCGATCGCCGAGAGGCGGTCGGGCCCGTCCCGCGTCCGGGGCGGCTCCGCATCGCGCGGCCGCGGCGGGATCCTCAGAGGGCGACGCGCAGCGCGACGAGGCCGATGAGCACCCCGAGCACGACGATCTCGCGCACGTTGACGCTGGTCGTCGGGATCGCCGTCCCGTCCGCCGCGGCCGCGGGCTCGTCCCCCCGCCGCTCGGCCCAGCTCTCCCAGCGGTCGCGGACGACGGCGGAGCGACTGCGCTCCTGGTCACGGCGCAGCCGCTCCCCGCGGGAGAGCCGCCGCCGACGGTCGGTCCCGCCCGCACCGGGTTCGTCGCGTCCGGCCCGCGCGAGCGGGTTGTCGCGGCCGATGCCGGGGGCGTTCCAGGCGGAGATCGTGCGCGGTGACCCGTCGGCCGCGCGGGTGTCCAGGCGGAGCATCGCCCCGAGGCGCACGGCGGTGATCGCCGCGAAGGGGAGACGATGGGTGTGCAGGATGTTGCGCACCTCGACCTCCTCCTCGTGGAGCACGACCCGCGGTGCCCATAGCAGCAGCCATATCAGCCCGGCGATCAGTGCGAGACCCGGTACGACGCCGAGCCCCCGCACCCCGGCGGAGAGCAGCGCCTCGACGGCGAGCAGGCCGAGCACGACCCAGACCACGATCGCGAGGACGGTCGCGCCGTGGGGGCGCAGGTGCAGCGGGGACATGCGGCCCAGGGTATCGGCGGCACGGCATCGCCCATCACAGCGGGCGCCGTCCCTCACGGCGGGAGATCGGGTCCTCACAGGGGGAGGACGAGCGCTCCGGGGCCGCCGTCGCGGAGCACGAGCGCGTCGGCCCGGCCGTAGGGGGCGAGGCGGCTGCCGGGGAGGACGTCGACACTCTCCCGGCCGTCGACGTCCCGGCGCAGCAGACCCGGCAGGGCGCGGAGCACCCCGTCGGCTCGGCCCACTCCGTCGGCCCGGCCTCCCCCGTCACGCCCGTCTCCCCCGTCGGCGCGGTCTCCCCGATCTCCCCCGTCGGCGCCGAGCGGGAGCCGCCGCGGTGCCGGGTCGACGCCGGGCAGGAGCGGCCGCACGAACAGGTGATGGCCGACGAGCGCGCCGACGGGCGTGCCCGGCAGGTGCACGACGGGGGTGCCGCCCGGGAGTCGGCCCCAGCCCTGGGGGCCGCCCGGGCGGAGCGCGAGGTGGGCGAAGCGGCTGGTGCCCGCGCCGTGCTCGCCGAGCAGCTGTTTGACCACGTCGTACGCGCCGCTGCCGATCCCCCCGGTGGTGAGGACGAGGTCCGCCTCCGCGGCGGCCCGCTCGAGCACCGCGCGCAGAGCGGCGGGGTCATCGCCGCTGTGCCTCCAGGAGGCGTCGGCCCCGTCGGCGGCGAGCGCGGCGACGAGCATCTCGCCGTTCGACTCGCGGACGGAACCCGCCTCCGTCGCATCCTGCGCCCCGGTGAGCTCGTCACCGGTCACCACCACGACCACGCGCGGCGGCGCGAGAACCGAGAGGGTCCCGATCCCCAGGGCGCGACCGAGCCCGATCAGTCCGGGCCCCACCCGTCGGCCGCGCTCCGCGAGAACGGCACCGCGGGCCACCTCCTCGCCGCGGCCGCGGATGTGCCGCCCGGCCCGCGGCACGCCGGCCACACGGATCCGCACCCGCTCCGGGGCGGGGCCGACGGGATCGGCATCGGTGTCCTCGACCGGGATCACCAGGTCGGCGCCTTCCGGCACGGGAGCGCCGGTCATGATCCGCGCCGCCGCCCCCGGGGGCAGGGCGCCGACGCGCCCCGGCCGCGCCGGCAGCTCGGCGAGCACCGGCAGCACCCTGTCGACCCCGCCCGGTGCCGTGCCCCCGCCGAGGTCCGCCCGCCGTACCGCGAAGCCGTCCATCGCCGAGAGCGGCTCCGCGGGGAGTTCCTCGGGGCTCGTCACGTCGGCGGCCAGCACCCTCCCGAGCGCCTCCGCGAGAGGGACCTCCTCGAGGCGGGAAGACAGGGCGAGCTCGCGGATCAGCAGCGCTCGCCACTGCCAGGAATCGGTGCGCTCGCCGGCCATGGATCGCTGCTCCTCGGGCTTCTCGTTGGGATGCTGGTGCACGTCCTCCGCATCCTGCCACCTCGCCCGCCCTCGTCGGCACCCGTCCCGCCCCCGCCTCCTCCCAGGCGCCTCCCCCGCCCCTCTCCCCCGCCTCCCCGGCACCGGGTGCATCATGGGGCCATGCGCGAGATCCGCTTCGACCGTTTCGGCGGCCCCGAGGTCCTGACCCTTCACACCGACGCCCCGGTGCCCGAACCGGCCCCCGGCGAGGTGCTGGTGCAGGTCTCCCACGTGGGACTGAACCCGCTGGACTACAAGATCCGTGACGGTTCCTCCGGCCGGGCGAAGGACCTCGTCCTCCCCGCGGGGACCGGACGCGAGATGGCCGGGGTGGTGATCGGCGCGGGGTCCGACCTCGACGAGGCCGAGCTCGGATCGCGCGGGCTGACCGTCGGCATGCGCGTCTTCGGCATGCGCGGCCCCACCGACCCCCGTGGCACCGCCGCCGAGGTGGTGGCGATCTCGGCCGACGACCTCGCGCCGATTCCCGGGGAGATCCCCGAGGAGGACCTGCCGCGCTGGGCGGGCCTCGCCCTCGTCGGCCTCACCGCGATCGCGACCCTCGAGGACGCCGCCGAGCTGCGCCCGGGACAGACCGTCCTGGTGCACGGCGGGACCGGCGGCGTGGGCCAGCTTCTGATCCCCCTTGCCCGCGAGGCCGGAGCCGCGCACGTGTGGGCCACCGGCCGGGCCGCGAACGCCGAGCGGATCCGCGAGCTGGGCGCCGAGCCGATCCCGTACGACACCGACGACTGGGCGCGGGAGATCGAGCGCCTCACCGACGGCCGCGGCGTCGACCTCGTGCTCGACACCCACTACCACCAGACCTTCCTGCCGAGCCTCGACGTGGTCGCCGATGGCGGCCGGATCGTCGCCCTGCCGTCGCTCGCTGACCTCGCCCCTGCCCGGGAACGCGGGATCGACGCGCGCATCCCCGGGATCGTCGCGAGCCGCGAGCGGCTCGACCACCTCGTGCAGGGCGTCCGCTCGGGGCGCCTGCCGCTCGAGGTCTCCAAGGTGCTGCCGCTCGGCGAGATCGCGGAGGCGCACCGCCTGCTCGAGGAGGGACACACCCGGGGCAAGCTGGTGCTCGACGCCCGCGCCTGAGCTCTCCCCGACGACGTGCCCGCGCCACGTGTTCGCACGTCGGTCCGGGCTCCTGGCACCGGTGCCCAGCGGGTAGCCTGGCACGCATGGCTCCGCCCTCCGATGACGCCGACGCGGCGCTGCGCACCCTCGAACCCGTGCTGCAGCGGGACGGCTGGGCCCTGCTGAACGCTCTCCCCCCGTACGTCGAGCAGGACGCGCTGCGCCAGGGAGCGCGGCTGCGGGAGGCGGGGCACTCCCCCGAGCTGGTCGCCGCCGTGATGACCCAGGCGCGGCTGCGCGCGAAGGGCGCCGAGAAGTTCGGCGAGTTCGCGGCGTCGATGCTGTTCACCCCGCACGGGCTCGAGCAGGCCACGCGTCTGCCGATCGCGGCGCTGCACGCGGAGCGTTTCCAGCGGGCGGGCGTCGGCTCCGTCGCCGATCTCGGCTGCGGTATCGGCGGGGACTCGATGGCCCTCGCCGGCCTGGGCCACGACGTCATCGCCGTGGACCGCGACCCCGTGACCGTCGCCGTCGCCACCGTGAACCTGCGCCCTTTCCCCACCGCCCTCGTGCGGCTCGGCACCGCGGAGGGACACGACCCGCACGACACCGAGGGGATCTGGCTGGACCCCGCCCGGCGGGCTCCAGCCCGCGGCGGCACCCGGCGCCTCCACGACCCCGAGGAGTACGAACCGCCCCTGTCGACCGTGCTCGAGCTCGCGCGCCGGCTCGGACGCGACGGCGAGCTCGGTCCGCTCGGGGCCAAGCTCGGCCCGGCCGTGGACAGAGAGGCGCTGCCCGCTGAGGTCGAAGCGCAGTGGCTGTCCTTCCACGGCCAGGTGCTCGAAGCGGCGCTCTGGTGCGGCCCGCTCGCCCGCGAGGGCGTCCGCTCCTCGGCGCTGCTGATCGACCGCGACGGCGCCCACCGCCTGGACCGCGGGACCGACGCCCCCGCCGACCCGCAGCCCGGACCGCTCGGCGACCACCTCTACGAGCCCGACGGCGCCGTGATCCGCGCCGGGCTGATCGGCACGCTCGCCGACCGGCTCGAGGCCCGCACCCTCGATCCGACGATCGCGTACCTCAGCGGCGACCGGCGCATCAGCACCCCCTTCGCGCGCGGCTATGCGGTGCGGGACGTGATGCCCTTCGGGATGAAGCGCCTCGCCGCCTACCTGCGCGAGAATCGCCTGGGGGTGCTCGAGATCAAGAAGCGCGGTACCGCCGTGGAACCCGAGGAGCTGCGGCGCCGCCTGCGTCCGCGGAAGTACGGCGACGAGTCCGCGACGCTGATCCTCACCCGCATCGCCGGCGAGCAGTCCGTCATCGTCGCCTCACCGCACGGCGCGACCGCATGACCGCCGCCCCCGACCCGGACCTCGCCCGTCGCCGCCGCCTCACGGTCTGGCTGCTCGCGGTGCTGGTCCTGGTCGGGGCGAGCGTCGCGATGCTCGGCGCCTCCGCGGACCGGGGACCCGCACCGATCGTGCACGACCAGGGGACGCGGTCCGTGCGGCCGATGCCGACGCCCGAGATCTCCTTCGCCGAGCCCGAGTTCGGCGAGCAGGAGCGGCCCACCGCGAACCCGGTCGCCCAGCGGGTCGCGGGATCGATCATGACGGTGCTGCTCGTCCTCCTGGGACTCGTCGCCGCGGCCGCGGTGGTGATCCTGCTGTGGCGCCTGCGGTCCCTCGCCCGACCGGGCCCCCTCGAGGCCGAGGAGGCCGGCGAGGAGGAACTCACCGTCGAACAGGCCCGCGCCGCCCTCGACGACGCCCGCGAGCTGCTCGGCACCCAGGTCGACGCCCAGGACGCGGTGATCGCCGCCTGGCTCGCCGTCGAGCGGGCGATCGCCGCGGCAGGTGTGCGCCGCGACCCGGCGCAGACCACGCTCGAGTTCGTGGTGTCGGTGCTGGGGACGCTCGACCTCGACCGGGCCGCGCTGGACCGCCTCGCCCACCTGTACCGGCGGGCGCTGTTCGACCCCGAGCCGCTCGCGGAGACCGACCGCGGCGAGGCGGTGGCGCTCCTGGACACCCTGCTCGAGGGCCTGGACGAGGGGGCGGCGCGATGAAGGGTCTGCTGCTCCGGCTCGGGGGCTGCGTCGCCGGCGCCCTGGTGCTCGTGGGGCTGTTCCGGCTCTGGGGCCTCGAGCTCGCCCTGCCGCTCCCCGTGGCGCTGGCCCTCGCGATCGGCGGCGGCTGGTGGCTGCTGAGTCGCGGGATCGAGAGTCCGGAGTCGCTCGACGCCCCGGATCTCGACCTCGACGCGGACTACGCCCTCCCCCACGCCCAGGACATGCGGGTGCGCCGCCTCGAGGACCTCGTGCACGGCGCCCAGCCGTCCCGCCGCATGACCGCCCGAGGCCTCGGCCGGGTGCTCGGCCAGATCGCCGAGGAGCAGGACCGCGACCCGTCGGCCCCGCCGCTCGGCGCACAGCTCGCGCAGCTGCTCGACGAGGCGCGCCATCCCGATGCCGAGGCCCATCCGATCCGGGCGATCGACCGCCGTGACCTGCACCGCTACATCCGAGAACTCGCCGCGCGCGAGGAGAGGGACCGATGAAGGACCAGACAGAACGACCTGCCGACCCGTCGGCCACCGCCAGCGCCGACCCTCACGCCGGCCCGTGGGCGCTCACTCCCGCCGAGGCGACGACCGCCGCGCAGAAGGTGCTCGATGCGGTCGAGACCGCCGTCGTCGGCAAGCGCCCGGCCCTGGAGAAGGTCCTCACCGGCATCCTCGCCGGCGGGCACGTGCTGCTCGAGGACCTGCCCGGCCTCGGCAAGACCCTCGCCGCGCGCTCCTTCGCCCAGGCGCTCGGCCTGCCGTTCACGCGCGCCCAGTTCACGCCGGATCTGCTGCCCGCGGACCTGACCGGCGCGGAGGTCTTCGACCAGCGCACCGGCGAGTTCGTGTTCCGCCCGGGTCCGGTGTTCACCGGTCTGCTGCTGGCCGACGAGATCAACCGCACGCCCCCGAAGACCCAGTCGGCGCTGCTCGAGGCGATGCAGGAGCGGCAGGTCTCGGTCGAGGGCACGACGCGCAAGCTGCCGCAGCCGTTCCACGTACTCGCCACCGCGAACCCCGTCGAGCACGAGGGCACCTATCCGCTGCCCGAGGCGCAGCTCGACCGCTTCCTGCTCCGGCTCAGCTTCGGCTATCCCAGCCCCGAGGAGGAGTGGTCCGTGGTCGCGCGGCGCCTGGACCGTCGGCGCGAGGAGCAGGAGGTCGCACAGGTCCTCGACGCCGAAGGGCTGCTCGCCGTCCAGGCCGCGGTCGAGGAGGTCCACGTGACCGAGGCGGTCGGCCACTACGCGGTCTCGCTCGTGGCGGCCACCCGGCAGCACCAGCACGCACTAGTCGGGGCCTCCCCGCGCGGCACCCTCGCCCTGATCACCTGCGCCCGGGCGCTCGCCCTGATCCGCGGGAGGCAGTACGTCGTGCCGGAGGACGTCAAGGCCCTCGCGCATGCCGCGCTCGACCACCGGGTCACGGTCAAGCCCGAGCTGTGGCTGCAGAACGCCACCGGGGCCGGGGTCGTCGACGCCGTGCTCTCCCAGGTGGCGGTCCCGGCCGCTGCCGAGTCCGACGGGGCGGCTGGCGGCGCGTGAGCTCCCCCACGACCAGCGGGGCCAGCGCGCCCACGACCCGCGGCGCCCTCCGGGCGACCCCGGCGCTCGTGCGCGCCGTGCTCGCCGTCGCCGTCGCGCTCGGTCTCGCGGTGCTGGTCGGGCGCCCGCAGGTGGTGATCGCGGCGCTGCCGCTGCTGGTGTGGGTCGTCCTCGCCCTCGGCCGACGGCATCTCCGCGGCGAGGACGAGCGCGGGGACGGGCCCGTGATCGCGACCGGGCGTCGCACGCTCGAGGAGGGTGGCACCACCACCGTCGCCGTGGTGACCGCCCCCGGCACCCTGACGGCCCTCGCCGTGCCGCTGCGCTCCGGGGCCCGCTTCTCCCCGAAGCTGGGTGCCGCGGCCGGCGACGGCGAGGTGCGGATGCGGGTCAGCGCGAACCGCTGGGGCCGGGTCCGGGTGGGTCCGCTGCACGTTGTGCAGGCCGACGGGCTGGGCGCCTTCCGCACCGAGCAGACCCTTCCCCCCGTGGACGTGCGGGTCGTGCCCTCCTCGACCGTCCTCGACGCCCCGGTGGAGGTGCCCACGCCGATCGGTGTCAGCGGCGCGCACCTGTCCCGGCGCCGGGGTGACGGGACGGCGCTCAGCGAGGTGCGAGAGTTCCGGCCCGGGGATCGTCTGCATCGCATCAACTGGCGCGTGACCAGCCGCACCGGGCGGCTGCACACCAACGCGACGTTCACCGAGCAGGACACGGACGTCCTGCTGGTCACCGACACCATCACCGATGTGCAGCCCGCCCCGTGGGCCGACGCCGATGCACCGACGAGCCTCGACATGACCGTCCGGGCGACGGCGGCCGTCGCCCGGCACTACCTGGCCGCCGGTGACCGAGTGTCCGTGTTCGACATCGGGCAGTTGATCGGCCCGGTGCGGGCGGGGACGGGGCCGCGGCAGCTGCGGGTGCTCACCGACGCGCTCGCCCGCGCCGGCCGCGACGACGGGACGGCCCGCTCGATCCACCGGCTGGGGCGGGTGCGCGCCGGGACCCTGGCCGTGGTCTGCTCGCCGCTGCTGAACGACCAGGCCATCGCGCAGATCGGTGTTCTCGTGGCCCATGGCGCGGACGTGATCGTCGTGGACACCCTGCCGCCGAGCATCGGAGAAGTCGCCGCGCTGACCGGTCGGCCGCTGCGAGTCGACGGGACGGTCTCGGAGAGATTCTGGGCGGAGGCGTGGGCGCTGCGGCGGCTGCTGCGCGGCACGACGGTGCGGGAGCTGCGGGAGTCGGGCGTGCCCGTGATCCCGTGGGAGGGGCCGTCCTCGCTGACGCCGGTGCTGCTCTCCCTCGCCGCCGCACGCACCGCCCCGCGACGGAGGAGGTCCTGATGCGCGCACCGCGGATGCTCGATCCGATCGCCGAGCGGCTGCTGGACCTGCGCCGCATCAGCGGCACCCAGTGGGCGCTGCGGGGGCTCGGGGTGGTGGGCTTCGCGGTCGCCACCTTGCTGGCCATGCCGGCCGGACCCCTCGCGAACCTCGGCACGGGGATCGTCTCGCTGCTCGTGTTGGTCGGCGCGTTCGCGCTGGTGCTGCGACCGGACAGCGAGATCGGGGTCCTGGCTCCGATCGCGGTGCTAGCGGTGCTCGTGCCACAGCCGGGGCTGTCGATGGGCAGGGCGGCGCTCGTGGGGGTCGCCCTGCTGGTGGCGCATGCCGTGTTCGCGCTGGCAGCGACGATTCCCGCCCACGGCACGCTCGAGCGGTCCGCATGGCGACTGTGGGGGCGGATGCTGCTGGCGGTGATCGGCTTCTCCGTCATCGCCGGTCTGGTCCTGGCCATGGTGTCCCTCGTCGACCTCGGACCGTGGACGATCTCCGTGGCGGTGCTCGCGGTCCTGGGCCTGGTCGTCCTGCTGCTGCCGCGGAGGTCGTGAGGCAGCACGGGGACCGGATCCCCGGCGTACTGCTCGACGGGCGTGGTCACGCAGCTCGGGGCCGTGGGCGCCCCCTCAGGCCGCCGCTGGCGGAGGCTCCCGGCCCAGGTCGACACGGTCGCCCCTGAGCCCTGTGCCGTCGGTCGCAGCGTCGGACGACTCTGCGGTCGCAGGGTCCGGCTCAACAGTGGGCGCGTCCGAGGGCGCGTCGGCGGGCTGGCGGTCGATCTGGTGGTCGATGTCGGCCCCGTCTGCAGTCTCGGCGGGAGTCTCCTCCAGGATCTCGGCGCCGAGCGCATCGGCCATGGTGCGCAGAGCGGGTGAGGTGGAGGTGTAGACGTGGCCCGTGGGGGTGCTGATGGTCAGCCGGCTCGGGGCACCGTCGCTCGCTGGCTCGAGATCGGTGTGCCACCCGGGCATCTCCTTGGCGACGTTGAAGCGCTGGCAGAGACCCACTCCGTTGGCGGCGTCCGTACTCCCGCCGTCCGCGAAGCGGTGGACATGGTCGACGTCGTGGATCGCCGCATCGCACCAAGGGGTGCGGCAGCGCTGGTCGCGCTGCAGGATGAAGCGGCGCGTGGCGCCGCGGAACAGTCGCCGACGTGGGTCGGCCTCCTGGAGCTCGCCGGTGCGGGGGTCGGTGTAGAGGCGGCGAATCCATCGGGCGGCTTGCGTGACCTCCGGCGGGGTGATCTGCGGCGGTGGCTCGTCGGGGGTGCCTGAGCGGCGGGCATGTTCGGGGGCGCTGTCCTTGCGGGGCAACTCCGCGGCGCTCGCGAGGGGTGCTCGCTCCGCGGCGCTGCTCCTGTCGCGCGGTCCCACACCCGTGCTCGCTGTGCGGACGCCGAGGGCCAGGTCGCGTGCGACGGGCCCGGGCAGGGGGTGGCCGTCGATCCACGCCGTCTGCACCTCGTCTCCCAGGAGCGTCGTGTCGGTCATGAGCAGCTGGATCTCGACGGACAGGTCTTCCGGCTGCTCGAGCCCGGTGACTCGGCGGACCATGGTGTCGGCCATGATCTGGCCCTTGGTGCGCTGGTCGCCGCTCGACCGGGCGCTCTTCGCGGTGTCGGTGAGCGTCGAGAACACGGCGACACCTTCCTGGAGGGGAAGAACCGCCCGGAGGATCGACATCCCGTCGACGGCGGGCTGCAGCGTGACCCTGCGATCGGCCACGGCCCGCTGGTGCCGCTTCACCGCTGCTTCGGGGTCGAGCTCTTGGGCCCGCGCTCGCGCGAGGTCCCCCGCGCGCCGCGCGGTGACGGTGGGGAGGCTGTCTGCCACGGCGGCGTCGACGTTCGCCCGATCATCGTCGTCGAGCACGAGCACGTTCTCCGCGACGCGGCGGGCAGCGAGCTCGCTGATCTCACCGGCGTCGAGCAGTGCCGAGGTCCGGGGCAGTGAGTCCAGGAGCACGCGATGCAGGGCGACTTCGTCGGACGCCTGCTTGGGGGTGATGCGTCGTGCGAGCGCGACCTGGTCGGCGATGCCTCGTCCGCGCTGATCGCGTGCGACGCCCTGCTGCTTCTGCGTGCGGATCTGGGCGGTCCAGAAGGCTCTCTCCGCGCGGGCCTGGACGGCGGCGACGCGCGCCTTCGCCCGCTCCGTCGCGGCGATGAGGTCGACCAGTGCGGCCTCGGTCTCGAGGGTCATGTCCTCGGCGTCGGGCGCCTCGTCGAGGAGCGTCGCGAGCCGCGTCGTCCAGCGCTGTGCGTCGTGTTCCATGGGGCACCCCCTCCTCCGCGTTTGCCGTGCTCTGCCGTTCCTGGAGTAGAGCGGCCTTCTCGAACAAGCGTGCGGGTTCTCGGCGGTGGGGGCGAGAGCGGGCCCTCAATTGGGGACAGAGGCGCTCTGTGGAGGAACGGTTCGGGCGGCGGACGGCGTCCGTCGGCGAAGAGGCCGCCGTCAGATCTCGCGGTGGGTCGCCTCGGGATCCTTCGGACCTTCCGTCTCCGCGGTCCGCTCAGGGACCCACGGGTCCCCCTCCTCATCGACCGGAACATCACCATTGACCAGCCGCGACTCCAACGACTTCGAGAAGATCGGAATCGGATCGGAGGCGACGTCGATCGTTCCGTCGATGTCCTGCCACGCGCCGCCGGCCACAGAGAACTGACCACTGAAGGTCGTAGTCAGAGTGACGTCGTACCAGCCCTCCTGGGTGTACGTCGCCGACACCTGCTCCGACGGATACGGAGCACCCGGATCCGTGGTCGTGATCGTGTTCCCGTCACCAAGGTCCCAGTGATAGCTCACCGGGATCGCCCGCACCTGAACCGGCGTTCCCAGCAGTGTCATGTCCATCGTCTGAGTCTCGGACTCGGCATACAGCACGTTGACCATGTTCACCGGCAACCACCCCTCGGGCGGACCCGCCGACGCCACCAACGGCTGCACCGGCATCGACGCGAAATCCTCGAGAGTCACCGTGATCACGACGGGCTGACCACCCTGGACGAGGGTTCCACCTCGTGCGCGGCACTCGTAATCGAGCAGAGTCTCCGACTCCCGACCAGGCCGGTTGTCAACGCGCAACACCTCTGTCGCGACAAACCCATCCCCGTCACCAGAAGCGGCATCCCGCACGATGCACACAATATTGTCCACCTGGCAACGTGCACTGTCGAATTCCGAATCAGAGAGATCTGCACATGAATGTCGACTTCTATTCGAAAGTTCGCGGGAGGTTACAAATACATTAGACTTGCCACCACCGCTGGGTCGATCTGCATCAATGCTGCCGTCTAGTATTCGTGTACCGACCGCCTTCACCCAGGCGTCTATGTTCCCGTCATTACCCTCGGCGCCGAACCCAGCGGAAGCCGGAGGAGTCACTAAAACCATCACCAGAGAACAGGTGACGATGAAACCAAATACGCGCCCCCTCAATCGACACCCCCCTCGGTTGAGGAACTTAGATCCTCAATGATCCAGCCTTCACCGATCCAGTTCATTCCCGCGGCCGCGACCCATTCCTGGTCGTGAACAACCCCCTTTGGGTCTCCACTAGCCGGGTCACGATGTTCCGTAAGAATGAAACGATACACCACCCCAATTTCATGACCGTCGAGACTATCTTCGGCGGCAACATCTATCGCCTCAATGGCACCATCCGTCCAATAATCACCACTCATACCAATGGCATCCACGTCGTCTGCAAGGCCCGCACAACCCCGACAGACATCAGAATAGAGTGTCCTCAAAAGTTCAGAATCTCCGGTCTGGTGCGACCATAGAGCCACATCCCAGAAATACTTGAACGCCTGCTCCGCCCCCTCCGGCGTCTGCTCGTCCATCCCCGGGTAGTCCGCGGGGTCGGGCGCAGGGATATCCGGCGCAGCCTCGGTCGAGCCCTCGTCGCCTCCGCCGTCGCTCGCACCGTCATCGCTCTGCTCGATGTCGATCGAGGGCGGCGGGTCGGTCTTCGTGCCCTCCGACGGATCACCGCACGCGGCGGGCCCCACGGTCAGAGCGGCAGCGGCCACGGCGGCCAGGAGTCGACGAGACATGCGGGAGCCTTCCAGATGTGCAGCAGATCACCGTGACCCTACCCAGCCCGCCAGCAGCCCTCCACCCGCTCCCGCGGATTGTGGATGAACCGGGGCCGGGTCTCCGTCACCCCGAGCAGGCCGCTCGACCGCCTCGCGCAGGACCCGCCGGCCGATGGCCCCCTCGAGATCTGCCGTCCCCACGCCGACCCGGAAGCGGACGTGGATCCACGATCGCGCGAGGGGCGCACGGCGCGCGAGATCCGCTTCCTGCGCGTCGAGGCGGGGACGCTCGCGGCCCTCTCGGGCTGAGCGTCCCCGCCTCGGACGGGGCCGCGGC
>NZ_JBVDDO010000005.1:0-42002 GCF_055454375.1 Brachybacterium sp. B718/18 | reverse complement strand
GAGCCGACCGCCGCGGTCAGCGCATCACCGTGATCAGTGCGCCCCGGGCTTCCCGGGGGTCGGGTTCGCGATGGTGAACGTCGGCGTCCGCACGATCTCCCAGTGGTCGGGGTTCGCGGGATCGCCGAGCGGCTTCAGCACCCGCAGCTCGAGCTGGTAGGTGCCGTTCTTGACCGTCTTGGTCTTCTCGTTCTTCAGCGCGTAGGTGCCGTCCCACGCCCAGACCTCGGGCCCGGCGGTGCGGCCGAGATGGTCCACGGACAGCACCGAGCCGATGGAGGGGTTGACCGGCTTGGCCTTGCCGCCGCCGTTGAGCTGGTAGGCACGCACCTCGAAGGTCTCCGCCGGGTAGGCCAGGTGGTACGCGAGGTAGGGGACGTCGCCGTCCTGCATCGTGTACTCGTGGCCGCCGTCGGCGTCGATCAGCACGCCGCCGGCGCCGTCGGAGACCCCGAGGGCGGGCAGGCCGAGGCCGACCTCCTCGAGCACCGGCAGCGCCTGGTAGTCACCGGAGAGGCCCGCGAAGGGCACGACGAGATCGGCGTCGGGAGCGGTGAGGGTGATCCAGCCACCGTAGATGATGCCGTTCTCGCCGAAGTCCTCCCCGAGGGTGACCTCGAGGTCGGCGCTGCCCCCCGCCGGGACGGTGAACTCCTCGACGGCGGGCTCCGCGATCCCCTCGGCGGCGTAGAAGGCCGGGTCGAGGGTCGGGGCGCCCGTCGCGACGCCGTGGCGGACGCCGACGGCGTAGGTCACGTCTTCCACGGAGGTGTTCGCGACCGTGACGGTCACGGTCCTCGGGCCGTCCTCGCCCTCGCCGAGGGAGATCGATGGCTCAGCCACCCGGGCCGTGGTGCTCGCCGCGGCGACCAGGTCGAGCATCCCCGCCCCCTGGCGGTGGACCGGCTCGAGGTAGCCCTGGTCCGGGACGAGCGACCAGGTCAGCGGATCGGCGGTGGACATCATCGCGGCCTTGACGTCGGCCGGGGCGAGGTCCGGGGACTTCTCGAGCAGCAGCGCCGCGGCGCCCGCGACGTGCGGAGCGGCCATCGAGGTGCCGGACTTCGCGCCGTGCGCGCCCTGCTCGAGCGGGACGGTGGACCAGATCGAGCCGCCAGGGGCGGCGACGTCGGGCTTCAGCTGCAGATCCGCGGTGAGGCCGTAGGAGGAGAAGTCGGAGACCAGGCCCGCGGTCTCGTTCTCGACCACGGTGGTCCCCTCCTGCCAGGTCCAGGTGACCGCTCCGGCGGCGAGCGCCTCCTGCAGGGCGAGGCCGTCGGCCTGGCCGAGCATCACCACAGGGATGGTGAGGGCGGGATCGCCCTCGACGGTCGGGTTCACGACGCCGGGGGCGTTGTCGTAGAGGATCACGGCCTCGTACCCGGCCGCCTCGCCCGCAAGGGCCTTCTCGCGGAAGGAGCAGGTGCCGCGCTCGACGAGCAGCGCCTGACCGGCCTCGGCCGGGGCCACGCCCGCGGGATCGCAGGCCTGGGCCTGCGGGGTGCCGGGCGCTCCGGCGGCGACGAGCGCGAGCTCGCCCGCGGTGGGCGGGGCCGGGGCGCCGGTGGCCGCCGAGTAGGCCACGTCGCTGCCGGCCGCGGTCGCGTAGGGCGAGCGGCGATGGGTCGAGTCGACGGAGGCGACGGTGATCGCCGAGGCGGCGACGCCCGGGGCGCCGCTCGAGAAGGTGCCGGAGGTCCCGGAGTTGCCCGCGGAGATCACGACGGTGATCCCGGCGTCGACGAGGGAGTCGGCCATCTGCGCGGTCGGGTAGTCAGGCCAGGTCATGAAGCTCGCGCCGAGGGACATGTTCACGACGTCGGCGCCGTCGGTCCGGGCCTGCTCCATGGCGGCGAGGATGACGTCGGTGTCGCTCGTGCCGTCACAGCCGAAGATCCGGTACGCGAGGAGGTCCGCCTCGGGGGCGACACCGGTGACCTCGCCGTCGGCGCCGACGATGCCCGCGACGTGGGTGCCGTGGCCGCCGCAGTCGTCGGGGAAGGCGTCGGGCGCGGCGGGCACCCCGGTCGAGGAGTCGTAGGCGTCGCCCACGTAGTCGTAGCCGCCCACGACGCGATCGTTCGGGAAGTCCGCGGTCTCGTCGTCGGTGCCGGAGCCGCCGAGGTCGGGGTGGTTGTAGTCGATGCCGGAGTCGATGATCGCGACGCGGACCCCGTCACCGCTCAGCCCCTCGACCTCCTGCAGGACGTCCGCGCCGGTCATGGCGTTGGCGGGGGCGTCCTCGGGGGAGGTCGCGGCGGGCTCGGGCGCCTCGACCGCGAGCACCGGGAAGACGGCCTCGACGCCGGCGACGCCGCGCAGGGCGGCCACGTCGGCATCGGACATGCTGACGGTCATGCCGTTCCAGCCGCCGGTGAAGGAGCGCTCGACCTCGAGGTCGATCGAGACGTCGGCGGCGCGCAGCTGCACCTGCTCCTGCGCGGTCGTGTTCGCGCGCGCGGAGCCGCCCTGCAGCACCGGATCACCGGCGACCTGCACGAACCAGCGGCCGGGGATGGCCTCGGCGGAGCCGTCCAGCAGCTCGTCCTGCACGGGGACGTCGACGCCGAGCTCCGAGGCGGTGCCGAGCGGGGTCAGGTCCCCGGGGTCGGCGAGCGCGGCGGGGGCCGTGAGGAGCCCGGCCACGAGCGCGCCGCCCGCGGCGCCGGCGGCGAGGGTACGGCCCCAGCGACGACGGCCGAGGGCGCGGCCGACGGCGGCGGCATCGGGGGCGCGGCCCGACGAGGGGTCGGGTGCGGGGTCGGGAGAGGGTGGGGAGAGCGGGGTGAACGGCATCGGCGGTCCTCCGGTCGGGGGTGGTCGGTGCGCCGCGCGTCCTCGCGCCCGGGAGGGGGTCCCGACGCGCACCGGTGGGGGCAGTCAAGCGGCTCCGGCCGGTGACCGGGCGGAAACCTGAAGATCCACTGACACCGTTACCGGAACGTCACCTTCGGGTGGAGGTGACGTTCCGATCACCTCACCCTCGTGACCTGCGATGACAGCCGGTCACGGGGCTAGCCTCGAACCATGCTCGACCTCCTCGCCGCCACTCCCGTCCTCACCCTCGTACTGGTGATGGCGGCCGGATCGGCGCTCGGCGCCCTCCGCCTCGGTCCGCTCCGGCTCGGCGCCGCGGGCGCCCTGTTCATCGGCCTCGCCGTCGGTGCCCTCGACCCGCGTCTCGGGGAGGGGCTCGACCTGCTGCAGGCCGTGGGCCTGGCCCTCTTCGTCTACACGACGGGGCTCGCCGCCGGGGCGAGCGTGCTGCGCGATCTGCGCACCCAGACCCGACTGCTGCTCGCGGCCAGCGTGCTGCTGGTCCTCACCGGTGCGCTCGCCCTCGGGGCCGGCAGCCTGCTGGGCCTCTCCCCCGGTCTGCTGGGCGGGATGGTCTCGGGCATGACCACCGCCTCCCCGGCGCTGGACACCGCGACCCGGGCTCTCGACGGCTCCCCCGAGCCGGCCGTCGGCTTCGCGATCGCCTATCCCGTCGGCGTGATCGTCGCCCTCCTCGTGCTCTCCGCCGTCGGCCGACGCCCCCTGCCCGGCCGCCGCGACCCCGCCCCCGCCTCCGCCGCCGGGCTGCGGACCGCGACCGTCGAGCTCGACCGGGCGCTGCGGGTCCAGGAGATCCCCGGGATCGCGGCGCGCGCGGGAGGCCGGGGCGGGCAGCTGCGCATGTCCTATCTGCTGCGGGACGGGGCGGTGCGGGTCGCCCTGCCCGAGGACGACCTCCGGGTGGGCGACCACCTGCTGCTCGTCGGCGCCCCCGAGGCGATCGACCGGGCCGTCTCCCACCTCGGCCACCTCGCCCCGGGGGACCTCGCCGACGACCGCTCGGTGGTCGACTACCGCCGCTGGGTGGTCTCCAATCCTGAGGTGGCCGGGCGCACCGTCGCCCAGCTGCGGATCCCCACCCGGTTCGGCGGCATCATCACCCGGGTGCGCCGCGGCGACCGCGACCTGCTGGCGCTGCCCGACATGCGCCTCCAGCTCGGCGACCGGGTGCGGGTGGTCGTGCCCCGCGAGCGGATGGGCGAGCTGTCCTCCCTGTTCGGCGACTCGGAGCGGCGGATCACCGAGGTCGACTGGATCAGCGTGGGTCTCGGGATCGCCCTCGGCATCCTCGCGGGCCTCGTGAGCATCCCGCTGGGCGGCGGAGCGAGCCTCGCCCTCGGGGCGGCCGCCGGTCCGCTCGTGGTGGGACTGGTGCTGGGACGGCTCGAGCGCACCGGACCGCTGATCTGGACCATCCCCGGCTCCGCGAACCTCACCATCCGCCAGCTCGGCCTGGTCCTCTTCCTCGCGACGGTCGGCCTCGCGAGCGGCGAGAGCTTCGCCGAGACCGCGCCGAGCCGCACGGGCCTGCTCGTGGCGCTGCTCGCCGCCGGGCTCACCGCCGCGTCGTTGCTCGCCCTCTGGGGCGTCGGGCGCTGGGCGGGGATGTCCGCGCCGCGCACCCTCGGGGCGCTCGCGGGCTTCATCGGGCAGCCGGTGCTCATGGGGCACGTGGCCACGTTCACCGACGACGAGCGCGCCGAGTCCGGTTACTCCGCCCTGTTCGCCGTGGGCATGGTGGTCAAGATCCTCGTCGTGCAGCTGATCGTGCTGTGGTGAGAGGAGACGTCGAGCGCTGCGGGCTCAGCCCTCGGTCTCGCGGTGCAGCACCAGCTCCCCGGGATCGGGGAGCAGGAACCCCGGGGACGCCATCTCCTCGAGCGCCCGGTCCAGATAGGGGTCGTCCAACGTGTCCGACGCCTCCTCGCCGAGCATCACGCTGAGCATCGCGAGCGCGCCCTCGGAGATCGTCAGCTCGAGCGCGTAGTCCCGCCCGCCGCGACGGAAGCGCCCGGTCACCGGCCAGGTCTGCTGATGCGGCACGGCGCGGCGACGGGGCGCGGCGACCTCGAGCGGAAGATCGGAGGTGGCGTAGCCGGGGTCGACCGCGCGGACCGTCTCCAGCTGCTCGCGCAGTGCCGCCGCGCCGGGGAGGTCCACGCCGTCGGGCCCCGGCGCGAGCAGCGCCTCGAGCAGCGCCCGGGCCTCCGCCGGCAGCTCCTGCGACTCGCTCTCGGAGAAGACCTCCTCGAGGGAGCCCCAACGCTCCCCGCCGAGCGGACCCGGCAGCGCGTACGCGGCGACGGTCCCGAGCACCCCGACCGCGGCCAGCACGGGGCGCGGCCGGGAGACGCCCGCCCGGCGCAGGAAGTCCACGAGCAGTCCGTCGGCGGCCTCGGCGAGGTCCATCAGGCCGAGGGTCGCCCCGCCGGTGACCACGCCGTCCCGCACCGGATCCAGCAGCGCGCCCGAGGTGCGCGCGGTGTCGGCCGCGAGCAGCCCGCTCACCGCGGCGACGCCCACCCGATAGGCACCGCGGCCGAGCGGCCCGAGGCGACGCGGCTCGACGAGGGTGAGGGCGCCGACGGCACCGGCCAGCAGGCCGACGCGCACCAGCCGACGGGGGTCGCCGAAGGGCGCGGGGCGGGGCGCGGCCGGGGAGGGGGTGCTCATGGCCGCAGTGTAGGTCCGTTCCCCGGGAGAGCCCCGCTACCCTCACGGGGTGACCTCCACCGCCCCGATCGCGCCCTCCGCCGAGCTCGCGGTCGAGGACCGCGCGACCCGCTGGACGCGGCGCCTGGTCCCCGTCGCGCTCGCCCTCACGGCGACCCTCGTCTACGGCCTGCTCGGCTCGCAGCAGTTCCGCACCCTCGTCACGCACTCCTGGGACCTGGGGATCTTCACCCAGCTGGCCCGGGCCTACGGGGAGCTGCGCGCCCCGATCGTGCCGATCAAGGGCGACGGGGCGAACCTCCTCGGCGACCACTTCCATCCGATCCTGGTGCTGCTCGCCCCGGTGTGGTGGGTGTGGCCGAGCGGGGAGGCGCTGCTGTGGGCCCAGGCCGCGCTGCTCGGCGGCTCGGCGATCCCCCTGACCCGGCTCGCGATCGACCGGCTCGGGCCGGTCACCGGGTCGGTCGCGGGAGGCGCCGCCGTGTTCTCCTTCGGTCTGCAGTCGGCCGCCGCCGTACAGTTCCACGAGATCGCGTTCGCGGTGCCGCTGCTCGCCCTGTCGCTGACCGCGCTGCTGCGGGAGCGGACCGTCGCGGCGATCCTCTGGGCCGCTCCGCTGGTCTTCGTGAAGGAGGACCTCGGACTCACGGTCGCCGTGCTCGGCGGGATCATCGCCCTCCGCGCCCGGAAGCACCGGTGGGGCGGGCTCGGGCTCACCTGCTGGGGCGTCGGCTGGTTCGTGCTGTCGACCTTCGTGATCCTGCCGCTGCTGAACACCGCCGGCCAGTACGACTACACCGACAACCTCGGCTCACCGCTCGACGTCCTGGGACCTCCCGTGAAGTGGATGACGGTGGGGATGCTGCTGCTCTCGGCGGGCATCATCGGCGCGCGCTCCCCGCTGATCCTGCTCATGCTGCCCACCCTCGCCTGGCGCTTCACCGGAACGGTCAGCTTCTACTGGGAGTGGTACTGGCACTACAACGCGGTGCTCGTGCCGATCGCGCTCGCCGCCCTGCTCGACGCGCTCGGCGACCGCCGCACCGGCCGGGCCACCGCGCTCCGGCGCCGGGACGCGCCGCGGCCCGGGCCCGAGGTGCGCACCGCCGCTGTCGCCGCGACAGCGGCCGCGACCTTGCTGCTGGGGAGCCAGATGCCGATCCTCGACGTCCTCCGGCCCGAGAAGTGGGAGGCGAGCTGGCGGGCGGAACCGGCGGCGGGAGCGCTCGCCGCGGTGCCCGACGACACCGTGCTCGCCGTCGACATCACCCTCATGGCCCAGGCCGTCCCCGATCACGACGTGCAGTGGGTGCACGGGTCGAACCAGCGGGTGCCGGACTGCGTGCTGGTGGACGTCTACGCCTTCTCCTGGGGCGGGAAGCAGCCGGCCGACGTCGCCTCGTGGGCGGGCGAGGAGTGGGGCGAGGCCTTCGAGACCCGCTACGACGAGGGCGGCTTCGTGGTCGCCTGCCGGGACGGGGTGCCCCGCACGCAGGCGACCTGAGTCGCAGACCGGCTCAGCCGCCGAGGCCGCCGCCACCCGAGGACTCGGACGCGGCGGTGGCCTCGTCGTCGGCGGGGGGCGTCGAGGGGGACGGATCTCCGGAGGGATCCTCCTCGGTGGGCGTCGGGCTCGCGGTCGGCGACTCCGGGCCCGGGTCGGTCGGCGTCTCGGGGGAACCGCCGTCGTCGGGATCGCCGTCGCCAGGATCGCCGTCGCCGGGATCGCCGTCGCCGGAGTCGCCGCCGTCCCCAGGATCGCTGCCGCCGGGGTCGCTGCCCCCGTCGTCGGTGCTCCCGCCGTTGCCCGTGCTCCCGCCGTTGCCGGGGCCGCCCGAGCTCGAGCCGCCGTTGCCGCCCGAGCCGTCACCGGACCCCGATCCGCTGCGGGATCCCGAGTCGCCCTCGGAGCCCGAGCCGTCCCCGGACCGGGTGTCCTCCGCCGGTGCCGGGGCGACGGTCTCCTCTGGAGCGGGCGCCTCGGAGCTGGGGACGGCGGTCGTGGGGCTCGGCACGGGCGTCGTGCTGGGCGCGCTCGGGGTCGCCTCGCCGCCGCCGTCGGAGGGAGCGGGACCCTCGGGGGCGGGCTCGATCGCCTCGTGCGACGCGAGCTCCTGCTCGGAGGGGCGGGCGGTGGGGGCGTTCCGGTCGCCTGCGAGGGCGCCGAGGGGCCCGGCGCCGGCGAGACCGAAGCCAGTGAGGGTGCCGACGGTGATCACGCTCGCCGCGGCGAGGCTCATCGTCGCCCACGGCCGACGCCGCGCCGGCACCTCGCTACGGATTCCGGTGGCCCGTCGTGCCATCTCTCCCCCTGTGGCTCCCGCGATGCTCCCCGCGGACTCGTCCCGTCACTGCCTGCGGGATCGCTCCCTCTGGGTCAGGGTAGATCCGCGGGCCGCGGAACGGAACGGTTCGCGTCGGGAGTCACGGTCCGCGGGTCCTCCCGCAGCGCCCGGGCGCTCTCCCGGCGCAGCCGCCACGGCGACAGCCGCTCCGCGGCGAGGGCCAGCTGGAGCCCTTTGGACAGTGCGACGTCGACCGGGGCGGCGGGCAGGGCCGCGAGGGCCGCCGCGTGCTGCGGCAGCAGTGAGGCGGCCCCGGCGGCGCTCCACCGCAGCGCGATCTGGGCGACCTGGCTGCGGGTGTCGAGCAGCGAGTGCCGCGCCCGCGGGATCTCCAGCAGCACGGCGCCGTCGATCCGCTCGGCGAGCGCGAGCGAGATGCAGGGCGGGGTGATCAGGTCCTCGGAGCCGACGAGCACGAGGGTCGGCGCGGTGATCGTGCGGGACAGCGCGTGCACGTCGAGCGCCTCCCCCGCGAACGGGGGCACCGCTCGCGCCTCGTCGGCCGCGAGCAGCAGCGGGTCCATCGGCCCGCCGTCGGCGCCGGACCCCTGTCCGAGCTCGGTGTGCGCGAGCCGCGCGATCAGGTCGTGCTCCATCACGAAGGGGGTGGACTGCAGCCACCCCTGGTTGAGGACCTGGCGCACGCTCGACCAGGTGAGGCTCCCCCGCCCGAGGGCGAGGAGATCGACCAGATCGCGCACCGCGGCGGTGCCGCCGTGCTCGTGGACGGCGAGCAGCACCGGGCCCGCGCGCTGCGCGTCGACGATGTCCTCGTCGGCGAGCCGGCGGAGAGCCGCGGCGATCGAGGAGGTCGCGGGGACGGCCCCGGTCCAGTAGTGCTCGCGCAGCGCCCGCTGCCCGATCCTCTCGTCGTCCGCGGAGGTGAGCGGGGAGTCGAGCACGAGCGAGTGCACCCGGTCCGGATGCCGGGCGGCGAGGATCTGCGCCAGGTAGGCGCCGTAGCCGGTGCCGAGCACGGCCACCCGCTCGACCCGCGCGTGGTCGATCACGGCGAGCACGTCCCCGAGCACCTCCTCGAGGGTGACGGCCTCGGCCGGGAGGTCCTCGCCGCGGGCGTCGAGGCGGGAGAAACCCACCCCGCGATGCTCCATCATCAGCACGTCCAGGCCACGACCCGCGAGACTGCGGCGGAGCACGTCATAGGGCAGCACCGAGGCGCGGCCGGGCCCGTCGGGCAGGATCAGCACCGGCACCTCGGCGCCGCCGGACTCCTCCGCGGCGGACCGCCGCCAGCGCCGATGCGGCGGGCGCGGGGTGGCCCGGGCGTAGCGCAGGGGGAACAGCTCGGGCCGACCGGTGCGGATCTCGCGGTAGACCGTCATGAGGTCGTTGCGGACCTGCAGCAGGTCATCCTGCGTCGGCCGCTCGAGGAGGTCGACGCGGCGGGAGCGCGGGCTCATCGAGCGCGGCTCCCGCCCGCCCCCAGGGTGTCCCAGAGGAAGGTGTAGAGGAGGGCGTTCATACGGGCGGCCTGCTCGTTCGTCGCCGCTCCGCCGTGGCCCCCCTCGATGTTCTCCCACGAGCGCACGTCGGCCCCGAGGGACTCGAGGGCGGCCGCGAACTTGCGGGCGTGCCCCGGATGCACCCGGTCGTCGCGCGTCGAGGTGAGCAGGAAGGTCGGCGGGTAGTCGACGCCCTCGGCGAGCAGGTGGTACGGGCTGAAGCTGCGCACGAACTCCCAGTCCTCGGTGTCCGGGTCCCCGTACTCCGCCATCCAGGAGGCCCCCGCGAGGAGGTGGCTGTAGCGCTTCATGTCCAGCAGCGGCACCTGGATGATCACGGCGCCGAACAGCTCGGGGTACTGCGTGAGCATGTTGCCGGTGAGGAGACCGCCGTTCGATCCGCCGCGCACGGCCAGGTGCTCCCGGTCGGTGACGCCCCGCTCGACGAGGTCGCGGGCGACCGAGGCGAAGTCCTCGTAGGCGCGGTGGCGGTTCTCCCGCAGGGCGGCCTGGTGCCAGCGCGGACCGTACTCGCCGCCGCCGCGGATGTTGGCGAGCACGTAGGTGCCGCCGCGCTCGAGCCACGCCTTGCCGATCGCGCCGAGATAGGACGGGGTCAACGAGATCTCGAAGCCGCCATAGCCGTACAGCAGGGTGGGGCGGGGCGCCGACTGCCCAGCCGGCTCTCCCGCCTGCGAGATCTCGAAGTACGGGACGCGGGTGCCGTCGTCGCTGGTCGCGAAGTACTGGACCACCTCGAGCCCCTCGGCGTCGAAGCGGGCGGGGGTGGCCTTGATCGTCTCGAGCGGCCCGGCGGGCCCGCCGGCGGGGATCTCGGCGAGATCGCCGAGCAGGAGGGTCGTCGGCTCCAGGAAGCCCGAGACCGTCACCCAGACCTCATCGGACTCGTCCGCGTCGACCGCGGAGACCGAGAGCGAGCCCTGCAGCTCGGGGTAGAGGTCCTGACGGATCCACTGCCCGTCCTCGTCGCGGTGGTGGACCTCGAGACGGTGGACCACGTCCTCCAGAATCGCGAGCACCACGGTGCTGCGCGTGATGGTCATGTCCGCGAGGGAGGAGCTCTCTGTCGGCTCGAAGAGGACGTGCAACGACGGCTCCCCCGCGAGGAAGGCGTCGAAGTCGCCGACCACGAGCGATCCGGCCGGGAACACCGCCTCGCCGACCTGCCAGTCGCTGCGCGGGCTGAAGATCCCCAGGTCGCGGTGCGCGTTCGCCTCGAGGTCGCGGGGGACGTCGAGGGCGGTGAGCACGGGCGGCTGCTCGGAGCGGTCCACGAGATGCACCGTCTGGTCGTAGAACGCATGCGCCTGGACCACCCAGTCCCGCTCCCAGCCCGGCGTCGAGTCGTGGGCGACGAAGACGGCCATGTCGTCCTCGGCCGCCTCGTGGACCAGCTCGGCCTCCTCGAGCGGGGTGCCGCGGCGCCACAACCGCGCCTGTCGGGCATAGCCCGAGGTGGTCAGCGTTCCCTCGCCGAAGTCGGTGGAGACCCACACGGTGTCCTCGTCGATCCAGCTCACGGAGCCCTTCGCGGCGGGGCGCAGGAACCCGCCATCGGCCGGGTCCACGAAGGACAGCGTCTCGAGGTCGAACTCGCGGGTGACGTCGGCGTCGGAGCCGCCGTGGGAGAGGTCCACGAGCGCCCGACGGTACGGCTCGCCCTCGGCGGCGCCCGCGGGACGCAGCAGGCGCGCGCCGTGCCACACCCAGTCCTCGCCCTCGGCCTCGTTGAGGGCGTCGACGTCCAGCAGCACCTCCCACTCGGGCTCCTCGGTGCGGTACGAGGCGAGGGTGGTGCGCCGCCACAGGCCGCGCTCGTGCTCCGCGTCGGTCCACACGTTGTAGAGGTGCTCGCCGCGCTTGACGACGCCGGGGATGCGGTCGGTGGCATCGAAGATCTCGAGGATCTCGCGCTGCAGGGTCGCGGCGAGCGGGGCGCCGTCCGGGTCGAGCGGGTCGCGGACGGCGTCGAGCTCGGACTCGGCCGCGGCGTTGCGCGCGCGGACCGCCGCGAGCGCCTCCTTCCCGGTGACCTCCTCGAGCCAGAGGTGCGGGTCCGCGGAGCCGTCGGCGGCGGGGAGCTGGGCGCCGGTCGTCGGCTCGGCGGTCATCGGGTCTCCTTCAGGGAGGTGGTGAAGTCGGTGAGCACGGACGTCCAGACGGATTTCCAGACCTCGCGGCTCTCGGCCGAATCCAGACCCTTGTGCTGGATACCGAGGGTTGAGCGGGCGGTCTCGCCCGCGCCGTCCTTGGCGGTGATGTTGACGGAGAGGCGGCTGCCGTCCGAGACGGCGGCGCGCCAGTAGCGCCAGGAGGCGGTGTCTGTGAGGGTCGGCGCGGCGAGCCCGAGCTCCTCGCGGCGCTCGGCGGTGCAGAACGCGTCCCAGGCGTCGCGCACGGCGTCCGGGTCCCCGGGGACGGTGCGGGAGGCGGAGGCGGAGAAGTCGCCCTCGCAGCTCTGTCCCTCCACGCGTCGGCCGATCAGCTGCTCGTAGGCGACGGTGACCCCCTGCGCCCACCAGCCGTCCACGCCCCAGCGCTCGACGAGCATCCGCGCGGTCGCCGTGTGGTCGAGATCCCGGGCGCCCGCGTCGTCGAGCCGCTCGGCCCAGACCGCGAGGGCGGTTCCGGTCGCGGACTCGATCGACGCGGCACGGGGATGCTCCGCGGGCGGGTTCGTGAAGGTCATGCGGGCCAGCCTACGGCGTGGCCGGGTGGGGCAGGTCACGTCCCGGGGCCGTGGAAGACTGGCCGCATGCGCCGCCGACAGCTCCTGGCCCTCGCACCCTTCGCCGCGCTCACGGCCTGCACCGCCGCTCCGGATCCGGGCGACGGCGAGGGCTCCGCGTCCGACGGGGGCTCCGCCTCGCAGGGCGGTTCCGCGTCCGACGGGGGCTCCGACGGGCCGGCTCAGGAGCCGAACGCCTCCCCCACGACGGCCGACCCCACGACCGAGCCGCCCAGCGCCGCCGAGCGCCTCCTCGAGAAGCTCGACGATCGGGAGATCGCCGGTCAGCTGGTGCTCGTCGGCCACGCCGTCGGCACCGAGCTGCCCGCGGAGGTGTTCACCGAGCATCACGCCGGCGGTGTCTTCCTGCTGCAGCGCTGGGAGAGCGCCGAGCAGGTCGACCGCGCCGTCGCCCGTGCCCGGGAGCTCTCCCGTCCCGACCTGCCGCCGCTGCTCGCGGTGGACCAGGAGGGCGGGCAGGTGCGCATGCTGCGCGGCGACGCCGCCCGGAGGACCCCGTCGGCCGAGGAGCTCGGCGAGCAGGGGCCGGAGGCCGTGACCGAGGCGTACACCAGCATCGGCGAGGATCTCGCCGCCCGCGGGATCGCGGTCGCCCTCGCCCCCGTCGCGGACGTCGTCGATCCCGCCCTGGGAGACGGGAACGAACCGGTCGCGGCCCTCGATCGCGGCTTCGGCACGGACCCCGGAGCGGTCGGCGCGTGCGTGGCCGCCGCGGTGCAGGCGCTCGACGGGCAGGGGGTCGCCGCGACCCTTAAGCACTTCCCGGGCCTCGGCCGGGTCGAGCAGAACACCGACTTCTCCGCCGAGGGCATCGAGGATGCGGAGACCTCCCCGGAGGACCCGTTCCTGGGCTCCTTCACGGCCGGGATCGGGGCGGGCGCGCCTCTCGTGATGATGTCCTCCGCGGTCTACCCGCGGATCGAGCCCGACGTCCCGGCGATGTTCTCCCGCGCCGCGGTCCAGGGCCTGCTGCGTGATCGGCTCGGCTTCACCGGGCTCGTGGTCACCGACGACATCGGTGCCGCGAAGGCCGTCTCCGACGTCCCCGTCGCCGAGCGCGCCACGCGGCTGCTCGAGGCGGGCGGCGACGTGGTGCTCACGGCCGACCCGACCCTGACCGGCCAGCTGGTTGACGCGATCCTCGAGTGGTCCTCGCGCGGCGAGGACGAGGCGCGCCGGGTGCGGGAATCGGCCGGGCGGATGCTCGCCCTCAAGGCGCGCCAGGGGCTGCTGGAGGGCTGATCCGGCCGCACGGGAACCGCCGGAGCGCAGTCAGGAGTCCGTCGGGGCTCCGACGGGACCGGGTCCGGCTCAGTCCTTGTCGAGGGTGATCAGCTGGTTGACGACCTGGGCCCCGCCCCCGCGGGTCAGCCGCCAGCCCTCCGCGTTCTCGAGGGCGCTCGCGAGGAACTCCTTCGCGGAGGCGACGATGGTGACCATGTCGTCGTCGCGCCCGGGGGCGCCGATCTCCGTGAGCTCCCCGGCACGCTCGAACTCGGCGATCCGGGCGAGCTGCGCGGCGATCGCGGCGGAGAGGGTCGCCCCCGCGCCGCGCACCGAGCGGTCCGCCCGGCGGCGCGCCCGGAGCAGGTCCGTGCCGCCGTCGTGGACCAGGACGTCCACGGCGTCCTCCCCCTCGAGCCCGCCGCCGGTGATCAGCACCGTCGACGGTCCCAGGGCGCGCAGGGCCAGGGCCTGCTCGCGCATCTCGTCGATCGAGGTGGCCCGCGTGCGGCCCAGCAGCTGCGCCGCCTCCGCGAGGTTCGGGGTGAGCACGTGCACGAGCGGCAGCAGCTGCTCGCGCATCGCCGTGGCGCCCTCGGCGGAGATCAGGGCGGTGCCGTCGCTCGAGGTCATCACCGGATCCAGCAGGAGCCGTCCGAGCCGCGTCCCGTGGGCGCGGATCGCCTCGGCGACGGTGCCGACCACGGCCGCGCTGCCGAGCACCCCGATCTTGGTGACGTCGAGCAGGAGGTCCTCGGCGACCGCGTCGATCTGCGCCCGGACCAGATCCGCGGGGAGGTAGTGGACGGCGCGCGAGCCCTGCGGGTTCACCGCCTGCACGAGGGTCACGGCGCTCGCGCCGTAGGACCCCAGCGCCGTGAGGGTCTTGAGATCCGCCTGGATGCCCGAGGCACCGTCGGAGTCGGAGGCGGAGATGGTCAGGACCAGGGGCGGGCGCATGCGGACTCCGTCTGCTCGGCGGCGGGTGGGTCGCGGCGGCGGCACCGGCGACCGGTCCCGGGGAGCGTACCAAGGCGAGCCGCTCGCACCCTGGGGAGGGGGCTCGTGCGAGAATCGTCCGGGGCGAGGGGCTCCGAGGGGCAGGCAGGGCACAGGGCCCGCGCCGGGGAGGTGACGATGTCGCAGCACGATCAGCACGGCGACCCGCGGGAAAGCGGCGCGCTGCCCGACTTCGCCGCTCACTCCTCCCCCGACGGCGAGCGCGGCCTGCCCGCGTACGACCAGACCACCGGACCGGCCACCCTGGGCCCGCCGAGCGAGGGCGCCCAGCGACGCACCCTCGCCGTGACCCTCACGGTCGTCGGCGCGGGCGTCGTGCTCCTGGCCGTGATCGCCCTCGTGCTCTCCCAGACCGTCTTCCGCTCGGTGCTCGCCGACCCGGATCCCTCGGCGCATCCCACGGGCGACCGCACCGCGGAGGGGCAGAGCGAGTACGTCCCAGATCCCGACGATCCCGAGCTCGCTCCGCCGCCGCCGATCTTCACCCAGGCCCCCACCACCGACTGCACCGTCCCCGACTCCCCCGAGTCCGCAGCGTCGCCCTCGGGCGGTGACGCGATCCGCGGAGGGAACCTCGAGTACACGATCCCCGACGGCTGGGGCGTGGGCTGGGGCGCCGGGTCGATCCCGTATCTCGACCAGGTCGGCGCCGAGGGGCGCAACGTCGAGGGCAGCTGGTACAGCGTCGTGAACCTCGGCCGGGTCGTGTGGCCCGAGGACGAGGGCGGCTATCCCGGCCTCGAGACCAGCGCCGTCGCGCTCTTCCAGTGCTACGCCACCACCGCCGGGGTGATGAGCCACTTCGGCGAGCACCCGGTGGTCACCGACTACCGCTCCGAGGCGACCACCGTCGACGGCAGCGCCGCCTGGATCGTGCAGGCCACCTACCATTTCGAGGATCCGGAGATCCTCGAGACCTCGAGTGCCTCGATCGTCACGTCGATCGTCGTCGAGACCCCCTCCGGGCCGAGCGCCCTGGTCTCCGACGTCGCCGCCGACCAGCCCGAGCACGTCCAGAACCTCGAGGACATCATCGCCAGCCTCGTCGTCGTCGACTGAGCCCACCGCCCAAGGAGCAGCCGTGCACACCGGACCGCAGTCACCCCACACCCAGCCCCAGGCCCCGTCCCGGGGGGTCAGCGGGGCACTGCTGATCGGCGGCATCGCCTTCGCCCTGGTCTTCCTGCTGATCGTGGCGGGCACCGTGGGATATCTGGTGCTCCGCGGAGGCGGCGGCGGGGGCCGGGAGGTCGCCACCGGGACGACCACCGCGACCGAGACCGACGCCGGGGCGGAGGCGAGCACGGAGCCGGAGGGCGAGGTGACCGCCTCCGCCTCCGAGACGGTCGAGCCCGAGCGCTGCTGGTCGCCGGAGACCGAGCGCACCTCGACGAACCCGTCGGGCCGGCTGCGCGGCGGCGGCCTCGAGTTCATCCCGCCGTCCCCGTTCACCGAGCGCTTCAACCCGCAGTACACGTCCTACTTCAACGACATGCAGGTCGCCGCCGCCAACGTCGAGGGCACGTGGTACTCGACGCTGCAGGTCGGGAAGGTGGAGTGGCAGACCGGCATCGAGTACCCCGGGGACAAGGCCGCCGCCGAGGCGATCGTCGACTGCCTCTTCCGCACCAACTCGTGGGGCGACGCCACGGGACGGACCCTCGACGACGAGTTCACCCAGGCGGTCACCGTCGCGGGGATGCCCGGCTATCGCACCGACGCGGTCGTGAACTTCGCCGAGGACGACCTCGAGCTGACCGACGCGACCGGCTTCAGCGTCATCGTCGTGACCACCCCGGAGGGACCGAGCGCCTTCATCGCCGAGTGGGCCGTCGGCGTGACCGAGCATGAGGAGGCCGTCGACGAGGCGATCGGCTCCCTCACCGGCCTCTCGGGCTGAGGAGCCCTCCGACCGACGGTCCCCAGCTGATCAGACCACGGCGGAGGCCAGGCGGCACAGGTTGTCGAGCAGCTGCATGCGCCGCGGTCGGCGCTCCCACTCCTCGAGGGTCAACTCCCGGCTGCGGGAGCGGTAGACGTCCTCGACCTCGTGCATCTTCTCCATGAAGTCCGTGCCGCCCACCATCAGCGAGGACTCCATGTCCAGCAGGAACGAGCGGATGTCCATGTTGGAGGAGCCGATCACCGTCACCGACTCGTCGATCGTGACGTGCTTGGCGTGCAGGATCGTCGGCGCCCGGTAGAGCCAGATCCGCACTCCGGCCTCGAGCAGCGCCGTGTAGTAGGAGCGCTGGGCGTGGAAGACCAGGAACTGGTCCCCGATCTCCGAGACGAACAGCTCCACCTCGACCCCGCGCCGGGCCGCGGTGATCATCGCCGCGAGCATCGACTCGTCGGGCACGAAGTACGGGCTGACCGCGCTGATCCGCCGCTCCGCCGAGTAGAACAGCTGGTTGAACAGCAGCAGGTTGTTCTCGAACACGAAGCCGGGGCCGCTCGGCACGAGCTGGCACTCGTAGCTGCCGGAGGTGTCCTCCGGGGCGCTGACCAGCTCGCCCTCGGAGATCTGCTCGTCGGACTCGTAGTACCAGTCGGTCGCGAACAGCAGGTTCATCTCGGCCACGATCGGTCCGCGCAGGCGCACCATGGTCTCCTGCCAGTGCAGACCGCGGCGGATGTTCGCGGGCTTGTCGTAGTGGGCGGCGATGAGGTTCTGGCTCCCCATCCAGCCCACCTGCCCGTCGACGATCACGAGCTTGCGATGGTTGCGCAGATCGGGACGCTGGAAGGCCCCGTCGCGGAAGGGCTTGACGGGCATCATCGGGTAGTGCTCGATGCGGTGCGCGTCGAGCTGCTCGCGCATCGCCCGGTAGACCGCCCGGTGGGAGGCGGAGCCCCAGTGGTCGTACAGCACGCGCACCCGCACCCCGCGGTCGGCCGCCTCGCCGAGCGCCGCGAAGAGATCGGCGGTGACCTCGTCGAGCCCGGCGGTGTAGAAAAGCACGTGGACCTGCTCGCGCGCCGCGCGGATGTCCGCGGCCATGCCGGCGAGGGAGGTGTCGTAGTCGATCTCCAGATCCGCCGAGTTGCCGCCGGTCAGCGGGAACGCCCCGAGCGCGCGGTTCAGCCGCACCGCCCCCTGCAGCCAGCTGGGCACGTCGGGGTCGAGCTCGCTGTCGGGGATCCGCTCTGCCCGCTCGTGCATCAGGGCGTTGATGTGCTCCTGCTTCACGCGGCGTTTGCGGGGCAGCTGCGCCTTGCCGAGCAGGAGATAGAGCGGGAAACCGACGATGGGCAGCACCATGATCGCCAGGAGCCAGGCGAGCGCCGATCCGGGCCGGCGGTTGCGGGGCACGAGGACGAGCCCGGCGATGCGCAGCGCCACGTCGAGCCCCAGCACGAGATAGGTCGCGACGACCACCCCGTGCTCCGGGAACCACTGCCAGAAGGCCTCCACGGCCTCACCTCCGAACGGGCGACGGCGGGCCCCCGGAACCGGGGACCCGCCGTCTCAGACTAGGCGAGGGCGCTCAGTCGTTGCCTCGGAGGATCGCGAGGATCCGCAGCACCTCGATGTAGAGCCACACCATGGTCACGGCGAGGCCGAAGGCGCAGCGCCAGGCGTAGACGCGGGGGGCACCCGCGCTCTCGGCCCGCTGCACGTCCTCGAAGTCCATGACCAGCGAGTAGGAGGCCATGACCACGGCGATGCCGCCGATCAGCAGGCCGAGGGCCCCGGTGAGGAAGCCCGCCCCCGTGATCAGCGAGAGGACCAGGTTCACCAGCAGGAGGCCCATGTAGGCGATCATCGCGATGCCGAAGATCTTGGTCAGGCGCGGGGTGGTGCGGAGCACGCCGAAGCGGAAGGCGACGAGCACGACGCCCGCCACCACCAGGGTGCCGACCACGGCCTGCATGGCGATGCCCGGGTAGACCTGCTCGAGGCTGCCGCTGATGCCGCCAAGGGCGAGGCCCTCGAAGGCCGCGTAGGCGAGCACCAGGATCGGCGAGGGGGTCTTCTTGAAGGAGTTGACCAGCGCGAGGACGAGCCCGCCGAGGAGGCCGACGATAGTCGCGACCCCGGTCAGCGCGAGGCCGAGCAGGAGGCCGTCCTCGCCGGCGACGGCACCGAGCACGTACGGCAGGACCGCGACGACGAAGCCGATGACCACGATCGTGCCGAGAGTCGCGGTGATCGCGTTGAGCGCGTCCCGCATCGTCATGCGGCCCGTGTCGTGACCGGTCGCGGCCGGACGGGCGTACATCGATTCCAGCTGGTCGCCGCCCTGGGCGTAGCCGGCGGCGGTGCCCGCGGCGGCTCCGGCCTGGTCGAACCCGGTGGACCACTGGGTGCCGGGTGCGGGGCCGGTCGAGGCGGGCTGACCGAAGGACGGGGCGGTGTGCGCGCCCTGCTGCACGGCCTGGTCGCGGCCGAACACGATGTTGTGGCGTGCCATGGGGCTCCTCACGAGTAAGCGGATGGCGGGCGCCGTGTCCGAGGACCTGACCCCGGGGCGGGTCCGGGAGGGGTCCCGCGGCGCGCCGACCCCCTTATGGTATCGGCCGTTCCCGGGATCGCGCTGGGTGCGCGCTCAGCCTGCGGCGGACAGCGCCCGGTCGAGGTCCTCGAGGAGGTCGTCGGCGTGCTCGATGCCGACGGAGAGCCGCAGCAGCTCGTCACCGATCCCCGCCGCCTCGCGCGCCGCGGGGGTCATCGCCTCGTGGGTCATGGTCGCCGGGCGGCAGATCAGCGACTCGACCCCGCCGAGGCTCACCGCGTAGGCGGGGATCCGCAGCGCCTGGAGGAAGCGCACCCGGTCGAGACCCTCGGCGAGCTCGAAGGAGAGCACGGCGCCCGTGCCCGTGGCCTGGGAGGCGTGGATCGCGGCCTCCTCGGCGCTGTGGGAGCCGGGGTGGTGAACCACGGCGATCTCCTCGCGGCCGCGCAGGTGGGCGACGATCGCGGCGGTCGTCTCCTGCTGCCGCTCGAGGCGGAGCGGGAGGGTCTTGATCGACTGGATCAGGCGAAAGGACTCGCTCGGGGAGAGCACCCCGCCCTGCGCCTTCTGCGCGTGGGCGTAGGCGGTCGCGAGGGCGTCGTCGTCGGTGGTGATCGTGCCCGCGAGGAGGTCCGAGTGGCCGCCGAGGTACTTGGTGGCGGACTGGACCACGACGTCGACGCCGAGCTCGAGCGGGCGCTGCAGCACCGGGGTCATGAAGGTGTTGTCGACGATCACGAGGGCGCCGTGCGCGTGGGCGAGGTCGACGAGGCGGCGCAGGTCGGTGATCCGCAGCGTCGGGTTGGAGGGGGTCTCGATGAAGAGCGCGCGGGTCGCGGGTGTGAGGTCCTCGGCGGTCAGCTGGTTGAGGTCCGCGACGTAGCGGGAGGTGATCCCGCGGGCGGGCAGCACCTCCTCGACGAAGCGGTAGGTGCCGCCGTAGACGCTCGTGGGGAGGATGATCTCGTCGCCGACGCCGAGGGTGGACAGCGCCGCGGCGGTCGCGGCCATGCCGGTCGCGAAGGCGAAGCCGTGCCGGGCGCCGTCGAGCGCGGCGAGCAGCGACTCAAGCTGCCCGCGAGTGGGGTTCGCGCCGCGCTGGTAGGCGTAGGGGCCGTCCTCCGTCGCCGGGTCGAGGGCGTAGGTGGAGGCCAGGTGCACGGGCGGCACCACGGCGCCGAGGTCCTGGGCATGGAGATGCTGGACGGCCAGGGTCTGGATGTGCACGGGGGTCTCCTCGGGACGGGGCGGGGGGGGGGGGGGGGGGGGGGGGGGGGGGGAGGTCACGCCGCGAGGAGGCCGATGACCGCGTGTGACACGCCCGGGGGCGCGGCGCCCGCGGGCTCAGACCCCCGCGGTGACCACGGGGATCGAGCCGGTGGTCGCGGGCGGGTTCGCCGCGAGCAGCGCGTGGGTGCGACGGGCCCGCACCCGCAGGGCGAGCAGGGTCGCCCCGACCATCGCGAAGCCGACGACGGCCAGCACGATCGAGACCACCATCGGCGCCCGGTAGCCGAGGCCCGCGGCGATGACCGCCCCGCCGAGGGCGGCGCCGATGGCGTTGGCGACGTTGAAGGCGGCGTGGTTGAGCGAGGCGCCGAGCACCTCGGAGCGGTGCGCGATGCGGATCAGCCAGGTCTGCATGGCGGGGCCGAGCATCGAGTTGGTGGCGTTGACGAGGAAGAAGGCGAGACTCATCGCCACCAGCGACACCTCGGAGACCAGCAGGAAGAGCACCAGCGAGGCGATGTAGACGGGGAAGGCCCCGAGCAGGGTGCCGGTCAGCGAGCGGTCGGTGAGGGCGCCGCCGGCGAGGTTGCCGAGGGTCATGCCGAGACCGGCGGCGACGAGCACCCACGGCACCGCGGAGGCCGGGGCGCCGGTGACATGGGTGGTGATGTCGGCGATGTAGCTGAAGACCGCGAAGGCTCCCGCGAAGCCGATCGCGGCGATGCCCATGACGATCCACAGCTGCAGCCGGCGCAGGGCGGCGAGCTCGTCGATCATGCGCCGGCCCTTCGGGGCGGCCTGACGGGGCACGGTCAGCAGCAGCGCCGCGATGGTGACCACGAAGATCACCGTGATCACGAGGTAGACGGCCCGCCAGCCGGCGACCTGGCCGAGCGCGGTGAGCAGGGGGACCCCGGCCAGGTTCGCGACGGTCAGGCCGGAGAGCGCGAGGGCGATGCCCTTGCCCTGGTTGCCGGGGCCCATGAGGGAGGCGGCGAGCAGGGAGGCGACGCCGAAGTAGGCGCCGTGCGGGACCCCGGCGAGGAAGCGCGCGGCGACGGTCAGCTCGAAGGTGGGCATGAGGCCGGAGAGGGCGGTGCCGACGGCGAGCGCGGCCGCGAGGGCCACGATCATCGTAGTGCGGGACCAGCGCACCGAGAGCAGGGCGAGCACCGGGGCGCCGACGACGACGCCGAGGGCGTAGGCGGTGATCGCGTGACCGGCGGTGGCAATGCCGCCCTCCCGGTCGGCGACCATCTGCTCGCCCAGCAGCGTGCCGGCGATGTCGGGCAGGAGGCCCATGGAGACGAACTCGGAGGCGCCGATGCCGAAGCCGCCGAGGGCCAGGGCGAGGAGCGCCAGGCGGCGGCGGGCCGGAGCGATCGGCTCGGGGCGGGCGCCGTCGGCTGGGACGGGGCCGGCGGCTTCGGGGACGGGACGGGTGCTGTCGAGGGTGTTCATGGGGAGACCTCGGTCGTCGGGAGCGGACGGTGCGGACGGGCTCCATCGCCTCTCCACCCCAGTAAGCCAACGCTGTTGCGTTACGTCAAGGGGGGCGGGCGCGGTCCGGGCCCGGATCACGTCGGCGGGCCTGACGGGTGCGCGATCGTGCGCGGTGCGCGCGGGGGTCCGTGCAAGGATGAGCCGGTGAGACCGTCCAGCCCGCTCGACCGCGTGGCCGGCGCGCATGACGCCGCCGTCCTCGCCGTCGCCCGACGGGGCGATCCGGTCTCCCGGGCCGATCTCGCCGCGGCGCTGCGGGTCACTCCGCAGGCCATCTCGAAGATCCTCGCCCGTCTCATCGGCCGCGGGCTGATGGCGGAGGCGGGCACGATCACCGCCGGCCCCGGCAAGCCCACGACGCTGTACCGGATCGAGCCGTCCTCGCGCCGCGCGATCGGCCTGCACCTCACTCGCACCCGTCTGCACGGCGTGATCGTCGACCTCACGGGCGAGATCCTGGGGCGGCGTGCGCTGGAGATCGGGCACCTGCAGCCGATCCCCGACCTGGTCGCGACCCTCGCGACGATGGCCCGCGAGCTCGCGGACATCGGCGACGGCGAGCTGCTCGGCGTCGGCGTAGGCATGCCCGGCCCGGTCGACCGCGGAGAGGGCGTGTACCGCGGCACCGCCGACCCGGACCCCTGGCGCGGAGCGCCGCTGCGCCGGCTGCTCGCCGCGGAGCTGGAGCTCCCGGTGCTGCTGGACCACGACTCGCGCGCGGCCCTCGTCGGCGAGACCTGGACCCAGCCGCACCTGCTGCGCGACACCGCCCTGCTGCTGGTCGAGGACGGCCTCGGGGCGGCCCTGTGCCTGAACGGCCGGATCATCCACGGCGCGCACTCCCAGGCCGGGGAGATCGGCCACACCGTGGTGCGGATCGGCGGCGCGCCCTGCTCCTGCGGGCGCCGCGGCTGTGCGCAGGCCGAGCACCGCGCGGCGCTCGACGCCGGCGACCCGGCAGCAGCCGCCGACGTACTCGCCTCGGTGGCGCTCGACCTGGTGCGCCTCGTGGACGTGGATCGGGTGATCCTCGGCGGCCGCACCGTCCACGAGCACCACGCCGTCACCATGGAGGCGATCCGCCGCGACCTCTCGGCAGGTCTGCTCGCGGAGCCGTGGATCCATGTCGAGGTGCTGCTGTCCACGCGCGGCGCGGACCTGATCGCGGTGGGCGCGGCCTGCGAGGTGCTCGAGCACGCCTACGGGGTGCCGCAGGGGCTCGTCGGCCCGGAGTGAGCCCGGGCCGGGCGCGGGCTCCCGGGTCAGGCGCAGGTCAGGCGCGGGCGCCGAAGATCGCCGAGCCGACGCGGACGATCGTCGCGCCCTCCTCGACGGCGATCTCGAGGTCGCCGCTCATCCCCATGGACAGCTCGACCAGCTCGGTGGCGCCGAGCCGCTCGCGGAGCCGGTCACGCAGCTCCCGCAGGCCGCGCAGCGAGGCCCGCACCGTCGCCTCCTCGCTCGTGTTCGCGCCGATGGTCATCAGCCCGACGGGGCGCAGGTGCTCGCTCCCGCGCAGCCGCTCGACGATCGCGGAGAGGGCCTCGAGGTCCGGGGCGTAGCCGCCCTTGGACTCCTCGCCCGAGGTGTTCACCTGCACCAGCACGTCACGGCGCAGCTCCGCGAGCTCCGCGCGGCGCTCGAGGGCGTCGGCGATGTCGTCGCGGTCCACGCTGTGCACGAGCTCGGCGAAGGCGATCACGTCGCGGGCCTTGTTCGTCTGCAGGCGCCCGATGAAATGCCGAGGGACGCCGTTGTCCGCGAGCAGCGGATCCTCGTGCTTGGCGATCTCCTGGGCACGGTTCTCCCCCACCGCGAGCCGTCGGCCCCGCGCGCGGACCAGGTCCACGGCGGCGGCGACCTCGGCGGGCGTGCGGGTCTTGGTGGCGAGCAGCAGCGTGATCGCCGACGGGTCCCGGCCGGCGCGCGCGGCGGCCGCATCGATCCGGGCGAGCACGGCGTCCAGGCGCTCGGCGAGCAGCCCGTGGTCGACGGCGGAGGAGGTCATGGCCCCCATTGTGGCAGGCGGCGCGGGGCGGGGCGCCCGTGCCCCCAGCGGGACTCGAACCCGCACTGCGCCGCTTTTAAGGCGGCCGCCTCTGCCGATTGGGCTATGGGGGCGCCGCCGCCCGGGCGGGAGCACGGCGGGCCAAGCCTAAGCTGAATATGCTGGAATGCATCATGACCGCTGTGATCCGGTCCCTCGCGGACTCCCTGCGACTCTTCGGCGACGACCGCCTGGAGGCCCTCCTCCTCGCCCGACCGGATCTCGCCGCCCCGCTCCCGAACGGCATCGGCCCCCTCGCCGCCCGCGCGGCCGGTGCGACCTCCGCCCGCCGTGCGCTCGAGTCCCTGACCCTGCCCGAGCTGCACCTCGTCGAGGCCCTCGCGGTCCTCCCCGACGGCGCCTCCCCGGCCGAGCTCGCCGCCGCGGTCTCCGCCGAGCCCGCCGAGATCACCACCGCCCTCGAGCGCCTCGAGACCCTCGCCCTGGTGTGGGGCGAGGACGAGCTGCGCCTGGTCCGGCCCCTGCGCGAGGGGCTGCGCACCCCCGCCGGCCTCGCCCCCGCCCACGAGGACGATCCCGCACCCGTCCTCGCCCGGCATCGCGTGGACGCGGCGCGGGAGCGCCTCGGCGAGGTCCTCGAGACCCTCGCCTGGGGCCCCGCCGAGGTCCAGGGCACCGGCCGGCTCGCCGAGGAGCTGCGGCAGGCGGGAATCGTCGCGGCCGACGCCGACGGCGCGCTGCGCATCCCCCGCACCGTGCACCTCGCCCTGCGCGGGGGCCGCGTCCGCCGGAGCTTCGTGGCCCGTCGGCCGCAGCCCGAGGGACCCGAGATCACCGAGCGGATCCCCGGGAGCCGGGCCGCACAGGCCGTCGAGCGCGCCTTCGAGGCGCTGCGGATCCTCGGCACCGTGCGGGACTGGGACGACGACCCGCCCGGGGTGCTGCGCCGCGGCGGCATACCGCAGCGGGACCTGCGCCGGCTCGCCGACCGGGCCGACGCCCCGCTCCTGGACTGCGCGACCGTGCTGCAGACCGCCTGGCAGGACGGTCTCATCGGCCATGACGGCCAGGAGTGGCACCCCACGCGCGACTGGGACTCCCATCGCTCGCTCGCCCCCGAGCAGCGCTGGGCCGAGCTCGCCCTCGCCTGGGCGCGCGGGCATCATCTGGCCGCCGTGGTCGGCACCCCGGACTCCTCGGGAACGGGCCGGGCCCTGCTCTCGGACCTCACCCGCCGCGACGGGGTGCGCAGCCGCCGCGCCTCGCTGCTGCGGGCGCTCGAGACCTGCCCCGCGCTCGACGCCTCCCCGGAATCGCTGCAGCGCTCGCTGGCCTGGGCCTTCCCCCTCGTCCCGGCCGACATCCTCGCCGAGGAGGTCGAGGCGCTGCGCGTCGAGGGCCGGGCGCTCGGTCTGCTCGACGGGGGCTGCCTCACCCTGCTCGGCCAGGAGCTGGTGCGGGCGCTGGACGAACCGGTCACCACGGCCGACGAGCGCCTCGCCACCGCCCTCCGCGAGGCCGCTCCCCCGCCCGTCGAGGAGGTGCTGCTCGGCGCCGACCTCACGGCCGTCATCCCCGGTCGTCCCGCCGAAACGCTGTTGCCCCTGCTGGACTGGACCGACGTCGTCTCCCGCGGCGGGGCGCTCACCCTGCGCTTCACCGCGGAGTCCGTGCGCCGCGCCCTCGGCTCCGGCCGGGACCCGCTGGCGCTCCTCGAGCTGCTCCGCCACGCCTCCCGCACCCCGCTCCCCCAGGCCCTCGAGTACCTGGTGCAGGACGAGCAGCGCCGCCACGGCCGGGTGCGGATCGCCCGCGCCACGACCGTGCTCACGGCCGAGGCGGAGGTGCTGGACCTGTTGCAGGTCGCCCCCGAGGCGAAGCCGCTGGACCTGAACCGGCTCGCCCCGACCGTTGCCACGACGCTCTCGGACCCCGGTTTCGCCCTGCAGATCGTCCGCCGCGCCGGGCTGTCGCCCCAGGCGGTGGGGGCCGACGGCCGTCCCGCGGCGGCAGAGCTGCCCCACGAGCTCCACGCCCCCGCCCCCGCGGCGGACCTCGTCACCGTCGACGGGCCAGAGTTGCGTCTGCCGCCCGCGGAGGCCGTCGCGAGGATCCGCGCCGCCGAGGAGGGGCAGCGGGACCTCAGTGTGACCGACCGCCTGCTCGAGGCGATCGCCCAGGGGCAGGAGCTCGCGCTCGGCATCGTCGACGGCCGCGGCGGGGTCGCGGTGCGGCAGGCGCTGCCGCTCTCCCTCGAGGGCGGGAGGCTGCGCGCCCGGGTCCCGGGCAGCCCCGAGGAGTTCACGGTCCTGGTCCACCGGGTGACCCTCGGGTAGCTCCGGGACGGGACGCGAGCTGGCCCGCGGCGGGCATCGCGCCGGCGGCATGGGGAGTCCTCCCCATGTCCTTCCAGGGTGTTCCCATGGATATGCTATGCCCGACGTCGACGGGTCTGTTCCCGGACGACGCTCACACCGAATGATCGCGGCCGCGCCGCGCGACCCGAAGGGATCCCCCCATGACCACCCCGCAGACCGGAGCCTCCGTCTCCAAGACCAAGTGGATCGTCCAGCTCGTCGTGAGCGTCCTCTGCCTGGGCAACATCGTCACCCTGATCCTCGCGATCCTCGGCCTGACCAAGGCCGACACCGACCTGGAGACTGCCAACAAGTACTACAAGTGGGGCTGGATCGCCTACGGCATCTTCCTGGTCATCAACATCGTCGGCCTCATCATCTACTTCGTGGCCATGGGCAACATGTACGCGAACATCGAGACCTACTGATCCCGACCGATCCTCGCGCCGCCCGCGGCGCCCAGGAATGACGAAGAGCCCGGACCGTTCGGTCCGGGCTCTTCTCGTGCAGCGGGGCGGGGCCCCGGGGCGATCAGAAGATCCGTCCTGCATCAGATCGACTGATCTCCCACCGCTCGTTCCTCGCAGTACGTCGATCAGTCCCGCATCAGATCGACTGATCACCTACCGCTCGTTCCTCGCAGTACATCGATCAGTCCTGCATCAGATCGACTGATCTCCTACCGCTCGTTCCTCGCGGTACGTTGATCAGTCCTGCATCAGATCGACTGATCTCCTACCGCTCGTTCCTCGCAGTACGTCGATCAGTCCTGCTTGCTCTCGCGGCGGTCCTCGGACCACTCCACGTGGAAGGTGCCCTCGGTGTCGACGCGCTGGTAGGTGTGCGCGCCGAAGAAGTCGCGCTGGGCCTGGACCAGGGCGGCGGGGAGGCGCTCGGAGCGCACCGCGTCGTAGTAGGACAGGGTCGAGGCGAACACCGGGACCGGGTAGCCGGAAGCGGCGGCGAAGGCCACCACGCGGCGCCAGGCCGGGATGCACTTGGCGATCTCGGCGGTGAAGTACTCGTCGGCCAGCAGCAGGGGCAGCTGGGCGTTGCGCTCGTAGGCCTCGGTGATGCGGTTGAGGAAGCGGGCGCGGATGATGCAGCCGCCGCGCCAGATGCGGGCCATGGCGCCGAGGTCGATCTCCCAGCCGTTCTCCTTCGCACCGGCGGCGATCTCGTCGAAGCCCTGCGAGTAGGAGACCAGCTTCGCGGCGTAGAGCGCCTTCTGCAGGTCGTCGATGAACTGGGCGTGATCGGCGATCTCGAGGGACTGGGTCTCCGCGGGCAGCACCGCGCGGGCCGCCTCGCGCTGCGGCACGGAGCCGGAGACGGAGCGGGCGAAGGTCGCCTCGGCGATGCCGGTGACCGGGACGCCGAGATCCAGGGCGGTCTGCACGGTCCACGCACCGGTGCCCTTCTGGGCGGCGCGGTCGAGGATGACGTCCACGAAGGGCTTGCCGGAGGTGGCGTCGGTGTGGTGGAGCACCTCGGCGGTGATCTCGATGAGGAAGGACTCCAGGTCGCCCTTGTTCCACTCGGCGAAGACGTCGCCGATCTGGGGGGCGTCCATGCCGAGGGCCTTGGACATGAGGTCGTAGGCCTCGGAGATGACCTGCATGTCGGCGTACTCGATGCCGTTGTGGACCATCTTCACGAAGTGGCCGGCACCGTCGGCGCCGACATGGGTGCAGCAGGGCACGCCGTCGACGTGCGCCGAGATCTTCTCGAACATCGGGCCGAGGCGGTCGTAGGACTCCTTCGTGCCACCGGGCATGATCGAGGGGCCGTTGAGGGCACCCTCCTCGCCGCCGGAGACGCCCGAGCCCACGAAGTGCAGGCCCTTCTCGCGCAGCGCGGCCTCACGGCGCACGGTGTCGGTGAACAGCGCGTTGCCGGCGTCCACGATGATGTCGCCCTCTTCCATGAGGGAGGCGAGCTCGTCGATGACGGCGTCGGTGGGCTTGCCCGCCTTGACCATGATGATCGCGACGCGCGGCTTCTGCAGCGAGGCGACGAACTCGGCCATGGACTCCGAGGGGTAGAACTCGCCGTCGGTGCCGTGATCGGCGATGACCTTCTCGGTCTTGCCCACGGAACGGTTGTGGATCGCGACCTTGAAGCCGTTGCGGGCGAGGTTGCGTGCCAGGTTGGAGCCCATCACCGCCATTCCGGTGACGCCGATGTCGGCGACGTTCGTGGGGGAGGGAGCAAAGCTTGCCATGGGATCTCCTCAGATCAGGTGACTGTCGCGCCGGGCGGATCCGCGGCGCCGGGCAGGCCGGCGGGCAGCGCGGGCCCGATCGATCGCGTCCATTCTAGGGAGTCCGCGCCGACGGCGTCCGAGCGTGCCAGGGCTTGCCGCGTCCGCGCCCCGGGACATCGCTCTCCCGGGCCTGAGTCGCCGCAGCGCCAGGACCCCGGGCGTAGCCTGAGGGGATGACCGACGGCCCCCTCATCGTCCAGAGCGACAAGTCCCTCCTGCTCGAGGTCGACCATCCCGGAGCTCGTGCGGCCCGGCTCGCGATCGCCGCCTTCGCGGAGCTCGAGCGGGCGCCCGAGCACGTCCACACCTACCGGATCACGGACCTGGGCCTGTGGAACGCGCGCGCCGCCGGCTACGACGCGGAGACCGTCGTCGCCGCCCTCGTGGACCACTCCCGCTATGCCGTCCCGCACGCGCTGCTGCTCGACGTGGCCGACACCATGGACCGCTACGGCCGGCTCCGCCTCGAGGCCGATCCCCGGCACGGGCTCGTGCTGCGCACCACCGACCGGCCCGTCCTCGAGGAGGTGCTGCGGGCCCGGCGGGTGCAGGGCATGCTCGGAGCGCGCCTCGACGAGGACACCGTCGCCGTCCATCCCTCCCAGCGCGGCGCGCTCAAGCAGGCGCTGCTGAAGCTGGGCTGGCCCGCCGAGGACCTCGCCGGATACGTCGACGGCGAGGCCCACCCGATCGCGCTCGCGGAGGACGGCTGGCAGCTGCGCCCCTACCAGCAGGAGGCGGTCGAAGGCTTTCGGCACGGCGGCTCCGGCGTCGTGGTCCTCCCCTGCGGCGCGGGCAAGACCCTCGTCGGCGCCGGGGCGATGGCCGCGATGCAGCGCACCACGCTGATCCTCGTCACCAGCACCGTCTCCGCGCGGCAGTGGCGCGACGAGCTGCTGCGCCGCACCACCCTCACCGACGAGGAGATCGGCGAGTACTCCGGATCGAGCAAGGAGATCCGCCCGGTCACCATCGCGACCTACCAGGTGCTCACCACGAAGCGGAAGGGGATCCACCCCCATCTCGAGCTGATGAGCGCCCGCGACTGGGGCCTGATCGTCTACGACGAGGTGCACCTGCTGCCCGCCCCCGTGTTCCGCATGACCGCGGACCTGCAGGCGCGGCGACGGCTGGGCCTGACCGCGACCCTGGTGCGCGAGGACGGCCGCGAGGGCGAGGTCTTCTCGCTCATCGGCCCGAAGCGCTACGACGCCCCCTGGAAGGACATCGAGTCGCAGGGGTACATCGCCCCGGCGGAGTGCACCGAGGTGCGGGTGAGCATGCCCGCCGAGGACCGCATGGCCTACGCCATGGCCGAGGCCGAGGACCGCCCCCGGCTCGGCGCCGCGCACCCGGCGAAGATCGACGTGGTCGAGCACCTCGTCGCCCGCCACCCGGACGAGCCGCTGCTCGTGATCGGCCAGTACCTCGACCAGCTCGAGGAGATCGCCGAGCGGCTCGGCGCCGACCTCATCACCGGGCAGACCCCGGTGCGGCGTCGCCAGGAGCTGTTCGACGCCTTCCGCGCCGGGGAGATCACCCGCCTCGTGGTCTCGAAGGTCGCGAACTTCTCGATCGACCTCCCGGAGGCCTCGGTCGCGATCCAGGTCTCCGGCGCCTTCGGATCCCGGCAGGAGGAGGCGCAGCGGCTCGGGCGGCTCCTGCGGCCCAAGGCCGACGGGCGCTCCGCGCACTTCTACACGGTCGTGCTGCGGGACACCCAGGACCAGGACTTCGCGGCGAACCGTCAGCGCTTCCTCGCCGAGCAGGGCTATGCCTACCGCATCGTGGACGGCGAGGACCTGCGGCGACTCGCGGGCGGTAGGGCCTCGGACGAGGTCGCCGGATCGCTAGAGTGAGCCCAGTCGTCGACCCCGAGGAGCGTTCATGAGCACCGGACCCGAGAACCCCGACCAGCCCGTCCGTCGCGCTCCCGAGCCGCCGCGCCCCGCAGCGGAGACCGCGTCGCCCGAGGTCCCGACCACCGCAGGCGCCCCGTCGGGCGCGACCGAGGCCCCCGCCGGTCCGCCGTCGGCGGTCTCCCCGACCTCCTCCCCCACCGGGCGCCGCGCCGCGCCGCGAGGGGATGCACCGGAGCCCGTCGTCGAGGAGCCGCTCGACACCTCCCGCGGCGGGAAGACGGCCGGCATGTGGATCGGCCTGATCCTCGGCGCGGTGATCCTCGTCCTGCTGCTGATCTTCGTGATCCAGAACAACGTCACCGCCCGCTTCCAGTACTTCGGCGCCGAGTTCGATCTGCCCCTCGGCGTCGCCATGCTGCTCGCCGCGATCGCGGGCGCGCTGGTCATGGCGCTCGTCGGCTCCGTGCGGATGATCCAGATGAGCTGGACCATCCGCAAGCTGCGCAAGCAGCAGGAGAAGGTCCGCCGCGTCACCCGGTGAGCGCGTCCAGCCGACGTTCAGCCGACTCCCACGTTCGGGGAGGACGGTGAGCCCATGACCACGACTGCAGACCAGGACTTCGAGGCCCGGCTCCTCGTCGTCGACGACGAGCCCAACATCCGCGACCTCCTCGCCACCTCCCTGCGCTTCGCGGGCTTCGAGGTGTTCACCGCCTCCACCGGCAACGAGGCGATCCGTGAGGCCACCGAGAACCAGCCCGACCTGGTCGTGCTCGACGTGATGCTGCCCGACATGGACGGCTTCACCGTGACCCGTCGGCTGCGCGACCGCGGCGAGCAGTACCCGATCCTGTTCCTCACCGCGAAGGACGAGACGCAGGACAAGGTCGCCGGGCTCACCGTCGGCGGCGACGACTACGTGACCAAGCCGTTCAGCCTCGAAGAGGTCGTGGCCCGGATCCGCGCCGTGCTGCGCCGCACCCACGGCGGCTCGGAGACCGCGGTCGACAGCTCGCTCGTGGTCGGCGACCTCCGTCTCGACGAGGACTCGCACGAGGTCTACCGCGGGGACGTGACCATCGAGCTCTCCCCCACCGAGTTCAAGCTGCTGCGCTACCTGATGCTCAACGCCGGGCGCGTGGTCTCCAAGACCCAGATCCTCGACCACGTGTGGGACTACGACTGGTCCGGCGAGGTGGGGATCGTCGAGTCCTACATCTCCTACCTGCGCCGCAAGATCGACGTGATCGGCGACCCGATGATCCACACCAAGCGCGGCATCGGCTACGTGCTGCGCGCCGCCGACGGCGCCTGAGCCCGGGCGCCCCGAGAAGACTCCGAGTCGTGGCCCTGCCGACCCTGCGCACCGAGAGGCCCGTGTCCCTGTGGACCCGGATCGTCGCCCTCATCTCGCTGCTGCTGGTGCTCGGCACCGTGATCACCGGCAGCCTCTCGCTGTTCCTGCTCAACCGCACGCTGATCCAGGCCGTCGACAACAACCTCCACTCCGGCATGGGCGAGATGCTCGAGCTGGCCCAGCACGAGCTCGCCGGGCAGGACGACGAGGTGCGCTCGAGCACCTACACCCCGGTCGAGTACGCGGTCGAGGTGCGCGACAGCTCGGGGCAGTCGATCGAGAAGGTCGTCGTCCACTACGGCAGCAAGGACGTCTCCGTCCCCTTCCCGGATCTCACCGAGGAGCAGATCCGGGATCGCGGGGGCCGGCCGTTCACCGTGCTGGACTCGGCGGAGAACCGCTGGCGGGTCGTGGCGATGCTCAACACCGGGCCCGAGAAGGGCAGCGTGTACGTGGCCCTGCCGCTCACCGGCGTGGACCGCACCATGCACGAGATGGCCCTGATCATCGTGCTCGTCGGGACCCTGGTGGTGCTCGTGGGCATGGGCCTCGGCGGGTACATGACCCACCGTTCCCTCGAGCCGCTGCGCGACGTCGAGGCGACCGCCTCGCAGATCGCCGGCGGCGACCTCTCCCGACGTGTGCCGGTCACGCAGACCAGCCTCGAGGTGCACGCCCTGGCCATGTCCCTCAACGAGATGCTGGTGCGCATCGAGCAGGCCTTCGCGGCGCAGTCCGAGTCGGAGGAGCACGCGACCCGCTCCGAGGCGCGGATGCGGCGTTTCGTGGGCGACGCCTCCCATGAGCTGCGCACCCCGCTCGCCGCCATCCGGGGCTTCGGCGAGCTGTACCGGATGGGGGCGCTGCGCACCGACGAGGACGTCGCCTCGGCGATGCGCCGCATCGAGGACGAGGCGCGGCGGATGGGCTCGCTCGTCGAGAACCTCCTGCGGCTCGCCCGGCTCGACGAGAACCCGGACCTCGCGCTCACCCCCGTGGACCTCTCCGATGCGCTCTTCGACGCGGCCCAGGACCTGCGCGCCCTGGACCCGGGGCGCCGGGTGATGGTGGTGTCGCTCGCGGGGACGGCGCTGACCGTGCAGCCGCACGTCGCGATCGGCGTGCTGGGCGACGAGGCCTCGCTGCGCCAGGTGATCCTCAACCTGGTCGGCAACGCGAACCGGCACACGCCCAAGGGGTCGCCGGTGGAGATCGCGGTGGGCTACACCGAGCAGGGCACGGTGCTGCTCGAGGTCCGCGACCACGGCGAGGGCATCGACGAGGAGCAGCGCGAGAGGGTCTTCGAGCGCTTCTACCGCACCGACTCCTCGCGGGTGCGCTCGGCGACCCAGGGCGGCGGCGCGGGCCTCGGGCTCTCCATCGCGGCGACCATCGTGCAGCAGCACCGCGGAGCCATCGGCGTGAAGGAGACCCCGGGCGGCGGCGCGACCTTCTGGGTCGAGCTGCCGAGCACCGAGATCGAGCCGGAGGACCGCGCCCAGCCCGACCAGGTCCGGGCGATCGACGTGCGCGGGACCGACGGGGACTCCCCCGCCGGCTGAGCCCGGCGCGGTGCTCGCGCGGCGCAGTGGTCGCGCGGCGCAGTCGTCGCTCTGTCAGGGGCGGAGCCGTCAGAGCTGCAGCAGCTGGCCGACGAAGCCCGCCTCGCCGCGGGCACGGGCGAGCTGGTCGAGATGCGCGAGCAGCTGGTCGGCGGCGCGGCGCCCCGCGTCGTCATGCGCCTCGATCCGGGCGGGCCCGACGGGCTCCTCGCGGCCGAGCCGGAACGCTCCGGGCGGGGCGCCTGACGCAGGCGGCAGCGGATCGGCATGACCCAGGAGGCCGACGACCAGATCCGCGGGGACCGGCTCCAGACCGAGCGCCGCGGCATGCTCGGCCGTGCGCCGCGCGCGGGCCGCGGGCCGGTCCCGCAGCGGGACGCGCAGCCCGGAGGCGATCAGGATCCGGGTCAGCTCCCCGTCGCCGATCATCCGCACCCCCGCGCCGACCAGCCTGTCCCGGGCCTGCTCGGGCCAGTCGTAGTGGTCGAGGTCGAAGCTGCGCGGGGGCAGACCCGCACGGGCCGCGGTCTCGTGCAGCTCCTCGAGGGAGCTGTCGGAGACGAGGTGGCCCCAGACGGTGCCGTGGCGGGGCCAGCGCGGGGTGTCGGCGTAGACGGTCATCGCGCTCAGCCTACGGCCGCACCCGCTCCGCGGGGCCGGGCGAGGCGGCGCAGGAACGCCTCGAGCGGGCCCCGTCGGCCGCGGCGCCGCAGCAGCTCGGCGAGGCCGACGAGCAGGAGCCAGCCCGCGACGACCAGGAGCGCCGCCGGGGCGGTGCCGAGACGGGCGCCGAGGTCGAGGGTGTAGGGCGGGAAGAGCAGCAGCGCCTCGAGGGACAGCGCCACATAGGCGGTGAGGGAGTTCGTGCCGAGGGCGGTCACGGCGCGGGCGGGGGCGACGAGCGCGCCCGGGCGGGCGGGCTCGGCCCCGCCGTCCCCGGGCCGGGGCGGCAGCAGCCGCTCGGCGAGGAGGGCGCAGGCCGCGGCGAGGCCGACCGCGGCCACCAGCCCGGTGAGCTGGTGGATCGTGCCGAGGATCCCCAGCACGATCACCGCGTCGAGCCGCTCGTGGTGCGGGTCCAGCACCAGCACGACGGTGAGCGGCAGGGCGCCGAGCAGCCCGATCCCGAGGCCCACCGCGGCGGTGGGGCGCAGCAGCGCGCGGTGCCGCGGGACGTCCTCGAGGAGACGGTGGCGAGCGGCGAGGGCTCCGATCGCCATCGGGGCGAGCAGCCCGAGGTCGTAGGCGGGGGCCGTGGCCAGGTCGAACAGCGCCTCGCGAGCGCGCGGCAGGAGCGTCTCGGCATAGGTGGCGGCGCTCGCGAGGACGTACCCGTCGCCGCCGCCGAGGCCGACCACCCCGTCGGCCCAGCCCCAGGTGCCGAGCGGGAGGAGGGCGAGCGCACCGCCGAGCGCCAGGAGCACCGGATGGCGGGACAGGAGCAGCACGCAGAGCATGCCGATCATCGCGTAGGCCACCAGGATGTCCCCGCTGAACAGCAGCGTCGCGTGCAGCAGGCCGATCGCGAGGAGCACCAGGTGGCGGCGCAGCATGCGCAGCACGAAGCGTCCCGGCCGCTCGCCCGCCGCGAGGGAGCGGCGGTGGAGGATGCCGAGGCCGTATCCGAAGAGCAGGGCGAAGAGGGGGAAGAGGCGGTTGTCGACGGACAGGGCGAGGAGCACGTCGACCGCGCGGTCGAGCGGGGCGGCATCGGCCCGCTTGAGCAGCACCGTCCAGGGCTCGCCGTGCAGCCAGGCGACGAGGTTCGCGAGCCCGATCCCGAGCAGGGCCAGGCCGCGGGCGAGATCGGGGCCGGCGGCGCGCTCCGCGAGCGGGACCGGGGCGGTGGGCGCGAGGACGCTCACCGCTCGTCGGCTGGGGTCCCCTGATGGTGGCGCAGCAGCCACCGGTCGCCCTCCCGCAGCCACAGGGAGCTGCGCAGCACGCGCGAGCCGTCGTCGCGCCGGGTCGCGAAGGTCAGCAGGACGACGCCCGGGGCGACCTCCTCGGCGACCAGGTCCTCCGCCTCGACGCCGGAGACCGGCGCGATCTCCTCGAGCAGCTCCTCCCGGGTCCACGCGCGTCCGCTCGCCCCGATCTCCGTGAAGCGCGGATGCAGCAGCGCGGCGGCGCTCGGCGGATCGGCGCGCAGGCGCGGATCCAGCAGGGCCAGTTCATGGGCGGCGACCTGTTCGAGGGCGGTATCGGCGAGGGCGGGCTCCATGCCCTCGGGGGCACCGCAGCGGTCGGGGATCGCGGGGGCGTCGCCGGGGCCGGGCTCGTCGGTCTCGAAGAGGCTGAACAGATCGTCGGGCTCGTCGGACGGGGCGGGGTCCGACGCCGCTCGGGCGCTGCCGCGGTAGCCGGGCCCGACCTGCGGATCCTGCTTCTTGGAGAAGGCGGTCGCGGCGGCGTTCGCCCGACGGTCCGCGGCCTCGTTCATCGCGTGCCCGGCGTGGCCCTTGACCCACTCGAACTCGACGCTGCGACCGGCGAGCGCCCGGTCGATGGCCTGCAGCAGCTCGACGTTCATCACCGGCTTGCCGTCGGCCTTGCGCCAGCCCTTCCGCTTCCAGCCCGGCATCCACTTGGTGACCGAGTTGATGACGTACTGGCTGTCGCAGAGGACGTGCAGGTGCTGGTCGGCGTCCACCGCGGTGGCCTCGAGGAGGTCCAGGACCGCCTTCAGCTCGCCCATGTTGTTGGTGCCGTGGGGCCAGCCCCCGGCGCGCCAGGTGTCCTCGTCGATGTACCAGGCCCAGCCGGCGGGCCCGGGATTGCCGAGGGCGGAGCCGTCGGCCGCAGCGGTGATACTCATGGCCGCTATGGTTCCACAGGGCCCCGCAGAGACGTCAGAGGAGAGGCGTCAGCGGATCCGCGCCACCGTCATGCCGGCGCTGGTGGGCGGGGCGGAGAGGGCGGGCAGCGCGGCGGGAAGCTCCTCGAGGGCGAGGATCCGGCCGACGGTGCGACCGAGATCGAGGCGGCCCGCGGCCACGTCCGCGAGCAGATCCACGTACTCCGCGACGGCGAGACCGTGGCTGCCGAGGATCTGCAGCTCCTGCCCGATCACGCGCCCCATCGGCAGCGCCGGGTCGGCATCGTCCCCGAGCAGCAGCCCCACCTGCACGTGGCGACCGCGGGGGCGCAGCGACAGGATCGAGGTGCGGGCCGTCGCCGCGGAGCCGAGGGCGTCCAGCGCGAGATGGGCACCGCCGCCGGTCGACTCCCGCACCCGGTCGACCACGTCCTCGCCGGCGGCAAGGGGGGTGGCCCCGAGGGCGCGGGCGGCCTCGAGCGCCGCCGCGGACACGTCGACCGCGACGACCTCCGCCCCCGCGGCGCGGGCGATCATCACGCAGGCGAGGCCGAGGCCGCCGCAGCCGATCACCGCGACCTGCTCCCCGGGGCGGACGGCGCCCTGGGTCCGGACCGCGTGATGGGCGGTGCCGACCCGGCAGCCGAGCCCGGCGGCGAGCGTCATCTCGATCTCGTCGGGGAGGCGGACCAGGTTGTGCTCCGCTCCCGTGACCACGACCTGCTCGGCCCAGGACCCCTGCTGGTCGAAGCCGGGCTGGCGCTGGGCGGGGCACACCTGAGGTGCTCCGGCCCGACACTCGGCGCACTCCCCGCAGGCCAGGATGAACGGGGCCGTGACCCGGTCCCCCGGCGCGAACGACCGCACGCCCTCGCCGACCTCGCGGACCACCCCGGCGAACTCGTGCCCCGGCACGTGCGGGAGACGGACGCTGTCGTCATGCCCCTGCCAGGCGTGCCAGTCGCTGCGGCACACCCCGGTGGCGTGCACCTCGATCAACGCCCCGCCCGGAGGGCAGATCGGATCGGGCAGCTCGACCAGCTGCGGCGCAACGCCGAAGGCGTCGTAGCGGACGGCTCTCATCGCGACCTCCTCATGCCGTGGCGACCGGCTTCTCGTAGGTCGCGTACACGGAGGCCCGGGTGAAGCCGACGGCCTCGTAGAGCCGGGTGGGCCCGGTGAGCGACTCGGTGTCCACCTCGAGCTGCGCCTCCTCGTAGCCGGCGGCACGGCCGGAGGCGAGGCTGCGCGCGAGGGCGGCCCGGGCGAGTCCCCGGCCGCGCGCCTCGGGGCGGGTGCCGACGAGGCCCACGTGCAGGTGGCCGGGGCGGTCCTCCTGGGTGAGGGCGGTGAGATCCTGAGTCATGCGGTCCCTTCGGTCAGGCGGTACACGGAGACGTGGCGGCGGGAGTCGACGGTAACCGCGCGGGGGCGAACATCCCCTCTCCGGTGGTGTCGTCGGCGGAGGCCGCGTCGGCGTCCCAGAGTCGGCTCTGATCGACCATAAGCCCCGGGTGGTGGGCGGCGGGGACCCGGGCCAGCGGATCTCCGGGTCAGTCCGCCTCGTACGCCGCGGTCTTCTCCTGGACGGCGCGGAGGCGGGCCAGGTCGAGCTTGCGCCCGCGGGCGAAGTCCACGATGCCGTTCTTCTCCTGGAAGACATCGGTCATCTGCGTGTAGCAGTAGCCGAACATGAGGGGGTCCTCGAGCAGCACGCGGGTGAGCCCCTCGAAACGCTCGTACAGCTCCGCCTCGCTCGCGATCCGCTGGCCGTAGCCCCACGACTCGGCGGCGTTGTTGCCGGCGCGCTCGGCCTCGGCGGCCTCGCGGGCCTCCTGCTCGTTCCACCAGATGCCGCCGTACTCGGAGACGAAGTACGGCTGGCCGGCGAAGGGCAGGGAGAACTCGCCGTCGGCGAAGGGGTACTCGTCGGGCGCGAGGTCGCGCCGGTTTGCGAAGGGCCGCCCCTCGGCGAGTCCGGACTGCTCGGCGCGGAAACGCTCCGGGTCCTGCTCGTAGGAGTGCGAGTCGTACACGTCGGCGCCGCGCACCCGGTGCGAGTAGCCGGAGGCGTCGAGCACTGGCCGCGAGGGGTCGGCGAGCTTGGTCGCGTCGTACATCGCCTGGGTGACGGTGTCGAGCTGGGTGTAGCGGTCATGGAGGATCTGGTGGGTCTCGTTAAGGGGGCACCAGCCGATGATCGAGGGGTGGTTGATGTCGCGGGCGACCGCCTCGATCCATTGCCCGATGAAGGAGGCGGTGGGCTGCTGGTTGTCGCCGAGCGGGCCGAGGCCCGAGACGCCCCAGTCGCCGAACTCACCCCAGGTGAGGTAGCCGTGCAGGTCGGCCCAGAACAGCATGCGCTGCTCGAAGACCTTCTGGTGGAGTCGGGCGCCGTTGAAGCCGGCCTCCATCGCCAGGCGGATGTCGGTGGTGAAGGCGGAGTCCGTCGGCGTGGTCATGAAGGTCTCCTCCCAGTACCCCTGGTCCAGGACCAGGCGCTGGAAGACCTTCTCGCCGTTGAGGCGGTACTCGTGGGCGTTCAGCGAGGTCGAGCGCAGACCCGCGTAGGAGCGGACCTCGTCGAGCACGCCGCCGGCGTCGTCCAGCAGCCGCACCTGCAGCGCGTACAGCTCGGGGGCGCCGGGGCCCCACACGCGCACGTGCTCCGACGGGATCGTCAGCGAGAGGTGCGGGGCGAGGTCGAGGTCCGCGCGGACGGAGGTGCGCGCGACCTCCCCGCCGCCGGGGACGGAGGCGATGACCTCGAGGGTGGTGCCGGGGGTGCTGCGCGAGAGCGGCACGTCGATCGCGAAGGAGGCCGCGGCGAGCGAGGGGAGGATGCGCAGCGAGCGGATCTCGTCGACGGGGACGCCCTCGAGCCAGACGCTCTGCCAGATGCCGGTGGTGCGGTGGTAGTTGGCGTGCGTGGGCCGGAACCAGGTGGACTGCTTGCCGCGTGCCTGGGGCTGATCGTGCGGGTCGCGGGCGCGGACCACCACGGTCACCTCGCTGCCGGCGCCGACGCCCGGGACCTGCGAGAGATCGGCCGCGAAGGGGGTGAAGCCGCCGCGGTGGCGGGCGACCTCCACGCCGTTCGCCCACACGGTCGCGTCCTGATCGACGGCCTCGAAGCGGAGGATCGGGCGCAGGCCGTCCCAGTCGGCGGGGATAGCGACCGTGCGGCGGTACCAGACGGCCTCGAGGAAGTCGCGGTCGCCGATGCCGGAGGCCGCGGTCTCCGGCGCGAAGGGCACGGTGATGGTGGTGGCGAGCTCGGCGTCGAGCAGCCCGCGCTCGCGACCCGTGTCGCTGCGGTCGATCTCGAACTGCCAGGTGCCGTTGAGGCTCAGCCAGGCGGAGCGCTGCAGCTGAGGGCGCGGATGCTCGGGGCGGGGCACGTCCGCCGCCGCGGAGAGCGGCGCATCGAGCTGGGCGGCCAGCTCGTCGGCTCGGGCGAAGAGCGCGGAGAGCGACTCCGGCAGGGTGGGGTTCTGGTCGGGCACGGACTGCTCCTGGGGTCGAGGGGACTCGGCGCTGAGGCCTCGGCGCACGGTGCGCCGGACGGGCTGTCAGGCGTCAGTCAACCGCACCCCAGCGCGAAGTGCAACGTGGGAATCACGAGGTGGACACGGCCGACGGGCACGAGCTTGCGGGGCGCGGGTCAGCGGGTGGTGTCGCGCTCGACGAGCCGGTGCGCGATCACCCGCTCGACGCCCTCGCGCTCGGCGGGGGCGGCGAGGGCAGCGTCGAGTGCGGCGGCGACGAGGGCGTCGAGGTCGGGGGCGACGGTCGTCAGCGCCGGGCGCGTCCACGCCGCTTCGACCAGGTCGTCCCAGCCGACCACGGCGACGTCCTCGGGGACGCGGAGCCCCGCATCGAGCAGGGCGATCAGCGCACCGATGGCGAGCAGGTCGTTGCCGGCCACGACCGCATCGAAGTCGAGGCCCTCGGCGAGCGCCGCGGCGATCTCGTCGCGGCCGCCTTCCCGCGTCCAGTCGCTCACGTGGCGGATCAGCGCGGGGTCCTCGTCGAGCCCGGCCTCGGCGCTCGCGAGCCGGAAGCCGACGAGGCGGTCGGCGCCCGTGGAGCGGCGCCCTTCGTCGGCACCCAGGAACAGCAGCCGACGGTGACCGGCGGCCACCAGGTGGCGCACCACCTCGGCGGCGGAGGCGACGTTGTCGATCGCCACGTGCACGATGTCCGGCGCGGCGAGCAGCATCTCGCCGAGCAGCACCACGGGCGGGCCGGAGGTGCGGTCACGCAGGTCCTCGGCGGTCAGGGCCGACGGGGAGATGACCACGGCGTCCACCGGGCGCGAGCTGCGGCCGCTGATGTGGGCGCGCTCGGTCGCGGCGCTGTGCAGCGACACCTCGACGCTCACGGTGCGCCCGCGAGCCCGGGCGGCGGCCTGCATCCGTTCGGCGAGACGGGCGAAGTACGGGTTCTGCAGCTCGGGGACCACGAGCGCGAGGGATCCCGTCGGCCCGCCGCGCAGCTCGCGGCCGACCTGGTTGGGGACGTAGCCGAGCTCCTCGATCGCCGCCAGGACCCGCTCCCGGGTCTCCGGGCGGACCACGGGCCGCTCGTTGACGACGTTCGACACGGTCTTCCAGGACACGCCCGCCCTCTCGGCGACGTCCTTGATGCTCACCCTGCGCGCCATCGGTCCTCCAGCTCTCCCGGTGCTCGCACCCTACGTCCCCGCGACGCTCCGCTGCGGGAGCCGGGGTATCTCACATCGGCGGGCCCCGGTCTCGCCACCGGGCGGGGCGGCCCCTACCGTGGAGCTCGAGTGCCGTCACCCCGCCGCGGCACAGGTCCCCGTCACGGGCGACTGCGCAGACCCTCCCCACGCCGTCAGCGGCGCCGGGCCCGGGCGCACCGGGCGGGACGCACCATGCAGAACGGATCCTCGTGACCACCTCTGACTTCGCACGCCTCGGCGTGCCCACCGCCCTCGTCGACGCACTCGCTCCGCAGGGCATCACCTCCCCCACTCCGATCCAGGCGGCGACGCTGCCCGACTCCCTCGCGGGTCGCGACGTGCTCGGACGCGGCCGCACCGGCTCGGGCAAGACCTACGCCTTCCTCCTCCCGCTGGTCGCCCGCCTGCTCGCCGAGCCGCGCCGCCGCCAGGCCCGTCGGCCGCGCTCGCTCGTGCTCGCACCGACCCGTGAGCTGGCCTCGCAGATCGCCGACTCGCTCGCCCCGCTCGAGCGCGCCGGGAAGCTCCGCAGCACCGTCGTCTTCGGCGGCGTGGGGCAGAACCCGCAGGTCAACGCCCTCGCCGGCGGGGTCGACGTGCTCATCGCCTGCCCCGGCCGCCTGCTGGACCTGATGGGCCAGGGCCACGCCGACCTCTCCGCCATCGAGATCACCGTGATCGACGAGGCCGACCACATGGCCGACATGGGCTTCCTGCCGATGGTGCGCCGGATCCTCGCAGCGACCCCCGCGAAGGGGCAGCGCATGCTGTTCTCCGCGACCCTCGATGCCGGCGTGGACAAGATCGTCCAGCAGTTCCTGCACGACCCGGTCACCCACTCCGCCGACCCGGCCACGAGCCCCGTCGGCACCATGGAGCACCACGTCCTCGAGGTCGACCCGACCGCGCGCTTCGACGTGCTGCGCGACCTCGCCGCCGCGCCGGGCCGCACGATCATGTTCACCCGCACCAAGTACGGGGCGAAGAACCTCGCCCGCAAGCTCGCCGCGCGCGGTGTCGACGCGGTGGACCTGCACGGCAATCTCTCGCAGAACGCCCGAACCCGGAACCTCGAGGCCTTCGGCTCGGGCACCGCGACCACGATGGTCTGCACCGACATCGCCGCGCGCGGCATCCACGTCGACGAGGTCGCGCTCGTGGTCCACGCCGATCCGCCCATCGAGTACAAGGCCTACCTGCACCGCTCGGGCCGCACCGCGCGGGCCGGCGAGTCCGGCACCGTCATCACCGTGCAGACCCCGGAGCAGCGGAAGGACGTCCACGACCTGATGCGCAAGGCCGGGATCACCCCGACCCGCCACCAGGGTGTGACCGCGGCGAGCCCCGTGCTCACCGCGCTCGCCCCGGGCCAGCGGGTCGAGACCCATGAGCCGCGCGGACCGGTCACCGAGGACAGCCCCGAGGAGCAGGCGCGCCGCGAGGCGGGCATCCCGGGTGGCGGTCGTGGGCGCGGACGCGGCCAGGGCGGCGGCCAGGGCCGTGGCGGACGCGGCGGCCAGGGCGGCGGCGAGGGCCGC
>NZ_JBVDDO010000004.1:283580-294729 GCF_055454375.1 Brachybacterium sp. B718/18 | reverse complement strand
GGCCGAAAGTGGTTCAGAAACAGGCCACAGCGCTCGGCAGGACGAGGTTGGGCGGTAGGAAGGCGGGCGGGGCGAGGGAGGGCGGCTCGGGGGCGGCCAGCAGGACGAGGACAGGCGGCGGGACGAGGCGGGTGCGCAGTGGGGCGGGGCCAGACGGGCCGGCCGACCCCGGTCGACGCCGCCCAAGCCCCCATCCTCCTCACCCGCCGAGCTTCTCCCCCAGCAGCGTGACGATCTTCGAGAAGGAGACCGCGCCGGGGTCCGAGGTGCCTACGGACTTGTCGCCATGGTTGCGGGCGCGGCCCTTGGTCGCGGCGATGTCGGCGGTGGCCTCGGCTCCCTCGACGGCGCGGGCGGCGGCGGTCGCGACCGTGCGCGCGGCGGAGGCGGCACCACCACCGGCGCCACTACCGGCGCCCTCCCCGGCACCACCACCGGCACCGTCCCGCGCTCCACCGTCGGCACCCCCGGCGAGCGCGAGGGAGATCGCCTCGCGGAAGGGCGCCGCCGCGTCGACCATGGTCTTGTCGCCGGGGGTCGCGCCGCCGAGCCGCTCGATGGCCTCGACGGCCTGGACGAGCCCGCCGAGCAGCTGCGCCCCGGTGACGGCGGCGTCGTCGGCGAGAGCAGAGCCGAGGCTGGTCAGCGCCGCGCCCCAGAGCGCGCCGGAGGTGCCGCCGGCCTCGGCCGACCACGCGGCGCCGGCCTGGACCAGCACCGTGCGCGCACCGCCGTCGGCCGCGACGACCCGATCGGCCGCCGCCCGCGCGGCCTGCGCGCCGAGCACCATGCCCTGGCCGTGGTCGCCGTCGCCGGCGACCTGGTCCATCCGGCCGAGCTCGGGCTCGAGCTCGACGAGCAGCGCCTCGATGTCGGCGAGGATCCCGGCGATCCGCGCCGCGGACTCCCGGGACTCGGCGGACGCCTCGGGGATCGGGTCCTCCCCGGGCATGTAGAGCTCACCGCGCTCCTCGCCGAGATCACCCTCGACGGTGCCGCCGCGTCGGAACGCGGGAGCGTCGGCGGCGGCGAGCCAATGCTGCTCGAGCTCCTCGTCCAGGCGCATCACGGTCAGAGACAGCCCGGCCATGTCGAGGCTGGTGACGTGCTCGCCGACCTCGGGGCGCACGATCGTCAGACCCGCCTCCCCGAGCAGCGCCGCGACGTGCTTCCACACCACGAACATCTCCTCGTACTTCACGGTGCCCAGACCGTTCAGCACCGCGGCGACGCGCGGCGAGTCGAGCTCCGGGGTCTCCGCGAGCACCCCGTCGACCAGGATCCTCGCGAGCTCCTTCGCGCTCGGCATGTCCCGCTCGTCGATGCCTGGCTCGCCGTGGATGCCCAGGCCGATCGCCATCCGTCCCTCGGGGACGTGGAAGAGCGCGTCGTCGGCGCCGGGGAGGGTGCAGCCGTCGAAGGCGACGCCGAGGGAGCGGGTCGCGTCGTTGGCCTTCCAGGCGAGGCGCTCGGCCTCGTCGAGGTCGGCGCCGGCCTGGATCGCGGCCCCGGCGACCTTGAAGACGGGCAGGTCACCGGCGATGCCGCGGCGGTCGCGGTGCTCGCCCTCACGTCCCGAGGCGACGTCATCGCTCACGGCGACGATCCGCACGTCGATGCCCTCGGCGCGCAGCATCGACGCGGCGACGCCGAAGTGGAGCACGTCCCCGGCGTAGTGGCCGAAGCCGAGGATCACGCCGCCGCCGTTCTCGGCGTTCCTCGCAACCGAGTAGACCTGGTCGGAGGACGGCGAGGAGAAGATGTTCCCGCAAGGCGCGCCGTGGGCGAAGCCGGGCCCGACCCAGCCGGCGAAGGCCGGGTAGTGGCCGGAGCCACCGCCGACGACGAGCGCGGGCTGCCCGGCGGGCGTCCGCCTCCTGCGCACCACGCCGCCGTGCACGCGCGCGAGCTCCTCGGGGTGGGCGGCGACGAGGCCCTCGACGGCGTCGGCGGGAAAGGTCTGGGGGTCATCGAACAGGTAGGTCATCGAGGTCTCCGGATCGGCGGGGTCGGGGGCGGGGCAGGACCCGTCGGGCGGGCACGGCGACCGGCGCCGCCCGACGCAGGCCGGCCGACGGGGCGGACCCCGTCGGCCGACCGGGGGCTCAGGCGGCGGTGTACCCGCCGTCGATCGACAGGATCGAGCCGGTCACGAAGCTCGACGCGTCGGAGGCGAGGTAGACCGCGGCGCCCGCGAGCTCCTCGGGCTCGCCGGGGCGGGACATCGGGGTCATCATGTTCCAGATGTCGATCTGCTCGCCGCCCTCCTCGTAGAAGCCACGGGTCAGCTCGGTGCGCATGTAGCCGGGTGCGATCGCGTTCACGCGCACGCCGCGGGAGGCCCACTCGAGCGCGGCGGACCGGGTGAGGTTGTGGACCGCGGCCTTGGACGCGTTGTATGAGGCCTGGGTCTGGGGGACGTTGGCGATGATGCCGCTCATGGAGCCGGTGTTGATGATGCTGCCGCGTCCGCGCTCGAGCATGCGTCGGCCCACGACGGAGAGCACGTGGTAGACGCCGTCGAGGTTGAGGGTCATCACGGCGCGCCACTTCTCGCCGTCCCCGTCCTCGAGCGGGTGGTGGATGGTGCGCCCCGCATTGTTGAGCAGGATCTCGATCCCGCCCACCTCGGCGTCGAGCGCGGCGACGACCTCCTCGACCATGGCCTGGTCGGTGACGTCGAGGTGGCGGTAGGTGACGCTCACACCGGTCTCGCCGGCGAGGTCCTGCGCGGCCTGCTCGCCGGTGGCGTCGTCGATGTCGGCGAGCACGATCGGGGCGCCGTGCTGGGCGAGGCCGCGCGCCATGGCGAGGCCGAGGCCCTTGGCGCCGCCGGTGACGAGGGCGGTGCGACCGGTGAGGTCAAACAGGGTGGGGGTGGTGGGGGAGGTGAAGGTGGTCATGTCGGACTCCTTCGGGTGGATCGGTCGGGGGGACGACGGGGATCATGCCTCGGCGGCGGGGATGTCCTTCTTGCCGACGCGGGGCTGCTCGACCTTCAGGGCGAAGGTCATGAGGAAGGCCAGCGCGTACAGGGCGACGAACGCCCAGACCACGCCCACGTCGCCGCCCCAGGGACGGACGATCGCGACGACGGCCGAGCCGAGGAAGGTCGCGCCGCCCGCGGCGGTCGTGTACATCGCCATCGCGGCGCCCTTGTGGTCGGGGGCGAGCGCGGGCATGATCGCGCCGAGCGGCACGAAGCCGGCCAGCAGGATGCCGAAGACGGTGCCCGCGGTGACGGCGACGGCGAAGCCCCAGTCGGAGCCGGCCGGCACCCAGTGCGGCACATACCACCACAGCAGCAGGCCGATGGCGGAGCCGACGATCCCGAACCAGCGCACCGTGGTGGTCCAGCCGATGCGGTCGCCGAGGGCGCCGAAGGCGGCGTTGAACAGGATGTTGCCCGCGAAGATCACCGAGGTCATGAGCAGCCAGCGGCTCTGCCCCCAGCCGAGGGTCTCGGCGATCACGGTGGGCAGGATGATGAACATGCCGAACTGCGGGGCGGTGTTGATCAGGCGGGTCAGGAAGCCCATGAGCACGCGCCTGTTGGTCGCGGCGAGGCGCACCCCGGAGAGGATGACCTGCTGGGCGGACTCGCCGGCCGGGGCCAGGCGACGGTCTCCGTGCTCCTCGCGCACCCCCAAGCGGGCGATGAGGTAGCCGGCCACGACGATCGCGGTCGAGGCGATCATGGCCCAGCGCTCGCCGAACAGGCCGCCGCCGAAGGCGGGGATCAGGCCGATCGCGACGAGCGAGCCGATCGTCGGCATGCCGCCGGTGAACATCACGTAGAACCAGCCGACGGCGGCGCCGTTGCGCTCCTTCGGCACCACGGCGTTGATCCACACCAGGAAGGCGAAGGCGAACAGCGGGAAGCCGAAGCCCCGCAGCGCGTAGGCGCCGAAGATCAGCGGCACCGACTCGGTCGCGAGGGCGCCGACGAAGGCGGCCTGGAAGACGACCCACACGACGACGCCGAGCAGCATCACCCGCCGCGGACCCCACAGGTCCGAGAGGGCTCCGGCGAGGTAGGAGCCGATCAGCGCGGCGAGCGAGTAGCAGGTGATGACGGTGGCGGCGAGGTTGATCATCGCGTCGCCGCCGCCGAAGACGTTCGCCATGTGCGGGGAGACGAAGTTGGTCTCGACGCCGTTGCCGGTCATGAAGACCAGCACGCCGAGGAAGCCCCAGCGGAGGGCGTGGGGGATGCCGAGACGGTCGAGGACGGTCTCCTGGGCGGAGCCGGCCGCGGGGACGGCGGCTCCGGCGTGGGCGGTGGACGGGGCGGCGCTCATGGGTGCACTCCTGTGTGCGAGGGGGAGAGGCGCGGGACGGGCGACGGCGCGCGGTGGTGCGTCGCCCGTCCCGGTTGTGCGGACCGCGGATCGCGGCCGACGGGGGCCGGGACGATCGGGGGCCGACGGGGGTCGGCGGGTCGCAGTCCGCTCGTCGCGGCTCAGCGACCGGGGAGGATGGAGACCTTCACCGAGGAGCCGGCGGAGTCCGCGACCTTGTCGAGGGCCTGCTGGACGTCGGCGAGGCCGAACTGGTGGGTGCAGATCTCGTCGAGGGGCAGCACGCCGGACTCGATGATCTTGATGGCGGCGGGCCAGGTGTGCGGACCGAGGTGGGCGCCGCGCACGTCGAGCTCCTTGTCGTCGGAGATGATCGACCAGTCCACGGAGACGTTCTCCTTGAACACGGAGTACTCGACGAAGCGGCCGAGCTTGCGCAGCAGGTTCAGGCCCTGCCCCACGGCGCTCGGGTGGCCCGTGCACTCGATGTAGACGTCGGCGCCGTAACCGCCGGTCAGGGCCCGGATCTCCTCGTAGATGTCGCCCTTCGAGGGGTTCAGGGTGAGGTCGGCGCCGCACTTCTTCGCGAGGGCCAGCTTGTCGTCGTCGAAGTCGAGGGCGATGACGAGCTTGGGGCTCTTGTGGCTCGCGCCGATGATCGCGCCGAGGCCGATGGGGCCGGCGCCCGCGATGACGACCACGTCGTCGAACTGGATCTCGGCGCGCTCGACGGCGTGCAGCGAGCAGGACAGCGGTTCCGCGTAGGCGGCGTGCTGCGGCGCGATGTCCGCCGAGATCCGGTGGGCCCGCGCGAGCTGGGGGACGATCATGAACTCGGCCATGCCGCCGTGGTAGTGCTTGAAGCCGAACATGTCGTGCGGCGCGCACATCCAGTACCAGCCGCGCCGGCAGTACATGCACTCGCCGCAGGGGACGATCTGCTCGACGACGATGCGGTCGCCGACGGAGACGCCGTGGTGGGCGAGCGCCTCCTCGGAGCCCTCGACGATCGTTCCGGTGATCTCGTGACCGGGGATGATGCCGGGCTCGACCCAGCGGTCGCGATTCTCGTCGCCCCAGAACTTGGCGGCGCCGGCGTAGGCCTTGAGGTCGCTCGCGCAGACGCCGACGGCCTCGACGCGGATCAGCAGCTCATCGGCGGCGGGGGTGGGGACCGGGCGCTCCTCGAGGCGGTAGTCCTCGGGGGCGTGCATGACGACGGCCTGCATGGTCGTCGCGATCCCGGCCTTCGTGTCCTCGGGCTGCGGGCTCTCGGCCTGCGGGTCCTCGGCCTTCACGGTCTCGCTCATCGGCGACACATCTCCTTCGATACGTTCCGGCGGCTGCGCCGCCTGCCTCGGTCGAGCGACGGCCGACGGGTCCGCGGCGCGTCGGGGTCGACCGTACGGAACGCGCAGAACATTTGTCAAGCACAAATGTTCCCCGGGCGGATGTGCGCCGCCGGGCCGTCGCCTGTCGGCCTGGAGCGCCGCCGCCCGGCCCGTCGGCACGGAGAGAAGCCGCCCGGGTCGACACTGTCGGCTCACGAGCCAGAAACGGGCCCCATCTGGCTCGCCAGGCGACACTGTCGGGTCACGAGCCGGGGAGGGGGCCGTCGGGATCGGCGGCCCGGGTCGCCGCTGTCGACCTCAGTCGGCGAGGATTGCGTCGGCGGTGGGCACGTCGGTGATCAGCGTCGAGAACAGCCCGGTGCGCGCCCCAGCCACAATCGACGGGGCCTTCTCCCGGCCGGCCGCGAGCGCCAGCCGCTCGGGGATCCCGCGCAGCACCTCGAGCGAGGGCCGCACCAGGCGGTCCGAGCCCGGGTACGGCACCTGCTCTCCGTCGACGTCGAAGAAGTACAGGCACACGTCCCCCACCGCGCTCCGCAGCCCCGGGTCCTCCCGCGGCACGACCGAGGTGAGCGACTCCCGCCGCAGGTAGGGGGCGCCGATGCCGGTGATCACGATGCGGGCCCGCGCCCACAGGTCGGTGATCTCGACGAAGCTGGGATCGGCCTGCAGCTCCCGCCACAGGCTCGGGCTCGGCAGCGCCGGGGCGAAGATGAAACGGGGCTCCGCCCGGGTGCCCGAGGCGAACTCCCGCACGATCTCGTTGGTCTGGAAGGCCGGGTTCCGCTCCTGCTGACCGCCGATGGTCGGCGTGACCAGCACTCCCGGCAGGGCGGGCAGGCCGCGCATCCGGGCAACCGCGTGGGTGGTCTTGCCCGAGGACACCAGCAGAACCTCGCCAGGGGTCAGGTCGAGGCGCACCAGCTCCTCCGCGAGCAGGTCGCCGATGCCGCGGAACTCCCGCTGCACCTGGTCGCCGGGTGCGATCCGCACGCGCTCGACCCCCAGATGCTCACGCAGCCGCGTCTCGAGGTCGGCGAGGTCGGGCCCGGCGATGTCGAGCACCTCGAAGCGGACCATGCCGATGCGGCGTGCCTCGGTGAGCAGCTTGGAGACCGTTGGCCGGGAGACCCCGAGCTTCTCGGCGACCTCCGCCTGCCGCAGGTCGTCGAGGTAGTACGCCGACGCCGCCCGATGCAGCAGTTGCAGGTCCATGTGGGTCTCGAGCACGTCCGCCCCTCTCCGGTCGCTCGACGGGCGCCCCCGTCGGACCTCGACAGGATGCCATGCCCGCACTCGATCGAGCAGGCGGCCCCTGCTCGGCGGCCCCGGCGGTCCGCCCGATGCCCCCGGGCGGTCAGCTCGGAGCCCGCGGTCGGTCCGCTCGGCGCTCCTCCCCCGCGCCTGGCAGGATGAGGGCGCGACGGAGCGGGACGGACGGCCCGCCGCCCCGGGACGGGACGACGGAGGGAAGGGCTGGTCGATGGCGGATCGCGACGGCGCGATGCTCGGGCTCGACATCGGTACGTCCAGCAGCAAGGCGGTGCTCGTCGGCCCTGACGGGCAGGTGCTGCGCAGCGCCGCCCGCGACCACGCGGTCCAGCGCCCGGCCCCCGGCCACGTCGAGCTCTCGGCCGACGTCTGGTGGGAGGACGCCGTGGCGCTGATCGGCGAGCTGACCGCTCCGGGGGACGTGTGCATCGAGGCGATCGGCGTCTCCGGCATGGGGCCGTGCGTGCTGCTCGCCGCGGCCGACGGCACGCCCGTGCGGCCCGCGATCCTCTACGGGGTCGATACGCGGGCGGAAGCGCAGATCCGACGGATCACCGCCGAGCTCGGCGAGGAAGAGATCCTGCGCCGCGCCGGCTGTGTGCTCTCGAGCCAGGCCGCGGGACCGAAGATCGCCTGGGTCGCCGAGCACGAGCCGGAGTCCTACGCCCGGGCGGCGCGGCTGTTCATGCCCAGCTCGCACCTGACCTTCCGCCTCACCGGCGAGTACGTCATGGACCGGGTCAGCGCGAGCCTGGCCGCGCCGCTGTACGACCCGTCGGCCGAGGACTGGCATCGCCCCTGGGCGGACCGCATCGCCCCCGGGATCGAGCTGCCGCACCTGCGGTGGGCGGGCGAGCGGGCGGGCAGCGTGCTCCCCGAGGTCGCCGCACAGCTGCCGGGCATCACGGCAGGCACGCCCGTCATCAGCGGCACCCTCGACGCCTGGTCGGAGGCGTACAGCGTCGGCGCGACCGCCCCGGGCGACGTGATGCTCATGTACGGGACCACGACCTTCCTCGTCGCGGTGACGAGGGAGCCGCGGCCGAGCCGCACGCTGTGGCCCACCGCCGGGCTCGCCGCCGGCACCCACACCCTGTGCGGCGGGATGGCGTCGTCGGGCGCGATCACCGGCTGGCTGCGCGAGCTCACCGGCGGCGCCGACGTCCCGACCCTCCTTGCCGAGGCGCGGGAGAGCGGCCCCGGGGCGCGCGGCCTGCTGATGCTCCCGTACTTCGCCGGGGAGCGCTCCCCCATGCACGATCCGTCGGCCCGCGGGATCCTCGCCGGGCTGACCCTGTCCCACACCCGCGGTGACCTGTACCGGGCGGCGCTCGAGGCGGCGGCCTTCGGGGTGCGCCACCACCTCGAGGAACTCGCCGCGGCCGGGGTCCCCGTGCGGGGGATGACCGTGGCGGGCGGCGGGGCCCAGGGCCGACTCTGGCCGCAGATCGTCAGCGACGTGACCGGTCTGCCGCAGCGGATCCCGCGCGACACCGTCGGCGCCTCCTACGGCTCGGCCCGGCTCGCCGCCGAGGGCCTGCTCGGCCTGGACACCTCGGGCTGGAACCCGACGGTCGCCCGCCTCGACCCCGACCCGGCGCTCGGCCCGCTCTACGACGAGCTGTACGGGCAGTTCCGTGACCTCTACCCGGCGACTCGTCCGGTCGCCCACGCCCTCGCGCGCCTTCAGAGCGGCGCGGGAGCGGCCGAGGCGCCGCACCCGGCGAGCGACCGGTGACTCGACCGGACTTCCAGCCGCCCTGCCTCGACCGGTTCGCCCCTCGAACGGAGACCACGATGACCGACGACAGGCTGTCGACCGCCCTGCGTCTCGACCCGGACCGTCCGACGCCGACCCACCAGCCGTTCGTCCACGACCTCGTCGGCGTCTTCCACGCCCCGCTGCAGGCCTGGTCGCGGCCCGATGGCGAGATGACCGGCGACGGCGCGGAGGGGATCTACGTCGGCGACACCCGCGTGGTCTCCGACCTGCGCGTGCAGCCCGCGGCGGCGGCCCTGACCACGATCGGCGCCCAGGTGATCTCGGCGCGCGCGGTGGTGCTGCGCCAGATCGTCTCTCCCGCCGAGGTTCCGCTCGACAACACCCTCACCCTCGAGCGCCACCGCTCCGCGGACGCCTCCGGCATCGCCGAGACTCTCCGCCTCCGCTCCGACGACGACCGTCCGCGGCGGCTGCGGCTGCGACTCGGGCTGCTGACCGACGGCGCGAGCATGTCCGCCGTGAAGGATCCGCGGATGCTCGTGGGCGGCGCCGACCTGCGCCCGGACGCCCGCCTCGAGGACGGCGCCGCCGTGTGACCCGTCGGGCCCGAGGGCCGGGCGGTGCTCACCCTCGACGCCGACGCGGCCGCGATCCTGCGGGTGCACGGCCCGCAGGTCAGCTGGGAGATCGACCTCGAGGTCCCGCCGCGGGGCAGCGCCGAGGCCACCTGGCGGCTCGACCTCGTCGACCCGTCGGTGCCCTTCGTGGCCGCGACCGCGCCGTGGACCGCGTCGGCCGCCGCGGAGCGCGCCGGGACCTCCGCCGCGGAGGACCCCGAGCGGCGCGCCGTCGCCCGGCTCTTGCGCCGCTCGCTCGCGGACCTCGACGCGCTGCGCCTGCAGCGCCCCGACGAGCCGGCCCACACCTTCCTCGCCGCAGGCGCCCCCTGGTTCTTCACCCTGTTCGGCCGGGACTCGCTGATCGTCGCCTCGCTGCTGCTGCCGGTGGACACCTCTGTCGCCGCCGGCACGCTGCGCACTCTCGCCGCCGCGCAGGGCAGCCGCGTCGACCCCGGGACCGCCGAGCAGCCCGGCAAGATCCTCCACGAGGTGCGCGCGGCCGAGATGTTCGAGCGGGCCGACGGCGGGACGAAGGGCGCCGCCGGTGGGGCAGGGGCCGACGGCGGGGTGAGGGCCGACGGCGGAGCGGGGGCCGACGGCGGAGTGCTCAGCGCGGAGGGCGGGGGCGTCGGCCCGTGTCGCGCCGTCCCTCGTCGCGGCGACGGGGCGTCGCCGATGCAGGGGCGGGACGCCGGTGATGCGAGCTGCGTATATCTGCAGCTCGCATCACCCGCGTCCCGTCACCGCGCGCCACAGATGGTGGCGGGGCGATGGTGATGGCCCGGACGGGGACGGCGAGGGGGTGGGACGGGCCGCGGCGCGGCGGGGGCACGGGCCGCGGCGAGGCGGTGGGACGGGCCGCGGCGCGGCGGCGGGCGTCACCCCCGCGTCCCCCGTCGGCCCCGTACCGTGGACCCCGCCCGTCCCCGCGCGAAGGAGCCGCCATGCACGCCGACCGCCTCACCGACTCGATCTGCTATCACGCCGAGGGCCCCTACTGGTCAGATGCCTGGGGCGGCCTGCGCTGGGTGGACATGCTGGCCGGCGACGTGATGCACCTCGACGCCGACGGCGCCGTCCACCGTCGGCCCACCCCCAGCCGGGTCGTCGCCTGCGTGCGCCCGGCGGAGGGCGGCGGCGCGGTGCTCGCGCTCGAGAAGGGCTTCGGCCTCGAGGACGCCGACGGCACCGTGACCGCCCTGCCCCCGCTGTGGGAGGGGCCCGTGCGGATGAACGAGGGAGCGGTCGCCCCGGACGGCTCCTTCCTGTGCGGCTCGATGGGCTACGACCAGGCGCGCGGCGCCGCGGCGATGTGGCGGCTGCTCCCCGACGGCACCACCACCCGCCTCTTCGGGGGGCTCACCATCTCGAACGGCCTCGCCTTCACCGAGGACGGCGCGCGCGCCTACTTCGTCGACACCCCGAGCGGACGCGTGGACGTCTTCGACTGGGACGACGAGGCCGGGCTCGTGGAGCGCCGTCCGTTCGCCGACCTCGTGATCCAGGAGGGCCACCCCGACGGCCTCACCCTCGACGCCGAGGGCAACGTGTGGGTCGCCATGTTCGGCGGCTCGCAGGTGCTGGGCCTCGACACAACCGGTGCCGTGGCCGAGCGGATCGAGGTCGGGGCGCGCCAGGTGACGGCCTGCACCTTCGGCGGCGCTGACCGCTCGACACTGTTCATCACGACGAGCCGCGAGGGGCTGTCGGCCGACGACGACCCGCAGGCGGGCTCGCTGTTCACCGCCGCCCCGGGCGTCCGGGGCGGCGCGTCGGAGACCATCTTCGGCGGCTGAGGGACGACCGCCGGGCCGCCTCCCCACCTGCCCCGCCTCCCCCACCTGCCCCACCTCCCGACAGACGGTTTTGCCCGCTGTGCTT
>NZ_JBVDDO010000004.1:223302-283570 GCF_055454375.1 Brachybacterium sp. B718/18 | reverse complement strand
AGTGGAAGCTCAGCGGGCAAAACCGTCAGCGCGAGATCGGGTCGGCGACCCGCCGTCGGATCAGACGGCGTCGGCCGTCTTCTCCTCCACGATCTCGCCGGTCGCGAGCGACGCCTCCATCGCGTCGAACTCGCGCATCGCCTGGGCCGAGGGCCGGGGCGTCACGAGGCTGACCACGACCGCGAGGATCAGGCACACCGCGAAGCCGGGCACGATCTCGTAGAGGTGATCGCCGCCGAAGAGGCCCCAGGTGACGTCGAGCGGCTGCTTCTCCGCACCCCAGGACTGGCCCCAGACGAAGGCGACCACGGCGCCGGTGATCATGCCCACCGCGGCACCCACCGCGGTCAGGCGCCGCCAGAACAGGGCCAGCAGCACGATCGGGCCGAAGGCCGCGCCGAAGCCCGCCCAGGCGAAGGCGACCAGGGCCAGCACCGAGCTCTCGGGGTTCAGGGCCAGGATCAGCGCGATGATCGACACGGCGAGCACGCCCACGCGACCGCCCCACAGCTTCCCCGTCGCGGACAGCCGCACGCCGATCCCGCCGAGGAAGTCCTCGACCAGGGCCGAGCTGGTGACGATCAGCTGCGAGGAAATGGTGGACATGATGGCGGCGAGCACCGCGGCGAGCAGCACCCCCGCGATCAGCGGGTGGAACAGCAGCAGTGACAGGTCGAGGAAGACGGACTCGCCGTTCGTCTGATCGGTCAGCAGCTCGGGACCGTTCTGCTGGAAGTAGGCGAGGCCCGCGAGCGCCGTGAAGATGGCGCCGAGAACGCACAGGACCATCCAGCTCATGCCCACGACGAGGCCGTACTTCGCATCGCGCGAGGACCGCAGCGCCATGAAGCGGACGATGATGTGCGGCTGGCCGAAGTAGCCGAGGCCCCAGGCGAGTGAGGAGATGACGCCCACGGCCGTGGCGCCCGCGGTCATCGAGCCGAAGTCCGCGTTGACCTGCCGCACGGAGTCGAACATGGCGCCCGGGCCGCCTACCACGAACATCGCGGTGACCGGGACGACGATCAGCGAGACGAGCATGATCAGTCCCTGGACGACGTCGGTGTAGCTGGCGCCGAGGAACCCGCCGAAGAGGGTGTACACGATGGTCACGCCCGCCACCAGGAGCATGCCGGTGAGATAGGGGCCGCCGAACATCGATTGGAAGAACACGCCGCCGGCGACCATGCCGGAGGAGACGTAGAAGGTGAAGAACACCAGGATGATCACGCCCGCCGCGATCCGCAGGATGTTCGTGCGGTCATGGAGACGGTTGCCGAAGAAGCTCGGCACGGTGATCGAGTTGCTCGCGATCTGCGTGTACTGGCGCAGACGCGGGGCGACGAAGAACCAGTTCAGACCGGCGCCGACGGTGAGGCCCACCGCGATCCACGCCTCGACCAGGCCGTTCATGTAGAGCGCTCCGGGCAGACCCATGAGCAGCCAGCCGGACATGTCCGAGGCGCCCGCGGAGAGCGCGGCGGTGAAGGGGTGGAGTTGGCGGCCGCCGAGCATGTAGTCCTCGCCGTCCGTCGTCTTGCGGAAGGCGTACAGGCCGATGCCGAGCATCGCTGCGAAGTAGATCGCCAGGGCGATGAGCTTGAAGACGAGATCCATGAGGGGGCTCCGATCTCCGGGGAGGGGGCGCACGGACTCGCCGCTCACGGCGACGAGCGGGCCCGGGGACAGGGAAAGGGTTCTCGAGGTTAGGGAGCAGGGGGCAGGGGCCCTCGAGGGTACGCCCTCCCCGGCGTCGGCGCGGCCTCTCCCCCGGCGCGACCTTCCGCTGCGCCCTCACCGCGCCACCCGCCGCGCCCCCTGCCGCGCTCCCGCTGCGCACCCGCCGCGTCGTCGTCGGCGAACAGGCGGGCCCACGCCGTCCTCCGTATCGGTACGACGAGTGTCACCGACACGTACGACAGCGTGGGCCCAGGGTCAGGCGGGGCGGGGCCTGGGGCCAGGCGGGGCGGGGCCTGGGATGAAGCAGGGTCAGCCGAACAGCGCGTCGGTGTCGTCGTCGACCCAGTCCAGGGTGCGCTCGACGGCCTTGCGCCACAGCCGCATGTAGCGGTCGCGGGTCTCCTCGTCCATCTGGGGCTCCCAGCGCTTGTCCTCGGCCCAGTTGTCGATGACGTCCTGCTCGCCGTCCCAGTAGCCGACGGCGATGCCGGCCGCGTAGGCGGCGCCCAGCGCGGTGGTCTCGATGACCTTCGGGCGCACCACGGGCACGCCGAGGATGTCGGCCTGGAACTGCATCAGCGTCTCGTTCATGACCATGCCGCCATCGACCTTGAGCTCGGTGAGCTCGACGCCCTCGGAGGCCGCGTCCGCGATCGCCGCGTCGAGCACCTCGCGGGACTGGAAGGCCGTGGCCTCGAGGACCGCGCGGGCGATGTGGTTCTTGTTGTGGAAGCGGGTCATGCCGACCATCACGCCGCGGGCGTCGGAGCGCCAGTGCGGGGCGAACAGGCCCGAGAACGCGGGGACCACGAACAGGCCGCCGTTGTCGTCGACCTCCTTGGCGAGGTCCTCGATCTCCGGGGCGTTCTTGATCAGGCCCAGGTTGTCGCGGATCCACTGCACGAGGGAGCCGGTGACCGCGACCGAGCCCTCGAGGGCGTAGACGGGCTTGTTGTCGCCGATCTTGTAGGCGACGGTGGTGAGCAGCCCGTTCTCGCTGCGCACGAGGTCCTCACCGGTGTTGACCAGCATGAAGTTGCCGGTGCCGTAGGTGTTCTTGCCCATGCCGATCTCGAAGCAGGCCTGGCCGAATGTCGCGGCCTGCTGGTCGCCGAGGATGCCGGCGATCGGGGTGTCGATGAGCAGCCCGTTCTTGCGCCCGTGACCGTAGACCTCGGAGGAGGACTTGATCTCGGGGAGCATGGAGAGCGGGATCCCCATGTCGCCAGCGATGTCCTCGTTCCAGTCGAGGGTGTCGATGTTCATGAGCATGGTGCGCGAGGCGTTGGTGACATCCGTGACGTGGACGCCGCCGTCGGTGCCGCCGGTCATGTTCCACACCAGCCACGAGTCGGTGTTACCGAAGAGCAGGTCCCCGGCCTCGGCCTTCTCGCGGGCGCCGTCGACGTTCTCGAGGATCCAGGCGACCTTGGGGCCGGAGAAGTAGGTCGCGAGCGGCAGACCCACGCGCTCCTTGTACTTGTCGGCGCCCTCGTCGCCCGCGAGGCGGTCGCAGATCTTCTGGGTGCGGGTGTCCTGCCAGACGATCGCGTTGTAGACGGGCTCCCCGGTGTTCTTGTCCCACACCACCGCGGTCTCGCGCTGGTTGGTGATGCCGACGGCGGCGAGCTGGTGCCGGTTGATCTCGGCGTTCACGAGCGCCTGCCCCACGACGTCGCGGGTGTTCTTCCAGATCTCCTTCGGGTCGTGCTCGACCCAGCCGGACTTGGGGAAGATCTGCTCGTGCTCCTTCTGCCCGGTGGCGACGATCTGCCCGGCATGGTCGAAGACGATCGCACGGGTCGAGGTGGTGCCCTGGTCGATCGAGAGGATGTACTGCGGAGAGTCGGTCATCGGAACTCCTTCGTCGGGATGAACGGGTGATGGGTTCATAGTGCCGGACAGCCCCGGCCCGGGGGCGGGCGCCGTCCGAACGGGGGTCAGAGGGCGAGGCTCGCGAGACCGGCGAGCACGCCGCCGATGATCGGGCCGACGATCGGCACCCACGCGTAGCCCCAGTCGCTGCCGCCCTTGTGCGGGATCGGGAGGATCGCGTGGGCGATGCGGGGACCGAGGTCACGGGCGGGGTTGATGGCGTACCCGGTGGGCCCGCCGAGGGAGGCGCCGATGCCGACGACCAGAAGCGCGACGGCCAGCGGGCCGAGCCCGCTCGGCGTGGCGCCGAACATGATGATCACGAGCACGAGCACGAAGGTCGCGATGATCTCGGTGACCAGGTTCCAGCCGTAGGAACGGATCTCCGGGCCGGTGGAGAAGGTGCCGAGGATGGTGCCGGCGTCCTGCTCCTGGTCGTAGTGGGTCTTGTAGGCGAGCCAGCAGACGATCGCGCCGAGGAAGGCGCCGATCACCTCCGCCAGCAGGTAGGCGATCGTGCTGCCGACGCCGACGGCGATGCCGGGGCCGTACTCCTCGGCACCGCTCGCGAGCAGGCCGAGGGTCACCGCCGGGTTCAGGTGCGCCCCGGTCTTGTAGGCGACGTACACGCCGGCGAAGACCGCGAGGCCCCAGCCGAAGTTGATCAGCAGCCAGCCGCCGCCGTTGCCCTTGGTCTTGCCGAGAATCGCGTTGGCGACGACGCCGCCGCCGAGCAGGGTGAGCATCGCCGTGCCGGCGATCTCGTACAGGAAGATGGTTGCCATGGGGCCTCCTCGTCGAGCGGCCCCGCTGCGCTGCGGGACCGGTGGCATCCAGTGGGGGGAGGGCGGGAGCGTGCCCGCCGATGGTCCGAGGGCGGGATCGCCGACGGGTGGTCCGACGGCGGAATCGCCGTCGGACGGACCTCCCGGCCTGTTGACGGCCGGGAGGAGCTCAGGGTCAGCGGCGGCCGGGGACCTCCGCGGCGGTCGCGATGCGGGCTGCGGCCTCGTCGTCGCTGTGGGTCGCCTCGCCCGCGAGCCGCGCCGCGATGTACTCGCGGTAGGCGGTGACCTCGGCGCGCGTGCGGGACTCGTCCCAGCCGAGCTCGGCGCCGATCAGGGCGGCGATCTCGTCGGCCGCCGCGACGCCGCGGTCCCGGGTCTCGTAGTCGAGCCGGGTGCGGCGCTCGAGCACGTCGGCGAGGTGCCGGGCACCCTCGGCACGCACCGCGTACACGATCTCGGCGCGCAGGTAGCGGGGGGCGTGCTCGAGCGGGGTCGCGAGCGAAGGGTCCGCATCGACCAGAGCGAGGACGTCGGAGAGCAGCGCGCCGTAGCGGAACAGGAGCCGGTCGACCCGGATCTCATCGAAGCCGTACCGTCGTCCGATCTCCGCCTTGTCGCGCACCAGCGCCGCATAGCCCTGGGCCCCGATGACGGGGATCGAGCGGGTCAGGCTCGGGCGGTCCGGCTCGAGGTCGCGGATCGCGAAGTCGACGACGTCCTCCGCCATGACACGGTAGGTCGTGTACTTGCCGCCGGCGATCGCGCTGAGCCCCGGCTCGACCTCCATGACGGTGTGCTCGCGGGAGACCTTGGTCGAGCCCTTGTCCCCGCCCTTCTTCACCGGCTGCAGCAGGGGCCGCAGGCCGGAGTAGACGCCGATGACGTCCTCGCGGGTGAGGTCGTCCTTCAGCACGGCGTTGGCGTGCTCGAGCACGTAGTCGATGTCGTCCGAGGTCGCGCCCACGTCGCGGGGGTCCTGGGTCCAGGGGGTGTCGGTGGTGCCGATGACCCAGTACTCGTCCCACGGGATGATGAACAGGACCGACTTCTCGGTCTGGGTGATGATGCCGGTGTCGGGGACGGCGGGGATCCGGTCGCGGGCGACGGAGATGTGGATGCCCTTGGAGGCGAGCACCTCGAGGCCGGCCTCGGCCCCGGCGAGCTCCTGCTGCTCCTGGGTCCAGACGCCGCCGGCAAGGATGGTGGTGCGGGCGTAGACGTCGAACTCCTCGCCGCTCTCCTCGTCCCGCACTCGGGCGCCGACCACACGCTCGCCCTCGTGGAGGTAGTCGATGACGGTGGTGTAGTTGGCGACGGCGGCGTCGTGCTGCGCGGCGGAGCGCACCAGCATCATGACGAAGCGGGCGTCGTCCACCTGCGCGTCGTAGTACTCGAGTGCGCCGACGGCCTTCTCGCCGTCGAGAGCCGGGAACACCTCGAGCATCTTCTGGTGCAGGAGGTGGCGGTGGAAGGGGACAGCGCGCTTGCGGCCCACGGACTGCATGGCGTCGTAGAGCATCACGCCGGAGCCGATGAAGCCGCGGTCGATGACCTTCTTGAAGAAGGGGAAGACGAACTTGATGGGCCTGACCAGGTGCGGGGCGGTGTGCTCGAGCAGCAGGTCGCGCTCGCGCAGCGCTTCGGCGACGAGCTTGAAGTCGAGCATCTGCAGGTAGCGCAGGCCGCCGTGCATGAGCTTCGAGGAGCGGGAGGAGGTGCCGGAGGCCCAGTCGTGGGACTCCACGAGGCCGACGGAGAGGCCGCGGGTCGCGGCGTCGAAGGCGGCGCCCGCCCCGTTCACGCCGCCGCCGACGACGAGCACGTCGAGGGGGCTGTCCGCGGTCGCGCCGCGGAGGCGGTCGAGATGGGCTGCGCGGCCCTCGGGGGTGAGGGCGGATCGCTGCTGATCGGGCACGGGCTGCTCCTTCGCATCGGCTCCTGACGTCCCCGCCGGCTGGGCGGGGACCCGTCGCACGCTCCACGGCGGGGTCTGGGCCATCCTGGGACGGGCGTGCAGAGCGACGCAAGCTGGCTGCACGAACGTGCAACACTGGCAGCATGTCGCGCGATTCCCGGCTCGAGGAGCTCTTCACCGCTGCACGGATGTACTACGACCAGGGCCGCACGATGGAGGCGATCGCTGGGGAGCTCGATGTGTCGCGCTCGACGGTCTCGCGCATGCTCCGCGATGCCCGCGCCGAGGGGCTCGTGGACATCACGCTGCGACCGCCGGAGGCGCACCGGGTCGGCGAGCTCGCCCGACGCATCACCCGCCAGCACGGGGTGCGGGTCCGTGTGGTGCCTGGACCGCCCGACGGCGACCAGCGCGACCGCCTCGCCTCCGTCGTCGGCACCGCCGCGGAGCTGCTCGACGACATGCTCGAGCCGGGCGGCACCCTCGGCGTCGCCTGGGGCACGACCGTCGCCGCACTGCTCGGGGCGGTACGCCCGCGTCCGGTGCCCGGGCTGCGCATCGTCCAGCTGAACGGCGCGATCAACGTCGAGGGCACGGGACTGACCTACATCTCCACCGTGCTGGCCCGCGCCGCCGAGCGCTGGGACGCCACCGTGCACCAGTTCCCGGTCCCGGCCTTCTTCGACTACCCCGCGACCCGGGAGGCGATGTGGCGCGAGCGCTCCGTGCAGCGCGTGCTCGAGACGCAGGCGCAGGCCACGGTCGCGGTGTTCAGCGTGGGCGCCTTCGACGCCGAGGTCCCGAGCCACGTCTACACCCACAACTACCTCACCGCCGCCGACCTGCGCTCGCTGCGGGCCGACGGCGCGGTAGGCGACGTGTGCACCGTCTTCCTGCGGTCCGACGGCACCTTCCGGGACATCGCCATGAACGCCCGCGGCTCGGGCACCGCCCCGGACCGTCTCGCGCGCATCCCGCGCCGGCTGCTGGTCGCCTCCGGCTCCCGCAAGGCCCTCCCGCTGCGCGCCGCCCTGCGCGCGGGCGTGGCCACCGACCTGGTCCTCGACGAGGTCACCGCCGCAGCCCTCCTCGCGCTCGGCTGAGCCGGGCGGGGGCGGCAGCCTCGCGCCCCAGCCCGCCCCGCCGGCCACCCGCCGGCAATGGCCCGTTTCTCAGCCACTTCTGGCCCTGATCTGGTTGAGAATCAGGCCATCGTCGACGACACCGCTGCGCATGCGGCGCTCGGGCCGTCCATGCCGCGCCGGTCACCCGTGCCGGCGGGCGATCCTCGTCGAGAGCCCCAGCTCGCCGACCTCCGCGACCGCCCGCCGCACGGCCGACTCCTCGGGCACGTCCACGCCTCGCTCGGCCATGGTGCGCCGCAGCCGCAGCAGGATGCGGATCGGGCGATACAGGTCGCGACCGTTGGCCCGACTGAGCGTCCACCCGCGAGACGCGAGCTCGTCGCGGCGCTGCTCGTCGTCACCCCATGCATCCTTGGTCAGACGATGCTGGTCCCCGTCGTATTCGAGGCCGAGACCGATGTCTTCCCAGGCCAGGTCGATCTCCCTCATGCTTCCGGTCAGCGGATCCAGCACGGGGAGGTTCACGGCGGGTTCGGGGAGACCGGCCCGCTCCAGCAGCAGACGGAAGATCGTCTCGCCCGGCGACCGCACCCTCTCACGGGCGAGGGACAGCGCCTCCGCAACCCGGGCCGAGCCCCGTTGGCCCTTCGCGTCAGCCACGGCGGTAGCAAGGGAGGAGGGCGTCTCACCCAGGCCGCGCAGCGCCGGTCCGAGCACTCCGTCCACGGCGGCGACGAGGTCCCAGAGGGGGATCAGGAGGGCGACCTCGCGCAATACCTCGGCCGGTGCGGATATCGTGAGCCGGCCATGGGTCACCGTCGGGCCGACCTGCATCCGATGCACCATCGCTCCCCGTGCGACGGCCGAGCTCCCGCCCCGCTCGACCCGTGCACGGATGATCGGAAGCTGGGCCCCGTTGCCGAGAGACGCTCCCGGGCGCAGCGACGGTATCCGCTCCACGCCGTCGGGGCCTAGGAACGCTCCGGTGCGGAGCGCGTCGACGCCGCCATCGAGTGCGAGGGGCATCGGGACGCCGAGCAGCAGGGCCGCGGTCGAGTGGCTGATCACGGCGCCGGGGATCACCATGTTCTGGAGCACCCAGCACATGGCGTTGACCAGCGCCGGATGCTCCGTCGGGGTCTGGTACCCGGGGAAGACCGTGGTGAAGCTCGGGGATGCCAGGTCCCGCGAGTGGAAACCCAGAGCGGCCCAGCTGCTGTGATGCAGCAGGTGCCTGGCGTACTCCTCGATCGGCTTCCTCATGACGCCGACGGTAGGCACCGGACGTGGGCCCCACGCGGCCAGAGCCTCTGATGTGGATGGACGGCGTTGGGGAGGACTCGTCGCGACGCCGGGCCCCGACGCGGCAGGGCTGGGTGAGCTGGGTCGAGCTGGGCTGGGCTGGGCTGGGCCATATCTGCTGCCCCGAGCTGGGCTGGGCGCTCGTGGCCCGTTTCTCAACCAGTTTCGACGCAGAACTGGTTGAGAAACAGGCCATCCGGGGGCGGGAGGGGAGCAGCACCGAGGGACGGGCGCAGCACGGCGGGAGGGGAGCAGCACCGGGGGACGGGCGCCAGCCGGGTCCGCGGCCCTACCGCCAGGCCCGATCAGCCCTCCGCGGCCGCGAGGTCGAGGCGGTGCTCGCCGGTGTAGACGTTCATCCGGCCGTCGCCGTCCTCACCGGCGCGGGTGAAGCCCACCAAGGTCATGCCGACCTCGGCGGCGGTGTCGACGGCGAGGGAGCTCGCGGCGGAGACGCAGGCCAGGAGCGGGATCCCGGCCATGTACGCCTTCTGCGCGATCTCGAAGCTGGCGCGCGAGGAGACGAGCAGGAACACGTCCCGCAACGGCAGGCGGTCCTCGAGCAGCGCCCAGCCGATCACCTTGTCGACGGCGTTGTGCCGGCCCACGTCCTCGCGGACCACCAGCAGGTTCCCCTCGAGGTCCACGAGCGCCGCGGCATGCACCCCGCCGGTGCGGGCGAAGACGGCCTGCTGGTCATCGAGGGAGCGGGCGGCGGCGAGGATCGTGCGCGGGTCGACCTGCCACTCGTCGGACAGCTCGAAGCGACCCTTCCGGCGCACCGCCTCGATGCTCTCCGCCCCGCACACCCCGCATGCGGACGTGGTCGTGAAGTTCTTCGTGACCAGGGGCAGGAGCTGTGGCCGGGTCGTGGTGAAGTCCATGACGTTGTAGGTGTTCTGCGCGAACCCGCTCGCGTCGTCGACCACCGCGCCGTCGCAGTAGCGGGCCTCGGCCACGTCCTCGCAGGAGCGGATCAGGCCCTCGGCGTGCAGGAAGCCGTGGATCAGCTCGACATCGTGGCCGGGGGTGCGCATGGTCAGCGACAGCTGTTGCCCGTTGAGCCGGATGTCCAGGGGCTCCTCGACGGCGACGTGGTCGCCCTTGCGCCCGGCGTACAGCCTGCCGTCGCGCACCCGGACGGTGCGGATCCGCGCGGTATCGGTGACCCTGCCCATGGTCCGAGGGTAGTCGGCCGACGGCGCTGCTACCGCGCGCTGCGGCGCCGCTCCGCGCGCTGCACCGCCGCTACCGCCCGCCCTCGGCGAGCCGCTTGGCGAGGTCGAGCTCCTCCTGCCAGCCGCTCAGGTTCTCCTCGTAGTTGCGCCGGCGCAGCGCTTCGTCCACCCCGAGCGCCGCGAACCCGCGCTCGCGCACGGTGAGCACCACTCCCTCGGCCCCCGGGCCCGGCGCCGTGGTGATGCGGAACTCGACGGTGTTGTGCGGGGCGTCGGCCAGCTCGCCGAGACCTCCGCCGAGCCAGCGGAAGACCACGCGGTCCGGCGGCTCGAGCGCGTCGATCGCGATCTGGAAGGCGCCGTGGACGGGGTCGATGACGCGCACCACGTCCCGGTCCCCGCTGATCTCATGCTCCCGGTACTCGCCGTCGTTGATGAACCAGCCGGGTTCGCGCACGATGCCGTACACCCTCTCGGCGCTCGCCCGGATGGGGACGCTGTGCATGATCTCGTCGGGCACCGGGGCGTCGGCGGGGAGGGTGGGCTGTTCGGAGGTCATGGCGCTCCTCGGGTCACGGCGGCCTCGTCGCCGCCTGTTGGGAAGCCTGGCAGAGATCAGCGTCGGGCGCGAGTGCCTCGGCCGACGGCGGCAGGTCCGCCGACGCCGGTTCGCCCGCCGACGCCGGTGCCCCCACCGACATGGGTCGGCCCACCCGCGGGCGGACCCCGCTCGTCGGACGCGCACGGACCGCCCCTACAGCGGGTCCGCGACCGCCTCTCCGATCGGGCGCGGCGCCCGGCCCAGCACCTCGCGCACCCCGTCGCCGACCACGTCGAGCTCCCCGTCCCGGATCGCCGTATAGGTGCTGATCCACGCCTCGACCTGCCAGTCCGGCGCGCCGTACGGCGCGCGGGAGGCGCGGGCCTCCGCCATCGTCTCGTCGACGTACTCGTACTCCTCGCCGCGGGCGCGGGTGAGCAGCAGCGCCGCCTCGCCGAGGCTGACGGCCGTCGGCCCCGTCAGGTCGAGCGTGCGCCCGGCCCACGGGGCGGGGTCGCGGAGGATCGCGGCGGCGACCTCGGCGACGTCCCGCCTCGCGACGAAGGCGCAGCGCCCGGTGCCGCCCGGGCCGCGTATCACCCGCTCCTCGCCGGCGAAGTCGAGCAGGACGTCGGCGTAGAAGCTGTCCCGCAGGAACGTCCAGTTCAGGCCCGACTCCCGCAGCATCCGCTCGGTCGCCCCGTGATCGCGGGCGAGCGTGAAGCCGGCCGACTCCGACGCGCCGAGGAAGGACGTGTACACCACGTGACGCACCCCGGCGGCGACGGCCGCGTCGATCGCGGTGCGGTGCTGGTCCAGGCGGTCCGCGGCCTCCCCGGCGGAGACGAGCAGCAGCGCGTCGGCCCCGGTGAAGGCGGCGCGGCAGGCCTCGACGTCGGCGAAGGAGGCGAGGGCCCGCTCGGCCCCGGCGAGCTCCGGGAGCCGGCGCATGGTCCGACCGACGAGGCGCAACTCCACCCCGGGCCGGCCGTGCAGCAGGCGGGCGACCTCGCCGCCCACCTTCCCGCTCGCGCCGGTGACGACGATCCGCATCAGACCAGGCCCTTCTCGGCCAGCCAGTCCCCGGCGATGGTGGCCGAGTCGAGCTGCTCGTCGACGCTGCGGGTGTTCAGCGCGATCAGCTCCTCGGTGGTCAGCGCCTCGGTGACGGGGGCGAGGGCCGCCGCGGCGGCCTCGTCGATCTTGGCGGAGACCAGCGGGGCGACGTTCTGCGGGAGGATCATCGCCTCCGGGTCCTCCAGGGTGACCAGGTCGTTCGCGGCGATCGCGGGGTCGGCGGTGTAGATGTCGGCGAGCTGGGTGGTGCCGTCGAGCAGGGCCTGGAGGGTGAGCGGGCCGCCCGAGTCGGAGACGGGCAGCACCGTGACGGTCACGCCGTAGATCTCCTGCGCGCCGGCGGGGCCGTAGGGGCGATCCTCGAACTCGGGGTTCGCGGCGATCTGCAGACCGTCGATCCCGGCGAGGTCCGCGATCGAGGCCAGCGAGTTCTCGGAGGCGAAGGCGGCGGTGGTCGTGTAGGAGTCCTGGTCGGTCGCCTCGGCGTGGTCGAGGACCCGCAGCCCCTCGGGCAGGGCCTCGCCGAGCGCGGTGGAGAGCTCGTCGGCGGTGCCGCCGGCGGCCTCGGGGTCGACGTACTGGAGCAGGTTGCCGAGGTACTCGGGCAGCAGGTCGATCGCGCCGGACTCGAGCTCGGGCATGTACACCTCGCGCGGGCCGATCTGGTACTGACGGTCGACGGTGAGCCCGGCCGCCTCGAGGACCTGCGCGTACAGCTCGGCGATGATCTCGTTCGAGTAGTACTGCTGGGAGCCGACGACGATGGTCCCGCCGGCGCCGCCGCCGTCGGAGGCCTCGCCGTCCGGCGCGGCGGTGTCCTCGGCGAGGGGGTCGGCGTTCGAGCAGGCGGCGGCGGTCGCGGCGACCAGGCCGGTGCCGGCGAGGGCGACGGCGCTGCGGCGGCCGACGACGGGAGTGCGGGGGCGGCGTGCGGTCATGGTGTCCTCCTGGGACGGGCTCGAGCGGTCTGATGGGTGGTGCGGTGGTCGGTCGGCGGGGATCTTGCGGTGGTGCGGCGGGGTCCGGCGGTGGGTCGGCGGATGGTCGGGGCTGACGACGGGGCGGGGGCGACGGGTCGGGGGCCGACGGGCGCCGCCACCCTCAGGCGCGGGCGGCGCCGCGCGGGGCGGTGAGCCGTTCGACGAGGCGGAGCGTGAGGTCCAGGACGAGGGCGAGGGCGACGACGAGCAGGCTGCCGGCGAGCATCTGCGGGTAGTCGCGCAGGTTCAGGCCGAGGAAGATGAAGCGCCCCAGCCCGCCGTTGCCGATGTACGAGGCGAGCATGACCGTCGCGACGACCTGCACCGCGGCGAGGCGCACCCCGCCGATGAGGAGCGGCAACCCGATCGGCACCTCGACCCGGGTGAGGATCTGCCACTCGGTCATGCCCTGGGCCCGGGCGGCGTCGACGGCGCGGGGGTCGACGGCCTCGCAGGCCGAGTAGGCCCCCGCGAGCAGGGACGGGATCGCGAGGATGACGAAGGCGAGCATCGGCGCGGTGAGCCCCACCCCGAGCCACAGGCCGAACAGGGTCACGAGACCGAGGGTCGGCAGCGCGCGGGCGGCACCGCTGAGCGCCACGGCGAGACCGCGGCCGCGACGGGTGTGCCCCACGTACAGGCCGATCGGGAGGGCGATGAGCGCGGCGATGCCGACGCCCAGCAGCGTGTAGAGCAGATGCTCGCCCAGCCGGACGAGGATGCCCGAGGGACCGGGCCAGCGCGCGGGGTCGGCGATCCAGGCGAGGGCCTCGAGCAGCTGGATCATGCGGCACCTCCCGTCGTACGGCGGCGCACGGGCCGCTGGTGCGCCCAGGGCAGCGCGATCCGGGCGAGGACCACGATGAGCGCGTCGAGCAGCAGGGCGAGGGCGGCGGTGAGCACCACCCCGGCGAGGATCTCGGCGATGATGCCGCGCTGGAACCCGTCGATGAACAGCATGCCGAGGCTGGGCACGCCGAGCACCCCGCCGACGGTCACGAGGGAGACAGTGCTGACCGCGACCACCCGCAGCCCGGCCACGAGGGCGGGACCCGCGAGAGGGAGCTCGACGGTCAGGAAGCGGGCGAGCGGCGCGTACCCCTGTGCGGTCGCGGAGCGAAGGGTCTCCCCCGGCACGGCGCGCAGGGCCTCGGAGGCGCTCGGCACCATGAGGGCGAGGCCGTAGATCGTCAGCGCGATGACCACGTTCCCCTGGCTGCGGATCGAGGTGCCGAGCACGAGCGGCAGCACGATGAACAACGGCAACGAGGGCACCGCGTAGAGCAGACCCGCCCCCGCGGTGAGCGGAGTGCGCAGCCAGCCGCGCACGGCGATTAGCTTCGCGATCGGCACCGCGAGCAGGAAGGACAGCACGATCGCGGGGAGCGCCTGGGCGAGGTGCGCGAGCAGCTGCTCGCCGATGAGGCCGAGGTTCGCCCCGATCCAGGTCATGCGCCGGGCCCGTCGGCCGTGAGCACCCCGGCGGCCCGCCCGTCGGCGTCCACCACGATCCGCCGCCCCTCGACCTCCTCGACGTGGAGGGTGCGCGTCCCGCGGTCGGCGCCGACGAAGCTGCGCACGAAGTCGTCGGCCGGGGCGGCGAGGATCTCCTGCGGTGTGCCCACCTGAGCGATCACCCCGCCGGGGCGGAGGATGACGACGCGGTCGCCGAGCAGGAAGGCCTCGTCGATGTCGTGGGTGACGAAGACGGTGGTCTTGCGCAGGTCTTGCTGCAGGCGCCGCATCTCGTGCTGCAGCTCGGCGCGCACGATCGGGTCGACGGCGCCGAAGGGCTCGTCCATGAGCAGGATGTTCGGGTCCGCGGCGAGCGCCCGGGCGACGCCGACGCGCTGCTGCTGCCCGCCGGAGAGCTGCGAGGGGTAGCGGACGGCGAGCGCGGGGTCGAGGCCGACCGTTTCCATCAGCTCGAGCGCCCGCGGGCGGGCGGCCCGGCGGCTGGACCCGGTGAGGACCGGGACCGTGGTGATGTTGTCGAGCACGCTGCGGTGCGGGAGCAGTCCGCTCGCCTGCATGACGTACCCGATCGAGCGGCGCAGGCGCACGGGATCGAGGCCCGCGACGTCGTCCCCGTCGATCGCGACCCGGCCGCGCGAGGGGTCGACCATGCGGTTGACCATGCGCAGCAGCGTCGTCTTGCCGGAGCCCGAGGTGCCCACCAGCACGATCGTCTCGTGGGAGGCGATCTCGAGGCTGAACTCCTCGACGGCGGTGGTGCCGTCGGGGTACGTCTTGCCGACCTTCTCGAAAGCGATCACGGGGCCTCCCCACTCGGGGTTCGTCGTACAGGTGTTCGAGAGCGTGCCCAATCGACACTACTGCATGCACGGGGCCGACGGGAGCATCCCGGTCCGGCGGGTGCCGACGGGTCAGTCCGTCCCGCCCACGGCCGACGGGTCAGCCCGCGAGCGGCGGATGCTCCTCGACCCGGAGACTGCCGCGGTGCACGGTGAGGGCCGCCCCCTGCGCGAGGGTCGCGAAGCCGGGCTGCGGGTATCCGGTCGAGGAGATCAGCACCCGGTCGTGATCGGCCCGCCATCGCAGGTCGTACACCTCGGTCGGCTGGTCCGTCGGCGCCTGCGCGGGATCGTGCTGGGCGTAGGCGAGGAGAGTGCCGGGCGTGGTGAGCAGGCAGTTCAGCGACTCCGGCGGCCGGCCGAACAGCTCCGTCGTCAGCGCCGTGAGCTCCCGCGCGGCGTGCTGGAGCGCGAGCGCCCAGTCGGGCCGTCCGTCATGCCGCGGACGCTCCGCGGCCCACGCCGTGATCAGGGAGAACAGCAGCTCGGAATCGGTGGTGCCCTGCGGCGGCCGTCCCCCACGGGCGAGGATCCGCTCCCGCAGCTCCCGGGACAGGTCGAACTGCCCGTTGTGGCAGAAGGTCACCTCCCCCTCGACGAAGGGGTGCGTGTTCGCGAGCTCGAGGGCGAGGCCCACGCTCGCCCGCCGCAGATGGGCGACGACCACCTCGCCGTGCGCGGCCTGCACGGCGTCCCCGTAGCCGGTGGACTCCCGCGCGGTGTCGGTGCCGCGGCGCACCACGGGCCGCAGCGGAGCGGGATCGTCGGCCCCGTCGGCCCCGGCTCCCCCGGCGTACCAGGCCACGCCCCAGCCGTCCTTGTGCCGCTCGGACAGCGCCGTGAACAGCGGCAGCTCCTCCGGGACGACCTCGTGGAGACTCCGCCCGCCGTGGGCGACGACGCCGAGCAGTCGGCACATGACGCTCTCCTCCCCGACGGTTCAGGACGCCGCCGCGCGGGCCTTCATCCGGGCGTCCAGCAGCAGGGCGATCCGGGTGAGAACGAAGTTGATGACGATGTAGATCGCGGAGACCACCACGTAGGTCTGCACCAGGTAGCGGGTGATGGAGACCATGGTCTTGCCCTGGAACTGCAGCTCGTTGACGGAGACGACGTACCCGAGCGTGGAGTCCTTGAGCAGGGAGACGAGGGCCAGGATCAGGCTCGGCAGCACGAGGCGCACCGCCTGCGGCAGCACCACCGAGCGCATCGCCTGGCCGTGGTCCAGGCCGATCGCCGCGGCCGCCTCGTGCTGGCCGCGGTCCACGGCCTGGATGCCGGCGCGAAACACCTCGGCGGTGCTCGCGGAGGACACCAGGATCATCGGGATGACCAGCATCCAGAAGCGCGGGAAGGTCACCCCGAAGGCGGGCAGCGCGAGCAGGAAGGCGTAGACCACGAGCAGCATCGGGATCCCGCGGAAGAACTCGATCCACGCCGTCGCGGCCCCGCTCAGCAGGCGGCTCCGGGAGAGCCGCGCGAGGGCGAGCAGCAGGCCGAGCGGGAAGGCGACCACGGCGCCGACGGCGGTGGCCTGCAGCGTGCCGACGAGTCCGCGTCCGAGGAAGGCCAGGTAGTCCACGCGCAGGTAGACGATCCACTTGCCCGGGTCGAGCTCACCGTTGCGCTGGAACTGCCACAGACCCAGCCCGATCAGGGTCGCGAAGACGGCGATGCTGAGGATCGACAGCAGCAGGATGCGGCGGCGGCCGCGGGGACCGGGGGCGTCGAAGAGGACCCGGGTCGAGGCGGCGTTGCCGGCGCTCATGCCTGCGCTCCCGCGGTCACGTCGAGGGTGCGCCGGGCCCGGTCGGTGCGCCCCCGGCCACCGGGGGCGACCGCCCGCTGCAGCGCCCCGCCGAGCGCCGCGCCGCCGAGCGACATGCCGAGGTACACGGCACCCGCCACGAGGAACATGACGACCGCCTGGCCGGAGCGGATGTTGAGAGTCTGGGTGACCCAGGTGATCTCCTGGACCGCGATCGCCGAGCACAGCGCCGAGCCGATCACGGTGCCGATGAACACGTTGACCAGCGGCTGGATCATGGCGCGGAAGGCCTGCGGCAGCACCACGAAGCGGAGGGTGCCGAAGAAGCCGAGGCCGATCGAGCGGGCCGCTTCGGCGTGGCCGACGGGCACCGTGTTGATCCCGGAGCGGACGTTCTCGGCGACGAACGCCGCGGAGGAGAGGGTCAGCCCCAGCACGCCGCACCAGAAGTACGGCAAGCGGAGCCCGACGTCAGGCAGGCCGAAGGCGATCAGGATCAGCAGGCTCAGCAGCGGGATGTTGCGGAAGATCTCGACGTACACCGCCCCGGCCCAGCGCAGCGGCGGCACAGGGCTGACCCGGCACACGGCCACGACCGTGCCGAGCACGAGCGCGAAGGCGTACCCGAGCAGGGTCAGGGCGATGGTGAACCCCACGCCCTGCAGCAGCAGGGGCAGGTTCTCGAGGATCACTCTCATCGGCGGGGGCCTCTCGCGGGGACGGGACGGCCGACGGGACACCGCGCAGGGCGCCCCGTCGGCGGCGGATCAAGCGGGGAGATCGCCGGGGGTGGGCGGCTCGGGAGCCTCACCGTCGATGACCTGGCCGACCGTCGCGGTCCACAGCTGCTCCCACACGCCGGCGTCGATGATCTCCTGCAGGAAGCCGTTGACGAGGTCGAGCGCGCCCTCGGCGTCCTGGGCGAGGCCGATGCCGTAGGGGTCGTCGACGAAGGGCTCGCCCACCACGGTGACCTCGGGGTCGGCGGCGGAGTTGCCGAGCAGCACGCCCTGGTCGAGCACGTAGGCGTCGGAGCGGCCCTGCTTGAGCGCCGCGACGCAGGACTCGTTGTCGGGGAGGGTCTGCACCTCGCCCGGGTCGGTCACGAACTCCTCGATGGCCTGCACGCCGGTGGAGTTGGACTGGGTGACCAGGTTCAGGCCGGTGAGGTCCTCCGGGCCGGAGATGGTCTCGGCGTCCTCGGTGCGGACCTGGATCGCGGTGCCGGAGAGGTAGTAGGGGCCGGCGAAGTCGATGACCTCGAGGCGCTCCGGGGTGATGGAGTAGGTCGCGACCACGCAGTCGACGGTGCCGTTCTGCACCATGGTCTCGCGGGTCTCGACCGTGGTGTCGAGATACTCGACCTTCTCCTCGCCGCCCTCGCCGAGGAGGTAACGGGCCAGAAGCTGGGTCACCCCGGCGTCGAAGCCGGTGGGCTGGCCGCCCGTGGTGCTGGCGAGGGAGAAGACCTGGTTGGCGAGGGTGCCGCCGCGGATCAGCTGGCCCCGCTCGCGGATGGCGGTGGCCCAGGGGCTCGCGGCGATCACGTCGTCGGAGGCGACGGGGCCGGAGGCGATCACGTCGGCGAAGGCGTCGCCGCCCGCGCCGCCGCCGTCGGAGGCGCCGCCCTCGCCGCCTCCGCCGAGGGAGGGGCCGTCGCCGGTGTCCGTGCTGCAGGCGGCGAGGCCGAGGAGGGGCAGGGCGGTCGCGGCGGCGACCACGGCGCGGCGGCCGGGTCGGAAGCTGGTGCTGGTCATGGGACTCTCCGGTCTGTCGGGTCGGCCCGGGCGGGTCGACGGTGGGGTGGCTGGGTCGGGACTCCGGCTGGGGCTTCGGCTCGGAGGGGTCGGGCGTCGAGGGAGGGGATCTCAGTGGGCGAGGATCTTGGACAGGAAGGCCTTCGCCCGGTCGGTGCGCGGGGCGTTGAAGAACTCCTCGGGATCGCCCTCCTCCACGATCTCGCCCTGGTCCATGTAGACCACGCGATCACAGACGTGCCGGGCGAAGCCCATCTCATGGGTGACCACGAGCATGGTCATCCCCGCCTCGGCGAGCTCGGTCATCACGTCGAGGACCTCGTTGATCACCTCGGGGTCGAGGGCGGAGGTCGGCTCGTCGAAGAGCATCGCCTTGGGCTTCATGGCCAGGGCACGGGCGATCGCCACGCGCTGCTGCTGGCCACCGGAGAGCGCCGTGGGCAGGGAGTGCGCCTTGTCGGCGAGGCCCACCCGCTCGAGCAGCTCGAGCGCCTGGGCGTCCGCCTCCGTCTTGGACACGCCGCGGACCTTGCGCGGGCCCAGGGTCACGTTGTCGATCGCCTTGAGGTGGGGGAAGAGGTTGAAGCTCTGGAACACCATGCCGACGTCGGCGCGCAGCCGCGTGAGCTCCTTGCCCTCCTCGGGCAGCAGCTCGCCGTCGATGCGGATCTCCCCCGCGGAGAGGGTCTCGAGCCGGTTCAGGCAGCGGCACAGCGTGGACTTCCCGGAGCCGGAGGCCCCGATAAGCGCGACCACTTCGCCGCGGTGGATGTCCAGGTCGATGCCGTTCAGCGCCTGGAAGTCGCCGAAGAACTTGTCGACGCCGCGCACGGAGATCAGGGGCTCGGCGGGCGACGCGGCGGAGGGCGCGGCGGAGAGCGCCGAGGGGTGCACGGAGGCGTCGGGGCGGGCGGGGTCCATGCCCTGATCCTTCGGAGTTCCCGGCCTCCTGTCCACTTACGTGACGGCGATGTCGCGATTCGGGACGGTTCCGTGACCTGCGGCCGGCGTTGCGAGGCGGGGCGGGGGACGGCTGGCGGGGCGGCGGGCGCTGCGGGGCGCCGACCCTGCCACGATCACCGAGTGCTGCATTCGGACCGCCACCCGGTCCCCTTAGCGGTCCAGACGCAACACTCGGCGCCGTCCGGTGGGACCAGCCCGGCCGGCTCAGCCCTGGTATGCGCCCTGGTAGACGGCCTCGAAGGGCGCATGACCGCCCTGGCGGTGCTCGATCGAGCTGGTGACCACGTCCTTCGCGACCCGGGCGGCCTCGAGCTCGGTCGCGCCCTTGGCGAGCTCCGCGGTGACCGCGGCGGCGAGAGTGCAGCCGGCGCCGGAAACCCGCTCCTGGCCGATCTTGGGGCTGCGCAGCTCGACGACCTGCTCGCCGCCATAGAAGACGTCCACGGCGTCCTCGCCCGGGAGCACCACGCCGCCCTTGGCCAGCACGGTCACGTCGTACGTGTCGTGGATGCGCTTCGCGGCCTCGGTGAGCTCCTCGACGGTCTCGATCGAGTCCATGCCGGACAGCGAGAGGGTCTCGAAGTGGTTGGGGGTCACGAAGGTCGCGAGCGGGAGGATCTTCTCCTTGAGCGCGTTGTCGGTGTCGAGCGCGGCGCCGGGCTCCTGGCCCTTGCAGATCAGCACCGGGTCGAGCACGACGTGCCGGAACGCGCGCTCGGAGACGGAGGCAGCGACGGCGTCGATGGTCGCGGGGGTGCCGAGCATGCCGATCTTGACCGTGTCGATGTCGTGGACGGCGGTGGTCGCCTCGATCTGGTCGCGGATCACCTGCGGGTCCACCGGCACGAAGCGATGCGCCCAGTCATTCTGCGGATCGAAAGAGACGATGCAGGTCAGCGCCGCGGTGCCGAAGGTGCCGAGCTGGTGGAACGTCTTCAGGTCGGTCTGGGCACCGGCTCCGCCGGTGGTCTCGGAGCCGGCGATGGCGAGGGCGACGTGGGTCATGGGGGCCTTCCTGGGGTCGTTCGGGCGGGGCCGCGCAGGGCGGCCGACGGGGGCGGCCGCGCGCTCCCAGGGTCGACATGCACCGTCGGACCCGTCGCAGCGGCCCGGCCGTGCGCTCCCAGGGCCCCGATCCCGCCGGGGCACGAGGTGCCCTGCGTGACCGGCCCGTCACAACGGCCGAGGATCCAGGGTAGACCCTCCGGTACAGTGCCTGCGTGCTGACCCCTGACCGCCCCGCCGGGCGCACCCGCGCGCGCGTCCGGGCGGGCGGGCCCGCCGACGCCCCGCCGGCGGAGGCCCGGTCCGCCGGAACCCCGTTCGCCGGCACCCCGTCGGCCGACTCCGCAGCGGCCCACGCCGCGTCGGCCCCCGAGGCCCCCGCCGCCGCACCTCGCGGCCGGCTCGCCGCCCTCGTCGACGGGCATCTCACCTCGACGATGCGCTTCCTGCTGGTGGGCGGGGTGGTGTTCCTGCTGGACGCCGCGATGTACAACCTGCTGGTGTTCTGGAGCCCCTCCGAGGGCTGGGGTCACGGGATCATGCACGGCAGCCCGCTCGTGGCGAAGGTGCTCACGATCGCCGCCGCCTCCTGCCTCACCTATCTCGGCAACCGGCTGTGGACCTTCGGGGACCGCCCGCGCCCGGACACGGCCCGCTCGATCCTGCTGTTCGTGCTGATCAACCTGATCGCGAGCGGACTGCAGCTCTCCTGCCTGGGCATCTCCCGCTACGTGCTGGGCCTGGACTCCCCGCTCGCGGACAACATCTCCGGCACCTTCATCGGGCAGATCGTCTCCACCTCCTTCCGCTACGTCACCTACGGCCGGTACGTCTTCCCGCGCCGCTGACCGTTCCCGCGCCGGGCACTGCCGAGGACGCCCCGGAACCTCCCCGCACGTCTCTGACAGACTTCCGGCCATGGACTTCTCCGGCCCCTGGACCCGTGCCTCCTCCGCCGCCGGCCTGCTCGTGGACGGTCAGGCGCGCCCCACCGTGTTCGCCCGCATGTCGGCCCGTGCCGCCGAGCTCGGTGCGCTGAACCTCGGGCAGGGCTTCCCCGACGACCAGCCCCCTTCGGTGGTCGCCGAGGCGGCGGTCTCCGCGATCCGCGCGGGCCGCAACCAATACCCGCCCGGTGCGGGCGAGGCCGAGCTTCGCGAGGCGATCACCCGCCACCAGGCCGACTGGTACGGCCTGCACTGGGACCCCGCGCACGAGGTGCTCGTGACCACCGGCGCCACCGAGGCGCTCGCCGCGACCCTGCTGGCGCTGGTCCGCCCGGGCGACGAGGTGATCACCCTCGAGCCCTTCTACGACCAGTACGCGGCCCTGATCGCGCTGGCCGGCGGCGTGCACCGCACGGTCCCCGTCACCTCCCGCACCGACGATCGGGGCGATCTGGTCCTCGACGTCGACGAGGCGGAGCTGCGCGGTGCCTTCTCCGAGCGCACCCGGATGGTGCTCGTGAACTCCCCGCACAACCCCACCGGGCTCATGCTGTGGGTGGGCGCGCTGCAGGCCATCCTCGAGGAGGCGGAGCGGCACGACGCGCTCATCGTCACCGACGAGGTGTACGAGCACCTCACCTTCGGCCCCGCGCACCTGCCGATCGCGACGCTGCCCGGGGCGCAGGAGCGCACCGTGTCGATCTCCTCGGCGGGCAAGACCTTCTCCGTCACCGGTTGGAAGATCGGCTGGATCACCGCGCGCCGCGAGCTGATCACGGCGATCACCGGGGCGAAGCAGTGGCTCACCTACACCTCGGGCGCTCCCTTCCAGCCCGCCGTCGCGGCGGGCCTCGCCCTGCCCCCCTCGGCCTTCCACGACATCGCCTCGGACCTCCGCGAGCGGCGTGACCTGCTCACGAAAGGACTGCGCGAGATCGGGTTCCGGGTGAGCGTGCCCGAGGCCGGGTACTTCGCGGTCGCCGATGCGGCACCCTTCGGGGAGGCCGACGCGGCGGCGCTCTGCGAGCGGCTGCCCGAGGAGGCGGGGGTCGTGGCGATCCCGCTGTCCGCTTTCTACCGGGGCGGGCGCGCGGGCGACGCCGCCTCCTACCTGCGGCTCGCGTTCTGCAAGAGCCGGGACACGATCGAGCAGTCCCTCGAGCGGCTCGAGGCCTGGGCGGCGCCGCGGCGCTGACGGCCGCGCCGTGCGCTCAGACGGCGCTGACGGTCGCGGGCTCGGCGAGGAAGTCGGCGAAGGTCACGAAGGTGAACTGGCCCGAGTTGGCGTCAGCGTCGGGGATCTCGAAGACGACCTCGAAGGAGACCGTGTCACCGTCGTTGACGGTGGCGATGTAGCCCTCGTAGTCGGGCGCGATCGCGGTGGCGGTCTGGATCTCCGCGCCGCCACCGGTGACGTAGGTGGGGAGCACCAGCAGGCCGCCGATCGTCTCCTCGGCGCCGTGATAGGTCAGGGTCAGCGGCACGGTGATGTACCGGTTGCCCGCGGCGGGCTCGGGGTTCTCCATGTAGGGCACGGTGAGGACCGCCTCGGTCGCGTCCCAGTTCACCTCGCCGACGGTGACGTCGACCGTGGTGCCGTCGCTGCCGACGGTGAAGGTCTCGCCGATCGCGTACTGCCCGCCGGAGGACGCCGCGGAGGTCGCCTCCTCGGTCGTCGCCTCCTCGGAGGTGGCCTCCTCCGTCGTCGGCTCCTCCTCGGTGACCGGGTCCTCGGCGGTCCCCTCCTGGGTGGTCTCCTCGGCGCTCGTCTCCTCCGCGGAGGTGGTCTCCGCGGCCTCGTCATCGCCCCGGCCGGAGAACCAGAAGATGCCGCCGCCGACGACCACCAGCAGCAGCGCGAGCACCGCGCAGCCGGCGCAGACGAAGATCGCGATCCTGCCGCCGCCCCCGGACTTCTGGGGCGCCGGGGCCGCGGCCGTCTGACCGTCGCCGAAGGAGGGGGCGAAGGAGGGGCTCTGCCCGAAGGAACCGTCGGCCCCCGAGCCGCCCGGCTGCTGGCCGTAGCCACCCTGCTGGTCGTAGGAGCCCTGCTGGCCGTACCCGCCCTGCTGGTCGAACGAGTTCTGCTGGTCGTATCCCGGCTGCTGGCCGTACCCGCTCTGCTGGTCGTACGCACCCTGCTGGCCGTAGGGCTCGTTGCCGGAGGGCTGGCCCCATCCGTTCTGCGGCGGCTGTGACATCTCTCGTCCGGCGCTCGGTGCGCGCCGACCCCTCTCTCCCGGACACCCCGATCGACGCCGGTCCTCGGTGAGCCGACGCACACATCGTGCGGTGCCGGGGGCGGCATCCCGCCCCCGGCTCCGTCCCGATCAGGTCACGCCGTCAGCGTGGCTCCCCGTCCGGTGCGCGCCTCCGCGGCCTCACTCGGCCGTGCGCGCGAACCGCTCGCCGTGGAAGCTGCCTCCTGCGGCCCGATGGGAGGCACCGCTCGCATCGAGGTACGGGGTGATGCCGCCGCGATGGCGGGGGAAGCCCGCGCCGAGGATCAGCGCCAGGTCGATCTGCTCGGGTCGCTCGACCACGCCCTCCTCGAGCATCAGCCCGATCTCCTCGGCGAGGCCGTCGCGGACCCGCTCGAGCAGCGCCTCCCCGACCAGCGGCTCATCGGCCGGCCTGCTCTCCGCGGAGGTCTGCCCGAAGACCTCGGCGACGGTCGGCGAGACGGGCGGGTGGACCTGGGTGCGGCTGCGCTCGGTGAAGTGCGCGCCGCCCTGGGCCATGAGGCTCAGCCCTGCCGAGGCATGGAAGCGGTCGCCGAGCTGCTCGCGGAGCACCTGGCCGACGTGGTCGGCGACGCCGAGGCCCACGAGGTCCAGCAGCGCGAAGGTTCGCATCGGCAGGCCCAGCGGGTCGAGGGAGGCGTCGACATCGGCCGGGTCGGCGCCCGCGTCGAGCGAGGCGAGCACCCCGCCGAGCACCCGGAACAGGAGCCGGTTGACGATGAAGCCGGGGGCGTCGGCGCTGCGCACCGCGAACTTCCGCAGCCGGCGCACCACCTCGAGCCCGGTGGCGAGGGTCGCGGCGTCGGTGGCCTCGGTGTGGATCACCTCGACCAGCGGCATCTTCGCGACGGGGTTGAAGAAGTGCAGGCCCACCACGCGCTCCGGGTGGGCGAGGCCCTCGGCCATCGCCGCGACGGAGAGCGAGGAGGTGTTCGTGACGAGCAGGGCGTCCGGGGAGAGCACGCCCTCGAGCTCGGCGAAGACGGAGCGCTTGATGGCGAGCACCTCGGGCACCGCCTCGAGCACGAGGTCGCAGCCGGCGAGCTCCTGCAGGTCGGTGGTGGCCGAGAGCCCGGCGGAGACGGCCTCGGCGGTCGCCGCGTCGATCCGGCCGTGCGCGGCGGTCTGGGCGACGACCTTGCGGGCGGCGGCGAGGCCCTTCTCCGCGATCGCCTCGTCGAGGTCGCGCATCACGACCGGGACCTGCAGGCCGAGGGCGAGCTGGGCGGCGATCTGCGAGGCCATCAGGCCCGCCCCGGCCACGCCCACGCGGCGCAGCTCGCGGGCGCCCTCGACGGGGGTGCGGCCGGGCTTGCCGCGGCGCAGCAGCTCGGCGGCGTAGAGCGAGGCGGAGGCGGCGTCGGAGCGGACCAGCTCGGCGAGCGCCTCGGCCTCGCGGTCGAGGGCCTCGCGGAGGGTGCTGCCGGGCAGGGTCTGGAGGAGGGCGAGGGCGCGGCCGACGGCGGGGGCGCCCTGCGCCTCGAGCCGGGCGGCCCGGGCGCGGCGCGATTCGACCGGCGAGTGCGCAGCGTCGAGGGCGTCGAGCAGGGCCTCGGCCTCGGGGCTGCCGGTCGCGGGCAGCGGCGCGGTGCGGCCGGGCCAGGCGCCCCGGGCGGCGGGGCCCGCCGAGCCGTCGGCGGCGGGACCCGGCTCGTCGGCCGTCTCCTCGTCCCGGTGCGCGGCGGCGAGGGCGGCGAACTGCTCGAGCGCCTCGTCGAGATCGGCGGCGAGCGCGTCGACCAGTCCGATCTCGAGGGCCGCCGGCGCGCTCAGCTGCAGGTCGCGCGCGGGATCCTCGAGGATCATGCGGACCGCGATCTCGGGGTCGACGACGCTCTGCAGGAGGGTGGTGCCGCCCCAGCCGGGCAGGATCCCGAGGCCCGTCTCGGGCAGGCCGAGGGCGCGCACGCCGGGGGCGGCGGTGCGCACGTCGGCCATCAGCGCGACCTCGAGGCCGCCGCCGAGCGCGGTGCCGTTGAGGTGCGCGAGGATCGGGACGGGGCTCTGCCGCACGCGGATCTGGAGGTCGTGCGCGGCGCGGGTCATCGTCTCGACGTTCGCGGCCGCGGTGGGGTCGGCGAACATCGACAGGTCGGCACCGGCGAGGAAGGTGCGGCCGGTGCCGGTGAGGGCGATCGCGGCGATCTCACCGGCCTCCGCCCGGTCCAGCGCCTCGGAGATCGCGCCGGTCACGGCCTCGATGGAGCGGGGGCCGAGAGTCGCCGGGCGCGACTCCTCCCCCTCCGGCGGGGCGATGGTGAGGACGGCGACGGTGCCCAGCCCGGGATGGTCGCGGTCCTCGCGCAGGACGCGGGTGACGTGCTCGGTGTAGCTGCTCATGCGGGAAGCCTTTCGCGGACTCGTCGTCGAGATCTCGGGCGTCGCGGACAGTGTCTGGTACCGCGAGTTGCAGATAGATCATGCCTCAGTCCGCGGCGGGGTGTCCACCGGGCGCCGGGCGCCGCGCGGCGCTCCCCCGCTCAGGGGGCGGCGTAGTAGAGCATCTCCCCGTCGAAGGTCTGGGCGCCGAGACGGAGTTCCTCCAGCTCGTCCTCGGCGACGATGAACAGACTGGTGAAGCGGGCACTCTCGCCGTCGCGCAGCTTGGGGGCGGAGCGCATCGGATCGGCGACGAGTCCCACCGCGACGTCCTGGTAATAGGTGCGGTCGGTCTCCGCGGTCAGCCACAGCTCCTCGACCGGGGCGAAGGCGCCCGGGCCCTCATAGTGCGCCTCGTAGGTGACCGAGACGAGGCGGTAGCCCTCCTGGATCACGTCCTCGCCGGCGGCCGCGGGGAGGGTCGCCTCGGGGTCCACCTCGAGCGCGGTCACGGAGAGCGTGCCATCGGTCCAGGTGGGCCAGCTGAAGGTGTGCTCGCCGACCTCGCCCGGGGAGTCGTACCCCCCGGTGCCGTCGGTGAGCTCGCGCTCCTGCGCATCGGTCACCGTCCCCGCGTCAGGGGGTCCGGCCTGGCCCGTGGGGGTGGCGGGGGTCGTGCGGGGCGCGGCGGGGCCTGTGGGCGCGGCACCCGGATCCGCGGCGACCGGGTCGGAGTCCGGTCCGACGAGGTCGAGCGCCCCGCGCAGGGCGAGGCCGCCGATGATCAGCACGGCGGCGGCCTGCAGGGCGACAATCCCGATCAGTGTGGCGCGGCGGGATCGGCGGGCGCGGCGCTCGGGGTCGTCCTCCGGATCGCCCGCGTCGTCCCAGCCGAAGAGCGGGGCGTCGCGGGGCTCGCTCGGGAGCTCGCGCGGCAGGGCGTCGGGGTCGGGGCGGCCGAGAGCGGAGGGATCGAAGCCCTCCTCGGTCCCCGAGCGGGCGGAGGCCACAGGTGCCAGGGGAACCGCCGGTTCCGGCGCCGGGTCGGGAGCCGGGACGGGTGCCCAGGGCGCGGGGTCCGACGGCGTGGTGATCGGGACCGGGCCTTCGGCGCGTCGGTCCGGGAGCGAGATCGGCACCGGGTCCGACGGGGTCGAGGACTCGGCCCAGTCGTACCCGGAGGAGCGGTCCCGCGGCGATGACATGGTCACGAGGATAGGGGGCGGCGATAACGATCGCCGCCCCCTGTCCTGCGCGGGTCACTGGTCCGGGAAGCGGGAGAAGTGGTACCAGCGACCGTCGTAGGCGTCGCTCGAGGGGCCCGGCTGCGCGGTCGCGGACCAGAAGCCCTCGATCTCCTCGGTGGTGATCTCGGTGATGTCGTACAGCGGGGTCAGGACGAGGTAGGCGATGCCTCAGGAGAGCTCGAGCGGCTCCGAGGAGATGGTCCTCGACCAGCTCGACCGGAGGCGGGCGGGCCAGCGGGCGCCGCCGTCTGAGGCGGTGGTCGGATCGTCCCCGCCGCCGTCGCTGACCTGCTCGGCAGCGGTGGGATCACCACCCGCCGCCGTGCTCACCGAGCAGGAGGGGCGCACGCACGCGGTCTACACCACGGTCTACCCGACCGCGGAGGGGCTGCAGCAGGTGCTCGACATGGGCGTCGAGGAGGCGCGCGGTCCTCGATCGACCAGATCGACGACGCGCTCGGCTGAGTCGCAGCTCAGGCCCCGCCGCTCAGGCGGCCTCGACCCACTGGCCGTCCTCGAGCTCGGGGGCGAAGTTCGAGAGGACGAAGTACCCGCCCTCGGCGGCATCCTCGGGCACGAGGTACGCCCACTGCCACTGGAGGCTGCCGCCCGCAGGCACCTCGTCGGAGTCCTCATAGATCGGGACCACCACGGGCTCGGCTTCATGGACGGTGCCGTCCTCCTCGACGTAGTGCACCGCGATCCCCCCGGCGATACCGAGGTCCTCCTCAGCATGGTTCTCGAGGGTGGCCGTGACCATGATGTACCGGCTGCCAGCGGGGGCCGGCTCGTTGTACATGTTGGCGGCGGCGATCTCGTCCCCGGCATCCCAGTCCACCGCGTCCAGCGTCACCACGACCTCGCCCGAGACGTCGCGGGGCGTGAACAGCAGCGGGGTGCCGAAGGGCTGAGCCTCGTCCTCACCGAAGGCCTCGACCGGACCGGCGGGCGTCGCGCTCGTCTCCTCGCCGTCCCCCTGGTCGCCGCGGGACATCACGGCCCCGATGCCGAAGTATCCGCCGACCCCCACCACCAGGATGATCATGAGCATCAGGCAGCCGAAGGCGGCGAGGCGACCGGCGTTCCCGCCGGGACTCGGGGAGCCGCCGGGAGCGGCGGGGGCGGTGGACGGAACGGGGTGGGTCATGAGCGGTGACGGCGCGGGGCCGGCTCCCTTCGCAGCGGCGGAGGCGTCGGCCGACGGAGTGCGGGCGACACGGCGCCCCATCCCATCACACGCTCGCGCCCGCGACGGGCGCGAGGGAGCGTGCGGGAGTAAGTTGCCCGTCGGCCCTCATCGCACGCACCCCGGGAGCAGACCATGACCGACCCCTCCGCCCCGCTCGTCGATCCGCCCGGCGCCGCCGTGCTCGACTCCCCCGCCTGGTCCTCCCTGACCGGGGCGCATGCGCATCTCGCGGAGGGCAACGAGCTGGTCCTGCGGTATCCGGAGGACGTCTCCCCGATGGTGGGCGTGCGGGACTGGGAGCACCCGGAGGTCTGGGACGCGCTGATCGACGTGTTCGGGCACGACGCGCGAGTGATGGTCTCCCATGCCGACCCGCTGCTGCCGACGGGCTGGTTGCCCGTGTTCTCGATCCCCGGCGTGCAGCTGGTGGAGACCGACGCGCTGGCCACCCGCCCCTTCGAGGAGGCCGAGGAGCTCGGCGCGGAGGACGCCGAGGAGATGCTCGCCCTGGTGCGGCGCACCGAGCCGGGCCCCTTCCTGCCGCGCACCCACGAGATGGGCCGCTACCTCGGGGTGCGCCGCGAGGGGCGGCTCGTGGCGATGGCTGGCGAGCGCCTGCACCCGGCGGGCTGGACGGAGATCAGCGCGGTCGCGGTCGACGCCGAACACCGTCGGCAGGGCCTCGCCTCGCGCCTGGTGCTTGACGTGGCGCACGGGATCCGCGCACGGGGCGATCGGGCGATGCTGCACGCCTCGGCCTCGAACACGGGAGCGATCGCGGCGTATCAGCATCTGGGCTTCGCCCTGCGGCGGACCCTCTCCTTCGGAGCCGTCCGCACCCCCTGACCTGCGCACTTCCCGAACGACTCGCGTGATTCGCCTCACGTGGGCCGACGCGGCTCGACTAATTAGTTCCACTCCACTAATAATCTCCTCCAGCAGTCGCCGCCGGGACCCAGGGCCGGAGTCGACAGCAGGGACCGCAGACGGCGGCCCCGGGGCCGCGCGCCCTGCGACGAAGGAGTCCCATGACCACCCAGACCCCGCCCCCGGCCTTCACGGACGACGGCACGATCGACTACGCGGGCAGCCCGAACCTCATCGGCCCGACGCTGCCCATCCCCCACCTCGGCATCAAGCCCGACGCCAAGAAGCCGGCCTGGTTCATCGGCTCGGTGGCCCTGGGCCAGTTCGGCCTGTTCCTCGCCCTGCTGGCGCCGGTGATGGTGTCGCTGCAGCTCAAGGTCGCGACCCTCACCGACAACCCCGCCGAGCAGGCCGCGATGCTCGGCCTCGTCATCCCGCCGGGGGCGCTCGCCGCGGTCATCTTCAACGCCGTCGGCGGCCGGATCTCCGACCGCACCATCGGCCGCTTCGGCCGTCGTCGGCCGTGGATGATCATCGGCGTGCTGGGCCTGGTGGCCTCGCTGCTGGTGATCGCGCTCGGCACGAACGCCCTGGTGCTCGCGATCGGCTGGTTCCTCGCCCAGGCCTTCGCCAACACGGGCTTCTCGGCTTACACCGCCTCCCTCGCCGACCAGCTCTCCGAGGAGCAGTACGGCAAGACCTCGGGCATCGTCGGCATCGCGCAGAACGTCGCCGTCATGGCCGCGACCTGGATGGGCTCCTTCTTCACCACGAACATGCTGCTGCTGTTCATGGTCCCGGCGGTGCTCGGCGCGCTCGCCTTCATCATCTACGCGCTGTCGGTCCCCGAGCCGACGCTCAAGAAGAACAAGTACCCCTTCAACCTGCGCGAGCTGCTCTCTACTTTCTGGACCAACCCGATCCGCTACCCGGACTTCGGGCTGGCCTGGTGGGGCCGCTTCATGATCATCTTCGCGTCCTACCTGTTCACGACCTTCCGCCTGCTCTACATGGAGAATCACCTCGGGCTCACCACGGCGGACGCCGCCGCGGCGGTCGCGATCGGCGTGACCCTCTACACCGTCGCCTCGATGGTCTCGAGCCTCGCCGCGGGCTGGCTCTCGGACCGCCTCGGGCGCCGCAAGGTGATCGTCGCCGCGGCGATCCTGATCTTCGGCATCGGCACCTACCTGCTGCTGCACGCGGACACCGTGGGCATGTTCTACCTGGTCGAGATCGTCCTGGGCCTCTCCTACGGCGCGTACATCGCGGTGGACCTCGCGCTCGTCTTCGAGGTGCTCCCCGACCGCATGAACACCGGCAAGGACCTGGGCGTGTTCAACATGGCCAACGCCCTCCCGCAGTCCCTCGCCCCGGGCGTCGGCGGCTTCCTGCTGGCCTCGCTGGGAGGCGGCACGGACTTCACGGCCCTGCTCGTGGTCGCCCTCGTGGCGGCCGTGCTGGGCGCCGTGCTCACGATGTTCATCCGCGGCGTGAAATAGTGGGTCCACATCATTGATGCGACACCGGGTCGACCTCATGGTCGGCCCGGCGTCGCCGCAGAGCCGGGGGCGAGGACGCCCCGACGGACGAGGAGAGACCGATGAGCCAGGGGACAGCGCTGTCGCCGCCGCGGCGGGGCCGCGGCCGGCCCAAGGGGCAGGACTCGACGGTCGTGCGCAACGCGGTGCTGCATGCCGCGGTCGAGCTGATCGGCACGCAGGGGTACGCCGCCACCTCGATGGCGCAGATCGCCGAGGCGGCGGGCATCTCCCCCTCGGGACTCGCCCATCACTTCCCCTCCAAGCGGGCACTGCTGGGGGCGGTGCTCGCCCGTCGCGACGAGGTCGACGCCGATCCCGCGGACCACCTCGGGGAGATCCCCTGGCGCGCCTTCGACCACCTCGTCGAGGTGGCCGGGATGAACATGCAGCGCCGCCAGATGGTGGCCCTGTACATGACCATGGTGAGCGAGGCGGTACCGCCCGAGCATCCGGCGCACGAGTGGATGCGCCGGCACTACCGCTCGGTGGTCGAGAACCTCATGGAGGGCCTCCGACTGGACCAGGAGAACGGGGCGGTGCGCGAGGACGCCCCGCGCGAGGTGATCGCCCGGCAGATGGTCGCGCTGATGGACGGACTCCAGGTGCAGTGGCTGATCGACGAGTCCCTCGACATGCAGGTGCTGCTGCGCGAGCAGGTCGACTCGCTCAAGGCGCGCTGGGGCACGAGAAGCTGCGGAGTCGGCCCACATCCCGTCTCGAGAGTTAGGCAAGCCTTGCCTGAGTAGCTCGGTCGCGTCTACGGTGTCGGACACCCCGCCGGGCCCGTCCCGGCTCCCGCCGTCCGAGGAGCACCGTGGACACCCTCACCCCTCGCCATCTCCTGATCGGGGACGAGCAGGACCTCCCCCTGCTGCGCCTGCTGCTGAGCGGCTTCCCCTGGGACTCCGTCGGCGAGCTGGTGATCGAGCTGCCCGCCCGGCGTCACCCGCTCATCGCGGTTCCGCCCGGCATCGCCCAGCACGTCGTGGTCACCGCCCCGCACGAGCCCCGCGGCCTGCGGGCCTGCACGGCGCTCGACGCCTGGGTCTCCGAATGGGTGCTCGGGGAGCGCGCGAGCGCCGAGGGCCACGCGATCTTCCTCGGCATGGCGGGGAATGCGCTGGTCGAGAGCCGCTGCGACGCGCTGCTCGCCCGGCATCCGCGCCTGCACATGCACCGGCCGAGCCCCGCCGGCGCGCTCCCCTGAGAGCGCGGTCTCCGCACCGACGGGGCCGACGCGCCTGCCGGCTCGGTCCCGATCCGGCGCCGGCGCTCAGGCGCGGTGGGTCGGGCCGAGCCGCCAGGCCGCCTCGAGCGCGCCGCTGACCCGCACCCGCTCCCCGGCCGACGGGTAGAGCCGATGGGTGCGCGGCACGGCGGCGTCCGGGATCAGCTCGAGCAGGCTGCCGTCGAGCAGCACCGTGGCCGGGCCGTCGTCGACCGCGAGCACCTCCCGGGCCGAGCCGTCGGCCGCGAGGATCTCCACCCGCAGCGCCCCGCCCGTGCGCACCTCGAGCCGGACCGGCGCCTCCCGGACGACCGCGCCGATCGACGTGCCGTCGTCGGCCGGGCCCGCACCATCGGCTGGACCCGCACCGTCGGCCGGGCCGGCACCGTCGGTCACGCCGGCGATCGCGAGCTCCTCGCGGCGCAGCGCCTCGAGCTCGGCGGGGACCCGGGCGAGGAGCCGGTCCCCGTCGAGCCGAAGCTCGCGCGGGAAGGTCAGCGCACCGGCCCAGCCCTGCGCGTCGGCCTGCTCGGCGGTGCGCTCCCCGCCCTCCCACGACCAGCCCCACAGCAGCACACGGTCGCCGTCGACGACGGCCTGCGGGGCGTAGACGTCGGGGCCGAGGTCGACGCGACCGCCGCTGCGGGCGGTGAACACGGGGTGCCCCTCGGGGCCGATCTCGAGCGCACCCACGACGTGGTCGACGCGGTGCGCGGGCCCGGAAGCCTCGGGCCCGGCCCAGGTCGAGAGCATCAGCACCCACTCCTCCCCCAGACGCACCAGCTGCGGGCACTCCCACAGCACCGCGGGGGCGTGCGCCGCCGCGACGGGGTCGCGGCCGGTGAGGAGCAGGCCCAGGTACTCCCAGTGCTCGAGGTCGTCGGCGGCGAAGAGGAAGACGACGGGGATCTGCTCCTCCCCCTCGCGGACCGCGCCGCTCTGGATCGCCCAGCGCCGGCCGCCGAGCTCGACCAGGAACGGGTCGCGGATCGCGACGAGCCCCGCGACCGGCGGCACGTCGGCCGCGAGGACCGAGCGGGTGACGGCCTGGAGATCCGCGTCGGTACGGGCGACGATCACACGGGAGTGGTCGTCCCTCTCGCCGTCGACCCCGGAATAGACGAGGGTGGGGACACCCGACGGGTCGGTGCTGCGGTCCACGAGGCCGACGCCGCTCCAGCAGCCGCCGCGGTCCGCCTCCCCGGGGCGCGGCACGGGCCCGTGCGGCTCGACCTGCCAGGTGACGAGGTCCGGGGAGGACATGTGGCCCCAGAGGATCTGGCCGTGGCGGGCGGAGTGCGGGTTGTGCTGGAAGTAGACGTGCCAGCGGCCGTCGTGGCGGAGGATCCCGTTGGGGTCGTTGAGCCAGCCGCGCTCGTGCACGCGGTGCAGGGCGGGGAAGTGCGGATCGGAGCCGTACAGATCGGAGCCGTGCGGGGCGGGCTGATCCGGGGCGTGCGGGGCGGGGTGCGCGGTCATCATCGTCCTTCGCGGGGCCGGGTCGGCGGCATACGGTCCGGCCGACGGGGGTCCGCTCCAGTCTGGGGGCGGGTTTCCCACGTGGCAAGAGTGAGGGGCGATGGGCAGTCCTCCCCGTGGGCAGGGCGGCGTGACCGCCCTACAGTGGGAGCAGGCCGCAGGTCAGGGGTTGGCGCGGCACGCTCACGGGGGACGGGGGACGATCATGGTCCAGGCGGAAGGCGCCCCCGAGGGATGGGGCGCGGATCTCGCCCCCGGGCCCGAGGAGGGGCAGCGGGTGCTCGAGGCGCCCGAGGTCGCCGCGGCGCTCCAGGGGATCAACGGCGTGCTGCTCGACCAGGACCGGATCGGCTGCGGCGGCGCGACCGCGGAGCTCACGCTGACCCGCGGCGGCGAGCCCTCCACAGTCCGGGAGTTCCCGGTCTGCCCCGGCCAGAGCACGGAGGAACTGGTCGAGGCGCTGCGGGGGCTGTGAGCGGGGGCCGGATTACGCGAAAGTCGCGTCGGAGTGCGGAGCCGCTCGGGAGGTGCCAGGCACGCACGACGGTGTCGTAGACGGCATGCCGAGAGCATCAGAGTCGACCTGCCCCGCGGGGAGGTCTCGTGAGGGCCTCGTGAAGCGTCGTTCGGCCGGCTCAGTCGCACAGGTATCTTCCCTGGTAGGAGCGACGAACCGTGATCAGCGCTCATGACCTCAGGGGGCCTGATTCATGGATTTCGACGGCGGACGTCTGAGCACCGGCTGGAAGGTCGCGTTCGCTCTCGCGGCAACCCTGACGGTCGTCGCCGTGGTAGCCGTGGCGCTCGGCGCGCGATGGTACTTCTGGGGGCCCGGGCTGACCGTTGAAGATCTGGTGGCGGGTCCCCCGGCCTTCAGCGAGACGACCGACGTCACCTCGGAGTACTGCGCCCAGGAGATCAGCTGCGTGGAGGCCTGGGAAACCCCGTACGGCACCTACATGCGCTTTGACTCCATGGCGGAAGCCACGCACTGGGCGACGATCTTCGGCGGCGACGGCGCGCAATGGAAGAAGTTCGTCCTGGATACGCGCGGTCATGACCTCAGCGATGACGAACGCATGACCGCAGTGCAGATCCTCCTGCTGTACGACGGCGTCTGACGGCGCGGCGACTGAGCACCCGCTCCGCCGCCGCGCCGCAGTCGGCTGCTGGCCGCCGACAGCCAACCCGTCGGCCGCCCCGCGGCCCACGGGCTCACGCGAACGCGCTGGCCCCCGTGATCGCTCGACCCACGATGAGGGACTGCATGGTGTCGGTGCCCTCGTAGGTGTGGAGGGCCTCGAGGTCGCTGCGGTGGCGTACCACGCGGTTCTCGAGCAGGATCCCGGAGCCGCCGAGGAGGTCGCGGGCGTTCGCGGCGATCTCGCGGGCGGCGCGGGTGTTGTGCACCTTGGCGAGCGAGGCCTGCTCCGGCCGGATGGTGCCCGCGGCCTCGAGGTCCGCGAGGCGGCGGCAGTGCAGCTGCATCGAGGTGAGGGTCTGCAGCATGTCGGCGAGCCGCACCTGGACGTGCTGGGCCTTGGCGAGCGGACGGCCGAACTGGATCCGGGTCGTCGCGTGCTCGAGCGCCGCCTCGTAACAGGCGGTCGCGTGGCCGAGCGCGCCCCAGGCCACACCCGCGCGGGTCGCGAACAGCACACGGGAGGTGTCCTTGAAGGAGCGGGCTCCGGGCAGGCGCTGATCCAGCGGCACCCGCACATCCGTGAGGGTGATGTGGGCCTGATGGATGGCGCGCAGCGCGACCTTGCCGCGGATCACCTCCGCCTCGTAGCCGGGCAGGGACTGGTCCACCAGGAATCCGCTGACCTGGCCGTGGAGGGCGGGGTCATCTGCGTCATCGATGCGCGCCCACACCACGGAGAGGTGGCAGCCGGCGCCGTTGCCGATCCAGCGCTTCTCCCCGGAGAGCACCCAGCTGTCGCCGTCGCGGCGGGCGACGGTCTCGAGCGAGACCGAGTCCGACCCGTGGTCGGGCTCGGTGAGGGCGAAGGCGGCGTGCTCGGTGCCGCGGGCGAGGGAGTCGCCCCAGCGCTCCTTCTGCTCCTCGGAGCCGAGCAGCATGATCGAGCGCAGCGCGAGCCCGCCCTGCACGCCCACCATGGTGCCGACGCTGCCGTCGATCCGGGACAGCTCCATGTTCACCAGGCCCGTCGCGAGCGGACTGAGCACCCGGTGACCGGGGACGTCGAGGCCGTCGGTGAGCAGGTCGAGCGCGCCGAGGCGGGCGATCAGCTCGATCGGGTACTCGCCGCGGTCCCACCAGTCGTTGATGCGCGGCAGGATCTCACCGGCGAGCGAGCGGGCATCCGCCCAGGCCCGCAGGTCCTCGCCCGCGACGTCCTGGAACAGGCCGTAGTGGTCGGCGGTGGTGGGCAGGAGCTCCGCGGGGGTCGCGGCCGACGCATCGGGCGCGGAGACCACGGCGCGACCGGTGACCACGGACTCGTGATGGTCCTGCTCGGGAGCGCCGGGGTTGCCGCCGAGGGAGATGTGGCCGGGCGCCGGGGCGTCCCAGCCGCTCGAGCCGGGACCGGTGGAGGTGTCGTTGCTGGTCATCACTTGATCCTCTCGAGGATGAGGGCCATGCCCTGACCGCCGCCGACGCACAGGGTGACGAGGCCGTAGCGGCCGTCGCGCTCCTGCAGCCCGTGGATCAGGGTCGTGGTCAGGCGGGCGCCGGTGGAGCCCCAGGGGTGGCCGAGGGCGATCGCGCCCCCATGGACGTTGAGCCTCTCGTGGTCGATGCCGAGGTCCTCCGCGGCGGGCAGGACCTGCGCGGCGAAGGCTTCGTTGAACTCGACGAGGTCGATGTCGTCGATCGTGAGGTCGGCGAGCGCGAGCGCCTTCCGGGTCGCCTCGACGGGGCCGAGGCCCATGATCTCGGGACTGAGCCCGGAGACTCCGGTCGCGACGACGCGGGCGAGCGGGGTGATGCCGAGCTCCTCCGCGTACCCACGCTCCAGGACGATCAGCGCGGCGGCGCCGTCGTTGAGCGGGCAGCAGTTGCCGGCGGTGACGGTGCCGCCCGGGCGGAACACCGGATCGAGGGCGGAGACCGCCTCGAGGGTGACTCCCGCACGCGGAGAGTCGTCCGCGTCGACGATGGTGCCGTCAGCGAGGGTGACCGGAGTGATGTCGCGGGCGAAGAAGCCCGCCTCCCGCGCGGCCTCGGCGCGGTTCTGGGAGCGGACGGCGAACTCGTCCTGCGCCGCGCGGGTCACGCCGCGCAGCTCGGCGACGTTCTCCGCGGTCTGGCCCATGGTGATGTACGCGTCGGGCAGCTCGCCGTCCTCGCGCGGATCGTGCCAGGGGGCGGGGATCTCGCGGGTGGCGCGCTTCTCGGTCCGCTCCCAGGCCTGCCGGAACAGCGGGTCGCGGGCGTCCTCCTCCATCAGCTTGCCGGTGCTGGACGAGATCGACTCGACGCCCGCGGAGATCACGGCGCGCGCCTCGCCGGAGACGATCGCGTGGAAGGCGGAGCGGGTGGTCTCGACCGAGGAGGCGCAGAAGCGGGTGACGGTCGCGCCGGGCACGGTGTCCAGGCCGAGGCGGACGGCGACGGTGCGGGCGAGGTTCCCGCCCTGGTACCCCTCGGGGATCGCGCAGCCGAGCTGCAGGTCGTCGATCGTGGCGGGATCGAGCTGGGGCACCTGGTCGAGCGCGGCGCGGATCATCTGGGCGGCGAGGTCGTCCGGTCGGACGTCCTTCAGCGACCCCTTGCGGGCCCGCCCGATCGGGGAGCGGGCGACGGCGACGATGACGGCTTCGGGCACGAGTCCTCCTGTGACGACGGTGTCTGCGGGCGGGTGCGGGAGCGTGGCGCGACCGCGGCGTCGGGCCCCGTGGGGTCCCCCGGTCGACGCCGGCTCCCGGCCAGCGTAAGTGATACTACGGGTTGCAGATACCTCGTGGGAAGCTCGGCCGACGGGTTCCCGTCGGTCGCACGACCGTCGTCGCCCGTCGGCCCCCGGCTCATCCGGGCGTATCCCGCCGCCGTGTCCGGCCCTCAGCCCCCGAGCAGGACGGAGTCCGCGGTCAACGCTCGGCACCGCTCGGACAGCGTGATGCCCAGCCCCGGACGGTCCGGGACCAGCATCCGGCCGCCCGTCGTCTCGAGCCGCTCCTCGAACAGCGGGTCGAGCCAGTCGAAGTGCTCGACCCAGGGCTCGCGCGGGTAGGCGGCGGCGAGGTGCAGGTGGATCTCCATCGCGAAGTGCGGGGCGAGCTGCAGGCCGGCGTGGTCGGCGAGGGTCGCGAGCTTCAGGAACTGCGTGATGCCACCGACGCGCGGCGCGTCCGGCTGGATGATGTCGCAGGCTCGGGCGTCGATCAGCCGCACGTGTTCGGCGACGGAGGCGAGCATCTCGCCGGTCGCGATCGGAGTGTCGAGGGCGTCGGCGAGCTGCCGATGACCTTCGACGTCGTAGGCGTCCAGCGGCTCCTCGATCCACACCAGATCGAACTGCTCGAGCCAGCGGCCCATCCGCAGGGCCGTCGGCCGATCCCACTGCTGATTGGCATCGACCATCAGCGGGGCGTCCGCGCCGATGGTCTCGCGGACCGCCTCGACCCGAGCGCGGTCCACGGCGGCGTCGGGGTGGCCGACCTTGATCTTGATGCCGCCGATGCCGGAGGCCAGTGAGCGTGCGGCGTTCTCGCGCACCTCCTCGAGCGGCGCGGAGAGGAAGCCGCCGGAAGTGTTGTAGGTGCGGACCGAGTCGCGGTGGGCACCGATCAGCTTCGCGAGCGGGAGGTCAGCACGCTTGGCCTTCAGGTCCCACAGCGCGACGTCGAGGGCGGCGAGCGCCTGGGTCGCGAGCCCCGAGCGGCCGACGCTCGCCCCGGCCCACAGCAGCCGCTCGTACAGGCGCGGGATGTCCGCGGGGTCCTCGCCGATCAGCAGGCCGGCGACCTCCTTCGCGTGCGCGTACTGGGCGGGTCCGCCGGCACGCTTGGAGTAGGAGAAGCCGATCCCCTCGAGGCCCAGCGCGGTGGCGATCTCGGCGAACAGCAGCACCACCTCGGTCATCGGCTTCTGCCGACCGGTGAGGACCTTCGCATCGCTGATCGCGGTGGGCAGCGGCAGCACCACGCTCGAGAGGCGGACGGAACGGATGGTGTCGGCGCTCATGCGCGCTCCTCCTCGGCGGTGGCGGTGGTCGGGGTGGCGGGCGAGCCGTCGACGGCGTCGGCGGTGCCCGCGAGGGTGACACCGGCGAGCCGCTCGTGATGGGTGACCAGCACGGAGTGGTCGTCGCGACCGTGGCCGGCGGCGGTGAGGGCGGTCATCATCTCGCGCACCGCGGCGGTCAGCGGCAGGGCCGCGCCCGACCCGTGCCCGGTGGCGAGCGCGTTGTCGAGGTCCTTGATGTGCAGGTCGATGCGGAAGCCGGGCGCGAAGTCGGCACCGAGCATCTTCTGCGCCTTCTGCTCGAGCACGGCGGAGCCGGCGAGCCCGCCGCGGATCGCGTCGAGGACGGCCTCCGGGTCGACCCCAGCGGTGCGGGCGAGGACGGCGGCCTCGCCGAGCACCGCGATGTTGACCGCGACGATCGCCTGGTTGGCGAGCTTCGCGATGTTGCCGGCGCCGACGGGGCCGACGTGCGTGATCGAGCGACTCACCGCCTCGAGCACGGGGCGAGCCCGCTCGAGGTCGCTCTCGGCACCGCCGACCATCACGGCGAGCGTGCCGGCGATCGCCGCGGGCTCCCCACCGGAGACGGGGGCGTCGAGCAGCGTCGCGCCGCGGTCGGCGAGGGCCTCGGCGACAGCCCGGCTGGTCGCGGGGGCGATCGAGCTCATGTCCACGAGCAGGGCGCCCTCGCGGATCCCGCGGAGCAGGCCGTCCTCGCCGTGCACGACGGTCTCGACGTCGGGTCCGTCGGGCAGCATCGTGAGGATCAGGTCGGCGCGGGCGGCGATCTCGGCGGGGCTCGCGGCGGCGGTCGCGCCGTCGGCGACGAGCTCGTCGACCGCGGCGCGGGAGCGGTTGTGGACCACGAGCTCGTGGCCGGCGGCGAGCAGGTTGCGGGCCATGGGCTTGCCCATGATGCCCAGGCCGATGAATCCGATGGTCATGGTGGGGGTCCTTCCGGGTCAGAGGTCGTGCGGGGACAGGGGTCGCTGAGGATCAGAGGGCGTCGAGCGCGGTGACCACGCGCTCGAGGTCGGCGCGCAGGTCGGGGTCGATCTCGCGGGCGGGGGCGACGGCGAACCCGGCCTCGACCCCCAGGATCCGCAGGCCCTCCTTGAGGACCAGCGGGAAGGTCGCCCGGGGCACCAGCTCGCGCAGCGGGACGAGCGCCTCCTGCAGGCGGCGGGCGGTCTCGAGGTCCCCGGCGCGGAAAGCGTCGTAGATCCCGGCGACGACGCGGGGGGCGACGTTCGCGGTGGTCGCGATGGCGCCGTCGGCTCCCGCCTCGAGCGCGGGCAGGATCAGGGTGTCCCGGCCCATCAGCACCGAGAAGCCCTCGGGCCGTTCGGCGAGGATCGTGCGGACGCGGTCCAGGTCGCCCGCGGAATCCTTGAGCCCGACGATGCCGTCGATGCCGGCGAGCTCGAGCACGGTCGGGATCTCGAGCTGCACGTGGGTGCGCGGCGGGTTGTCGTAGAGCAGGACGGGCAGGGTGGTGCTCCCGGCGATCTCGCGGAAGTGCTCGATCAGCTCGGTCTGCGTGGGGGTCATGAAGTACGGCGTGAGCACGGAGAGTCCCGCGACCCCGCCCACCTCCTCGACCATCCGGGCGGTGCGCACGCATTCGCGGGTGGAGATCTCGCCGGCCCCGGCGAGGACGGGCACGCGCCCGGCCGTGTGCTCGACGGCGATCTCGACCACGCGACGCTTCTGCGCGGCGTCGAGGCCGTAGATCTCCCCGCTGCTGCCGAGCACGAAGACGCCGTGCACGCCGCGGTCGATGGTGTGGTCGAGGACCTGGCGCAGGCCGTCCTCGAGCAGCTCGCCGTCACGGTCGAGGGGCGTGACGAGGGCGGGGATGATGCCGTGGACGGGGGACGCGGGGCCGGCGGGGCTCGTGCCGTCGGTGGGTGTCATGGCTGCTCCGATGCAGGAAGGCGACCGCCCAAGATTCACATATGTGGACACGCGAGCACAAGAGTGTCTCGGAATCCGCTTGCCCGAACGTCGTCCTCCCACCGGACGCCGTCTATCCTCAGCCCATGACCAGCACCGAGCCGGGCCCCTCCCCCGCCGCCGGGGCGCGCGAGGTGAAGTCCGCTGCCCGCACCATCGAGCTGCTCGAGCACCTCGCGGCCCGGCAGGGCACCCTCACGCGGCTGCGCGAGATCGCCGACGCCCTCGGCTGGCCCCGCTCCTCGACCCACGCTCTGCTCCAGACCCTCGTGACCAGCGGCTGGGTGCAGACCGACCCCACCGGCACCTTCTACTCGGTCGGGATCCGGGCCCTGCTCGCCGGCACCAGCTACCTCGACCGGGACCCGCGGGTGCGCCTGGTCCACCCGATCCTCGCCGACCTCTCCGCCATCCTCGGGGAGACGGTGCACCTCGCCCGGCTCGACCGCGACCAGGTGGTCTACCTCGACACCGTCGAGTCGCACGAGTATGCGCGGGTCATGCCGCGCGTCGGCCGACGCCTGCCCGCCGTGCACACCGCGCTGGGACGGGCGATCCTCGCCGCCAACCCGTCGGCCGTGCCGGAGCGGATGCCGCCGCCGCTGACCCGCTTCTCCCTCACCGACCACGCCGCGCTCGCGGCGGAGCTCGCCGCGACCGCCGAGCGCGGCTACGCCGTCGAGGAGCAGGAGAACACCGTGGGTCTGCGCTGCTACGGGTTCGCGCTGCGCTACGACCGTGAGGTGATCGACGCGATCAGCTGCTCGGTGCCGCTGCCGCGCCACTCCGCCGAGCACGAGGCGGAGATCCTCGCGGCGATGTCGGCGGCGCGGGCACGCATCGAGGAGTCCGCGCCCGTCGCCGCCCCGCCCGCGCCGTGACCAGGGAGAGGAACGTGCTGGTCACCACACGTTCCGTGCGCAACACCGGTGCCCAGCGGCGACCTCGGCGGCGCTACGCTCCGGCACCATGAACGATGCTTCCGCCGAACCGGTCATGTCCTTCCGCACCCGCAAGTGGGTGCGCCCCGAGGACCTCAACGCGAACGGCACGCTGTTCGGCGGCAGCCTGCTGCGCTGGATCGACGAGGAGGCCGCCGTGTACGCGATCATCCAGCTCGGGCAGCAGCGCGTCGTCACGAAGTACATGTCCGAGATCGTCTTCGTCTCCTCCGCCCGCGAAGGCGACATCGTGGAGATCGGCCTCGTCGCCACCGCCTTCGGCCGCTCCTCGCTCACGATGCGCGCGGAGGCCCGCAACCTGTTCACGCAGAAGAGCATCCTCACGATCGAGGAGATGGTGTTCGTGCACGTCGACGAGCAGGGCCGCCCCGCTCCCCACGGCTTCACCGAGATCACCTACGACCGGGACCGGGTCCCGGCCAGTCACCGCGCCTCCGAGGCGGAGGGGACGTCGGCCCGGTCGTGAGCGCCTTCCGGCACCCCTTCCACCGCACCGCTCATCGTCGGTAGTTTCAGGTGATGGCACCGATGAGCACAGCCAGTCACCCCGAGGACCTCCGCGCCGTACTCCGTTCCGCACTCGAGGCCGGGGAGAACAGCGGCGAGGCGGAGCACTTCGACGTCGATGCCTTCATCGCCGGCAAGATCGCCGAGACCGACTCGGACCCGGGCGGAGGGCGGAAACCCTCGCTCCACCTGTGAGCAGGCAGGCGACAGCCGCGAGGGCTCACCCCGCCTCTCCGCCGCCGTCGCGGAAGGTCGCGCGGTAGGCCGTCGGGGAGGTCCCGACGATCACGCCGAAGTGCCGCCGCAGGTTCGTGTCCGTGCCCAGCCCCGTGGCCTGCGCGATCCGGGTGACGGTGAGGTCGGTGGCCTCGAGGAGCTCGCGGGCGCGGTCGATGCGGGCACGCAGCACCCACTGCAGCGGGGTGAGGCCGGCGTCGGCCGTGAAGCGCCGCGAGAAGGTGCGCGGGGAGACGTTCGCGCGCCGGGCGAGGGCCGCGAGGGTGAGGTCGCCGTCAAGGTGCTCGAGGGCCCAGGCTCGGGTGCGGGCGAAGTCGTCGCCGAGGGGCTCGGGGATGGAGCGGGGGACGTACTGCGCCTGCCCGCCGCTGCGATACGGGGCGCTGACCAGGCGCCGCGCGACCTGGTTGGCGAGGGCGACGCCGTGGTCGCGCCGGACGAGGTGCAGGCACAGGTCGATGCCGCTCGCGGCGCCCGCGCTCGTGAGCACCTGGCCGGCGTCGACGAAGAGTACGTCGCCGTCGACCTCGACCTGCGGGTACCGCTCCTGGAGCACGTGCGTGTAGTGCCAGTGGGTGGTGGCGCGCCGGCCGTCCAGCAGCCCGGCGGCGGCGAGGGTGAAGGCTCCGGTGGAGATCGCGGCGATGCGGGTGCCGCGGTCGTGGGCGGCGCGGAGGGCCGCGATCACGGCGGGCGGGGTGGTGACCGCGGCGGGGTCACGGAACCCGGGGACGAGGATCGTCCCGGCCCGCTCGAGGACGTCGAGCCCGTGGCCGACGGCGTAGGCGAGGCCGTTCCAGCCCTCGACGGTGCCGGGCCGCTCCGCGCAGACCTGCACCTCGTAGGGCATGCCGGGCCGCTTCGCGAAGACGTGCGCGGCGATGCCGACGTCGAGCGCCTTCGCGCCGTCCAGCACGAGCACCGCCACCCGGTGGTCGGCACCGGTCACGGGCGGCCGACGATCAGGCGCAGGGACCCGGCGAAGGCGGGGAGGGTGCGCAGGTCCCCGTGCCGGGCGTCCCAGGTCCCGGAGTCGAGGTCCGCGCGCAGGGTGCGCACGAAGCGCTCCTCGACCTCCGCGCCGACGAAGCTCCACGCGGAGTTCGCGCGCCGCGCCCCGGGATCCAGCAGCATCTCCGGGCGCCCGTAGTACGCCTCGGAGAAGCCGTCGACGCAGGCGAGCGGGATGGGCAGCTCGTGCACCTCGACGCTCCCGCCGAGGCCGTCCCGCAGCGCGGAAATCGCGGGATAGCGGCCGGCCTCCGTGGCGATCACCTCGGGGGCGTACTCGGCGATCCACGAGCGGTCCAGGGCCGCGGGATCGCAGGTGAGGATCACGACGGGGCCGCGGGCCACGCGCCGTAGCTCCGCGAGGCCGCCGCGCAGGTCCTGCCACTGGTGCACGGTGAACGAGGCGAGGGCGGCGTCGACGGTGAGGTCCTCGAAGGGGAGCTGCTCGGCGACCGCGTCGATCACCGGGGCGGAGCCCGCGGGCCGCTGCGCGCGCATCGCGGCACTCGGCTCGACAGCGGTGACCTCGAGATGGTCCGGCTCGTACGACCCGGCGCCCGCGCCGACGTTGACGAGGGTGCGCGCCGGCCCGAGCGCCTCCCGGATCGCCGCGGCGAAGGCCGGCTCGGGGCGGCGGTAGCGGGAGTAGCCGGGGCCGATCCGTCCGTAGTCCGCGTCTCCGGCGCTGCCGTCGAGGGTCGGGCCGGGGGTCGCGCTGCGTTCGAGGTCCATGACGCCATCCCACTACGGCTCCCCGCCATGCACCATGTGCCGCGCGGACGTCGGTCGCACGGATCGCGCCAGTGCTCGGCCGGGAGCGGCAGAGGTCACGCCACGTCCCGGCGGTCCGCCCGCCACGGCAGGAACAGCCTGGAGGGGATCAGTCCGTCGGCGCGTCGGGCGGGAGCATCCGCCAGGATCCCTCCGCGTGGTCGAGGCGGAACGACGCTCCGCCGACGAGATCGCTCTCGAGCCGGTACGGGTCGCCGTCGCTCGGCAGCCCGGTGCGGCCGGGGGCCACGCCGCCGAGGGTCGCGATGATCGCGCCGCCGTGGATGACGACGAGCACGGTCTCCCCTCCGTGCGAGCGGGCGAGGTCCTCGAGGACGGGCATGACCCGCTGCACGATCTCGCGGCCGCTCTCACCGCCGAGGATCCTCGCGTCGAGGTCACCGGCCAGCCAGCCGAGCAGCGTCCGGCCGACGGAGAGGACGTCGAACGGCTCGTCCCCCTGCTCGTACTCGTGCAGTCCGGGGCGCGTCCCCGGCTCGAGCCCGAGCGCGTGCGCGACGATCCCTGCTGTCTCCCGTGCGCGGGAGAGCTCCGAGCTGACGACGGCGGTGACGCGCTCGTCCCGTATCCGCGCCGCCAGTGCGCGCGCCTGCTCCTGCCCGAGCTCGGTGAGGACCCCTCCACGGGTCTCCTCCGTCGCAGGGATCGGATAGGCGGCCTCGCCGTGCCGGGCGAGGATGATCCGGGTCCGCCGCTGGTCGCCGTCCATCACGTCAGCGTACTGACGGGTGCCCGGTTCCTGTTCCCGTCGGGGCGGTCTCCGGCTCCAGATCTACGCTCGGAGCTCCCTGACGTGGACGCGCAGGACCTCCGGCACCGCGTCCGCGCCCGCCACCGACGCGATGCGGATGTCGCGGAGATGCGTGAAGCCGGTCTTCTCGGCCACGCGGGAGGAGGCCGGATTGCGGGTGTCCGCCCGGATCACGGCGCGGTGGCCGACGCCGGCCTCGAGGTTCTCCGCGCTGAGGTGCTCGACCGCGCGCACGGCCACGCCACGACCGCGCACCTCGGCGGCGACGCCGTACGCCACGTTGACGTCACCGGGCTCGAGGCCGTCGGTCGCGTCGGGGTCGTAGTCGACCGTCCCCACGCAGCGGCCGTCGAGCCAGATCGCGGCGACGGCGCCCCCCGAGGTGGACGCGTCTCCGTCCGGGATCAGACCGCGGTGCCACGCCCTCGCCCCGCCAGGCGGACGCGGCGCCCGCACCCCGCGGCGGAGGGTGGGGTCCATGAGCACCTCACGCATCGCCACCAGCCGCACCGGCACCCGCGACCCGGGCGCCCCGATCCTCTACCGCCCCCTCCCCGACGCCTACGGCGAGGCCGAGCTGCTGCGCGCCGTGCGCCGAGCCCGTCGCCGGGCCGAGGCCGCGGGAGCGGACCCCTCGCTCGTCGAGATCGACGTCGACGCGGTCCGCCCACCGCAGCGCTCCGGCCGGAGCCATCGCCCCGCGGCGCGGCGCACCCCGGGGCTCGGCCCCCTCCTGCGGCCCCGCCACCGGCACGCCTAGGATCGCAGGCATGACCAGCGCCTCGGATCGCCTCGCGGGAGACCGCCTCGACTACCTCGCCGGTGCCCTCGCCGACGACGCCCCCGCCGATCCTTTCGCCCTGTTCTCCCGCTGGATGGACGAGGCCCTCGCCCGCCGCGACGCTCACGGCGACCTCCACGACCCGACCGCCGCCGTCCTCTCCACGGTGGCGCTGGACGCGGACGGCGCCCCGCGGCCCCGCTCCCGCACCGTGCTGCTCAAGGGCCTCGACGCGCGCGGCGCGGTGGTCTACACGAACCTCGACTCGGACAAAGGCCGCGAGATGGCCGCGACCCCGCGGGCCGCTCTGCTGCTGCCCTGGTACGCGCTGCAACGGCAGGTGCGGATCGAGGGCCCCGTCGGCCCGGTCCCCGCAGAGGAGTCCGATGCCTACTGGGCGAGCCGACCGCGCGGCTCCCAGCTCGGCGCCTGGGCCTCCCGGCAGTCCCGCGAGATCGACTCCCGCGAGCGGCTCGAGGCGCAGTACGCCGAGGCCGAGACGCGGTTCGCGGGGCAGGAGGTGCCGCGCCCGGAGTTCTGGGGCGGGCTGCGCCTGCGCCCCGAGCGGATCGAGTTCTGGCAGGGTCGCGCGCACCGGGTCCATGACCGGCTGGTCTACGAGGCGGCGGCCGACGGCGCCTGGCGGCGCAGCCGGCTGCAGCCCTGACCGCGGACCGCACCGAGCGGTCCCGACGGGCGGGGACCTCCGCCCGAGGCGGTGACTGAACGTCCGGCTACGCTGACCGGGACCCCGCCGACCGACCCCCGAGGACCCCATGGCCGACACCGGCTCCCGCCGCCCGCTCATCATCGCCGCGATCGTCGGCGCCGCCTGCCTGGTGCTCGTGCTCCTCGCCGCGGTCGCCGGCATCGTCGGATTCATGGTCCTCCGCGGCGGGGACGACGAGGTGGCGCCCGCCCCGACCGGGATCCTCGCCCCGCCCGGCGTCGCCGAGGACCAGCCGTACCTCGAACTGTCCTCGAGCGAGGACGGCCCCGTCGTCGACCTCTACCTGGACTTCCTCTGCCCCCACTGCGCGACCTTCCACGAGACCCACGGCGTGGACCTCGAGACCCTCGCCGGCTCCGGGGAGATCACGCTGCGAGTCCACCCCCGGCCGATGCTGGATCCGAACTCGTCCCCCGCGGGCTACTCGGGCCGGGCCGCGAACGCCGCCCTCGCCGCCTACGCCGCGACGGAGGACCCGCAGACCTGGTTCGACGCCGAGCGGGCGCTGTTCGGGAACCAGCCCGGCGAGGAAGGGCTCACCGACGAGGAGCTCGTCGGGCGGATCCAGGAGGCCACCGGCGTGGACGTGAGCGAGGACGTCGCCGCCGGCACCTACCTGCCGTGGCTGCTGGACGTCGTCGAGCCGGAGGCGCTGCAGAGCGTCCAGGGCACCCCCGTGGTGATGATCGACGGCGAGATCTTCGCCGGCGACATCGCCGCCGCGGGTTCCGTGCGCGAGGCGATCGAGGCGGCCTGACCGACCCCGGGTGACCGTCCGGCGACGGGCAGTCGAACACCTGAGGACGCCTCCGGTGCGTCGGCACCAACCGGGCGGAGCGCCCCTACGCTGGCCGTATGCAGACCGAGATCTCCCCCACGCCCGTCGGCCTCACCCGCGACGCCGGGTGGCAGCTCGGCGTCAGCCGCACCGTCGCCGCCCCCGCCTCGGACGTCTGGCGACGCCTGCTCGGCGAGTGGCTCCCCCAGTGGCTCGGCGTCGAGTCCGTGCCGCAGATGGTCGGCGCCCCGGTGCGCGACGGGGCTCGGATCCGAGGGCGCGTCGTCGGCTGCCACGTGGGCCGACGGGTGCGGCTGCGTTGGACCCCCGCGACCCTCGATCACGAGACCGTGTTCCAGGTGACGTTGCACGGGGCCGCCACCGGCACCACGATCGGCATCCACCAGGAACGCCTGCTCGGCGCCGCCGAACGCCAGGGACTCCTCGAGCACTGGACCACCACCCTCGACGTCCTCGTCGAGAGCATCGGGCGGGAGCACGTCATCCGCCACGACCTGCCGAACTGACCGCGGGGGCGGACTGGGCGCGGCCGGTCGGCCAGGCGGCCCGGGCCGGGCGGACAGGTCACGTCCCCCGGGCCAGGCTGGGCCGCGGGCCAGCTGCTGAAACTCCGCGCCGGGCGTGACCTCAAGCCCTGTGGAGCGTTGAGGTCACGCCACACGCAGCTTTTCAGCAGGCCCCCCGCCAGGACCGGGGACTGGGCGACCTGCCGCCCCTCCCACACCAGCCCTACCCCGCCGAGACCTCGTGCCCGAGCGCGCCCTCGCCGTCGGGGATCGTGGCGTGCTCCCGGAGCAGCTCGATCCGGGCGACGTCCACGTCCACTCCTCCCTCGATCCCGGCGACCGTGCCGTCGAAGCGCAGCTGCCACACCGCCCAGTCCTCCTGCTGCGGGCGATCCCGCTCGGCGAAGAGCCAGTCGGGCCGGGAGTCGGTGACGGGCAGACCGTACTGGGTGCGCCAGTCGGAGGAGGAGTAGATCACCAGTCGACGCCCCCACGCCTCCTCGACCGCCGCGGTGAAGGCGTCGATCTCGGCCTGCACGGCGACCACATCGGGCAGAGCCTCGCAGGCGCCGTCGAACTCGAGGTCGAGGGCGGGCGGCAGGGCCGTGTCGTCGGGCGGGGCGGCGGCGAGGAAGTCCGCCGCCTGGGCCGCGCCCGGCGAGCAGAGCGTGAAGTAGTGGTAGGCGCCGGGGGTGATGCCCTCGGCGACCGCGCCGTCCCAGTTCTCGCGGAAGCGGGTATCGGTGTGCCCCACCCCCTCGGTCGCCTTGATGTAGGCGAAGGAGACCCCGTCGGACGCGACGAGCGACCAGTCGATCTGCTGCTGGTGGCCCGAGACGTCGATGCCCATCGTCTCGTCGGCGGCGAGCTCGACGCCGTCGGGGAGCTGGGAGCGGATCGGCGCCTCCGCGGGGGTCGTCGCGACGGCCATCGCCGCGTCGTCGGCGGCGAAGGGGGTCCGGGCCGCCGGGTCCCGACGTTCCGGGTCGCCGCGCAGGGCGCCGATCACCGCGGCGGTGCAGCCGCCGACCACCAGGAGCAGCACCACGGCGAGCGCCGCCGCGACCAGCTGTCGTCGGCGGACCTGCGCGCGCGTGTATCGGGGCACTCGGGGAGGCTACCCGAGGCGCCCCGCTCCATCCGGGACGCTGCGCCCGGTCAGCGGGCGAAGAGCGTGGCGAAGGCGCGCAGCAGGCGGCGCGGCTCGTCGACCGTGAGCGGTTCGAGGGAGGAGAAGATCTCCTCCATCTGGTCGGGCGAGAAGTAGCCGTTGTCGCGGTAGGCGCGGGCCCGCTCGATGATCGAGGGGACGTCCAGCTCGGGATGGAACTGGGTCGCGTACTGGCGGGTGCCGACGCGGAACATCTGCACCGGGGCGGTGGGCGAGCTGGCGAGCGCCGTCGCATGCGGCGGCAGGGTGTGCACCGCCTCCTTGTGCCCGACCAGGCCCAGGAAGGTGTCGGAGAGCCCGGCCTCGCGGACCAGCGGGTCCTCGCGGCCGGCGTCGGTGAGGGTGACCTCGACGGCGCCGAGGGGCTCGCCGTAGGTGTGGTCGATGCGGGCGCCCTGGTGGGTGCCGAGGGTGCCGATGCCGTAGCAGGCGCCGAGGAAGGGGATGTCCTCGGCGATCACCCGGTCCAGCACGCGGAAGATCTCCGCCTCGGCGGTGCGCTCGACCTCGGACTTCGTCTCCTCCGGCTCGGAGACGGTGAAGGGGCTGCCGCCGAGGATGATCCCCGAGAGGTCCTCGTCGCCGAGGTCGGGGAAGGGCTCGCGGTCGACCCGCACCCACAGCAGGTCGGCCTCGTCGAGCCCGGTGAAGTCCAGGACGGACTCCCTCTCGGCCTGGGCGACGGAGTCCTCGGGGCGGGCGGCGATGAGCACGAACGGTTTCACCCCTGAAGGCTAACGCCGCGCGCCGTCGCCGTAGTCTCGACATCGCCCCCGCCGACGCCGCCGCAGGAGATCACATGGCCCCCGTCCCGCCCCGCGCGCCCGAGATCGCCGGGCATCCGGTGCCGCCGCGTCTGCTCGAGAGCGACGATTCCGGCCTGGTCGCCTGGCGGGAGCGGCTCCCCGGCGTGGTCGACGAGCTTCTCGAGTGCTGGGGGCTGCGCGCCGCGGCTCCGTTCCTGCCGGGCGGGTCGAGCGCCTGGGTGGCGCCGGTGGTCACGGCCGACGGCGCGGAGCGCGTGCTCAAGGTCGCGTGGGCTCATGACGAGTCGCGCGACGAGGCGGCCGGGATGGCGGCCTGGCAGGGGCACGGCGCGGCGGGCGTGCACCGGGCCGAGCGTGAGGGGGACACCGCGATGCTGCTGCTGGATCGGGTGCGTCCGGGGACCCCGCTCGCCGAGTGGGGGACCTGGCCGGAGCGGGACGAGGTGGCGGCGGCGGTGATGCGCCGGCTGTGGGTGGCGCCGGAGCGGCTGGTCGGGGCGGAGGAGGCGGCGCGCTTCCGCCCGCTCGCGCAGATGTGCGCCTGGTGGGCCGACGAGGCGGCGGCGCGGGCCGGGCTGGGTCCGACGGGATCGGCCGACGGGCCCGATGCGGCACCGGAGCGGAGCGACCCGTCGGCCGGAGGGCTGCCGCGCGACCTGGTCGACCACGCGCTCGAGCGGTTCCGCCGCCTGCCGGAGGAGTGGGACGGGGAGCACGTGCTGCTCGCGACCGACCTCAACCCCGGGAACATCCTCGCCTCCGCCGACGGCCCCGATCCCTGGGTGCTCATCGACCCGAAGCCGTACGTCGGCGATCCCCACTACGACGTGCTGCAGCACATGCTCAACGACCCGGAGCGGATGCGGGCGGATCCCGGTGCCTTCGCCGACCGGATGGCGCGGCTGACGGACCTCGACCCGGGGCGGGTGCGGGAGTGGCTGCTGGCCCGCTGCGTGCAGGAGTCGGCGTGGATGGACGGGGCGGTGGAGGCGGCGCTGCTCCTGGCGCGGGACATCTGAGCGGGACGGGCGAGCAGGACGTCTGAGCGGGACGGGCGAGCAGGACATGCGAGCGGAGCAGGGGCACCTGCCGGCGGCGGGGACGGCCTGCCGCTGCCGGCGCGGGAGGTCCACAATGGGATCCATGAGCACCCTCGCCGATTTCACCGCGACCACCCTCTCCGGGACCGAGCAGGACCTCTCCGAGTACGTCGGCGAGGTGGTGCTGATCGTCAACACCGCCTCGAAGTGCGGCTTCACGCCGCAGTACGCGGGCCTGCAGGACCTCTACGCCCGGCTCCACGAGCGGGGCCTGGCGGTGCTCGGCTTCCCCTGCGACCAGTTCATGCACCAGGAGCCGGGTTCGGCCGACGAGATCGCCGAGTTCTGTTCGGTCAACTACGGCGTCGACTTCCCGATGTTCGCGAAGATCGAGGTCAACGGCGAGGACGCCCACCCGCTGTACCAGTGGCTGACCGGAGCGCACGAGGGCGTCGAGGCCGGGGAGATCCCCTGGAACTTCACCAAGTTCCTGCTGGACCGGGACGGGCGGGTCATCGCCCGCTTCGCCCCGGACGTGACCCCGGCCGATCTCGCCCCCGAGATCGAGAAGGCCCTCGCCGCCACGGCGTGAGGGCGGGCCGCGGCGCGTGACGTCGGCTGCTCGTCGGAGGAGCTGTCGACCCGTCCCCTGAACGCGGCGGATCGTCGCCTGGGGACCGGGCTCAGCGCCGCGCCGTGCCGGCGGAGGGCAGGGCCCGCAGTCCCGCGAGCAGGAGCAGGATCCCGGCGATCCGGAGCACCGCCGTCAGCAGGCCGACCCCGACCTCGAGGGAGGTGACCACGACCTGTACCGACTGCGGGACCATGTCCAGATTCCCGCTCAGCTCGACCCCGAGCAGGCTGCCCGCGAACCCCGCGAGCATCAGGACGATGCCGCCCTCGCGCAGCCTGCCCCTGCCCCTGCTGGTCACGATGATCGCCAGGACCAGGCCCGCGATCCACGCGGCGACGGAGATCGGGGCCGCGAGGAGGGCCACGAGGGCGACGCCCAGATCCACCAGCTCCTCGCGCAGGAGGGAGACGTCGAGGGCGTACAGGAGCTGGAGCAGCAGGCCGCCGACCCCGAGCACCAGCGACACGGCCGTCACGAGGATCAGCCACCGGGCAGGGCTCCGTGCGGAGCGGACCGGCGGCGCCGCTCCCCCCGTCGGCTGCACCGGGGGCTGCTGACCGGTGTCCGGGATCCCAGACTGCTGCTGACCCGGTGACGGATGCCCGGGATGGGCGCCGTAGGCCCCCTGACCGGCCGGACCGTTCACCTGCGGATACGTCATGTGTTCCCCCTCCGTCTCTTCCCCGCTCACGAGGGTACGGGAGATCGAGGAGGCGCGAACCGTCATCCACATCGGCGAGGTCCGGGGCGACGAGCCCGGTCCCCGGCCCGGCCCCCGAGTTCCCGCACCGAGGCTCCGAGCCTCAGGCCCGAGTCGCCCGCGCCCCTCAGCCGCGGTCGAGCGGCAGCACCGGCACGCAGGCCGGGCTGAAGCCGAGCACCTGCCCGTAGAAGGACAGCCCCGCCTCGAGCGCCGCGATGATGCTCTCCGCCTTCCGGAAGCCGTGCTGCTCCCCCTCGAACAGCAGGTAGGCGTGGGGGATGCCCTTGGCGGCGAGCGCATCGCGCACCCGCTCCGACTGGCTCGGCGGGACGATCCGGTCCTCGTCGCCCTGCAGGAGCAGCACCGGGCACTCGAGCTCGTCGACGTGGTTCAGCGGGGCCCGGTCGACGTACAGGTCGCGACGCTCCGGATAGGGGCCGACGAGCCCGTCGAGGTAGCGCGACTCGAAGTCGTGGGTCTCCAGCCGGAAGCTCTCCAGCTCCGCGACGCCGAAGCTCGAGATCCCGGCGGCGAAGGTCGTGGTGCGGGTGAGGCAGGCCAGCGTGGTCCAGCCGCCCGCGCTGCCGCCCTCGATCGCGAGCCGGGTCCCGTCGGCGATGCCCTCGGCGACCAGGTGCTCCATGACGGCGACGGTGTCGGTCACATCGACCACGCCCCACTGGCCGCGCAGGCGGTCCCGGTACGCGCGGCCGTAGCCGCTGGAGCCGCCGTAGTTGACCGCCACCACGCCGAGCCCGCGGGAGGTGTAGTACGCGACCGGCAGGGACAGCACCGGGGGGACGTGCGAGGTCGGGCCGCCGTGCACCTGGGCGATGACGGGCGGTAGCTCGCCCTCGCGGCCGGCAATGCCCTCCTGCCGGGGGCGGTAGAGGATCGCGTGGACCACGCCACCGCCGGGCAGCGGCACCTCGATGCTCTCGCCGACCGGGAGCAGGGAGGGGTCCGGGGCGTCGTCGCGGGAGGAGCGGAGCACCCTCCGCGGGGACAGCGCCGGGGCCGACGCGCCGGGGCCGGCGGCGGAGCCGAGGTCCAGGTGCGCCGCCTGGATCGCGACGAACTCGGTCGGGGAGGCGCCGGCGAGCACCAGCAGGCCGTCCTCGCGCAGCAGCGCGGTGCTGATCTGCGTGAGCGGGCAGTCCAGCGGGGTGAGCTCGCCAGTGCTCGGTCGCAGCAGGCCCAGCGCGGTGGCGGCGCGACCGTACCGGACCAGCAGGAGGTCGGGGCTCAGCACCTGGTACCAGGTGGTGCCGAGCGCCCACATCGACCCGGCGAACTCCTGGTCGAGCTCGAGCACCTGACGGGTGCCGTCGGCCGCGGACCACACCCACGGGTTCCACCAGCCGCTCTCGTCGGAGACGAACAGCAGTCGCTCGTCGTCGAGCCACTCGGGCTGCAGCACCGAGACGTCGGTGCCGCCGGCGATCGCCTCCCCCTCCCCCGTGGAGCCGCCGAGCAGCGGCGCGACGTGCAGGGTCGTCCCGTCCCACGGCATCTGCGGGTGCTCCCAGGACAGCCAGGCGAGGCGGCTGCCGTCGGGGCTGAGCCGCGGATGGGCGACGAAGCGGCTGGCCGGGGTGACGCGGCGGATCGCCGCGGGGTCCTCGGCGGCGGAGCCGTCCAGCGGGACCGCGGCGATGTACCGCTCGATGTGCGGGGCGCCGTCGGCGTCGGTGCGCGGCCCCTCCGCACCGCCGGTGTGGTCCTCGCACACCCACCACACCTCGACGGCGCCGTCGGCGAGGGTCACGGGGGTGGGGTCGGCCCAGCGCAGCGAGGGTCCGCCGGCGGTCCGGACCTCGGGGCCGACGGGGGTGAGCGGGCGCGGCGCCCCGCCCTCCCGGAGCGCGTGGACGCGCTGGTCCTCGAAGTTCACGTAGACGACCAGGGGCGCCGCGGCCGACGGGGCGGTCGGGTCGGCCGACGGATCGGCGGGGTCGGCCGACGGGCCCGCCGGCTCGGGCACCACGGCCCAGCTCGCACCGCCGTACTCGTGCACCCGGGAGCGGGCGTTGTACGGGGCGGGCAGCACCGTGACGGCCTCGTGGTCGCCGGAGCCGTCGGCGGCGAGGGGCCCGACGGTGCGGCGGATCGCCTGGCGTCCACCCTCGGTCGCGATGCCCTCCGTCCACCACACGTGGTCCCCGACGAGCGCGGGCGCCCCGAGCCGGGTGCCGCCCGTGGCGAGCAGCTCGGCGGTGATCGGGGAGGGCCAGGAACCGTACGGAAGGGTCGTCACCATGGGGGACACCCTAGGCAGGTCGGCGGTGATGTGCGGGGGAATCAGCGCTCGGACTGCAATCGCGCGAGCACGTCGCGCCGATAGGACTCGACGTCCAGGTCTCCGAGCGCGAACTCGACGAGGCGGACCACGTCCTCGTCCGACGGGTTCCACCCATCGTGGATCGTGTTGGCGAGAGCGTTGACGACCGCTCGGCGAGCGTGCTCGTCCAGTGGGGCGAGCTGCTCAGCCCAGCGCGTCGAGATCGGATCTGAGGTCATGGGGCTCCTTCCCCTCCGGGCCGACGCTGGCTATCGCGACCCGTCGACATCACATCACACCAGGATCGTCCCCTCCACGGTGGGCACGGTCGCGCCGCCCACCCAGAGGGTGCCGTCCTCGTCCTGCTCGAGCGAGATGCGGCCCTCGCGGCCGAGCACCGTGCCCTGCGCTGCGGTCCATCGCTGCGGTGCCTCGCCGCGGGCGACGAGCCATTGGCCGATCCCCGCGTTGAGACTGCCGGTGACCGGATCCTCCCCGCCGCCGGGGAGGAAGGCGCGGACCTCGTAGAGCGGGGCATCGCCCGCGCCATCCCGTGCTCCGCTCCCCCACCGGCCGAGGACGCCGACCTTCCGGTCGCCGAGCCGCACCGGGTCCGGCCGCAGCTCGAGCACCTGCTCGGCGTCCTCGAGCTCGAGGACCTGCCAGCCCGGGCCGTTGTCCGCCCAGGCATGGCCGCGCACCGCGCGGCGGTCCACGCCGAGCGCGGCCGCGATCGCCGCCACCTCGTCCTCCTCGATCGGACCCTCGCGGAGCAGCGGCGGCGCCGCGAAGGCGAGCGAGGCCCCGTCGGCCGCGAGGGCGTCCGCGTCGGCCCTGAGGGCAGCGCCGTCAGCCCCTGTGCGGCGCACCGTGATCAGACCGGCCGCGCACTCCTGCACGATCCGCTCCCCCGCGGGGACGCCGCCCGCGAGCAGCCACGCCCGCGCCGTGCCGAGCGTGGGATGACCGGCGAAGGGCAGCTCCCCCGTCGGCGTCCAGATTCGCACCCGGTAGTCGGCGCCGGGGACGGTCGGGGCGAGCAGGAAGGTCGTCTCGGAGAGGTTCGTCCACCGCGCGATGCGGGCCATGTCCTCCGCGGACAGGTCATCCGCCTCGAGCACCACGGCGAGCGGGTTGCCGCGCTGGGGCCGATCGGCGAAGACGTCGAGCTGGAGGAACGGGCGGCGGCAGGGCGCAAGGGAGGACGGAGCCATGGCCCCATCCTCCCTCGCCCCGTCGGCCCTCGGACCCGCTCCTCAGCGGCCCGCGGCGTCCATGGCCTCGTCCTCGGCCTGGATCGCCTCGATCCCGAAGTCCTCCGGCTCCGACTCGGGGATGTCGGTGCCGTGCAGGGACGCGCCCGCCGTCTCCTTGAGGAAGAGCAGGGCGACCATGCCCACCAGAGAGCCCGCCATCACGTACACCGCCGGGAACTCGAGGAACCCGGTCGACTCCACGACGGCCTCGTTGATCGGCGCCGCCGTCCCGCCGAAGATCGAGGTGAACACGTTGTAAGTAACCGCGAAGCCGGCGAAGCGCACGTGGGCGGGGAACATCGCCGGGAAGGTCGCCGAGATCGTCGACAGCTGCGGGATGTACAGCAGGCCCAGCACGGCGAAGCCCAGGATCGCGAGGCCGAAGCTCTGCCCCATCAGCATGTACATCGGTACGGCCATGACGAACAGGCCCACCATCGAGAACCACCACATCCGCTTGCGGCCCACGCGGTCCGAGAGCGCGCCGCAGAAGGGGATCAGCGCCATCATCGCCACCTCGCCGATCAGGATCACCATCAGCGACTCGTTCGCGGACAGATGGATCTTGGTCTCGAGATAGCCGGGCATGTAGGTCAGCAGGGTGTAGTTGGCGATGTTCAGCGGGATCACCAGCCCGGCCATCACCAGGATCGGCTTCCAGTACTGGACGACCAGGTCACGCAGACCGCCGGTGGCGCTGTCGACCGACTCGTCGGCCTCCTCCAGATCCTGGAAGACCGGCGTCTCGTCGAGCCGGGACCGCAGGTAGAGCCCGATCAGGCCCAGGGGCGCGGCGACGAAGAACGGCAGGCGCCAGCCCCAGGCCGCCATCGCGTCCTCCCCCAGCACCAGCTGCAGCACGAGCACCACCACGGTGCCGAGCGCGAAGCCGCCCAGCGTGCCGAACTCGAGGAAGCTGCCGTAGAGGCCGCGGCGCTTGTCCGGCGCGTACTCGGCCATGAACGTGGCCGCACCGCCGTACTCGCCGCCGGTCGAGAAGCCCTGCACCAGCCGCAGCACGGCCAGCAGGATCGGGGCGAGGATGCCGACCTGTTCATAGGTGGGCAGCACGCCGATCAGGAAGGTCGCGGCCGACATCAGGATGATCGTCATCGCGAGCACCTGCTTGCGGCCCAGACGGTCGCCGAGCGGGCCCCACACGAAGCCGCCGAAGGGGCGGGCCAGGAAGGAGATCGCGAGGAACGCGTAGGTCCACAGCAGGCCCTGCGAGCCCTCCGGGAAGAAGTGGACCGCGATGTAGGTCGCGACCACCGCATAGGCGCCGTAGTCGTACCACTCGGTCGCATTGCCGAGTGCGGAGGCCGCGACCGCCTGGCGGATCGTCCGCCGTGGCGGGAGGTCCTCGAAGGCGGTGACGGTGCCGCCGGGCCCGCCGGTGGCGGGGTCCGGCTGCCCGGGGTCGGGCGTCGTGGGATCAGAGGTCGAAGAGGTCACAGACCGGTCGTCCGTTTCTCGCGCACGTGCCGCAGCACGCTGTGGCGGCGCTCCCCGTCGGCCACCGACGGGCCGGGTCGCGAGGAGCGGCCGATGACAGGTGGCCATCGGACGGTCGGGCACGCGCACCCGGTGCGAGGTCGGTGCGCGGTGGACGCGCGCTGCGCATCCTCCCGACGAGCCCGTCCACCGTAGCGATCTCTTGCGCTCCTGGCCAGGCGGGCGGCCGACGGGGCGACCGACGCGGCCGTCCGACGGAGGGCGAGCGGCCGACGGGGGGCGTCCTGGCCGCGCCAGCCCTCCCGATCGCCGGAAGGCGCCGACCCGCTCGGAGGTCGTTGTGCGACACTGGCCGCGGAGAGCCGGGAAGTCTGGTCGGCACGGGAGGTCCCTCCCGTCCTCACGTCGTCGATGCCGCAAGGACCCCAGCCCATGGCTCTCCCGTCCCTGTCCGTGCATACCGATGTGCGTCTCGGCCCCTCCTCACCTCGGCCTTCCGGCGCGAGCGCGACCGATTCCCACCGGTCCGCTCCTGAAGGCGAGGTGGTCCTCGGTGACCTTCCCCGTGTGGACCCTGATCCCGTTCGTGCTGATGCTGCTCGGCATCGCGATCTTCCCCCTGGTCCCGGCGATCGCGCACCACTGGGAGCGGCCCCGCAACCAGCTGATCTACGCGCTCGTGCTCGGTGTGCCGGTCGCGATCGGGCTGCTGCTGGCCGCGCATCCGGAGCTGCTCGCCCATGCGCTGATCGAGTACGTGCAGTTCATCGTGCTGCTGCTGGCGTTGTTCACGGTCTCCGGCGCCGTGGTGCTGCGCGGCGACCTCCCGGCCACGCCCCGGGTCAACACCACCTTCCTCGCCGTCGGCGGTGTGCTGGCGAGCTTCATCGGCACCACCGGCGCGGCGATGCTGCTGATCCGGCCGATCCTCGCCACGAACGCGGAGCGCCGCTACCGCGCGCACACCGTGGTGTTCACGATCTTCGTCGTCGCCAACTGCGGCGGGCTCCTCACCCCGCTCGGCGATCCGCCCCTGTTCCTGGGGATGCTCCGCGGCGTGCCCTTCACCTGGACCTTCTCGCTGTTCCCGCAGTGGCTGTTCGTGCTCGCGCTGCTGCTCGTGACCTACTGGGCGCTCGACCGCCGCTACTACTCCCGCGAGACCCCCGAGGCGATCGCCCAGGACAACGCCCAGCGCCGCCCGCTCAGCCTCGGCGGCGCCCCGAACCTGATCTGGTTCGCGGTGATTATCCTGTCCGTGGCCTTCGTGCCCTCCCTCGACATCGACGCCGTCGCCCACGGGCACCTCGAGGGCACCAACTGGGTGCCCTGGCGCGAGCTGGTCATGCTCGCCGCCGCCGCCGGCTCCTACGTGATGGGCTCGAAGCAGGTGCGCTTCACGGAGAACGAGTTCAGCTGGTCGCCGATCGCCGAGGTGGGCGCCCTGTTCATCGGCATCTTCCTGACCATGGTGCCGGCGCTGCAGGTGCTGCGCGCCGCCGCCCCGAACTTCCCGCTCAACGAGATCACGATCTTCTTCTTCACCGGCGGCCTCTCCGCGGTGCTCGACAACGCCCCCACCTACGCGACCTTCTTCGAGATGGCCACGCAGGTCGCCGGGGAGCCGCGGGTGGCCGACGTCCCCGAGGCGCTGCTGGTGTCGATCTCCCTCGGCGCCGTGCTGTGCGGGGCGATGACCTACATCGGCAACGGCCCGAACTTCATGGTGAAGTCCGTGGCGGAGGACCAGGGCGTGCGCATGCCCGCCTTCTTCGGGTACGTGAAGGCGGCCTTCGAGTTCCTCGCCCCGGTGCTGCTGGCCATGGTGCTGCTGTTCCTCGCCGATCCGTGGTGGGCGAAGGCCCTCGGCGGCGTGGTGGTGGTGCTGGTGCTGCTGCGGGCCGTCCGCGATGCCACCGCCCCGCCGCCCCAGGTGATCAGCCGCGGCGCCCGCCGACGCGCCGAGGCCGCCCCGGCCGCCGACGCGACCGACGATCCCCGGACCCCTGACGTCGGCCCCACCGCGCCCACCTCCCCCTGAGCCGCCCCGCCGGGCGGCTCGACTCCGACCCACCGCCGCCCACCGCAGGAGGCTCCTCCGTGACCACTCCCCCCGCCCAGCCGTCCCGGCTCGGCACCTACCGCACCTACACCCGGTTCGAGGCGGTGATCACCCGCGCCATCCCCGGCGGGGCGCTGCTCCTCGCCGCGACGGTGCTCGCGCTGCTGCTCGCGAACTCGCCGGCCTCCGGCGCCTACCTCGCCCTGCGCGATGTCCACCTGGGATTCGAGATCGGCCCGATGAACCTCGACCTCTCCCTCGCGCATTGGGCGGCCGACGGGCTGCTCGCGATCTTCTTCTTCCTCGCCGGGCTCGAGCTCAAGCAGGAGTTCACCGTCGGCGACCTGCGCAGCCCGAAGAAGGCCTTCGTGCCGATCGCCGCGGCCTTCGGCGGCGTCGCCGTGCCCGCGATCCTGTACACAGTGATCAACCTCGGCGGCCCCGAGGGAGCCGCGGGCGGCTGGGCGATTCCCGCCGCGACCGACATCGCCTTCGCCGTCGCGATCCTCGCGCTCGTCGGCTCCTCGCTGCCGGCCGCGCTGCGCACCTTCCTGCTCACCCTCGCGATCGTCGACGACCTCATCGCCATCACCATCATCGCGATCTTCTACACGAGCGACCTGCGGCTGTGGTTCCTCGCCCTCGCCATCGTGCCGATCGCCCTGTACCGGTGGCTGGTGACGAAGCACGAGGCCCTCTTCGCCCGGAAATACTGGAGCGCGTGGGTGATCCTGCTGCCGCTCGCGCTGATCACCTGGGCGCTGTTCCTGAACTCCGGCGTGCACGCGACCATCGCCGGCGTGGTGCTCGCCTTCCTGGTCCCGACGAAGAGCCTCTCCGCGCACACGCGCGAGCACTCCCTCTCCCACACCCTCGAGCACCGGCTGCGCCCGCTCTCCTCCGCCTTCGCGGTGCCGGTCTTCGCGTTCTTCAGCGCCGGCGTCGCCGTGGGCGGGCTCAGCGGCCTGGTCGAGTCGTGGCAGTCCACGGTGGCGCTCGGGATCATCGTCGGGCTCGTGGGCGGCAAGATCCTGGGCATCATCGGCACCACCTTCCTGGTCACCAAGCTGACCAGCGCGCGCCTCGACACCGACCTGCGCTGGCCGGACATGCTCGGCATGGCCTCGATCGCGGGCATCGGCTTCACGGTCTCGCTGCTGGTCTCGGAGCTGAGCTTCTCCGCCGAGGACCCGCTGCAGGACGTCGCCAAGGTGGGCGTGCTGACCGCCTCGGCGCTCGCCGCGGTGCTCGGCGCCGCGATCCTCCTGCCCCGCAACCGGATGTACGCGAGGCAGCAGCGGGAGTCCGGCGCGGCGCCCGACGGCTACGACCGCGGGGCGGACTGGGGCGCCGACGCCTGAGCCCCGGGCACGGCCGACGTCCGGGCCGGACGTCCCATGACGAGGGCGACCCCGTAGCA
>NZ_JBVDDO010000004.1:166989-223292 GCF_055454375.1 Brachybacterium sp. B718/18 | reverse complement strand
TGCGGGGTCGCCCTGTCATGCCCGTCGTGCGCCGACGGGAGAGCGCTCAGCCCTTGCCGCTGCCCCGGTTCGGCAGCACCTGCACGACCGTGGGCTTCGGGCCCTGGCCGTCGTAGTCCGGGAAGTAGGAGCGCTGGGCGCCGAACTCGCCGTCCTCGCCCGGGTGCTGGACGGAGACGAACGCCGAGCGGTCCTCGTCGCGGACGATCGGGCCGCAGGTCTCGGCGTCGATCGGGACGGAGAGGAACTGCTCGACGCGGCCGCGGGCCTCGCCCTCCAGGGTGACGCGGAACAGGCCGTCGTTGTAGCCGATGCCGGAGGGGGCGCCGTCGGTGGAGATCCAGAGGTTGCCCACAGAGTCGAAGGCGAGGTTGTCCGGGCAGGAGATCGGGGAGACCTTCTCGACCGGGAAGCCGGAGAAGTAGGTCTGATCGCCCTGCGCGGGGTCACCGGCCACCAGCAGCAGGTTCCATGCGAAGGCGGTGGAGGTCTGGTCGCCCTGCTCGTCGATCTCCACGATGTGGCCGTCGCGGTTCTGGGAGCGGGGGTTGGCCTCGTCGGGGGCGACCTTGCCGTCGGTGCCGCGATCGGAGTTGTTGGTGCAGGCCACGTACACGCGACGGCTGTGCAGCGAGGGCTCGACGTCCTCGCAGCGGTCCATCTTGGTGGGGCCGACTGCGTCCGCCGCGAGGCGGGTGTGCACGAGGACCTCCTCGACGGTGAAGCCGGGGACCTGGGACTCGCCGTCGACCACGAGCGGCAGCCACTCGCCGGTGCCGTCGAAGGCGCCGTCGGCGGGGACCTCGCCGGAGCCGTCGATCTCGGCGGCGGGCGAGTTGCCGGTGAACCTCGCGACGTAGAGGTCGCCGTTCTCCAGCAGGGTCAGGTTGTGCTCGCGGTCGCCCTCGACGTAGCGGTCGCGGGAGACGAACTTGTACAGGTAGTCGAACTTCTCGTCGTCGCCGGAGTAGGCGACCGCGCGGCCGTCCTCGGCGATGATGATGTTCGCGCCCTCGTGCTTGAAGCGGCCCAGCGAGGTGTGCTTCCGCGGGGTGGAGGTCGGGTCGAAGGGGTCGACCTCGACGATGTAGCCGAAGCGGTTGACCTCGTTCTCGTAGCCCTCGTTGCGGGCGTCGTAGCGGTCGTGCGCGTTCTCCCATCCGCGGGCGGTGGCGGCATCGCGCAGGCCGTAGCGCTTCTCGGCCTCGGAGGTGCCGGCGGAGCGGAAGTAGCCGTGGAAGTTCTCCTCGCCCGAGAGCAGGGTGCCCCAGGGGGTGAGCCCGCCGGCGCAGTTGCCGAGGGTGCCCAGGACCGTGCGGCCCTCGGGATCCTCGACGGTCTTGACCAGGTCGTCGCCCGCGGCGGGGCCGGTCAGCGCGAACTCGTCGTCCAGCAGCATGCGACGGTTCAGCTTCGCGCCCTGCACGTACCGGTAGGGGAAGTTCTTGTTCTTGCGCTCGAGCTCCACGACGGTGAGGCCGTGGGCGGCGCGGCCGATCTCGATCGCCTCTTCGGCGTCGGTGTCGGCCGGCAGCATGATGTTCTCGTTGGTGTACTCGTGGTTCACGAACATCACCGCGCGCTTGCCGGCGCTGCCCGGGATCTCCTGGATCTCGGTGTAGTCGTTGTTGTAGCCGAACTGGCGCTTCTGCGCCTCGGCGCTCTGGGCGTTCCAGTCGAAATCGGGCGCGTCGTCGAACAGGGGGTCGCCCCAGCGGATGATCGGGTGCCAGGCGAAGCCCCGGGGCACGGTGAACTCGTCGACGGCCGCGTCGACCGGCTCGATCGGCGTGAAGGTGAGCTTGGTGCCGTTCGGGGGACGGTGGCCCGCGCCGCCCTTGCCGTTGCCCTGCCCCTTGCCCTTCCCGTTCCCGGGATCGGCGAGCGCGCCCTGCGTACCGGCCAGGCCGATCGCGAGCGCAGCGGTGGAGCCGCCCAGCATGGTCCGACGGGACAGCGCGCGGGAGGCGATGTCGCGGAAGGTGGGGTTGTCGGAGTGGTTGCACTCGCCGAAGGCGCACTGGCTGGCGCACTTGAGCTGGCAGGTCACGGCGGAGCGCTTGCCGCGCACCGCGTCCTTCATGAGGAGGGGCAGATCGATCAGGGCCATGGGGGGAGTCCTTTGCTGGTGATCTCGTTCCTCGCGCGCCGAGGGAGCGCGAGACGATCTGACGATGCGCCAGCAAAGTGAGGTGCGCCCCTCCCTCAGGGGACGCGGAGGTGAACAGCGCAGGACCGCACGGCAACGGCGGGCGATCCGGGGCTCGCCCGCCGTCGGCGGATATCGGGGGGTCGTGCCTGGTGGGGCGGACGGAGCGGTCGACTGATGGGCCGTCGACCCCCGTCGGCGTCAGACCCGGGTGGGCGGCACGAAGGTGTCGGGCTTGACCAGCACGACCGGCACCGCGGACTCGATCGCGACCCGCTGCGAGGTGGAGCCGAGCAGGATCTTGCCGATCGGGGTGCGCTTGCGGATGCCGAGCACCACGAGATCGACCGGATCGTGCTCGATCGCGTCGAGGATGTCGTCGGCCGGGTCGTCGCGGCGCGGCACCGTGCGCAGCTCGTGCTCGAGGCCGGTCTCGGCCAGGCGCTCGGCGAGCGGACGCTGGTCGGTGACCCCGCGGGCCTTACGGGGGTCTGGGGCGCGCTCGGACGCGAGCACGAGCAGCGAGGCGTCGCGGCGCTCGCACTCGGCGACGGCGAAGGCCAGCGCGGCCTCGCTCGTGGCGCTGGGGACGTAGGCCAGCAGGACGGTGGACATGGCGGCTCCTGGGGGCTCGGGAGGGGACGGGGTCAGTCGCGACCGAGGTCGTCGGGGTGGCGGAAGCGGGTGCGGCGGGCCTTCACCGCGCTGTTGTAGAACCAGGTGATCACATACAGGATCAGCCCGACCACGAGCAGCCCGCCTGCGATCACGTAGTTCTGCACCGGCTGCGCGATCGGCGAGACCAGCGCGAAGGATGTGATCGCGCCGATCACCGGCAGCACCGTCGGGGTGCGGAAGTGGGGCACGTCGACCGTGTCCTTGCGCAGCACCAGCACCGAGATGTTCACCAGGCCGAAGACGGTCAGCAGCAGCAGCGCGGTGGTGCCGCCGAGCGCCCCGATCGTCTCCTCGGCGAGCACGTAGCGGACCGAGATCACCAGGGCGATGGCGAGGGCGGTCGAGAAGACGATGCCCGCCCACGGCGTGCGCTGCTTCTTCAGGACGCCGCGGAGGAAGCCCGGCAGGACGTCCTGCTTGGCCATGCCGTAGAGCAGGCGGGAGGCCATCATCATGTTGATCAGCACGGTGTTGGCGACGGCGAAGATCGAGATGAACGCGAAGATCGTGTCGATCGGGATACCGGGGGCGCCCTCCTTGACCACCTCGAGCAGCGGGGTGGTGGACCCGGTCAGCTGCCCGATCGGAACCACGGCGACCGCGAGGACGGAGATCAGCACGTAGATCACGCCGGTGACCGACAGGCCCGCGATGAGCGCGCGGGGGAAGTTCTTCACCGGGTCGACGGTCTCCTCGGCCATGTTCACCGAGTCCTCGAAGCCGACCATGGAGAAGAACGCGAGCGCGGTCGCGCCGATCACGGCCATGAAGATGCTCTTGTCGTCCTGGGTCTCGAAGAGCACCACGCGCGAGAAGTCCGCCTGGCCCTTGCCGACGGCGAAGAAGCCCACGATGATCACGAGCGCCAGACCGGTCATCTCGATGCAGGTCAGGACCACGTTCGCCTTGACCGACTCGGAGACGCCGCGCAAGTTGATCAGCGCCACGAGCCCGAGGAACACGAGCGCGATCGTCGTGGCGACGGCGCCCGCGGAGTCACCGAGCGACTCCTCGAGCCGGAACGCCTTCAGCACGTTCTCGGAGAGGAAGATCGCGCTGGTCGACGCCGACGTGATTCCCGAGGAGAGCACGGCGAAGGTGACCATGAAGGTGAGGAAGTGGATGCCGAAGGCCTTGTGCACGTAGAGCGCCGCCCCCGCGGCCTGCGGGTACTTGGTCACCATCTCCACATAGGAGAGGGCCGAGACCATGGCGACGGCGAAGGCGATGAGGATCGGCAGCCATCCGGCGCCGCCCACCTCGCCGGCGACCCGGCCGGTCAGCGAGTAGACGCCGGTGCCGAGGATGTCGCCGACGATGAACAGCAGCAGGAGCTTCGGGGTGATGGCCTTCTTGAGCTCGGGGTGGCCGTCCTGCCCGGCGGCGGGGCCGGGCGCCGCGGCGGTGTCTGGGGACGAGGTCATGGGAGTCCTCCCGGGATGCGAGGTCGATGCGAGTCCCCCGGGGGAGCGCGGAACCCCGAGACGAGGCGCCATCGCCCAGGGGACCCGGGAAGACCTGGCGCGAACTCTACTCCGTCGGCCCCGCGCCCCCGGTATCCCGGGCACCGGAGCCGCCCTGGTCGGCCCCCGGCTCGCGGCTGGGGAGCCGCAGGGTCTGCACCCACTGGCGCGAGGCGTCGGAGCTGATCGCGAGCACCCCGAGGGCGGAGGCGCCCGCGCCCACCAGCAGCGAATGGGCCACGTCGCCGAGGGTCGCGGAGGCGAGCAGCAGCCGGCCGACGGCGTCGGCCGTGAACAGGCTCATCAGCGCGATCCGCGCCCAACGGCTGCGGCGCAGCACCCCCACCATGAGCACGACCTGCACCACCGCGACGACGCTGAGCAGTATCAGGCCCTCCGGGGAGGGCAGAAGCAGCGAGACGTCCGGGATCCGGGCCAGCAGGTCCACGCCCGCGAGGCGGTCCACCCACTCGGCGGTGAGGATCCCCAGCTGCAGCAGCACCAGCATCCCGGTGAAGACCACGGTCGGCGGCGGGAGGTGGTGGTCGGCGGCGCGGGCGAGGACCTCGTGCACGTCGTCGACCGTGCCGTGCCACTGCGCGCTCAGCTCGTCGCCGATCTCCTGGGGGCCGCGACGTCGCGCCGCCGCGAGCGCGGACTGCGTCGCCGCCCGGGCGCGGGCCTTCATCACCGTGGTGCCCGTGGGCCGATGCCGCGGCAGCATCATCGCCGTCGCCCCGTCGGACCGCGCGGCGGCGCCCTCGACGTCGATCACCGGGAGGTGTCCGTCGGTGCGGAAGCGGTCGCCCTGCCCGTTGCGGTCGTGGTACGCAGTGGAGAACTCCTCGATGACCTCCACCTCGATCCGCGGGTCGGCGAAGCGGACGGTGTCGATGAGATAGTCGCGCTCCACGTCGATGTTCTCGTCGATGCGATGCGTGATCTGCAGGGTGAAGAAGGAGAAGCCGACGGCGCGGTCGTAGGTGCCGGCCGCGAGCCAGTCCGTGCGGTACCCGCCCGGCAGCACGAAGTCGGGCGGCATCCGCCAGAAGCGCACGTGGTGCCGCTTCTCGGTGGTGCCGCCCACCTCCTGCTGGTAGGTGAAGTCGTGGCGCCGACCCATCAGGTACAGGTCCGAGACGGGGGCCGACGGATAGGAGCGGCGCAGCAGCGTCGAGCGCACCATCTGCCAGGCCGAGGACAGGGTGCGCTCCTCCGCGAGCACCCAGCCGGCCCGCCGCATCGCGACGTGCACGTCCCGCTCCGCCCCGTCGAGCGCGATGTTGATCGGGTCCGAGAGCACACCCTCGGTGGTGCGGGTGCGGCCGAAGAAGTAGTCCGGCAGGTAGATCCAGGTCATCAGCTGGTGCAGCCGGGGCAGCGTGATGTAGGTGAGCAGCAGCCAGAAGAGCACCAGGTACAGCAGCCGCACCGGGGTGAGCGAGAAGCCCTCGATCAGGTAGAGCAGCGCGAGCCAGATGGAGACGACCACACCCGCGACGATGAACAGGGTGTCGAGCAGCCCGTAGAGCTCGAAGCGGCGGCGCTCCGCGGTGTGGCCGAGCGCGTGGTCGTACTCGGGCGGGGCGTCGGGCACCGGGCGGTCCAGGGGTGCGAGCCGCGCCGTCCGCGCCGGCGTCATCCGGCGCTCCGCTCGGGCTGGATGCGCATGGGGTCATCGTACGGTCGGGACCTGGCGGGCCTCCCAGGAGCCCGCTCCCACCGAGTGCTGCATCTAGACGGTCATGGCGGCACGGTGACGGTTCAAAAGCAGCACTCGATGCGCACGGCGGGCTGAAGGCGGCGGGCTGGGGGCGACAGGCGACGAGGCGCGTACGCTCGGGGGCGACCCTCACGCACCCCACCCCGGAAGGACCCCATGTCCCCCGTGACCTCCGTCCCCCTGAACGACGGCCGCTCCATCCCCCAGATCGGCTACGGCGTCTTCAAGGTCGACGCCGCGGTGACCGCCGACGTCACCGGCCAGGCGCTCGCCGCCGGCTATCGCCACATCGACACCGCGAAGATCTACGGCAACGAGGAGGGCGTGGGCCAGGCCCTGCGCGACTCCGGCGTGGCCCGCGACGAGGTCTTCGTGACCACCAAGCTGTGGGACGACGCCCATGCGCACGACGACGCGATCGCCGCGTGCGAGGCCTCCCTCGAGCGGCTCGGCCTCGAGCAGATCGACCTCTACCTGATCCACTGGGCCACCCCGTCCCAGGGCCAGTACGTCGAGGCGTGGAAGGCCCTGATCGAGCTGCGCGAGCGCGGCCTGGTCCGCTCGATCGGCGTCTCCAACTTCCCGCTCCCCCAGCTGGAGGAGATCATCGAGGCCACGGGCGTGGTCCCGGCCGTGCACCAGATCGAGCTGCACCCCTACTTCCCGCAGCTCGAGCTGCGCGAGGCCCATGCCCGCCACGGCATCGTCACCGAGTCCTGGGGCCCGCTCGGCCAGGGCAAGTCGGACCTGCTCGAGAACGCTGTGATCACTGAGATCGCTTCGGCGCACGAGGCGACCCCCGCCCAGGTGGTGCTCGCCTGGCACCTCTCCCACGGCATCGTGGCGCTGCCGAAGTCCGTCACGCCGAGCCGGATCGTGGAGAACCTCGCCGCGGCGGAGCTCGTGCTGAGCGCTGAAGAGGTCGCAGCGATCGACGCCCTCGACCGCGGCGAGGCCGGCCGCGGCGGCACGGATCCCGCCACCAAGTGACCCGCTGAGGGCCGGGGCGCCACACAGGGGGCTCCCCGGCCTCGCCCGGCCCTGGCCCGGCCCGGGCGCGGTGCCCGCCGTCAGTAGTAGACGGCGAGCGGGCCCGTCGGCCCCTCGATCACCTGCACCGGGGTGTCGAACACCCGCGAGAGCACCGCGCCGTCCATGATCTGCGCGACCGGGCCCGACTCGACGACGCCGCCGTCCTTCATCGCGACGATGTGGTCCGCGTAGTGGGCGGCGAAGTTGATGTCGTGCAGCACCACCACGATCGTGCGCCCCAGCTCGCGGGCGGCGTCGCGCAGGCGGCCCATCATCTGCACGCTGTGCTGCATGTCGAGGTTGTTCAGCGGCTCGTCGAGGAGCACGTACTCCGTGTCCTGAGCGAGCACCATCGCCACGTAGGCCCGCTGGCGCTGCCCGCCGGAGAGCTGGTCGAGGTAGCGGCCCTCGAGGTCGTGCAGGCCCAGGAAGTCGATCGCCTCGGAGATCTTCTGCTCGTCGAGGGCGGTCAGGCGCCCTTTGGAGTAGGGGAAGCGGCCGAAGCCCACGAGCTGGCGTACCGTGAGCCGGGTGATGAAGTGGTTCTCCTGGCGCAGCACGGAGAGGATCCGGGCGAGGTCTTTCGAAGCGGTCGAGGAGACGTCGTAGCCGGCGACCTCGATCGCGCCCTCGTCGATGCCGAGCAGGCGCCCCACCATGGTCAGCAGGGTCGACTTCCCGGCGCCGTTCGGGCCCACGAGCGCGGTCACGCCGCCCGCGGGGATCTCGAGGGTGACCGGGCCGATGACGACCGACTCCGAGTACTGCTTGCGCACGCTGTCGAGGGTGATCACAGGCGTCCCTTCCGCAGGACGACGGCGAGGAACACGGACCCGCCGACGAGCTCGATGATGATGGAGACCACGCCCTGGGCGTAGAACACGTGGTCCATGAGGAAGTAGGCGCCGGCCAGGATCACGAAGCCCAGCAGCACGCCGACGGGCAGCAGCCGACGGTGGTCGTGCGTGCCGGCCAGCTGGTAGGTGAGGGTCGCGACGAGGAAGCCGAAGAAGGTCATCGGGCCGACCAGCGCGGTCGAGACGGCCATCAGCAAGGAGACCAGCACGAGGGTGTAGATGGTCTGGCGGCCGTGGTCGACGCCGACGTTCAGGCACACGTCCCGGCCCAGCGCGATGACGTTCAGCCGCGGGGAGTTCAGCCAGATCAGCACGCCCGCGACGAGGCAGAGCGGGATCGCGTAGGGCAGGTACTCGACGCTGGCGTTGCTCACCGAGCCGAACAGCCGGGCGGAGAGGACGTCGAACTCGCTCGGGGTGAGCAGGCGCTGCATGAAGCTCGAGACCGAGCCGAGCCCGCCCCCGAGCACGATCCCGATCAGCAGCATCACCTGCATGTTCGCGTACTTCCCGCGGAGCAGCCAGCCGTAGAGCAGCAGGGACAGGACGACCATCGCGGCGACCTGGCCGAGGAACTGGCCGGTGCCCTGCAGCGCGACGACCCCGGCGACGCCGAGGAAGTACACGGCCGCGGTCTGGATCGCGGTGTACAGCGACTCGAAGCCCATGATCGACGGGGTGATGATGCGGTTGCCGGTCACGGTCTGGAAGGCGATCGTGGCGATGGCCTGGCAGAACGCGGCGATCGCCATGACCACGAGGGAGGTCGCGCGCATCTCGGCGATGAGCCAGAAGCCGCGGGAGCCGACGGGCATGGGGTTGTCCAGCGCGAGCAGGCCGAAGCCGGCGCCCGCCGCGGCCAGGGCGAGGGCGAGCACCACGAGCCGGTAGCGGCGCGCGGCCCGGCGGTCCGCGAAGGGCCCCGAGCTGCTGCGCGGTCGGGGCACGGGGGCGCCGAGGGGGCCGAGGTCCGCGGCGGTGTCGGTGGGCGCGGTCGAGACGACATCGGCCGCGACGGAGCTCGGGGCGAGGAGCCGCTCAGCCATGTCGGCGCTGCTTCAGCAGGAGGGCGATGAACACGGCCGCGCCGAGCACCCCGAGGATCAGGGACACGGGCACCTCGAACGGCATGATGATCGTGCGTCCCAGCAGGTCGCACACGGTGACGACGGCGATGCCGAGCAGGCACACCCAGGGCAGGTTCGAGCGCAGGTCGTCGCCGCGCATCATCGAGATGATGTTCGGCACGATCAGCCCGAGGAAGGGCAGGTTGCCGACGACGACCGTGACCACGCCGGTGGCGATCGCGACGAGGCCGGTGCCCAGGAGCATGACCCGCTGGTAGTTCACGCCCACGTTCGTGGCGATGTCCTCGCCGAGCCCGGCGACGGTGAGTCGGTCGGCGACGACGAACACGGCCACGCCCACAGCGGCGACGATCCACAGCACCTCGTACTGGCCGCGCAGCACCGAGGTGAAGGAGCCCGCGAACCACACGCCGAGGTTCTGCAGGGCGTCGAACTGGAGCGCGACGAAGGTGGAGATCGACCCGACGACCGCGCCGAGCATGATGCCGATGATCGGCACGATGAGCGAGGAGCGCAGGGTCACGCGGCGCAGGAAGAGGAAGAACACCATGGTGCCGACGAAGGCGAAGCAGATCGCCACGACCATCTTGGTGAGGATGCTGGCCTGCGGGTCGATGACCAGCACCAGGATCAGCCCCAGGCCCGCCCATTCGGTGGTGCCGGTGGTGGTCGGCTCGACGAAGCGGTTCTGCGTCATCAGCTGCATGATCAGGCCCGACATCGCCATCGCGGCTCCCGCGAGGACCAGCGCGAGGGTGCGGGGGATGCGGGTGATGGCGAACATCTGGCCGCCGTCCTCGGCGCCGAAGATGTCGTACACCCCGGTGAACAGGGAGGCGACGAGCAGCAGCGCGACCACGGCGATACCAATCAGGAGCTTGCCGTCGACGAGCCGCTCGCGCCCGCGGCGCACCGGCGGGGGGTCGGCCGACGGGGCGGGCGGGCGCGCCGGGGCGCCGGGGAGCGCGCCGGTCTGGTCAGATCTGGTCATGGGGCATCCGGGGCGTGCGGTCGGGGCGGGACGCCGCGACGGCGGCCGGGACCTTCGAGGTCCTGGCCGCCGTCTCGGCGTCGAGGTGCTCGTGCAGGATCAGGCCTTCTGCTCGAGCGCGTCGGCGAGGGCGTTGAAGTACTCGGTGTAGGTCTGGATCGACTCGTTGGTGTACGTGTCGGCCGGCATGTACACGATGTTGCCCTCGGTCACGGCGGTCACGGCGGCGAGCGCCTCGGAGGCCTCGAGGATCTCGGCGGCCGGCTCGTACGCGGGGTCGTCGGCGGAGATGGCGGCGTCGCGGTCCATGACCAGGATCCACGCGGGGTTCGCATCGGCGATGGCCTCGACGGAGATGTCGTCGCCCTGGTGGTCGTCACTGCTGCCCTCGACTTCGAGCGCCGGGGTGAGGCCGAGCGCGTCGAAGGCCCAGCCGAGCGTGCGGCCGCCGCCGGGGGCGATGAAGCCGATCTCGCCGCCGGAGACGTTCACGGCCATGACGGTGTCGGCGCTGTCGTAGGCCGCGGTGACGCGGGCCATCGCGGCGTCGAGGTCCGCGCCGAGCTGCTCGGCCTCCGCCTCCTTGCCGAAGACGGTGCCGAGCACGGAGACCTGGCGCTTGAGCTCGTCGGCGAAGGGCTGATCGTCGCGCGGGTCGAGCTCGAGGATCGTGGCGTCGGGGGCGAGGCGCACGAAGTCGTCGTGATAGTCGGCGAAGCGCTGGCCGTTGATGATCAGGGTCGGCTCGGCGGCGACCACGGCCTCGAGGTCGGGCTCGCGGTGGTTGCCGAGGTCGATGATCGACTCGTCGTCCTTGTAGCCGATGGTGGTGGGCATGAGCGCGCGGGCGGCGGCGGTGAGGGTGACGCCCCAGGCCTCGAGCGTCTCGAAGGTGCGGTTGTCGGTCGCGACCACGGAGGCGGGAGGGGTCTGCACGGTCTGTGCGCCGTTGTTGTCCTCCACCTCGACGGAGCCGGCCGTGGCGCCGCCCGCGTCGCTCGCGCCGGAGCCGTCGGCGGCCTGGGTGGAGTCGCCGCAGGCGGTGAGGAGCAGGCCGAAGGCGCCGGCCAGGGAGGCGGCACCGAGGGTGCGTCGGCTGAGCGGGGCAAGCGGGGACATGGAGACCTCTGTCGTCGTCGGGAAGGGGTGCTCCCCGGCGGCGGGGACGAGCTGAGGCTAGCCTCACCTGCCATCTTTTCGCCACTTCGGACTTGCCTTATTCCACGGAGTGGACGGTGACGCTCGTCTCACGGGGACCGGGCGGGTCCGGCCGACGGGGGTGCCGGGCGGCTCCGGCCCCCTCCTCCCCGCCGATCCCCGACGCGCCGCTAGGGTGGTCTCGCCACCCGGGGACCAGGGGCGGGTGTGCGCACGGCACCGAGGGGGACACATGACCGACGGCAATGGACCGCAGCTGCCCGACTTCTCCGGCGGTGGGGGCGACGGCGCCCCGAAGCTGCCGGACTTCTCCGGCGGCGCCGGGGACGGCCGGGGCGGAACCTCCGCAGGACCCGTCGGCGGCCACGGCGCCGGATCCGGCGGCACGGACCCGAGCCTGACCGGCCCTCGCGACCCCGGCTCCGGCCGCGGGAAGGGACCGCTGATCGCGGTGCTCGTCGGCGGCGGCGCCTTCCTCATGATCGTCCTGGCCGTCGGCGCGCTGATCCTCTCCCAGACCGTCCTCTCCCCCGATCCCGAGGAGACCCCCGTCGCCTCGGAGCCCGCAACCACCGAACCGGACCCGTCGGAGGACGCGAGCCCGTCGGAGGTCGTCCCCACCACGGAGTCCGAGCCGAGCGAGGACCCGTCGCTGACCACCATCGAGGTGCCCACCGTGGAGTGCACCTCCCCCGGGAACCGGCAGACCACCGAGCAGGTCGACGGGTCCGTGCGCGGCGGCGGCCTCGAGTTCGCGGTGCAGCCCGAGTGGAACACCGGCTCGAACTGGGGCCGCAGCGCGATGTACATGACCGACGTCCACTCGGCCGATCAGCCGGTCGAATCGGGCTGGTACTCCGTCGTCTCCGTCGGCGCCGTCTCCTGGCCCGAGGAGGAGGGCGGCTACCCCGGCGCGGAGGAGACAGCGCGGGCCATCTTCCAGTGCTCCAGCACCCGCGACGACGCGAAGGAGCTGTACGGCGAGCCGGTGCAGGCCGCGAACTACGTCGAGGAGTCCTTCGAGGTCGACGGCCACCCGGCCTTCATGGTCTCCGGGGACCTGCAGGTCTCGGAGCTCGCGCTGATGCGCACCACCGACGCCTGGCGGAACGTGGTCATCGTGGTCGACGCCCCGGGCGGCCCCGCGGTCTTCGAGGGCGGTGCCGCTCTCGGGCACGAGCAGCAGGTCGCGGATCTCGAGGCGATGATCGCGAGCCTCGCGGTCTCCTGAGCGGCGCGGGCGCCGACCGGGACCGACGGGCGATCCCGTCGGCCCCGGCGGTTCGGCGACGTCTGGTCAGTCCTCGGCGGCGGTCTTCGTGGACTTCGTGCCCTTCGCGCCGCCCTGGGAGACCAGGAGCGCCGCGGCGATCGCGAGCAGCCAGGTGTCCTTGGCGACGGCGGTGCCCTGCTGGGTGGGGCGCACGCCGTCGGACTCGGTCATGCCCGGGGTGCGCAGGTACATCGAGACCAGCGAGCCGGAGAAGCCGGCGAGCGCGAGGCCCGCGACCTTGCTGGGCACGAAGGGCAGCAGCAGCGAGGCGCCCACGGCGATCTCGCCGTAGCTGATGAACTTCGCGAACTGCTCGGGGGTGAGCTTGCCGAGGGCGGGGACGCCGTGGGCGGCCATGCCGCGGAGGTGCTCGGCGGTGCCGGCGTCCATGCCGAGCTTGCCGATGCCGGAGTTGAGGATGAAGGCGCCGGGGACGGCGCGGAGGATCGCGGTGCTGAGAGCCATGGGAGTCTCCTCGATATAGGTTGTTTCAGATTCAATCAGATTCTAGGGCTGGCAGCGGGGGCCTGTCGAGACCCCGCGCGGCGGTCAGACCCGGGCGAGGATCTCGCCGTGCAGGAGGCTGAACCAGGCGTCGGGATCCTCCGCCCACTCATGGGAAGCGGCGGCGATCTCCTCCCGCTCGGCGGGGTCCGCCCAGCCCTCGCGCTCGAGCTGCGCGGCGAGCGGCGCGCTGACGATCCGACCGGCCACGGTGCCGGCCCAGCTGCGCCGGTCCTCGGGGGTCGCGTACAACTGGGCGGAGGCGCTCGCGGTGACCGCGTCCACCGCGAAGCCGGCCTCGCGGGCCCAGGCCAGCAGGCGTCGGCCGGCGTCGGGCGTGCCGCCGTTGGCACGGGCGGCCCGCAGGTAGAGCGCGAGCCAGCGGTCGATCCGCGGCTCCTCAGGCCACCAGCGGAAGCCCTCGTAGTCGCTGTCGCGCGCGGCGACGAGTCCGCCCGGCCGGGTCACCCGGCGCGCCTCGCGCAGCGCGTCGACCGGGCGCGGGAGGTGCTGGAGCACCTGATGGGCGTGGACCACGTCGAAGGAGTCGTCGGCGAGATCCATCGCCTGGGCGTCGCCGACGAGGACCGTCACCTCGTCCAGCCCCTGCGCCGCGAGCTCGGTGCGGGTCAGCGCGGCCGCCTCCTCGCTCACCTCGAGCGCGGTGACCTGCCCGGGACCGACGATCCGGGCGAGTCCCGCGGTGATCGTGCCCGCGCCGCTGCCCACGTCTAGCAGGCGCATCCCCGCGCGGAGATGCGGCACCAGGTGGGCGGCGGAGTTCTCGGCGGTGCGGGCGCGATGGCTGGTGAGCACGGCCTCGCCGTAGCCGTGGGTGTAGCCGGGTGCGGCAGTCATGCCGCCGACGCTACGCCCCCGGCGGCCCCCGGTCGCCGCCGGTCCACGGCGCCCGGCCCCCGCAGTCGGCTCCACGGCACCCGAGGGAGCATGTTCGCGCCAACATGCTTCCTGTATCGCCGCTACCGTCCGGTCACCGGCCGGGGGTCACCGTCGCTCGCGGGCGTAGCGGCCGAGGACCAGCGCGAGGCCGACGACCACGCCGATCGCGGTCTCGAGCACCCGTGCCTGGAGCATGGGTCCGGCGGGCTGCGGGTGGCCCAGCTGCACCATCAGCAGCGCGAGCGGCGTGACGAACAGCAGCGCGATCGAGTAGTTGCGCAGGATGAACATCTCGGCGAGGAACTGCAGCAGCACCACCCACACCACGAGCTGCCACGGCTCGGCCGGGAAGGAGAGCAGGAAGGCGGTGACCACCACGCCGAGCATCGTGCCGATGAGGCGGTGCACGCCCTTCTCGACCCGCGCGCCGTGGCCGGGCGGGGCCAGGGGCGCGACGGCCGCGACCTGCGCCCAATAGGGGAACGGCAGGCCCGAGAGGAGGCCGATCGCGCCGGCCACCAGGGCGGCGACCACGTAGCGGGTGAACTCGGCGCCGAGCTCCCGCGCGGTCACGTCCTCGTGGTCACGATCCAGCACCACGTCCGGGTGCCGCTCCCCCGCCCAGTGCCCGAGCAGCCCCAGCAGCACGCACAGCGCGGCGGCGGACGCGGCGATCAGCCCCGCGAGCCAGAACGGGGCGGCGGACGGCGCGGCGGCGACCGCGGCGGTCGCGAAGACGGGGAAGACCGCCCCGCCCGGCGCCAGCCTGCGCGAGGCCACGAAGACCGCCGACCCGCCGGCGACCAGGGCGCCGACGAGGATCACGACCCAGGAGGAGAGCGCCTCGGGCAGGCTCGGCGCGAGCTGCGCGACGGCGGCACCGATCGTCACGCACCCGGTGAGCAGAGCGCCCGCGAGCAGCTGCCGGCGGAAGCGGTCCCGGGTCGGCTCGTACCGGGAGTAGATGCCGGTGAACGCCCCGAAGCCCGCGTACATCGCCCAGTCGACCCGGCCGGCGGCGAGCAGGATCGCGAGGGGGATCGCGAGACCCACGGCGATCCGGAAGGCGGGGATGTGGTCCACCCGGGCGGGGGCGATGCGGAGCAGGCCGCGGGCCCTCCCAACGAGGTCGGTCCGCGAGCTCATCGGGCTCCTTCCGGGCAGGTCCGGACCGGCCGGGAGGTCGTCCCGGCGGTCGGCGTCGAGGACCTGCCCGGCGGGACGCGCTCGCACGGGGCGTCGACCGGGGGCAGGGCCCTGCCAGCGTAGACCCGCGCCGACCCGCCCCGCCGCGAGCGAGCGGACACCCGAAGGCATCTGTGACATGGGAGACTGCCGCCAGCGCCCCCTCGCGGGCGGTCCTCTGCCCACCCCCGGAGCCTCGTATGTCGCCTTCTCCCGACTCTTCCTCCGCCTCTTCCGCGTCCGCCGGAGCGTCCGGCCCGACGGCCCCGTCGGCCCCCGGCCTCGTCGAGACCACCGGCATCGAGATCATCGAGGAGTCAGCGCGCACCGCCCGCCCGCGCGACCTCTTCTGGCCGTGGTTCGCCGCGAACGTGTCCGTGTTCGGGATGAGCTACGGCTCCTACCTGCTGGGCTTCGGGATCAGCTTCTGGCAGGCGACGATCGTGGCGATCCTCGGCATCATCATCAGCTTCGCGCTGTGCGGGCTGGTGGCGATCGCCGGCAAGCGCGGCTCCGCACCGACGATGGTGCTCTCCCGCGCGGCCTTCGGCGTGCACGGGCAGAAGGTGCCGGGCATCGTCTCGTGGCTGACCTCGATCGGCTGGGAGACCTCGCTCGCGATCTCCGCCGTGCTCGCTACCGCCACGGTCTTCGAGATCCTCGGGATCGGTGCCGGCGGCGCCGTCACGGTGATCGCCGCGCTCGCGATCGCGGCGCTGATCGTCGGCGCCTCCGTGCTCGGCTATCACACGATCATGAAGCTGCAGTCGATCCTGACCTGGGCGACCGGGGCGATGACCATCCTCTTCATGATCCTCACCATCCCCCACATCGACCTCGCGGCGGTGCTCTCGGCCCCGTCGGGCCCGCCGCAGGCGATGATCGGCGCGCTGGTGATGGTGATGACCGGCTTCGGCCTGGGCTGGATCAACATCTCGGCGGACTGGTCGCGGTACCAGAAGCGCACGGCGTCCGACGGCTCGATCGTCCTGTGGAACACCGTCGGCGGGGCGGCCGCCCCGGTGGTGCTGGTGATCTTCGGGCTGTTGCTCGCGGGTTCCGACGAGGACCTGAACGGCGCGATCGCGGGCGACCCGATCGGCGCGCTGATCTCGATCCTGCCGCTGTGGGCGCTGGTGCCCTTCTGGATCGTCGCCGTGCTGACCCTGGTCTCCGGCGCGGTGCTCGGCATCTACTCCTCGGGCCTGACCCTGATCAGCCTCGGCATCGACATCCCGCGCCCCGCCGCGGCCGCCGTGGACGGCGTGATCCTCACGGCGGGCACCATCTGGGTCGCCTTCTTCGCGCAGAACTTCATCGGCCCCTTCCAGAGCTTCCTCATCACCCTCGGCGTGCCGATCGCCGCCTGGGCCGGGATCCTCATCGCCGACGTGCTCTCCCGCCGTGCCGACTACGACGAGCAGGCGCTGTTCGATCCGACGGGCCGCTACGGCTCCGTCGACTGGATCTCGGTGGGCACCCTCGTGGTCGCCTCGGTGGTCGGCTGGGGCCTGGTGGTGAACTCCTTCGCGGACGACGCGCCGTGGAACAACTGGCAGGGCTACCTGCTCGAGCCGCTGGGCCTCGGCACCTTCGTCGAGGATCCGGCCGGCTCCTACTGGGACGGGAACTGGGCATACGCGAACGTGGGCGTGCTGCTCGCGCTCGTGCTCGGTTTCCTGGTGACGCTCGTGGCGCGGCGCGGCCGGATCCGCCGGCAGGAGGCGACCGCATGAGCGCCGCGGAGCCCGCGACCGACCGGGAGGCGTGGCTGCTGGTCGTGGACGCGCAGCGGATCTTCGCCGACCCCGCCTCGGACTGGGCGTCCCCCTTCTGGGAGGGGGCGTGGGAGCGGATCCGCGAGCTCGCCGCCGCGGTGGGGCCGGAGCGGACCCTGCTCACCCGCTGGCTGCCCACCGCGGACCGCTCGACCGCCTGGGGCGACTACTTCGCGGCCTGGCCCTTCGCCGACGTCCCCGCGACCGATCCGCTCTACGCGCTGGTGGACGGCGCCGCGGAGCTCTCCGCGCACCCCACGATCGACGAGCCGAGCTTCGGCAAGTGGGGGCCGCAGCTCGCCGGCGTGGTCGGCCACGCCCCGCAGCTGCTGGTCACCGGGGTCTCCACGGACTGCTGCGTCATCACGACGGTGCTCGCCGCGGCCGACGCCGGGGCGCACGTCACCGTGGTCGCCGATGCCTGTGCGGCCTCCGCCGCGGAGAACGCCACGGCCGCCCTCCACACCATGAGCCTGTTCCCGCCGCAGGTGGATCTGCGCAGCACCGCCGAGGTGCTCGCGGGTCCCTGAGCGCCGCGGGCCCTTCTCCCCGACTGAGAGGAACGACGATGACGAAGCACGAACCGGTCCAGGCGGTCGCTCTGGACGGCCCGCGGGCGTGACCGCGGAGGTGCCCTCTCCCGCGCTGCTCACCGTCGGTCATGGTCGACTGGAGCCGGAGGAGCTCGCCGATCTGCTGACGGGCGCGGGCATCCGGCAGCTGGTGGACGTGCGCCGGTTCCCGGGGTCCCGGACGAACGACGCCGCCGCCCGCGGCAAGGTCGAGGAGATCTGCCGCGGCGCCGGTATCGACTACCGCTGGGACGAGCGCCTGGGCGGGCGGCGACGGCTCACGGCGGAGGAGGACGCCGCCACCCGGGACCCCTGGTGGCGGGTCGCCCAGTTCCGCGCCTACGCCGCCTGGACCCGCAGCGAGGAGTTCCGGGCCGGGATCACGGAGCTGCGGGCCGACGTGGCGCGCGAGCGCACCGCGGTGATGTGCTCGGAGGCGGTCTGGTGGCGCTGCCATCGTCGCCTCATCGCCGACGTGATGCTGCTCGAGCACGGGGTCGAGGTGCTGGACCTGATGCACTCGGGGCAGCAGCGGCCGCACGAGCCGGGCGCCGGCGCCCGGCTGGACGAGGACGGCCACGTGGTCTGGGACCGGACCGACGAGGGCTGACCCGGCGCGGCCTGCCCGGGAAAAGACCTGGCCACGGGCCGCTGCCGGGATCTACCGTCGGCCCATGATGTCCCCCGCCGGCTTCGCCGTCTCCCCCGCCCCGCCCCGCGCCGCCCTGCTCACGGGAGTCGGCCGACGCCGCGGGATCGGCGCCGCGATCGCCCGCGGCCTCGCCGAGGACGGCTTCGACCTCGCCCTCTCCTTCCACGCCGACTACGACCGCCGCGTGCTCGGCGAGGATGCCGACGTGCAGCTGCTCGCCGATGAGCTGCGCGCCACCGGCCGACGCATCGAGCTGCTGCCCGGGGACCTCGCCGATCCCGCCGTGCCGGAGCACCTGGTCACGGCGGCCCGGGACGCCCTCGGCCCGCTCGGCGCGCTCGTGATGAGCCACTGCGAGTCGGTGGACTCCTCGATCCTGGACACGACGGTGGAGAGCTTCGACCGGCACTACGCGGTCAACGTGCGCGCGAGCTGGCTGCTGCTGAAGGCCTTCGCCGAGCAGGTCGCCGTCGAGTCCGAGGCCGGCGGCGCAGCCCCTGCCGGCGGCGCTGTGATTGCCCTGACCAGCGACCACACCGCCCACAACCTCCCCTACGGCGCGACCAAGGGCGCCCTGGACCGACTCGTGCTCGCCGGCACCCACGAGCTTGCGGACCGCGGGATCCGCACCAACGTCATCAATCCCGGCCCGATCGACACCGGCTGGATGGACGACCAGGTCCGCGCTGCCTGCGCCGCGCAGACCCCGGGCGGCGAGCTCGGCGAGCCCGGGACGGTCGCGGACCTGGTGCGCTTCCTCGTCTCCGAGCGGGGCGCCTGGATCCGCGGCCAGCTGCTGCTGTCCAACGGCGGCTTCGCGACACCGGCGGTCTGATCCGCGGTCCCGCGCTCTGACCCCGGCCCCTGCGCTCCCGCCCCGGACGCGGAACGGCCGACGGGCCCGCTCAGCGGGTCCCGTCGGCCGTTCGTGCGGTGGATCAGGCGGCGGTCTCGGCGCTGTCCTTCCGGTTCGACGCCACGAGCGAGGCGATGATCGCGACGCCCATCGCGACCACGATGAAGGTCAGCGAGAGCCAGATCGGCACCTCGGGGATCTTCTGCAGGGTGGAGAAGCCGGGGATGAAGCCGAGCGGCGCCTCGTGGATCGCGTGGATCAGCAGCTTCACGCCGATGAAGCCCAGGATCGCGGCGATGCCGTAATGCAGGTAGGCGAGGCGGTCGAGCATCCCGCCGAGCAGGAAGTACAGCTGGCGCAGACCCATGAGCGCGAAGATGTTCGCGGTGAAGACCAGGAACGGGTTGCGGGTGACGCCGAAGATCGCGGGGATCGAGTCGAGCGCGAACATGACGTCGGTGATGCCGAGGGTGATGAACACCAGCAGCATGGGGGTGAACATGGTGCGGCCGTTCACGACGGTGCGGAGCTTGTTGCCGTCGTAGTGGTCGGCCACCGGGATCACCTTGCGGACTATGCGCATGATCCACGAGTCCGACTCGTCGTCCTCGTCGGCGAAGGCCTGCTTCCATGCGGTGTAGAGCAGGAACAGGCCGAAGAGGTAGAAGATCCCGACGAAGTGCTCGATGATCACCGAGCCCGCGAGGATGAACAGTCCGCGCGCGACCAGCGCGATGATTATGCCCACCATCAGCGCTTCCTGCTGGTACCTCCGCGGCACCCCGAACTTCGCCATGATGATGATGAAGACGAAGAGGTTGTCGACGCTCAGCGAGTACTCGAGCAGCCAGCCGGTGAGGAACTCGGAGGACGGCTTCGCACCGCCCACGAAGAACAGCACCGCCGCGAAGACGAGCGCGAGGCCGACGTAGAAGCCGATCCACGCCGCGCACTCCTTCATGGACGGCACGTGGGGGCGCTTGAGGACGAGCAGGAGATCGGCGAGCAGGATCACGCAGAGCACGACCAGCGCGGCGATCTCGAAGCCGAGATGCAGTTCTCCCATGGGGACTTCTTTCAGAGGGCTCCGGGGCGGAGGGGGGACGGGACGGCCCCCGTGCGGACCATTGCCCCGGGGAACGACGTCTCAGGCTAACCCCGGGCCGCCCCTGCGCACCCGGCGAACGGCGGTGACCTCACGCTCATCGCCCCGGTCCGGCACGGGGCGGGAATCCCTCGTCAGGCGAGGGGCCCGGTGACCTCCTCGACGGCGGTGAGCACCGAGCCGTCGCGCAGTCGCGCCTCCGCCTCGGCGATGTCCGGGGCGAGGAAGCGGTCCGGACCGGGGCCGTCGACGGTGCGCCGCAGCACCGCGATCGCGGCGGCACCCGCGGCCGACGGGGTCAGCGGGGCGCGCAGGTCGATCGCGCGGGCGGCGGTCAGCAGCTCGATCGCGAGGACCCGGCGGAGATTCTCCACGCTGGTGCGGAGCTTGCGGGCGGCGTGCCAGCCCATCGAGACGTGGTCCTCCTGCATCGCGGAGGACGGGATCGAGTCCACGCTCGCGGGCACCGCGAGGCGCTTCATCTCCGAGACCAGGGCGGCCTGCGTGTACTGGGCGATCATGAAGCCGGAGTCCACGCCGGGGTCGTCGGCGAGGAAGGGCGGCAGGCCGTGGGAGCGGGCCTTGTCGAGCATCCGGTCGGTGCGACGCTCGGCGATCGAGGCGAGATCCGCGCTCGCGATCGCGAGGAAGTCCAGCACGTACGCGACGGGCGCCCCGTGGAAGTTGCCGTTGGAGGTGACCGTTCCGTCCTCGAGCACGACGGGGTTGTCGATCGCGCTCGCGAGCTCCCGGCCGGCGACGGTGCGGGCGTGCTCGATGGTGTCCCGCACGGCCCCGGCGACCTGCGGGGCGCAGCGCAGCGAGTAGGCGTCCTGGACGCGGGAGCCCTCGGCGGCGACGTCGGCGATGATCCCCGAACCCGCGAGCAGGGCGAGGATGTTCGCGGCCGAGGCCTCCTGGCCCGGATGGGGGCGCAGCGGGCCGTGCAGCTCCGAGCGGAACACCGTGTCCCGGCCGCGCAGGCCCTGCACCGACAGGGAGGTGGTGAGATCGCTGATCCGCACCAGCTCGTCGAGGTCGGCGAGCGCCATGAGCAGCATGCCGAGCATGCCGTCGGTCCCGTTGATGAGCGCGAGGCCCTCCTTCTCCTCGAGGAGCACCGGCTCGATCCCGGCCTCGGCGAGCAGCTCGGGCACCGGACGCTCGGTGCCGTCGCGGTCGCGGGCGCGCCCCTCCCCCATGAGCACGAGCGCGCAGTGGGAAAGCGGGGCGAGGTCCCCCGAGCAGCCGAGCGAGCCGTACTCGTGGACGATCGGGGTGATGCCGGCATCGAGCAGAGCGAGCATCGTCTCGACGACGACGGGGCGCACGCCGGTGCGCCCGGAAGCGAGGGTGCGGGCGCGTAGCAGCATCAGGGCGCGCACCACCTCCGTCTCGACCTCGGGCCCCGCCCCGGCGGCGTGGGAGCGGATCAGCGAGCGCTGCAGGGCGTGGCGCATCGACGGCGGGATCGACGTGTCGGCGAGCGCACCGAAGCCGGTGGAGACGCCGTAGACGGGGGTGTCCCCCGCGGCGAGGGCGTCGATGTGGGCGCGGACCGCGGCGACCTGCTTCCGCGCGGCGGGGTCGAGCTCGACGCGCGCCCCGCGACGGGCGACGGCGAGCACGTCCGCGGCGGTGATCCCGGCGGTGGAGAGCGTGACGGTGTGGGTCATGGCTCCGAGGCTAGGTCGCCCCGGCCGCCGCCCGCAGGGCAGGCGGCGGGGCGGTGTCCGGTATCCCGGGCAGGAACGCGCGGGCGGCAGGACGGGGAGTTCTCCCCATGCCGAGGGCGTACACGACCGGCCGGCGGCGGCGAGACTGGCGGGACCGTGATCCGTCGTCGGACGCCCAGGGGGCCTGCCATGTCACCATCGCTGCGATCGCTCGAGCGTCTGCCCGCCCGGCGCGCCGTCCTGCTCGGCGCCGCGCTGGTGCTCGCCGGCTGCGCACGCCGCGGCACCCTGCTCGACGAGGGTACGACGGAGGTCGAGCTCGAGGTGGGGCAGACCCTGCAGGTCGATCTCGGCTGGTGGTCGCCCGGCGTCGGCGACGACTGGGGCGTCGTCTCCCAGACCGCGCCGGAGGTCGCGGACGCCGAGGTCGTCATGGGCAGCGACGTCGTCGGGGAACGTCCGCGCCGGGACGGCCCCGGCTCCGGGGGCGAATCCCACTACGCCGTGGAGATCACCGCCCTCGCTCCGGGCACCACGACGATCCGCTCGCTGCTCTGCTGGCGCGACGGGATCGCGGAGGGCTGCGAGCAGGCGCCGCACCGGCCCATCGACCCGGTCGAGATCACCGTGACGGTGCGCTGAGCCCGGGTCGCGGGCCGGCCCGGTGGAGCTCCGGCCCGACCGCGCCACGGGTCGGTGACTAGAGCAGCAGGTGCGCGAGCGGGGCGGTGATCAGGATCGTGAGCACGACGCGCACGAACCACAGCACCACCAGCTGTCCCACGTGCACCGGGATCCGCGTGGCGAGAACCGAGGGCACCAGCGCGGAGAAGAACACGATCTGCGAGACCGCGGTGACGCCCACGGTGAAGCGCAGCACCTCCGACTCGTGCCCGGCGACCACGGTGGCCGGCAGGAACATCTCGGCGATGCCCACGGCGACCGCCTTGCCGGCGAGCGCCGGATCGGGCAGCTGCACCAGCCAGGCGAAGGGCACGAACAGCCAGCCGATCAGGTCGAACACCGGAGTGTAGGTGGCCAGGAGGAGCCCGGCGAGGCCCACCGAGAGGATCGAGGGGACGATCGCGGCGGCCATCAGCACGCCGTCCTTGAAGGTGTCCCAGCTGCCGCGCACCACGCCGGGGGCGCCCGACAGGGCGCGCATCGCCTCGTCCCAGGCCTGCCGGATCCGGTTGCCGCTCGAGTCGGGCTCGGGCTGGTGCTCAGCGTCCTCGAAGGGCGCGTCGGAGATGCGGCTGAGCGGGGGGATCCGCACCGTGATCGCGGTGACCGCGAAGGTGATCGCGAAGGTCAGGAAGAAGTACAGCGTCCAGTGCTGCATCAGGTCCAGGGTGCTGGCGACGATCACCATGAAGGTCGCCGAGACCGTGGAGAAGCCGGTCGCGATAATCGCGGCCTCCTTGCCGGTGTAACGGCCCTCGCGGTAGACCCGGTCGGTGATCAGCAGCGCGAGGGAGTAGGAGCCGACGAAGGAGGCGACGGCGTCGACCGCGGCCCGGCCCGGCACCTTCCACACGGGGCGCATGATCGGCTGCACCAGCACGCCGATGAACTCCATCAGCCCGTAGTTGATCAGCAGCGCGAGGAAGACCGCGCCGACGGGCACGATCAGGCCGACGGGGATCCCCAGCTTCTCCCACAGGAAGGGCCCGATGTCGGGGTTGCCGAGCGGGCCCGGGTAGTAGCCGAGCGCCGCGCACACCGCCACGACCAGGCCGATGACGTTCGCGAACGCGAAGACGGTGCGCAGCGCGCCGCGGCGCCAGGACCCGGTGACGAAGGGCCGCACGGTGCCCAGGAGCACGAGGGCGACCACCACCCAGGGCACGGCGGGGCCGAGCACCCAGCGCACGAAGGTCAGCGCATGGTCGACGAGGATCGTGGACTTCCCGCCGATCTCGACGCTGACGAAGAACATGAGCAGGCCGATGAGGCTGTACACGACGAAGCGCCAGCGGTGCGGGGGCACGGCGCGCTCGGTACCGTCGGCCGCGATCACGGAGCGGGCGCGGGCGGCGGCGGAGGTGTCGAAGGGCTGGTGATCGGCGCCGCGGGGGTCGCCCGTGGCGGCGGACGTCGTCATCATCGAGATCGTCCTTTCGAGAGGGGAGGGTGAGGGTGGCGGGGGCGGGTGGTGCCGGCGCGGAGGGATCGGGCGGGGAGGGGTCGGGAGGGGAGGGGTCGGGAGGGGAGGGGTCGGGCGGGAGTGGTCCGTCGAGGCAGGCTCCGGCGAGGTCAGGCGATCCGCTCCCCGCGACGCCGCACCTGGTGGGTGAGCGGCATGCCGGGGCGGTAGGCGAGGTGGATCGCCGCGGGGGCGTCCAGCACGTGGAGGTCGGCGCGGGCGCCGATCCCGAGATGGCCGACGTCGCTGCGGCGCAGCGCGAGCGCCCCGCCCCGGGTCGCGGCGCGGAGAGCCTCGTCGAGGCTGAGGTGCATCTGCAGCACGGCGGTCGCGACGCAGAAGCCCATGGCGCTGGTGTAGCTGGTGCCGGGGTTGCAGTTGGAGGCGATCGCGAGAGCGGCACCGGCGTCGAGGAGCGCGCGGGCCGGCGCGAGCGGGGCCCGGGTGGAGAGGTCGCAGGCGGGCAGCACGGTCGCGACCGTCGGCCCCGCATCGACCGCGAGCGGGCCGGGCTCTTCACCCTCCTCCGTGGCCGGCGCGGTGGGCCGGGAGGCGGTCGCGGCGAGCGCCTCGACGTCCTCCGCGGAGAGGTGGTTGAGGTGGTCGACGCTCGCGGCACCGAGCTCGGCGGCGAGCGCGACCCCGCCGCTGCGCCCCAGCTGGTGGCCGTGGACGCGCAGCCCGAGACCGGCCGCGGACCCGGCGCGCAGCACCCGTTCGGACTGCTCGGGGGTGAAGGCGCCCTCTTCGCAGAAGACGTCGATCCAGCGGACGTGCTCCGCGACCGCCGCGAGCATCTCCCCGGCGACGAGGTCGACGTAGGCCTCCGCCCCGGGGCGGCCGTCCGCGCCGTCGAACTCCCGCGGGACGAGATGGGCGCCGAGGAAGGTGACCTCGTCGATCTCCCCGTCGGCCGCGAGAGCGGCGAGCAGGCGCGCGGCCCGGGCCTCGTCGGCGACGGTGAGGCCGTAGCCGGTCTTGGTCTCCATCGTCGTCGTGCCGCCCGCGGCGGCCTCGGCGAGCCGGGCGCGCACGAGTCCGCGCAGACGCTCGTCGGAGGCCTCCCGCGTCGCCGAGGTGGTCACGCCGATGCCGCCCGCGGCATAGGCCTGCCCCGCCATCCGGGCCTCGAACTCGGCGGCGCGGTCCCCGTCGAAGACGAGGTGGGAGTGGGAGTCCACCCAACCGGGCAGCACGGCGCGGCCGCCGAGATCCTCGGCCGCATCCGCCGCGGGGGCGTCGGCGGCGGGGCCGGACCAGGCGATCCGCCCGTCCTCGATCACGAGCGCCGCATCGCGCAGCACTTGCTCCTCGGTGACCCGCCCGGGGCGCGCGGGATCGTCGAGAGCGGGATCGAGGGTCCACAGCTCGGAGATGCCGGTGAGCAGCATCGAGGTCGGGACGGCCATCGGCGTGCTCCTCAGTCCCGAAGGGTGGGGGTCATCGGGATGCGCACGCCGCGCTCGTGGGCGACCTGGTCGGCCCGCGAGTAGCCGGCGTCGACGTGGCGGATGACGCCCATCGCCGGATCGTTGGTGAGCAGGCGCTCGAGCTTGCGGCGGGCGAGGTCGGTGCCGTCGGCGAGGCCCACCTGGCCGGCGTGGATCGAGCGGCCGATGCCAACGCCGCCGCCGTGGTGGATCGAGACCCAGGTCGCGCCGGAACTGGTGGCGGTCAGGGCGTTCAGCAGCGGCCAGTCGGCGATCGCGTCGGAGCCGTCGAGCATCGACTCGGTCTCCCGGTAAGGGGAGGCGACGGAGCCGGAGTCGAGATGGTCGCGGCCGATGACGATGGGGGCCTTGACCTTCCCCTCGCGGACGAGGTCGTTGAAGAGCATCCCTGCCTGGTGGCGCTCACCGTAACCGAGCCAGCAGATGCGGGCGGGCAGGCCCTCGAACTCGACGTGCTCGCCGGCCGCGTCGAGCCAGCGGTGCAGGTGCTCGTTCTCGGGGAAGAGCTCCTTCAGGGCGGCGTCGGTGACGGCGATGTCCTCGGGGTCGCCGGAGAGCGCGACCCAGCGGAACGGGCCGAGGCCCTCGCAGAACAGGGGCCGGATGTAGGCGGGCACGAAGCCGGGGAACGCGAATGCGCGGTCGTAGCCGGCGTGGCGGGCCTCGTCGCGGATCGAGTTGCCGTAGTCGAACACCTCGGCGCCGGCGTCCTGGAACTCGACCATGGCCTGGACCTGGCGGGCCATCGCCTCGCGGGACTTCTTGGTGAAGCCCTCGGCGTCGGCCTCGGCCTCGCGCTGCCAGTCCTCGACGGAGATCTCGGAGGGGAGGTAGCTCAGCGGGTCGTGGGCGGAGGTCTGGTCGGTGACCACGTCGATGTGCAGGTCACCGGCGCGGTGGCGCTCGAGCAGGGCGGGGAAGACGTCCGCCGCATTGCCGACGATGCCGATCGAGACCCCGCGCTTCTCGGCCTTGGCGGCGTTGGCGCGGGCGATGGCGTCCTCGAGGTCGTCGGCGATCTCGGTGAGATAACGCTTGGCGATACGGCGCTCGAGGCGGGAGCGGTCCACGTCCACGATCAGGCACACGCCGTCGTTGAGGGTGACGGCGAGCGGCTGCGCGCCGCCCATGCCGCCGCAGCCGCCGGTGAGGGTGATGGTGCCGGCGAGGGTGCCGCCGAAGCGCTTCTGCGCCACGGCCGCGAAGGTCTCGAAGGTGCCCTGGAGGATGCCCTGCGTGGCGATGTAGATCCAGGAACCCGCGGTCATCTGGCCGTACATCATGAGGCCCTCGGCCTCCAGCTTGCGGAACTCCGGCCAGGTCGCCCAGTCGCCGACGAGGTTGGAGTTCGCGAGCAGCACGCGGGGCGCCCACTCGTTCGTGCGCAGCACGCCGACGGGCTTGCCGGACTGGACCAGCAGGGTCTCGTCGTCCTCGAGGTCCTTGAGGGTGTCGACGATGGCGTCGAAGGCCTCCCAGGAGCGGGCGGCACGGCCGGTCCCGCCGTAGACCACCAGGTCATCGGGGCGCTCGGCGACCTCGGGGTCGAGGTTGTTCATGAGCATGCGCAGCGGCGCCTCGGTCTGCCAGGACTTGGCGCTGAGGACGGTGCCGCGGTCGGCGCGAACGGGACGGGCTCCGGGGAGGGACATCGTCGGCTCCTTCGTCGAGAGGGGTCTCGGGGTTCCCCACAGGACACCACCGCCCAGGGACCGGGTCGAGGGGCCGGATCGCAGTGATGTCCGGGATACCGGACTGATGCCGATGCCGACATTACTCGCGAGTCATGTGCATCTCTGTTCCGTGGAGGGAACACAGGCGCACATGACCGATCGGTCACCGGCGGGAATGGGCGAGGCGGGAGGGTGGGGGCTGGGCGAGGTGGGCGGGGCGGGAGGGTGGAGGCTGGGCGAGGTGGGCGGGGCGGGAGGGTGGGGGCCGGGCGAGCGGCGTGGGGTCAGCGCGGGGGCGCTCCGGCCCGCCCACCGAGGCGCCGCGTGATCTCCTCCGCAGCGCGACGCACCGAGGCGGCGAGACGCTCGCGCTCGGCCGGGCCGACGCGGGCCTCGACGAAGGTCAGCGCGACGGCGGCGGCGGGCCAACCAGCATGGTCCCGCACGACGGCGGCGACCGAGCCCATCTCGTCGCTGACCTCCCCGGACTCCCTCGCGACCCCGTCGGCCCGCACGGCCGTCAGCACCTCCCGCAGCGCCTTGGGGGTGGAGGGGCCGGGAGCGTCAGTGCGGGCGGCGAAGTCGGCCGCGGTGCCGTAGAGGGCGCGCAGCTGCGCGGCGGGCAGGTGGGCGAGGATCGCGCGGCCGCTCGCCGTGAGATGCGCGGGGATCCGCACGCCGACGTCGGTGACGAGGCTCGGCCGATTCCGGGCGCGCTCCTCGACGACGTAGAGCACGTCCCGGCCGTGCAGCACCGCGAGGTGCCCGCTCTCCCCCACCTCGTCGACCATCGCCTCGACGACCCGTCGGCCGATCCGGGCCAGCGGCTCCTGGCGCAGATAGGCGCCGGAGAGCTCGTGCGCGGCCGGTCCCAGCCCGTACAGCCGCTCCTGCTCGAGGTGCAGGACGTACCCGTGCTCGACGAGGGTCGCGAGCAGGTCGTAGGTCCGGGAACGGGGCAGGTCCAACTGCTGCGCGATCCGCGCGGCGGGCACCGGGGCGCGCCGCGAGGCGAGGAACGTCAGCAGGCGCAGCGTCGCGTCGGCCGCGGGCACTTTCGGGGAGGTCATGGTGGGCGCCACTATGACACCCCGGCGCTCCGGGATCGGCCCCTGCCCGCGCCCTCCTGCTCCCGCTCCCGCCGCTGGGCCTGCCTCTCCGCCGTGGACAGCTCCCAGGTGCGCACCAGGCGCGGGAGAGTGAGGATGACGAGCCCGCCGACCATGTTCAGCGGGATCACCCAGCTGAACCAGACCAGCCACTCGAGATAGGTGGTCGGATCGCCCGCGTGCATCGACGCGAAGACCACGACCGAGCCGAGGGCGCCGTGCAGCATCCCGAGGCCCACCACCAGCAGCCCGGAGATGAGCGCGTTCGCTAGCGTCGCGATGCCCTCGTTCGAGCCCTGGCTCATCCGGGTCACGAGGGTGATCGTGAAGCCGGCGAGCACGGCGAGCGCCCCGGTCTCGAGGGTCAGACCGGGGTCGAGATAGCTCGCGGTGGTCTCGCGCAGCACGTCCTCGAAGCGGGGGAACGCCGCGATCACCACCCAGGTGAAGGCCCATCCGCCCACCAGGTTCGTGACGAGGGTGACCGCCCACAGCCGCAGCAGCTGCGACCAGGTGCCGTGCCCGGCCATGATCGCGTTGATGGGGACGAGGAACTCCTCGGTGAACAGCTCCGAGTGCGCGAGCCGCAGCGCGTAGAGACCGATACCGAAGGCGAGCCCGCCGAGCAGCTTGGAGCCGGTCGCGTCGACCACCGCGAGCATCGCCAGCAGGCCCAGGCCCACGTCGATCCCGCCGAAGAGCCCGGTGACCACGAGTGCCCGCCAGGTGCGGTTCAGCCGGTTCGCGCCCTCGGTGACGGTGTTCTCGAACTCCTCGGCGAGGGCGTCCTCGACGGCATGGTCGCGCTCGCCCAGGCGTCGGCGCTCTGCCGCCTCGTCGTCGTCGGCCGGTTGCTCGGCGGCCTCAGGCTGCTCGTCCGCTCCCGACTTCTCGGCGGCCTCCGACGGCTCGGTCGCCTCCGGCTGCCCGGACTCCGCCGGCCCCTTGTTCTCCGGCGTCTCCGCGGTCCCTGCCATGGTGCCTCCTCGTCGTCACGTGGTCGCGGCCCGGATCGGACGACGCCGGGCACCGACGGCCGGCGCCGGCACCTCCGCCGGGCCCGTGCTCGTGCCCGGTCCGTCCGGGCGAGACCGTGCCCGGTCCGTCCGGAGGGCCGGACGCTGGACGCCGACCGGCGGATCCGCGCCCCGCTCCCGGTGCCATGATGGGCTGAACCTACCCCCTGCCGACGTGATCAGGAGGCATCGATGACGAGCTCCCCCGCCCCTACGACCGAGTGGACCGGACGACACGACGGCGACGGCCCCGAGCACGCCCGCTGGCACCAGGCGGTGCGGATCGTCGGAGCCGGGACGGGCAGCACGACGACGGACGCCGCGACCACGGACGGCGCGCCGGCCGCCGCGAGCTCCGGTGCCGCAGCCGTCGATGCCGAGACGCCCGGAGCCACGGCTCCCGTCACGGCACCGGATCCCGCCGCCGATCACGTGGCGCTGCTGGGCTTCCGCTCCGAGGAGGGGGTGCGCCGCAACCGCGGCCGGGTCGGGGCGGCCGACGGTCCCGCGGCTCTGCGCCGGGCGCTCGCCCCGATGGCGCTGCACGGCCCGCTCGCCCGCGGCGAGGTGGAGCTGCACGACCTCGGCGACGCCGCGACCGTCGGCGAGGACCTCGAGGCCGGGCAGACCGCGGCCGCCGCGCTGACCGCGCACGGCCTGGACCGGGTCGGGTCCCGCCTGACCGTGGTGCTCGGCGGCGGGCACGAGACCGCGTGGTCCTCGTACCGGGGGCTGATGGCCTCGGGCATCGGCCCGCGCGCCGGCCGGAGCTGGGGCGTGCTGAACCTCGATGCGCACTTCGACCTGCGCGAGGAGCCGCGCCCCACCTCCGGCACGCCCTTCGCGCAGATGGCCGCCGCCGAGCAGGCCGCGGGCCGGGACCTGCACTACGCGGTCCTGGGGATCGCCGAGCCCTCGAACACGGGCACCCTGTTCGCGCGGGCCCGTGAGCTGGGCGTCCGCTGGTGGACCGATGAGCGGTGTCTCGCCGCGGGCGCCGAGGGGATCACCCGGTTCGTCGAGGACTTCGCCGCGGAGCTGGACGTCCTCTACCTGACCATCGACCTCGACGTGCTGCCCGCCGCGGTCGCCCCGGGGGTCTCGGCCCCCGCGGGCCTCGGGGTGCCGCTGCCGCTGATCGCCGCGGCCGTGCGTGCCGCGGCCGGCTCCGGGAAGCTCGCCCTGCTGGACGTGGTCGAGCTGAACCCGTCCCTCGACGTCGACTCCCGCACCGCCCGCACCGCCGCCCGGCTGATCGACGAGGCGGTGCGCACGGTCACCGGCTCCCGCGCCTGACCTCGACCATCCTGCTCAGCGAAGTCGCACGAAGGAGCGCAGTCCGGGCTCGTGGTCGTGGGCCTCGACGAAGCCGAGCGCCTCGTAGAAAGCACGCTGCCCGGGCTCCGCATCGGTGAGCAGCACGTGCTGGCGCACATCGCCGAACGGGGCCAGCGCCGCCTCGACGAGACGTCGGCCGATACCCTGCCCCTGGGACTCGGGCCGGACCAGCACGTCCTGCAGGTACGCCACGACGGCGCCGTCCCCGACCGTCCGCGCGAGGCCGATGAGGACCTCGTCGCGCCGTGCGGTGACCACCGATCCGCTCCCGGAGAGGGCGCGCTCGAGGGTTGCGGGGTCCTCGGTGTACGCGCTCCACCCGACCGCGTCGTAGAGGTCGAGCGCCTCGCCGAGCGCGGGCACCTCGGCGCGGACGACGACCCCGCCGCCTGCCGCGTCGCTCACTCGCCCGTCCTCCCGTCGATCGCCTCGCGCAGCAGGTCGAGGTGCCCCACGTGGCGGGCGTACTCCTCGATGAGGTGTGTGAGGATCCAGCGCAGGTTCAGCGGCTCGCCGGCGCGGCCGCCGCGCACGGGGGCGTCGAGGTCCGACCAGCTCGCCTGAGCGGCGCGGGCGTCCCGGACCCGCTCCCGATAGAGGGCGAGGTCCGTTGCGGCCGTGGCGGGAGTGCCGTCGAGGTGATCGCCATCGGGGTTCTCCGGCGTGCAGTACGGGTCGGGCCGCTCCTCGCCGAGCAGCACCTCGCGCAGCCAGTACTCCTCGACGCCGCCCAGATGGCGCACGAGACCGAGCGGGCTGAGGTCCGAGGGCGGCACAGCACGCCGGCACAGCTGCTCCGCGTCGAGCCCGTCGACCTTCTCCAGCACGGTCGCGCGATGGAACTCGAGCCAGGCGTCGAGGGACTCCCGCTCGGCGGCGAGGAAGGGCGGATCGACGCGCGCCGCGTCGCGCGGGGTGGGGTCGTGGCTCATGACGTGCACTCTTCCACGCCGCATCGACCCGAGGCGAGGAGATTGCAGCTCGCGGGGCGCCCCGGGCCGAATCACCGTGCTCGCCGCGGGACCTGCCTGGCCTCCCGCACCCTCGCCGCCCGCAGGCTCCCACCCGGCGTGGACCAGCTGGAAGAGGCGGCAGTCCGACCACTCCCCACCGAGGCGGAGATAGTCCCTGGCCAGGCCGTACTCGGCAAAGCCGCACTTCTCGAGCACCCGCACGGAGGCGTCGTTGCCCACCTGCACCTCCGCCTGCAGCCGATGCAGGCCGAGACCACCGAAGGCCACGGCGAGCGCGGCGCGCACCGCATGGGTGGCGATGCCGCGGCCGGCCTCCTCGTGGTCGACCCAGTAGCCGAGCGAGGCGGACTCGAAGGCGCCGCGGATGATCCCGGAGAGGGTCAGGCGGCCGACCAGCCGTGAGGATCCCCCTCGAGCACCCGTATCCCCAGCGGCAGCCCGAGCCCGGCGTCGGCGGCGGCGAGAGCCTGGGCGATCGCCTCCCGCTGTCCCGCCTCGGTGAACCATTCCGCGTGCCGCACCGGCGCGCCGACAAGCAGCCGCTCCCGATTCCGGGTCTCCAGAGCGAGCAGCGCGGGGGCGTCGGACGAGGCGAGGAGCGCGAGGTCGACGTGAGACCGACGGAACGGCGTGTGCGGCATGACCAGCACTCTCGCACAGGTCGACGGTCGGCGAGCCCCCTGCCCGCGAGCACCCGTCGGCGTAGACTCGACCCTCCCGCGCCCGAGGAGCCGCCATGTCCGCCGCGTCCCCCGACCACCACCACTCCGCGCTGCTGGACCCCGCCTCCCCGGCAATGGGCGAGCGGCTGGTGGAGGCCTGGCGCACCGGCACGCTGGTGATGCCGCTGCGGGACGACTCCTCCCCCGTGCGCCTGCCCGGGCTGCACAAGTCGGTGCTGCCGCCGACGCTCTCGGGCCCCGCGCGGGTGGCGCTCGCGGGGGTCGGCGAGCGCTTCGCGGCCTGGCGGGTCTCGCCGCAGGAGAACGCCCCGGTCATCGTGCGGATCCCCCATGTGGCGCCCGTCGAGCTGCACCAGGATCTCGCGCATGAGATCGCCGCGCTGACCCTGATCCCGCCTGAGGTGGGGCCGGACCCGATCGCCTTCCACGACGATCCCGCGACCAGCCCCATCGGGCACCCCTACGTCGTCACCACGGACGTGCCCGGCACCGCCGCAGCCCCCGAGGCGTGGACCGCGGCCCATCTCGCCGCCCATGCTGAGCTCCTCGCCCGGCTGCACTCGGTGCCCGCCCCGGGCCGCGGACCCGTCACCCTGGGCGCGGACCCGTGGGTCGCCGTGCCGTCGGGTCCGCCCTCGCTGCTGACCGAGGTGGAGGAGGAGATCGCCGCATGGCGGGCGCTGCACGGCCAGGTCATCGCCATGAACGGCCTTGACCGGTTCCTCGACGCGGCGCACGAGCGGGTCGCTGCGATCGAGCCGCAGATCGCGGGGCTCGACGGCTTCGTCCTCGCGCACGGCGACCTGTGCGCGACGAACGTCCTGTGGGAGCCGGCCGAGGACGAGACCGGCGGATGGCGCGTGCGCTGCATCGACCTCGAGTGGGCGCAGGGCGACGATCCCGCCCGCGACCTGGCGATCATCGGCGGCGCCGTGCACGGAGGGCCCTGGTACGTCCCGCTCGAGGAGGAGGCGGTGGACGCCTTCGTCGGCGCCTATGTGCGCGCCCGCGCCGAGCACGGCGAGGTGCCGGGATCCGCGGCCGACGTCGGCGCGCTGCGCGAGCGGATGCGCGCCTGGACCGCCTACGAGCGCACGGCGATGCTGGTGCACGTCGCCTCCCGCGCGACCACCCGCGCCTCGCACCGCCGGGTGCTGCCGATCCTGCGGGCCACGCTCGCGGCGGAGCTGGGCATCGCGGACGGTTGAGCCGTCGTCGCCCGTCGACCGCGCTGCCCCCACCGCGGCCTGCACGGCTGGCCCTCCCCCTCTCCCCGATGCCACGGTGGCCCCATGGACGACTTCGTCAAGAGATCACCGAGCGCCCCCGCCGGATACGCCGCCGCCGAGGCCGCAGGGCTGCGCTGGCTGGCCGAGCCGGGCGCCGTGCCCGTCGTCGAAGTGCTCGAGGAGGGGAAGGACGAGCTGCGGCTGGTGCGGCTCGAGTCCGTCGAGCCCACGGCCGACGCCGCCCGGGCGCTGGGCCGGGGACTCGCCCGGCTGCACGATGCGGGAGCGCCCGGCTTCGGCTGGGTCCCGGCAGAGCCGGCGTTCTTCGGGCCGCTCGAGAAGCCCTTCCCCGTCTCGACCGAAGTCGAGGACGACTTCCCCGACTTCTGGGCCGAGGGTCGGCTGCGCCCGCTCGCCGACAAAGTGGGGCGCGTGCTCGGCGCCGACGGGCACGACACCGTCGACGAGGCGATCGACGTGATAGCCGACGGCGCCTTCGACGGGATCAGCGGCCAGGGCGCCGAGCAGCCCGCACGCGTGCACGGCGACCTGTGGTCGGGGAACGTGCTGTGGACGGCGGACGGCGCGACCCTCATCGACCCCGCCGCGCACGGTGGCCACCGTCTCGAGGACCTCGCCCTGCTGTCGCTCTTCGGCGCGCCCTTCCTCGAGGAGATCTTCGCGGGCTACACCGCCGTGCATCCGCTGCCGGGCGACTGGGAGCAGGACCTCCCCGCGCACCTCTTCTTCGCCCTACTCGCCCACGTGCACCTCTTCGGCGAGGCCTATGCGGACCAGACCGTCGGCACCGCCGAGGCGATCATCGCCCGGGCCAACGCCCTGGGGCTCTGAACCCGGGGTCCCGACGGCACCGACCCGAGCGCCGGCCCTGCCCCGCCCCGGGCTCCGCCCCGCCCATCCCTCAGACGTTTGCGCGCTGTGCTTCCACGGATGGAAGCACAGCACGCAGAACTCCGGGGCGCGCCGCCTCAGGACCGGTGACCCGAGGTCAGTGCCCGTGGCCCTCGTGGTCCTCGTCGCCGCCGGCGTCGGAGGCACCGTGGTCGTGGCCCTCGTCCTCGGCGTGGTCGTGGCCCTCGTGGTCCTCGTCGGACTCGCCCTCGGACGAGCCGCCCACCTCGTACTCGCCCGAGGCGGTGCCGGTGGTCACCTGGATCTCGTGGGGCACGACGGGCAGATCGAGAGTCCGGTAGACCTCGCCGCTCGCGACGTCGACCATGCTGAGCGTCTGCGTGGCGGGGTCGACCACGAAGGCGGTGCCGTCGGCGACGGCGAGCATCGGGCCGGCCTCCTGCCACTCCGCGGGCTCCTCCCACGGCTCGACCACGGGCACCTCGTGGAGCATCTCGCCGGTCTCGGGGTCGAGGATGTTCAGCTCGCCGTCGTAGGTGAGCACGAGCGCTTCGCCGTCCGGGCCGCGGTCGAGGCTGCGGAACCAGTAGGACGAGCCCAGGTCGACGATCTGCTGGGTCGCGTCGCGGGTGTCGATGAGCGCGATCGAGGTGGGGTGCTCGGTGCCGCCCGCGGGCTCGGCCTCGACCTTGTTGTCGGCGAGGACGATCGGGGAGTCCTCGTGGCCCTTCTGATTGCCGGAGCGCTGGTAGTCGGTGTCGACGGCGACCTTGTGGAACTCTCCGTCGCGATAGATCACGGAGCCGTTCTCGCAGCCCAGGGAGATGACGTCCCCGGAGTCGGTGGGCTGGGCGGCGGCCTCGCCGTGGACCCCCGGGCAGTCGTCGGTCTGCGCGGTGACGTTCCCGTCGGCGTCGAGGACCTGCACGGTGCTGCGGGCGTCCTCGGTGCCCTGGGTGGTGAGCAGTCCGCCGCCCGTGAGGGGGACCGCGACGCCGTGGTGCGGGGCGTCGGTCGAGAGCTCCTCGAGGATGCCGAGCTCGCCGTCGGCGAGGGAGGCGGGATCGATCAGGGTGATCGCGCCGGTGCCGTCGGCGAAGATCGCGGTGCGGTCGCCGTGGGGGACGACGTGGCCGGGGTGCGGGGCGTCGACGGCCATCTCGGTGAGGGCGGGCGACTGCGTGTAGTAGTGGTTGTGATCGCCGTGGGGCTGGACCAGGAGACCGGTGTCGTACATGGTCACGGCGTCGGAGGCGCTGACGGCGACGTGGCGGCCGTCGCCGGTGGGGTTCAGGCGCACGTAGCCCTCGAGCGGGGTCTCGTTCAGGACCGTCCCGTCGGTCGAGTCGAGGGTGAGGACGCCGCCGTCATAGGCGAGGACGATGCGCGGGCTCAGGGCGCCGACCTCGGTGCGGTCCGAGGTGGAGCCGGATTCAGCGGCGGTGCCGGAGCCGGAGCCGGCGTCGGACGCGCCGGAACCCGTGTTCGTCCCGGCGCCCGCGCAGGCGGAGAGGGCGAGCACGCCCGCGCCGAGGAGGGCGACTGTTCGCCGCTTGGTGATAATGTTTCTCATCAGGTGCATGCCAGGAAGCTACCAGCTGATGAGAATGTTTCCCATTTAGGAGGCTGTGGGCTGGGTCACTCATGGGGCCGGGCGGCCGACCGCCCCGGAGCGCGGCTCGACGCGCCACTACGCGCCCCTCAACACACCGAGTGCTGCATCCGGGCCGCTACGACAGTGTCATAGCGGTCCAGATGCAGCACTCGATGGAGAGCGACCTCGGCGCGGCGTCGGCTCAGATGACGCCGAAGGCGATCATCGCGTCGGCCACCTTGCGGAAGCCGGCCACGTTCGCACCCACCACGTAGTCGCCCGGGCGGCCGAGCTCCTCGGCGGTCTCGAGGCAGGTGGTGTGGATGTTCTTCATGATCTGCGTGAGGCGCTCCTCGGTGTGCTCGAAGCTCCACGCATCGCGGCTCGCGTTCTGCTGCATCTCGAGCGCAGAGGTCGCCACGCCGCCCGCGTTCGCGGCCTTGCCGGGGCCGAAGGCGGTGCCGGCCTCGCGGAACACGGTCACGGCCTCCGGGGTGCAGGGCATGTTCGCACCCTCCGAGACCGCCTCGACGCCGTTCTTCACCAGGGTCCGCGCATCGGCCTCGGAGAGCTCGTTCTGGGTGGCGCTGGGGAGGGCGATCGCCGCCGGGACGTCCCACACGCTGCCGCCCTTCACGAAGCGCGCACCGTTGCCGCGACGGTCCGCGTACTCGTGGATGCGGCCGCGCTCGACCTCCTTGATCTGCTGGAGGAGCTGCAGGTCGATGCCGTTCTCGTCGACCACGTAGCCGGAGGAGTCCGACGCCGTGATCGGCACGCCGCCGAGCTGCTGCGCCTTCTCGATCGCGTAGAGGGCCACGTTGCCGGAGCCGGAGACCGCGACGCGCTTGCCCTCGAAGGAGGAGCCGCGGGCCTTCAGCATCTCGTCGGCGAAGATCGCCGCGCCGTAGCCCGTGGCCTCCTTGCGCACGAGCGAGCCGCCCCAGTCCAGGCCCTTGCCGGTGAGGACGCCCGCCTCGTAGCGGTTGGTGAGGCGCTTGTACTGGCCGAAGAGGAAGCCGATCTCACGGGCGCCCACGCCGATGTCACCGGCGGGGACGTCGGTGTACTCGCCCATGTGGCGATGCAGCTCGGTCATGAAGGACTGGCAGAAGCGCATGACCTCGCCGTCGCTGCGGCCGTGCGGGTCGAAGTCGGAGCCGCCCTTGCCTCCGCCGATGGGCAGGCCGGTGAGCGAGTTCTTGAAGATCTGCTCGAAGCCGAGGAACTTCACGATGCCGAGGTTCACGCTCGGGTGGAAGCGCAGGCCGCCCTTGTACGGGCCGAGGGCCGAGTTGTACTCGACGCGGAAGCCGCGATTGACCTGGGTGACGCCCTGGTCGTCGACCCACGGGACGCGGAAGATGATCTGCCGCTCGGGCTCGCACATCCGCATCAGGATGCCGTGCTCCTGGTACTCGGGGTGACGGTCCTGGATGAGCTCGAGAGACTCGAACACCTCCCGGACTGCCTGGTGGAACTCCGGCTCGCCGGCGTTGCGGCGGAGGACCTGGTCGTAGGTGCCCTGGAGCGTCGAGTCGAGCATCGCAGTCCTTTCAGGGGCCTGGGGGGCCCGAAGTCGCGGGGCCCTCGGGGTTCGGAGGGCGGAGCGGGGCCAGAGTACGCGCCGACGGCGGCGGGGGCATCGGGTGTTCGGGGGGCGGTCGCTCCCCACCTGGGGCGCCCGTCACCCCTCGGGCGCCGCGTCCTGCGGGTCGAAGACGTCCTCGATGCGCACCTCGAAGAGCCGCGCGATGGCGAAGGCGAGTGGGAGGGAAGGGTCGTACTTGTCGTTCTCGATGGCGATGATCGTCTGGCGGGAGACGCCGAGCTCCCTGCCCAGCTCGGCCTGCGACCAGCGGCGCTCGGCGCGGCGGGCCCTGATGTCGTTGCGCATGACGGGCTCCTCAGCGGTAGCGGACGGCGCAGAGGACGGTGCCGACCATCCAGCCGAGCATGAGGATCGAGAAGGCGAAGATCCAGTTGATCTCCGGCAGACCGAAGAACTGCAGCGCGCCGACGATCAGGATCAGCGGCGTCGCGATGACGAACGCGAACAGGACGGCCTCGGCGATCTTGCGCCGCTCGAGCTCGTCGCCGCTGCGATACATCGCGACGTTCGCGATCGCCACCAGCGCGATGCCGGGGACGGAGAGCACGAGGGCGGGCAGCCAGAGCGGCAGGCCGATCCTCACGCCGAACGGGCTGAGCGCGATGCCGACGATGTAGAGCGCGACGCCGGCCAGGAAGCGGGCGACGAACGAACGGTTGGCGGAACGGCGGATGGTGGCGGCCATGGCGGCGGAGTCCTTCGGGGTGGTGGGGTCGGGTTTGCGAGGCGGGCGGCCGACGGGCGGACGGGCGGCCGACGGGCGGACGGGCGGCCGACGGGCGGACGGGCGGCCGACGGGGTTCGTCGGCCCGCGGCCCGTCTCAGAGGAGAGCGAGCGCGAGGGTGGGCAGGCCGAGGAACAGCAGGTCGAGACCCCAGTGGGCGAGCACGAGCGGCATGAGGCGCTTCAGCCAGAGCCACAGCCCGCCGAGGATCAGGCCGGCGAAGAGGGTCGTGAGGACCTTGGCGGCGACGTCGGGGCCGGAGGTGAGGGCGAATCCGAGGTGCTGGAGGCCGAAGACGATCGCGACGACCACGAGGGAGCCGATCCGGCCGAGGGTGCGCTGCAGTCGGGGCTGGGCGTAGCCGCGGTACACGGCCTCCTCGGCCAGGGCGATGGTCAGCGGGGCGACGAGGACGCCGACGAGGCCCACCCACAGCGGGATCGACGGGGCGGCGCCGGTCGCGGCGGGCGGGGCGCCGCCGTAGACGATCAGGTTCGCCGCGAAGTTCGAGGCGAGGAAGCCGATCACGACGATGACCAGCATCAGCGCGCCCCAGAGGAGGTCCATCCAGCGCCACGGACCGAACAGGTCGCGGAGACGGGATCCCTCGGCGCGCAGCGCAAGGCCGACGGCGGCGAGGGCGAGCACGTCCACGATCACCACGAGGGCGTTGGAGTAGACGAGGGAGAGGTTCAGCGCCAGCAGCGCGGCGCCGAGGGCGAGGATCAGGGCGGGGCGGAGGGCGAGGACGCCGGCGACGCGGAGCATCGGGACGGCGGGGGCCGCGCCGGAAGCGGTGTCGGCGGTGACGGTGGCGTTGACGGTGACAGGAGCGGTATCGGCGCTGGTAGCGGTGCCGGAGACCGGGGCGGAAGCGGTGGTGTTCACGCTTACGAAGGTAAGGAGTCCTTGACATCCCTGTCAAGCGATGTTGACAGATTCAGTCAAGATTCCTTGACTCCGCAGGTCAAGGGGCCTTGACCTGCAGCTGGGCCGGCGCCCCGTCGGCGCCGCGTCCACGCCGAGTGCTTCATGTGGACCGCCAAACGCGGCCCGAAGCGGTCCAGATGCAGCACTCGGTGAGATCGGCCCGGATGGACAGGCCCCGACACGGTCCAGATGCAGCACTCGGTGAGATCGGCCGCGTCGGCCCGGCTCACCGCCCCCGTCGACCGGACCCGGCCCGTCAGCCGGCGAGCACCCCGCGGACCCGGGCCGGGTCGTCGGTGGTGATCGTGTCGGCCCCGCAGGCCAGTGCGACGGCCAGCTGCTCGGGCGTGTCGATCGTCCACGGGTTCAGCCGCAGCCCCGCCTCGTGCACCGCGCGGGCGGCCGCGAGGGAGAGGCCGTCGATCGCGGGGCCGAGGCCGGACGCGCCGATCTCCCGGGCGGTCGCGACCGCCGCCTCGTCGACGACGCCCACCAGGTAGCTCACCGGCACCCCGGCGGTGCGGCGGATCTCGGCGAGTGCCTCGGGGTGGAAGGAGATCACGGTCGAGGCGGCCGCGGGCGAGCCCGCGGGCAGCGCGCGCAGCAGAGCGGCCACGGCCGACGCCGCCGCAACGGCCTTGACCTCGATGAACACCGGCACCGTGGTGAGCGCGAGCAGCTCCTCGAGGCTCGGAACCTTCTCCCCGGCCTCGAGCAGGACCTCGTCGAGCTCGGCGCGGGTGAGCTCGCCGATCGCCCCGGTGCGGCGCGGGGAGTCCGCGGCGGCGGTGCGGTCGATCGTCTCGTCGTGCATCACCACGACGTGCCCGTCGGCACTCAGGTGCACGTCGCACTCGAGCAGCTCGGCGCCGTCGGCGAGGGCGCGTCGGAAGGCGGCGAGGGTGTTCTCGGGGGCGTGGGCGGGCGCTCCGCGATGGCCGACGACGAGCGGTGCCGGGGCGGCGGGGACGGTCACGGTGCCTCCTGGGGTGCGAGGGGATCGGGGCCGACGATAGCGCGGGCCCACACCGGGTCGTCGACGGTGAGGGTGTCGCAGCCCAGCTCGAGGGCGCGCTCGAGCTCGACTTCCGAGCGGGCCGTCCACAGGTTCAGCAGCACCCCGTGCTCGAGGCACCAGGCGACGTCCGCGGCGCGGGCGTCGGCAATCCGCACCCCGATCTGGGCCACCGCGAGGTCCTCCGCCGCCGCGAGGAACTCCGGGGAGGTGGCGGTGGTGGTGAGCAGGCGGGGGATCTCCGGGGCCAGCTCGCGCGCGGTCCGGAGTGCCTCGGCGTGGAAGGAGATGATCCAGGCCGGGGCGGTCCCCGGGTCCGCGAAGGCCGCGGCGCCGAAGCGTTCGCGGAGGATGCGGACCACGAGTCCGGCCGCGGCCGGGGCCTTGACCTCGACCAACAGCGGCACGACGGTGCCGTCCTCCCGTCGGGCCGCGTCGAGCACCGCGGCGAGGTCGGGTACGCCCTCCCCCTCCCCCACGAGCACCCGGTCGATCTGGGCGCGGGTGAGCTCGGCGACGGCGCCGGTGCGGAGCGGGGAGTCCGGCTGCGCGGTGCGATCGAGGGTCGCGTCGTGGAGGACCACGTCGTGGCCGTCGGCGCTGAGGTGGACGTCGCACTCGAGCAGCGCCACGCCCTCCGCCACGCCGCGCCGGAAGGAGCGCACCGTGTTCTCCGGGTCCAGGGCCGCCGCGCCGCGGTGGCCCACCAGGGCGGGCCGTGCAGGCATCGCGGTCCGGGGCTCGCCGCGCAGGCCGGGCTCGGGGACGGTCACTTCCATCCCTCGAAGGCGATCGCCTGGATGTCCTCGCGGTTCTCGTCGAGGATGTCCTGGAGCTTCGTGGCGGCGGCGCCAAGCGCGTCCTCCGCGGAGGTGCCGTCGCCGTAGACCTTGGTCTGGGCGGAGGAGATCTCGGTGACGGCCGCCTGGAACCAGTTGGTGTAGTCGGCGGTGCGGGCGTTCTCGAGCTGTGCGAGGGCGACGCCGTAGTTGGGGTTCTGCGCGACGAGGTCCTTCACGGTCGACGTCTCCGCCGCGGCCTGGACGATCGGAACGTAGCCCGTCGCGGCGTGCCAGGCGGCGGACTGCTCCGGCAGGGCGAGGAAGCGGAAGAACTGGGCGGCGGCGTCCTGGCGGTCCTTCGAGTCGCCGCGCACCACCGACAGGCCCGAGCCGCCTGTGGGCACGGCCTTCTCCTGGCCCTCCTTGGCGAGCATGAACGCGGTGCCCACCTCGAAGACCCCTTCGGTCGCGGCGGTCGTGCCGGTGAGGCTCGCGGTCGAGCCACGCACGCCCGCGGAGATCCCCGAGGTGAAGTCGGTGCCGGCGGCCTGCGCGAGGTAGCCGAACTTGTCCTCGTGGATGAACTTCCGCTGCCACTCGAGCCACTCCAGGCCCGGGTCGTCGGCGATGGTGACGGCGAAGTCCTGGTTCGCGTTCGCACCGCCGAAGCCCCAGATGTCGGCCTGGCCGTGCCACGCGTCGTCGGCGGTGAAGGCGAGGGCGGCGAGCGGACGGCCGTCGACCTGGATCTTCGCGAGCTCGGGGCCGAAGGCCGCGAGGTCCTCCCAGGTGGAGGGGCCCTCCTCAGGCAGGCCCGCCTCGAGGTAGCGGGTCTTGTTGAAGTAGAACAGCGGCGTGGAGCGGGCGAAGGGCACGACGTAGGTCTTCCCGTCGGCCTTGCCCTCCGCGACGTAGTTCTGCAGGTAGACGTCGAGGCTCCACTCGTCGTCGAAGTAGTCGTCGAGCGGCGCGAGGGCGCCGGAGAAGTAGAACTGGAGCCACTGCATCTCGGGGAAGCAGACGATGTCCGGGACGGCGCGGGCCTGCAGGGCGGCGGTGAACTTCTGGTTCAGCTCCGCGTAGCCGCCGACGGACTCGGCGACGACGACCACGTCTTCCTGCGACTCGTTGAACTCGGTGATCATGCCGGAGAGCGCCTCGAAGGCGCCGCCGGTCCACGGCGCCCAGAACAGCACCGCGGTGCGGTCCTCGTAGCCGGCGGGGATCTTGAGGTCGGCCTGGGCGAAGCCGTCGCGGACGGGTCCGTCGGAGGCGTCGCCGCCGCCGTTGGGGGCACCGCAGGCGGCGAGGCCGGTGCCGGCGGCGCCCAGGGCGAGGGCGGCGAGCATCCGGCGGCGGGACAGGGGGCTGAGGTGGCTGAACGAGGACATGGTGGTCTCCTGGGATGGGGTGGGGTGAGAGGTCACTTGAGGGCGCCGGCGGCGAGGCCGCCGATGATGCGCTTCTGGGCGAGGAAGAACAGGAGGAGCATCGGCAGGGACACGAACAGCGCGCCGGCCATGATCGAGCCCCAGTTGGAGTAGCCCTCCTGGGTGCGCAGGAACAGCAGGCCGATGGGCAGCGTGCGCATGTCCGCGGTGCTGGTGACGATCAGCGGCCACACGTACTCGTTCCATTTGCCGACCATCACGATGAGCGTGCAGGTGAGGATCATCGGGGCGGAGAGCGGGACGACGATCGTGAGCATGCGGCGAAGGTGGCCGGCCCCGTCGATCTCCGCTGCTTGGAGGATGTCGCGGTCGATCCCGCGCATCGACTGGTACAGCAGGAACATGGCGAAGGCGCTCGCGATGCCGGGCAGGATGAGGCCCTGGTAGGAGTTCAGCCAGCCCAGGTTCGCCACGGTGATGTAGTTGACGATGAGGGTCACGTGCCCGGGCAGCATGAGCGAGGCGATGATCAGGCCGAACAGCACCTTTTTGAACCGGAAGTCGACGAACACGAAGGCGTAGGCGCACAGGATCGCGAGGGTCACCTCGAGCGCGGTGCCGACCCCCGTGGTGATGATCGAGTTGAGGAAGAAGCGGTCGAAGGGCGCCGAGGTCCACGCCTCCACCACGTTGTCGAGCGTGAGGCGGGAGGGGATCCAGCGCAGCGGCCAGGAGTAGATGTCCGGGCGGGGCTTGAACGCCGAGGAGAACAGCCAGTACAGCGGCACCAGGAACACGGCGATGGTGGCGAGCACGCCCGCCATCAGCAGGGCCGTCTGCCAGAGCGGCCGACGGGGGCCGCGTGCGCGGCGGCGGTCGCGGCTGGTGCCGGAGCGGTCGGCGCGGCTGACGGCATCGGTGGCACGGCCGGTGGCGTCGGCGGCGAGGGCCGCCCCGGGACCGAGGAGGTCGGCGCTCATGCGGCATCTCCCTGCTTCTGGCTGTAGCGGACCTGGACCCAGGTGATCGCGAGCAGGATCACCAGCAGCACCGTCGCGGCGGCGCTCGCCCGGCCGATGTCGAAGTTCTTGAAGGCTTCCTCGTAGACCATCCAGCTCAGCGTCGTGGAGGAGATCCCCGGGCCGCCGCTGGTCATGATCGAGATGAAGTCGAAGCTCTGCGCCGCCGAGATGATCCCGGTGACGGAGAGGAAGAAGGTGATCGGGCGCAGCAGCGGCAGCGTCATGTGGCGGAACAGCGACCAGCCGGCGGCGCCGTCGAGCGCCGCCGCCTCGTACACGTCCCGGGGCAGGTCGAGGATCGCGGTGTAGCAGATGACCGTGACGAAGCCGAGGCGCTGCCAGGTGTACGCGATCGTGATCGCCCACAGGGACCAGTCCGAGGTGGTGGTCCAGTCCGGCGAGGCGAGGCCCACCTGCGAGAACAGCCAGCGGGACAGGCCGTAGTTGGGATCGAACATGAACAGCCAGAGGATGCCGACGGCGGCCCCCGGGAGCATGTGCGGAGCGAAGGCCATGGTCTGCGCGAAGCCGGTGAGCGGCACCTTGGTGGCCAGCAGACTGCCCAGCGCCAGGCCGCCGGCGATCGAGCCGAGCACGCTCAGCGTCGTGAACAGCAGCGTGTTCAGCAGGATCTGCGCGAACTCGCCGTCCGTGGCGAGGTCGGCGTAGTTCTCGAGGCCCACGAATTCCGGGTTCGGGTCCACGAAATCCCAGTCCATGAAGCTCAGTCCGATGTTGTAGAGCGCCGGGTAGTAGGAGAAGACGAGGATCGCCAGCAGGTTCGGGGCGATGAGGGCGAGGAAGAGCAGCGCCGAGCGGCGGGTGCGGCGGCGACGCTGCGGGGAACGGCGGCGGGCGGCGGCTCGGGCGGTGAGGGCCTCTCGACGGTGATCGTCGGTCGGCTCCGGTGCGTCCTGCGGCCCGGTCCGTCCCCCGGCCGACACCGATCCCGGCGCGTCCGAGTCCACGACAGGGCTCCCAGCGGCAACTGCTCTGTCCGCTGCAGGGCTGGTGCCGCGCGCGGCGGGTGTGCGCCCCTCCGCGGCGGCGCGGGATCCGACGTCCATCGACATGGCTCTCCCGGGTGGATCGGGCGGCCGCTCGGAGCGGTCCGCGGGACGTGGCCGCGAGGAGCGACCGAAGCAGGTGCGCGCATCTCCTCAGCGGTGATGCGCTCGGTCACCGTAGGAGCGCTCCCACCGTCCTGGCCAGCAACGACGTTCGGGATGACGGGGGAGTGAACGCGGGCTGTCCCTGCAGGTGGGAGCGCTCCCACACCTCGCGGTCGCGCCGCATCGCTCCCGATTCGGCGCCGCGCTCCACCTCGGCGTCGGCCGATGTTCATCCCGCTGCCGCCGAGAGTTCGCCCCCGCGGCGCGCCCAGCGGAGGTCGGGGACGACCCCCGCACCGAGGCTTCACCCGGACGTCACCCCGCTCCCCCGGTCGGCACGCCCCGGCCGGGTTACCCTGCCTCACCGGGCTCACCGTCGTGCCCGGCCCCGCGCACCGCCCGTCGGCCCCGTCGACGTTGCCGTCACCGCCGCCGCGCCCACCCCGACCCGAGAGGCCGCCCATGACCCGCCCGCCGACGATGCTCGACGTGGCGCGCGCCGCCGGCGTCTCCCGTTCCACCGTCTCCCGGGTCTTCCAGAACGACGGCGAGCGTGTCTCCGCCGACACCCTCGTCGCGGTGCACGAGGCCGCCACCCGCCTCGGCTATGTGCACAACCTCGTCGCGAGCGGCCTCGCGCAGCGTCACGGGCGGCAGCTCGGACTGCTGGTCCGCGACGCCACCAACCCCGCCTACGGGCACTTGCTCGCCGAGACGAACCAGGCGGTCGAGCGCGTCGGGCGCACCCTCATCTCCGTCACCGCCTCCCGCCACGACTACGGCACCGCCGAGGTGACGGGGCTGCGGCGCCTGCTCGGACAGCGCGTCGCCGGAGTCTTCGTCGGCACCGGGGTGACCGCCGCCGAGGACCTCGTGGAGACCGTGACGACGGTGCCGATGATGATCCTCGGCCGGCCCAATGACCATCCGCAGATCGAGTCCGTGAGCTACGACGAGCGCGCCCACGGCCGCAGGATGGCCGAGGAGGTCGCCGCCCGCGGACATCGGCGGATCATCGCGCTCTCCGCACCGCTGCTCTACTCGCGCGTCTTCGACCTGCGGATCCGCAGCCTCGTCGAACGGTGCGGGGAACTCGGCATCGCCACGATCCCGGTCGACCTGCTGCCGGTGGAACAGGGTGTGGTGCGCGCCCTCCACACCGCCCGGGAGCAGGGAGCGAGCTGCATCGCCTGCCCCGTCGACTACGTCGCCCTGGACCTGCTGCGGGCCGCCGCCGAGCGCGGCGTGCGCATCCCCGAGGACGTCAGCACCCTCGGCTTCGACGGCCTCGGCGACGGCCTGGACCTCGTGGGCCTCGCGACCCTGCGCCTGCCGATGGAAGAGGTCGTCGCCCGCGCCGTCGAGCGGATGGAGGAGCTGCTCGTGCTGGCGCAGGAGGACCGCGAGGGCCCCCCGGCCGAGGCCCCGACGCCGGCGCGGCACAGCCTGGTCGAGGGGACGTTCCTGCCCGGCCGCACCCTGGGCTCCGCTCCCGCACACCTCCGGGCCTGATCCGGACCGGGTCGCGAGCCGACCGGAGGCGCGGGTCGCCGACGGGGACTTTCCGCCGCCTCCGCGGTCGCCCGCGGCACGGGCCCGCTCCGGGCCGGGGAAGCCTGCCCGATGCGTGTCGTCGCAGGTCAGGAAAGGCTCAGCAAGGATGACAGCCACCCGTCGACGGACTACCGTCGTCCCCCTGACGCCGACGAGGAGATCGTCCACGCCAACAAGTTCATCCAGCACGTCTCGGACCGCGGGAACCACGCCGCGATCGGCACCATCGCGGCACCCGGCGTGACGCTTGAACTGTCCGTGCTGGAGATCTTCGAGGCCGCCCTCGCGCACGAGCAGAAGGTCTCCGAGGCGATCCGCGAGCTGTACCGCAGCGCCGACAAGGAGGGCGATTACGACCCCCGCCCGCTGTTGAACGGGTTCGTCGACGAGCAGATCGAGGAGGAGGCCACCGCCTCCGAGATCATCGGGCGCCTCAAGCTGATCGGCGAGGACGGCTCCGGCCTCCTCCGCCTCGACGCCGAGCTCGGCTCCCGGCCCACCGCCTCCACGGAGGCCGACGAGGACTGAGTTCCCCGGCCCGGTTCCGGTTCGGTTCGGTTCGGTTACGTCCGGCCTGGCCCGGTCCGGTCCGGCCTGATCTGATTCCGATCCGGTTCCCGCCCGGGCTGGCCCGGCCCACAGGGGCTTGTCCACCGAAGGGACGTGAGCGGCACGAGGCCTGCTATATGCACGTCCCGTGCCGCTCACGTCCCTTTCATGGACACGGCCGACCCGGACCGCTGAGCAGACTCCGCCCGTCGGTCCCGGTCGTGCGCCGGGACCGCGGTATCCGGTGGTCGCCTCGACGGAGCATGACCAGCAGGTCCGCGAGTGTCGCGTCCCAGGCGAGCATGACGTCCTCATAGGTCAGCCGGACGACCGTGTAGCCGAGGCGCCGAGCGGCTCGATCCCTCCGCCTGTCGTTCGTGTACTTGGCCTGCTCCGCGTGATGAGCGACGCTGTCGCACTCGATGACGAGCCGCTCCCCCACCAGCAGATCGACCCGCCCCACCTCCGGGATCGCAACCTGGGGTCTCACCACGAACCCGCGTCGCGTGAGGGCGCGACGCACGATCGTCTCCGTGCCGGACTCCGCGACCCTGCTCAGCGGAAAGATCTCCCGTCGACGCTTTCGCGACAGCGACCGGCACACCGCAATCGCGTCATCCCCACTGATCAGGCCTCGGTTCAGCCCGGATTCGAGGACCACGGCGGCGAGTCTCGGCTCGAGGCAGTGGACGGCGTGCTCGAGAGCGGTCAGGAGCGGGAGCACCGGGTGTTCGTCCGGCCAGGTGCGCAAAATCGGCGCATGCAGGACCACCCCCTCGCCGATCTCCGGAGCCGTGCGGCCCGTCCCAGGACCGACACGGCGGCGGGCCTCATGGACGCACCCCACCCGCGGCACCCGGAAGCCGTAGAGCTCGAGGGCATCCACACAGGTCAAGCGGTTCCCTCGGAGCAGCGCGGCTCGGACCTTCGGTGGAGTCCCCGGGGTCCCGTAGAACCCGCCGCCAAGCCGCACCACCGCACCGCTCTCCAGCAGAGCCTCGATCGACCGCCGGCCGTGACCGCCCTCCTCGAGCTGGCGTCGGGTGCGGACATGGACCTCGGGGCGATGAGCGCTGACCATTGCCCCAGCCTGGATCGACGGCTGCCGCGACGGGAGGAGACGGGGACGGCTGTGGATGACGGGGTGCTGGGGAGGAGAGGTGCGGGACCGGCGGCTGCTGAGCTGTCCACCAAGGGGACGTGAGCGGCACGAGGCCTGTTATATGCACGTCTCGTGCCGCTGGCATCCCTTTCGTGGACAGGCCGCCGGAGGAACAGGGCAGGGCGGGCAGGCCGGAGCGGGGGCAGACCGGTCCGGACCGGCGCGGGACGCGGCGCGGCCCGGCGTGGAAGACTGGGCGCCAGCCTCTCCACCAGTCACCGCAGACAGAGGAATCACCATGGCAGCACCGCAGTTCAGCCCGTACATCAGCTTCCCCGGCACCGCGCAGGCCGCCTTCGAGCACTACCACGAGCTGTTCGGCGGGGAGCTCGAGATCATGCTCTACGAGCAGCTCCCGGACCTCTCGGGCTTCCCCTTCACCCCGCCTCCGGGCTCGGTCGCGCACGCCCAGCTGCATGGCGGGCTCGTCACGCTCGCGGGCGGCGACGGCATCGCCCCGCCCGGAGAGGAGCTGCCGCCGCTCAGCTCCGAGGTCTACTCCTTCTTGATCGGCCTGGACGAGGTCGCGGACGCCCGGGCGCTGATCGAGCGGATCGTCGCCGCGGACGGCAGCGTGGCGATGCCTTTCGAGTTCGCCCCCTGGGGCGACCACTACGGCCAGGTCGTGGATCGCTTCGGCGTGATGTGGGCGCTGGTGGTGGAGGGACCGCGACAGGAGGGCTGAACAGGACCCGCGAAACCCTCCCCGCCCCGACAGCCGCGACGGCCCGGACCCGCACCCACCCACCCTTTTGATTTTATTTTCAACCATCAGCTAGGGTGGCCCCATGCGTGCTTTCGGATTCCTCAGCTTCGGTCACTACGGCGGCAGCCCCGCCCAGGGTGGGATCACCGCCCGTCAGATGCTCCACGACGCGATCGACATCGCCGTCGGGGCCGATGAGCTGGGCGTCAACAACGCGTCCTTCCGCGTGCACCACTACGCGCGGCAGTCGGCCTCCCCCATGCCGTTGCTCTCGGCGGTCGCCGCCCGCACCCAGCGGATCGAGGTGGGCACGGGCGTGATCGACATGCGGTACGAGAACCCCCTCTACCTCGCCGAGGAAGCCGCGGCCCTCGACCTGATCGCCGACGGCCGCGTGGCGCTCGGCATCTCCCGCGGCGCCCCCGAGGCGGCCGATCGCGGCTGGGAGTCCTTCGGCTACACCGGCTCCACCGACCCGCGCGGCGCCGACATCGCCCGCTCCAAGTTCGACGTCTTCCTCCAGGCCATCCAGGGCGCGCCGATGACCCGCGCCGCCGCCCAGCCCTACATGTCCGACGCCGCCCCGCACGCCCCGCTCGCGATCGAGCCGCAGTCCCCGGACCTGATCCGTCACATCTGGTGGGGCGCCGGATCCCGGGCGACCGCCGAGTGGACCGGCGAGCTGGGCCTGAACATGATGAGCTCGACCCTGCTCACCGAGGCCACCGGCGCCTCCTTCGGCGACCTGCAGGCCGAGCAGATCGACGCCTTCCGCACCGCCTTCGCCGCCGCAGGCCACAGCCACACCCCGCGGGTCTCGGTCTCCCGCAGCGTCTTCCCGATCGTGACCGAGCAGGACCGTCGGCTGTTCGGCATCCGCTCCGGCCAGGACGCGGACCAGATCGGCATCATCGACGGGACCCGCTCCACCTTCGGCCGCACCTACACCGGCGAGCCCGATCAGCTGATCGAGCAGCTCACGGCCGACGCCGCCGTGCAGTCCGCCGACACCCTCATGCTCACGATCCCCAGCCAGGCCGGGGTCGAGCTGAACCTGCACATCCTGCAGAGCTTCGCGGAGCACGTCGCTCCGGCGCTCGGCTGGAAGCCCAACACCGAGGGCCCCGTCGTCGGCGATTCGGTCGCGAGCTGAGGCAGGGCTCGCCGCCGGCGACCCTACGTCGTGCCGGGCCACCCTGCCCTGGGGCCGGCCCCCTCGCTGGGCCCGCCGCAGCCCGACACCCGCACGTCGGCCTTACCGCGTAGCCTGCAGGAATGCTCCGCATCGCGACCGCCAACGTCAACGGGATCCGCGCCGCGCATCGTCGGGGCCTGGGCGATTGGCTCGCCTCCCGCGGGGCCGACCTTATCGCGCTGCAGGAGGTCCGCGCGCAGGCCGCCGCGCTGCCCGAGCGGGCATTCGGCGACTTCCACGTCGCGCTGGACACCGGTACGCTCCCGGGTCGGAACGGGGTCGCGGTGCTCACCCGCCGGCCGCCTGCGGCGGTGCGCACCTGGGGCGGGGCGGCGCTGCTCGGCGCCGCCGACGGCCTCCTCGTGCCCGTCGCCGCGCCGGACCGGGTGCCGCTCGCCCGGGGCCTCGAGCGGTTCGTCGCCGAGGGCCGCTACCTCGAGGTCGATCTCGCCGACGTGCCGCTCACCATCGCCTCGCTCTACCTGCCCAAGGGCGGCCTGCCCGCGCATCTGCAGCGACCCGAGCGGATGCGGGAGGCGCCCGACGGCGGGGCGCGCTACGCGCGGAAGATGCAGTTCCTCGACGGCTTCGCCCGGCAGCTCACCCGCGCGCGCCGCGCGGCGCAGGCCGACGGGCGGGAGTACCTGCTGATGGGCGACCTGAACATCGCGCACACTCCGCAGGACCTCGCCGCGTGGCGTCGCAACCAGCAGACCGACGGGTTCCTGCCCGAGGAGCGGGCGTGGTTCGGACAGCAGCTCTCCCCGCGCACGCTCGTGGACGTGGTCCGCTCCCTGCACCCCGAGGAGGACGGCCCCTACTCGTGGTGGTCGTGGCTGGGGCGGGCCTTCGCCGAGGATCGCGGCTGGCGGATCGACTACCACCTGGCCACGCCGCGTCTCGCCCGCAGCGCGGTGCGGGCGGTCGTCGATCGCGAGGTGGCCGGCGAGCGGCTCTCGGACCACTCTCCTGTGGTCGTCGACTACGCATGGCAATGAGCCAGAGCGCCGGTGCACGAGTCCGGAACGGTCTGCGGTGACGTCGGCGCGGGGCCGACGGGAGAGCTCGCGCGGGCCCCTCCGCGACCACCCGGCAGGGCCGCAGTGATGTCGGCAGACGGCCCTTACCCCCGCCCCTCCGCTCCCGTAAGGTAGGGCCTCGTGGGTGCCGGTGGGGCATCCCGTCCGCACCGCCCCGGAGGATCGCGATGCCCGCGCCGCAGACCGCCGCCCTGGCCGCGCCTGCCGCTCCCCTCCTCGCCCCCGCGGCACCCCTCCCGGCCCCCGCCGCCCCCGTGCACACCGCGTCGACCGGCACCGATGCCTCCCGCGCCCTGCTCTCGCCGACCACCACGCCCCGCCCCCTCACCCTGTGGGGCTCCTCGTCGATGAGCTCGCAGGGCGGCGCCGAGGCGACCCCGCTCGAGATCCGCATCCACGACCATCTCTCCCTCGCCGCCGCGCCCGCCGTCGTGCACGCCTTCGGCGTCGGCGCCACCCGCTCGGCGCACACCCTGCTGATGCGCGGACTCGACACCCCGACGCTGCAGGTCACCGGTCCCGCCGACGCGACGTCGGGCGCGGTCCCCGTCACGCTCGAGCCCGCCCTGAACCCGGCCGGCCCGCTGCAGATCCCGGGAACCTGCGGCGACGTCGTCGGCACGCTCGACGGATCCACCGGCACCTGGTCCTTCCGCCCCGACGATCCTGTCGCCGCGGTCGCGGGCGGGGTCTTCGCGTCCTCCCTCGCGGCCATCGCCCAGGGCTCGCGGCAGATCCTGTGGATGGGGAAGAACAACATCACGGACACCGCCGGGGTCCTCCACGACACCCAGCGCATGTGGGACGCGGCCGAGGACCCGGCGCACGACACGCTCGTGCTCGGGCAGTGGCCGACGGGCCAGGATCCGACGGGCTCCGCCACCGGGACCGCCCTCGCGCTGGTCAACACCGAGCAGCAGCGGCGCTACGGGGACCACTTCCTCGACCTCGCCTCGCTGCTGACCACCGTCGAGGGGCTCGCCTGCCCGCCCCTGCAGGGTCTGCGGCTCGGGGAGCAGGCCTCCGCCCGGGACGCGCTCGCGGCGGGCGTGGTCCCCGAGGAACTGCGGGCGCCCGACGGCATCCACCTCAACGGCTGGGGCAACCTGGCGGTGAGCTGGGCGATCGTCGATCGGCTGCGGGAGCTGGGGTGGCTGTGAGACGACCTGCCGCCCCGCGCGCCCGCCGCGGCGACGCCCTCGACCCTGCGCTCCCGCCCGTCCCGGCCGCGACCGCCCCGGCCCCCGCGACACCCCCGTCGGCCGCTCCCGCCGCGCGCCGCGGGCCGGGCCGCCGCACCCTGCTGCTCGCCGGAGCCGCGGCGGCCGTCGTCGCCGTGCCCGTCGGCGTCGGCACCCTGCTGAACCGGTCGGGATCCGCGCTCACCGCCTCCTCCGCCGAGGGCGGCACGGGCGCGGCCCCGACCAGCAGCCCCTTCGCCGACGTCGCCGATGACGCGGAGGACCTCGCGGCGATGCTCTGGGCGCACGAGACCGGCGTCCAGACCGCGCTCGAGGGCGACGCCTACGCGCCGGACCGCACCGTCACCCGCGGCCAGCTCGCCGTGGCCCTGCACCGCTTCGGGGGTTCCCCGGAGGTGCCCGTCGCGAGCACCCCCACCCCGTTCGTCGATCTCGGGGACGATGCCGAGCAGACCGCGGCCCTGCTGTGGCTGCACGGCCGCGGGGCGCTGTGGGGCGATGCCGCGCTGCAGGTGCACCCGGACGGCGACGCGACCCTCGGCTGCGAGGCGTCGATGCTCACCGCGCTGCTGCGTCCGTCGCTCGCGGCCGTGGGCGTGACCTGGTCCCCCGTCGCCGAGCTCGCCGCGAGCGGGGACGCGGCCGAGGCCCCCGATCTCCTCGATCTCGCGTGGCTGGTCGCGGCCGGGATGCTGCCCGCGGGCACGACGCTCGGCACCGGCGACCGCGTGCTGACCCGCCTCGACGTCGCCCGCACCCTGCACCAGGCCGACGCCGCGATCACCGACGCCACCGCCTGAGTGCGGGAGCGGGCCCGGATCGGCTCGCGCAGCGCGCTCCTGTGCCGGCGATCACCCTAGAGTGGTCTCCATGCCCGAGACTCCTGCGCACGCCGCCTATCTCCGTCACCCCGACGTCCACGGGGACGCCATCGTCTTCACCGCCGCGAACGACGTCTGGACCGTCCCGCTCGCCGGCGGCCGCGCCTGGCGCCTCACCGACGAGGGTGCGCCCGTCGCCTACCCGCGCTTCTCCCCGGACGGCGCGCACGTCGCCTACATCTCCCGCGCCTCGGGCGGCCCGGAGGTCTGGGTCACCGCGGCCGACGGGTCGACCGCGCCGCGCCGCCTGACCACCTGGGGCAAGCCGTCCACGAAGGTCGCCGGCTGGCTGCCCGACGGGCGCGTCCTCGCCGCGAGCAGCCATGAGGCGCCGCTCGCCCGCGACATGCAGCTGTGGGCCGTGGACCTCGAGGGCCGCGCCGAGCTGCTGCCGCTCGGCCGCTCGGCCGAGGCCGCGATCCACCCCGACGGCACGACCGTGGTCGCGACCCCGTGGCGCCGTGACCAGGCCTCCTGGAAGCACTACCAGGGCGGCACCGCCGTGAAGCTGTGGATCTCCCGCCAGGAGGTGCCGCTCGACGCCGAGCCCGCCGCGCACGCCGCCCGCCCCTGGGAGCCGCTGCTCGACGAGCTCCTCGCCTCGAAGCTGCGGATCGCCTGGTACGGCGACCGCCTGATCTTCGCCTCCGACACCCCCGGGCCGGGCGCGGCGCGCACCGACCGGGCGAGCGCGAACCTCTGGTCGGTCGCGCAGGACGGCTCTGATCTGCGTCGCCACACCGCGCTGACCTCGGCCGACGGTTACCTGCGGGAGCCCGCCACCGACGGCACCACGATCGTCTTCACCTCCCGCGGCCGGCTCTTCGCGATGGACTCCCTCGACGCGGAGCCGCGCGAGGTGGAGGTGCTCGCGAGCGCGGTCGGCTCCGCCCGTCGGCCGCGGCCCGCGCCGACCAGCCGGAACCTGCTGGCCCTGCGGCCCGTGCACGATGCCCGCTCGAGCGTCGTCGAATGGCGCGGCAGCGCGCACGCGCTCACCCACCGCGGCGGCCCGTCGCGTCTGCTTGCCGGGTCGTGCGGACTCCGCTACCGGGAGGTGCGGCCGCTGGGCCGCAGCCCCTTCGCGCTGATGGTCTCCGACTCCGAAGCCCTCGCCGACCGGGAGAACGGCGGGGTGGGCTCGGACGTCCTCGCGCTCCGGCGCCTCGACGGCGGCGGCGAGCCGATCCGCCTCGACCTCGGCGAGATCGGCCGCATCCTGCACGCGATCCCCTCCCCCGACGGTTCGAAGGTCGCGATCTCCACCCACGACAACGTGGTGCGCCTGGTGACCCTGCGCGGGGTCGAGGACCCGGCAGACACGACGAACGCAGCAGGAACGGGGCACGGCAAGACCGGCACGGCCGACGGCGGCTCGACCGAAGCGGTCCCCTCCGCCCCGCGCCTCGAGCACGTGCGCGAGCTGGGCCGCTCCACGGGCGGCGAGGTGCAGCATCTGACCTGGTCCCCGGACAGCCGCTGGCTGGTGTGGGCCGAGCCGAACTCGTGGCTGCTGGGGCGCCTGATGATCTCGGACACCGCGGACCACGAGCCCACCGGCCGGGCCCTCACCTCCGGGAAGTACCAGGACTCCGAGCCTGCCTTCAGCGCCGACGGCAAGCACCTGGCCCTGCTGTCGCTGCGCACCTTCGAGACGGTGTACGACGACATGGTCTTCGACCTCGGCTTCGTCAACGCCGAGCGCCCCTTCCTGATCCCGCTCGAGTCGACCACCCCCGACCCCTTCGGCCCGCACCCGGACGGCTGGGGCGGCAGCGCCGACGAGAAGGACGGCAAGGACCCGAAGGACGGCACGGGCGCCGCGCCGGCGGTCACGTCGGCGGCCGGCGCGACGCCGACGGGGGCCGCGTCGGCCGGGACGACCGACCCCTCGCAGCGCCCCGCGACGGCGACCAGCCCCGCGGGCACCGAGGACGCCGATGCACCGCCCGCGACCGTCGTCGACCTCGAGGCGATCGAGGCGCGGATCGTGCCCTTCCCGGTGCTCTCGGGCTCGTACTCGCACCTCACCGCCGTGAAGGGCGGTTTCGTCTGGCTGCGTCACCCGCAGCAGGGCGTGCTCGGCTCCTCGCGGGCCGGTGTGGAGGGCGAGGACCCGGCGCCGACCCTCGAGTTCTGGTCCCTCGCGGACCGCAAGCTGACCGTGCTCGCCGAGGGGGTCAGCGATCTCGCCGCCTCCGGTGACGGGGAGACCCTCGTCGTGCTGCAGGGCGAGAACCGGGTGCAGATCCCCGCGACCCGCAAGGCGGAGGAGGACTCCCCCGAGCGCGTGGTCATCGACCTCTCGCGGCTGCAGCTCACGGTCGACCCGGTGCTCGAGCGCCGCGGCATGCTGTGGGACAACTACCGGATCATGGCCCAGCAGTACTGGCGCGCGGACATGGACGGCCAGGACTGGCACGCCATGACCTCGTGGTACGACCCCGTGATCGAGCGGGTCGTCACCGACGACGACTTCCAGGACCTGATGTGGGAGGTCGTCGGCGAGCTCGGCACCTCGCACGCCTACGTGCAGGGCCGGGTCCACCAGGCGTCCCCGCCGATGCTCCCCGCCTATCTCGGGGCGGACCTCGTGCGCCGCGACGAGGGCTGGACCATCGCCCGGATCCTGCCCGGCGACTCCTCGGATCCCGAGGCCCGCTCGCCGCTGCTCGCCCCCGGCGTCGGCGCGCGCGAGGGTGATGCGATCGTGCGGATCGGCGGCCGGGCGGTGGGCGCGGAGGGCGTCGCCCCGCTGCTGATCGGCACCGCGGGGAAGGCCACCGAGCTGGTGCTCCTGCGGGACGGCGTCGAGCGGCGCGTGGCCGTCACGCCCCTCGGCGACGACTCCGAGCTGCGCTACCAGGACTGGGTCGCGTCCCGCCGCGCCCTCGTCGCGGAGCTGTCCGACGGCCGCCTCGGCTACCTCCACATCCCGGACATGGTCTCGTCCGGCTGGGCGCAGATGCACCGCGACCTGCGCGAGGCCACCACCAAGGAGGGACTCGTCGTCGACGTCCGCTACAACAGCGGCGGCCACACCAGCCAGCTGGTCACGGACCGGCTCGCCCGTCGGGTGCTGTCCTGGGACTACCCGCGCCACGAGTCCCCCGGCACGTACCCGCAGTTCGCGCCGCGGGGCGCGGTGGTGCTGGTGACGAACCAGGAGGCGGGGTCCGACGGCGACATCGTCAACGCCGTCGCGCAGGCGATGCGGATCGGGCCCGTGATCGGCACCCGAACCTGGGGCGGCGTGATCGGCATCGACGGCCGCTACGACCTGGTCGACGGCACCGGCGTGACCCAGCCGAAGTACGCGAGCTGGTTCGAGGGCCAGGACTGGGAGATCGAGAACTACGGCGTGGACCCCGACATCGAGGTGCCGCTGCCGCCGAACGCCTGGAGCGCCGGCGAGGACCCGCAACTGGCTCGCGGGGTCACCGAGGCGCTCGCGCTGCTGGCCGAGACCCCCGCCAAGACCGCGCCTCCGCTGCCCGCGCCCCGGTTCGCGCCGCGCGAGGGCTGACCGAGGAACGCCCGTCCCGGCCCCGCCTGCCCCTGGTCAGCACGCCCGCGCCCTCGCCCGCTCGTCCCGCCCCTGGCCAGCCCGCCCACGCCCACCCCGCGCCCACCTGCCCTACCCCGCCCGCGGTGACCGACGGGTAGCGGGGGGGGGGGGGGGGGGGGGGGGGGGGGGGG
>NZ_JBVDDO010000004.1:30887-166979 GCF_055454375.1 Brachybacterium sp. B718/18 | reverse complement strand
GAACATGCTCCCTCAGGCGCCGTAGGTCGCGGGGCCGGGGCCACACCTGGGCTCCGCGCGGGCCAGGAGGCTGGGCTGGGCTGGTCCGGGCCAGGCCGGAGTCAGCGCAGGCCGTGGCCGGCGAGGACCGGATGGTCTGCCACGAGGTCGAGCCGCGGATGATGCGCGGGCGAGGGCTCGGGCAGCTCGACGAAGGGAGCCAGTCGGGCGGTCGGATGCGTGCCGTCGGGCTGCAGCTCCCGCACGACGAGGGCGTTGCCGCGAAGCAGCCGATCCCCCGGTCGGAGCGCGGCGTGCTCCTCGCGCGGGGTGACGATCCGGGCGGCGAGCAGTCGGGTGGCGGCGCCGAGGGCGAGGGTGACGATCGGGATGAGGACGAGGAGGGCGAGGCCCAGGAGTGCGGCGGTCATGAGTCGATCCTTCGCCCCCCGACCCGTCAGCACAAGCGATGATTCCCGACCCTCTGTTCAGTGACGCTGAACGAAGGTAGGCTCGCCGCATGCTCGATCCCGTGAAGCTCCGCGTCCTGCGCTCCGTCGTCGAGACCGGCAGCATCCGTGCCAGTGCCGAGGCGCTCGGCTACACCCCGTCGGCCGTGAGCCAGCACCTCACCAGCCTGCGCCGCGAGACCGGGCTGGAGCTCGTGGAGCGCTCGGGCCGAGGGATCGAGGTGACCGCGCACGGGCGGCTGCTCGCCGAGCAGGCCGGGCCCGTGCTCGACGCCCTCGCCGCCCTCGACCGCGCCGTGCTGGACCTGCGCTCGGGCCGCTCCGGGTCGGTGCGCCTGGGCTATGCCGCCTCGGTCGCCTCCACCTGGATCCCCGAGCTGGCCCGGGACGTGCGCCGCCGCTTCCCGGATCTCGGCCTCGACCTCGTGCTGCGCAGCTGCTCGATCGACGACCTGCTCGAGGACGGCATGGACGTCGCCGTCGGCGAGACCAGCGACTCCCCCCGCGTCGAGGACTGGGCCGCGCAGGACATCCTCGAGGAGGGGTACGTGGCGATCGTCGGCGCCGAGCATCCGCTCGCCGGGCGCACCGCGATCCAGCTCAAGGACCTCGCCCACGAGTCCTGGGCGACGGACGACCCGCCCGGAGCCCCCTGGTTCGGCCGGATCCGCTCCGCCTGCCTCGCCGCGGGGTTCACGCCCTGCGTGGAGATCAACCCCCAGGACTACTCGACCGTGCTCGGCTTCGTGGCCACCGGCGACTACGTGACCGTGCAGCCCTCGGTGATCGCCCAGGACCTCCGCGCGGATCTGGTCGCGGTCCCGATCGAGGACCAGGCCCTGCGTCGGCGGATGAGCGTGCAGGTGCGTCGCACCGCCGCCCGGCACCCGGCGGTGCGCTACATCGTCGAGAGGGTGCACGCCATGGCCGAGGACCGCGCCCGGGACATCCCCGGGGTGGTGCACCTGAACGCCCCGCGCACCGCGGCCGCCGGAACGCGGGAGCGGGAGCCGGAGCGGGCGCCGGACACCCCGCCCATGGCCGCCGCACCCGTCCTCTGAGAGGATCGAGGCGGTGCGACGCGACCCGGCGCCGCGGAACCCGCGAGGAGGACGCATGACTGCGAAGGACACCCCGGACATCGACGCCCGCATCTCGAACCTCCTGGTGAGGGCCGAGATCACGGAGGACAGCCTGGTGATGGAGGTCGACATCACCGGCACCGCCGCCCAGCTGTGGGAGGCCGTCACCGACCCGGACCGCCTCGCGCAGTGGTCGCCCGTGGTCCCCGACCGGGCGCTGACGGAGATCGGCCCTGCCCTGGCGCGCGAGAACCCCGAGGACGATCCTGTCGCGGCCGACGTGGTCGCTCTCGCCGCCGACCATGCCGTCACCCATCGCTGGGGCGACGCGACGCTCGGCTGGGTGGTCGACGACGGCCAGATCGACCTGCAGGTCATCCTCGGCGACGTCCAGGAGGCCCAGTACTTCGCGGCCGGTTGGCACGTGTGCCTGGGCGTCCTCGATGCGCTGCTCAGCGGCGAGGAGCAGGAGCGGATCGTGGGCATGGACGCCCTGGAGCACGGCTGGCGGGAGCTGCAGCAGCGCTACGCCGAGGAGTTCGGTCACCCCGTCGGCCCCGCCCCCGGGGCTACCGGAGAGTAGCGGCGTTCCAGGGAGCATGTTCGCCGCGACATGCTCCCTCAGCCGCCGCTACCCCGCGGCAACCGGAGGTGGGGCGGCTCCGCACCGGGCAAGCCCCCCGCTCTCAGTCCAGCGGGTAGTCGACGAAGGCGAAGCCGGAGCCGTCGGGCGCCCAGCTGGGCACGTTGATGGTGCCCTGGCCACCGTGCAGCGCCACCAGGGTCCGCGACTCCTGCCACGCGCCGACCTCGACCATCCGCAGCTCGACCTGGCGGTTCTCGGGATGCCCCGTGGTACCCGGCTCGAAGCTGAGGTAGACCGCCACGTCGCCCGAAGGGGCGATGTGCGGGAACCAGTTCACGCGCTCGTCGAACGTCAGCTGCTCCAGCTCGCTGCCGTCGGGCCGCACCCGGGCGAGCTGCGCGTGGCCGGGCAGCTCGCTGAACTGCTCGGTGTTGAAGAGGATCCACTCCCCGTCAGGCGTGTACTCGCTGCCGTCTGCCGGACCGGGATCGGTGGTCACCGCGCGATCGCCGGTGCTGTCGACGCCGATCAGGTGGATCGTGCCGCGCGCCCACCAGTCATCGCCCTCGGGGGCGAGGTGCACGTAGGCGAGGGTCGTGCCGTCGGGGCTGATGCCGTGCAGAAAGTGCAGAGCGCCGTCGTCGGGGGTGATGCGGCGCGGGGTCCCCGCGGCATCGGGGCCGGTCAGCGGCACCTCCCAGACGTGGAAGTCGTTCGCGGAGGCGTAGATCGCGGAGCCGTCGGGGGCGAGGACGTGGTCGTTGTTGACCGGCGGCAGGCCGGGGACCTCGAGGAGCGCGGGCGCCCCGGAGTCATCGGCCGGCAGCCAGAACAGCAGACCGTCGGCGTTGACGAGCAGCCTCCCGTCGGCGGACCAGTTCGGCGCCTCGTACAGCCGCTCGGTGGTCTCGTGGACGGTGCGGATCCCGCCGGTCGCGCGATCCCAGATCCGGATCCGGCAGCGCTGTCCGGGCAGGAGGCGGCGGCCCGACGGGGTCTCCTCGGCGGCGAGCTCCCCGGGTGCGGCGGACTCCCCGGGCATAGCGGACTCAGCGGGCACCGCGGGCACAGCGGGCACAGCGGGCTCGGCGGGCTCGGCGGACGAGGTGGTGGGGGCGTCGGCGGTCATCGGGCGGCTCCTTCGCCGAGGTGGGCGCGCAGGGCGGCGACGACCAGGTCGTGGTCCTGCTGCGAGGTGAGACCGGAAGCGGTCATCGCGGCGACCACCCCGGCGCCGCGCACGCGGATCGGGAAGGACCCGCCGGTCACGGCATAGGACTCATCCAACCAGCCGATCGCGCGCGGGTCGACGCCGGCCTGCGACAGTCGCGCGTCGACGAGCGCGCTCGAGGCCTCCATGCGCAGCACGACCCTCGCCTTCCGCTCCGCCCAGACCTCCTGGTCGGGGCCGGCGCCGGGCAGCACGGCGCGGAAGAGCACCAGCTGCGGCCGACGGATGTCGAGCAGCACCCCGTGCCCCGCCTCCTGCGCGATGCGCACGGCGGCGGAGCCGAGCGCCCAGGCGTCGGCCGGCTCGAAGCGGTCCAGCACCAGCTCCAGTTCCTGCGCCTGCAGCGTCTCGATCGTCGTCGGGCCCGCGGCCGTCCCCGCGGCCGTCATCGGGCGCTCCCGACGGTCGCGGCTGTCGCGGCGGGACGGGTCTCGCCGTGGGCGGGCGGGGCGTCGGCGAGATCCTGCGCGGGGGCCGCCACCCCGGCGGCGAGCACCTGCACGCGGGCGGCCTCGAGCATCTCCATGACGGAGATGGTCTCGGCGTGGGTGTGCACGGGCGACTCGGTGCGGCCCTCCCCGGCGTAGCGGGCGAGGGCGGTGGCCTCGTAGGAGAGCGCCGCGAAGCCGCGCAGCATGGTCGGGTCCTGCCAGCGCACCGTCGGGGAGCCGTGGGCGGCGCCGTGCACGGTGAAGCTCGTGGGGTTGTAGAACGGGCCCTCGACCTGAACGAACGCGGAGGTTCCGGCGATGGTGGCGGTGGTCGGGGTGCGCTCGAGCATCGAGGTGTAGAGCGTGGAGACAGCGCCGCCCGCGTGGGTCGAGACGACGACGGCGTTCGCGTCGACGCCGGTCCCGGTGACGGTGCCGCGGGCCTCGATCGAGGTCGGGGCGCCGAGCACCATCTGCAGGAACTGCGCGGGGTAGACGCCGAGGTCGAGCAGCGCGCCGCCGCCGAGCGCCGGGTCGTACATGCGGTGGTCGGCGGGGCGGACGATGCGCTGGCCGTGGTCGGCGGAGGCGCTGCGCACGTCGCCGAGGTCGCCGCCGGTGACCAGGGCGCGCAGCACGGAAGTCTGCGGGAGGTAGCGGGTCCACATGGCCTCCATGACGATCACCCCGGCGGCCTGCGCGGCGGCGGAGAGCTCGCGTGCCTCGGTGGCGGTGACGGTGATCGGCTTCTCGATGAGCACGTGCTTGCCGGCGGCGATCGCGGCGAGACCGATCGCGGCGTGCTCGCTGTGCGGCGTCGCGATGTAGACGACGTCGATCCCCGGGTCGGTCACCAGCGCCTCGACGCTGCCGTGGGCGCGGTCGAGCCGGTGGGCGTCGGCGAAGGCGCGGGCACGCTCGGGGCTGCGGGAGCCGACGGCGACGACGCGCTGCGCGCTGTGCGCATGGACCGAGCGCACGAACTCGCCGGCGATCCACCCGGGGCCGACGACGCCCCAGCGCAGCGAGGGCTCGCCGGCGCCCGGGAGGTGGATCTGGGCGTCGGGCAGGGTGGTGAGCATCGAGAAGCCTCCGGAGGGGGTCGCGTGCCGACGACCGCAGGTCACGAGGACCGCGCCTAGCACGAGCTAACGTTCGGTGCGCCAAACCCTAGCACGTGCTAACCTCGTCGTGCAGGGCCCGGCCCGGGAGACTGCCTCCGGGCCGCTCGAAGCCGGTGCGCAGGGTTCAGCGTCCGGCGCGCCCCGTTCAGCGGCCGGCGCGCACGGTCCCTGTCGACGCGCGCACCGTCAGGCGCGTCGGCGTCGCCACCACCCGCCGAGCGCGCGCGCCGTCGGACGTGCCCTCGAGCCGCTCGAGCAGGATCGAGAGCGTCGCCTCGACGGTCGCCGCCACGTCCTGATGCACGCTGGTCAGCGCGTGATACGAGAGCGCCGCGACGTGGCTGTCGTCGAAGCCGATCACCGACACCTGCTCGGGCACCCGCACCCCCGCACGCTGCAGCACCGCGAGGAGTCCGGCCGCCGCGTGGTCGCTCCCGCAGACCACCGCCGTCGGCAGCTGTTCGCGCTCGAGCAGCGTCCGCGCCGCCGCCGCGCCGTCCTCCTCGCCGAAGGCCGCGTCGAGCGCATCGACCTGCTCCTCCAGCCCTGCCTGCGTCATCGCTGCGTGGTAGGCGTCCGCCCGGTCGGCGCCGACCAGCCCGCCCCGCGGCCCGCCCAGGTACGCGATCTCCCGGTGCCCCAGCTCGACCAGGTGCTCGACCGCCTGGCGCAGCCCGCCCCGCTCGTCGACGTGGACCGTGTCGAGGGAGTCGTCGCGGGTCCACTCGCCCAGCAGCACCGCCGGCAGCAGGGTGCTCGCGGCGGCCACGGCGGTCGAGCGACGGTCCGGGTTGAACACGGCGAGCGCCTCGACCCGCTCCTCGAGCAGCACCCCGATCGCCTCGTCGGTCCCGCGGCCAGCGTCGACGGTGCCGAGCGCGACCCGGTAGCCGCGCGCCGAGGCCGCCGCGACCAGCTCCTCGACATACCGCACCTGGAAGGCGTTGCGCATGCTGAAGACCACGCCGAGCGTGCGGGAGCGAGCCTGCCGCAGCAGTCGGGCCGAGGCGTTCGGGCGGTAGCCGAGCTCCGCGGCGGCCGCGAGCACCTTCTCCCGGGACTCGGTGCTGGGCCCGTCGGCCCCGCGCAGCACCAGCGAGACCAGCTGCCGCGACACGCCCACGTGCTCCGCGATGTCCTTCATCGTGGGCAGGCGGGAGGGGCCCTGGGGTGGGGTGCGCTCGACCATGGGGGAAGTCTGCCAGGCGCTCAGCGGCCGACGCGGTGGGTCGGCGCACGAGCGGGTCGACGAGGGGGGCGGCGCAGCGGGCCGACGAGGCGGGTCGGGGTTCGGGCCGGTCCGCGCGCGCCCGCTGGGGCTCAGACGCCGTCGATCAACAGCTCGAGCGTGACCTCGTCGCCCAGCCCCACCTGCTCCGCCCGCTGCACCGCGACCTTCACCGGCACCAGGTAGCCGCCTTCGCGCGGGAACAGCGAGGTGGTGTACTCGGTCGCCCCGAGGCGCACCGTCGCGGGGATCGCGCCCCAGCCGTAGGTGACCTGCCGGGCCACGGCCCCGATCGCGTCGGCATCCTCGTCGGGCACGCGCACGAACAGGAACGGGGCAGGGCCCCGCCACTCGATCACCTCACCGGCGAAGCGCAGCTGCATGCGCCGAGGGTACGCCGACGGGGGCGGCGGGGCGGGGCGGCGGTCCCTTTGACGGTCAGCCTCCTGTCCGACGGCTCGACGGCGGGCCCGGGCCGGGCCGGGCCGGGCCAGGGCCGGGCCGGGCCAGGGCCAGGGCCACAGTCGAGCCGCCGACGTAGAGTGGCCGCGTGCCCCAGTCCCGCTCCCCGCTGCGCCTCCTGCGCGGGGCGGTCGCCGCGACCATCGCGACCGCCGTCGCGCTCGGCGGTCACGTCCTCGGCGGCGGGGACACCCCGGCCTGGATCGGGGTGGCGCTGCCGTGGTGGCTGTCCGTCACGGTGTGCGTGGCCCTCGCCGGATCGCGCTTCTCGCTGCCCCGACTGGGACTCGCCGTGCTCTCCAGCCAGCTGCTCTTCCACGGGCTGTTCCTCGCGGGCACGCCCGGCGACCCGACGGTGCAGCTCGTCGATCCCCCCGGCAGCCACCTCGGCCACGGCGCAAGCGGCCTGCACGATGCGGTCGGGCTGCACGGCACGGTCGACGCGCAGCATGCCACCGGCTCGCACCTGGCGACGTCGGCCGAGCACGCGCTCCACACCGCGCACCTGGACGCACCGATGGTGCTGGGACACGTGATCGCCGCTCTCGCGACCACCCTGCTCCTGCACCGCGGCGAGCAGACGCTCTTCCGCTGCCTCGGTGTCGCCGTCCAGGTGCTCGCGACGCTCGGACGGGTTTTCCTGCTGGTCCTCGAGCCGCTCCCGGTGCTCCCCGCGCCGCGCCCGATCACGGCCGATGCCGAGCCGCGTCGTGCCGTGCAGCAGGCGGTGCTCTCACCGCTGCGCCGTCGGGGTCCTCCCCTGGTCCTCGCCGCCTGAGCTCCGCGACCTGATCGCGGGGCCCGCGGCGCCCGGACCATCGCCCGTGCACGCCCGCGCGTCACGGGATCCCCCCTGCTCCGCGCCCCCCTGTCGTCGGCGGCGTCCCGGAGCGTCCCCGAGAGGACCCCATGTCTCACCTGTCCCACCCTGCCCTGCCCGCCTCCGACTCGTCGGGTCGCGGCGAACCCGCCCCCGTGACGTCCGGCCGCATGCCGTCCCGCCACACCTCGGCCATCCCCGCGGTCTCCCGCCGCGCCGCCCTGCTGGGCGCCCTCGGCCTAGCCGCTCTCCCCCTCGCCGCGTGCACCAGCGGCGCGGACGGGACGGCCGAGGGGGGCTCCGCCTCCGCCGGGAACGGCGCATCCGACGGCGGCACCGGCACGAACGCCGGAACCCCCGCCCCGCTCACCGTCACCGACCCCTGGGTGAAGGCCGCGGAGTCCGGGATGACTGCCGCCTTCGCCACCCTCCGCAACACCTCGACCCAGCCGGTGCAGCTCATCCGGGCCAGCACGCCGGCCGCGGGCATGGTCGAGCTGCACGAGACCACCTCCGACGGCTCCGGCCGCATGAGCATGCGGGAGAAGGAGGGCGGCTTCGCGATCCCCGTCGGCGGCGAGCTCCTGCTGGAGCCCGGCGGCAACCACCTCATGCTCATGGACCTCCCCGCGCCGCTCGCGGCCGGCGAGAACATCGAGATCGTCCTCGAGCTCGAGGGCGGCGCCACGGTCCCGTTCACCGCGACCGTCAAGGACTTCGCCGGCGCGCAGGAGCACTACGAGCCCGAGGGATCCTCGGACGAGCATGCCTCCGACGGCGGCGGCCACTGATGGCCGGCTCCGCGCCGCGCCCGGACCGTCGGCGGCTGCTGCTGGCCGGGTCGGCGGGTGCCGGAGCGCTCGGCATCGGCGTGGCCTCGATCGGTCTGGATCGGGCGCTGGGACGATCCGACGCGGGCCCGGCCCCGTCGGCCGCCGAGCCCGCCCTCCACGGCGGCGAGACCGTTCCGTTCCATGGCGAGCACCAGGCCGGGATCGAGACCTCTCCGCAGTCCTCGGCGACCTTCCTCGCTCTGGACCTGCGCGAGGAGGTGGACCGCGACGGCGTGCTGCGCCTGCTGCGGCTCCTCACCGACGACGCCGACCGCCTCACCCAGGGGCGGGCGGCGCTCGCGGACACCGAGCCGGAGCTCGCGACCGAGCCGGCACGGCTGACGGTCACCGTCGGCTTCGGCCCCGAGCTGCTGCGGCGCGCCGAGCGGGACGTCCCCGCCTGGCTCGCCCCGCTGCCCGCCTTCGCCATCGACCGGCTCGAGGAGCGGTTCTGCGACGGTGACCTGCTGCTGCAGGTCGCGGCCGACGACCCGCTCACCGTCTCCCATGCCGCCCGGATGCTGCTGAAGGACGCCCGTTCCTTCACGCGGGTGCGCTGGATCCAGCGGGGTTTCCGCCGCGCCGCCGGGGTCCAGCACCCCGGCACGACCCAGCGGAACCTGTTCGGCCAGCTCGACGGCACGGCGAACCCGCCGCCCGGCAGCGATCGCTTCGCGCGGACCGTGTGGATCCCCGACGGACCGTTCGCGGGCGGCACCTCCCTGGTGCTGCGCCGGATCCGCATGGACCTCGACGGCTGGGACGAGGCCGACCGAGGAGCGCGCGAGCAGTCCACGGGCACGCGCCTGGACGACGGGTCACCGCTGACCGGCGGCGGGGAGTCGGCGGCCGCGGACTTCGCCGCCGTCTCCGACAACGGCTTCGCGATCATCCCCGAGTTCTCGCACATGCGGCGGGCCCGCGGCGTCGACGAGGGCGCGCAGCAGGAGATCTTCCGTCGGCCGTACAACTATGACCTGCCGCCGGAGGAGGGATCCGACGCGGTCTCCGAGTCGGGGCAGATCTTCGTGTCGGTGCAGGCCGATCTGCTGGGCCAGTTCGTGCCGATCCAGCAGCGGCTCGCCGATCTGGACCTGCTGAACCAGTGGACGACGCCGATCGGCTCAGCCGTGTTCGCGCTCCCGCCCGGGTCCGCGGAGGGAGGGTTCGTGGGCGAGAGCGTGGTCGGGTAGGCCCCGGGACCGGCCCGTTCGGCCTCTGACTCCGCCGCCCGGCCGGGGTTCTGTCCACGAAAGGGACGTGAGCGGCACGAGACCTGTCATATGACCGGCCCCGTGCGGCTCACGTCCCGTCTGCGGACACCAACCACCGCGCGGCACGACGCCACACACCGCCGCGGCCCGCTGGCAACCCGTGGCGCGACCACTGACGCACCGCCGATCCCCTGCCTATCCTGGGCGGACGCCATGCGCCCTCGCATCGGTGCTCGACGGGGCGCTGGCGACACCACGATCTCCAGGAGACCCCGCCATGCCCCGCTTCAACATCCCCGCCGAGGACGCCCAGGGACCGCTGGTCGTCGGCATCGACATCGGCTCCGGCGGCACCCGCGCCGCGGTCTACGACGTCAGCGGGCGTGAGGTCGGCAAGCGGACCCACAAGGAGGCGCACACCTTCACGGTCGCCGACGACGGCACCTCCACCATCGACGCCGACCTGGTGGTCGCCGAGATCCGCGCCGCCCTGGCCGCGGTGCTCGAGGGCGCGCTGCCGGGCGAGGTCCTCGCCGTCGGCATCGACACCTTCGCCTCCTCGCTCGTCGCCGTCGACGCCGCCGGGAACGCCCTCACCCCCTGCATCACCTACGCGGACACCCGCTGCCACGCGCAGGTCGGCGCCCTCGCCGAGCAGCTCGACCTCGGCGCCCTCCACGAGCGCACCGGGGCCCGCCTCCACTCCTCGTACACCGCGCCCCGCCTCACGTGGCTGCGCGACACCCAGCCCGAGGTCTTCGCGCGCACCGCCCGCTTCATGGCCCTCGGCGAGTACGCGGCGCTGAAGCTGCTGGGCACGCCCGCGCTCGGCACCGCGTCGGCCGCGTGGTCGGGCATGATCGACCGCCGCACCGGCGAGTACGTGCCCGAGCTGTTGGCCGCGACCGGCGTCGACGCCGACATGATGGGCACGGCCCTCGATCCCTCCAACGCCCTCCCGATCGCGGGCACCCCCCTCGCCGCCGAGTTCCCGCAGCTCGCGGGCGCGGTGTGGATGCCGGTGATCGGCGACGGGCTCGCCGCCAACATGGGCATCGGCGCGCTCGGCACCGGCACCTGGGGCATCTCGACGGCGACCTCCGGCGCGATCCGCCAGCTGCTCCACACGGAGATCGCCGCGCTCCCCAGCGGCCTGTGGGCGTACCGGGTCGACGCGCGCCGCACCCTCGTCGGCTCCGCCATGAGCGATTGCGGCCGGGTGCTCGACTGGGCCCGCTTCCAGCTCGGCATCCCCGAGGACATCGCCGAGACCGACACGGAGACCCTGTTCTCCGCGCCGCCGACGGCGGGGACGCCGCTGGTGGTCCCGTTCTTCTCCGGCGAGCGCGGGACGAAGTGGCGGGGCAGCTCGCGGGCGCTGATGGCGAACGTCGGCGCCTCCACCACCGCGCAGGACCTGCTGCGCGGCGCGATGGAGGGCGTCGCGCTGTCGTTCCTGCGCATCGCCGACCAGATGCGGGAGGCCGGCGGCGAGCCCGAGCGGATCGTGCTCTCCGGCGGGATGACCGAGGCGATCCCGGCCTGGCTGCACCTGCTGTCCGACGCGCTCGGCGCTCCGATCGACCACGTGGCCGTGTCCCGCTCGACCATGCGCGGCTCGGCCGTGATGGCCCTCGAGGCCGCCGCCCCCGGGCAGGCTGTCGCCGAGGTGCCCGTGCTGCGCCGCGTCGAGCCGGTCGCCGCCCACACCGAGTACTACCGCGAGCGCCTCGACCGCTTCGAGAAGCTGGCCGACCTGGCCTGAGGGGCGTCGGGCGAGCCGGGCCGGCTCGGCCTGAGCAGCGCCGGGCGGCGCGCCCCGAGCGCTTCCCGAGCCAGTTACTCACGAGTCACGTGCAGCTGTGTTCCAACCACGGAACGCGAGCGCTCATGACTTAGGAGTAACCACGGGCGCGGGAGTCGCCACGGGCGCGGGAGCAACCCCCTGTGCGCGCGGGGTGCGTGAGCTCCGCACTCTCTGCCACCGCCCCGGAGACCGTTCCTCCCCTGCACCGGGTCTTCCACATCGGGGGCGCCCTTCCTCCGGGCGCCGCGCCGCCGCCCTAGCGTCGGCCCCCATGACACCACGCTGGTCACCGCCACCCGGAAGCCTCTACAGCCGTGCGGAGCTGCGCCGTCGCGGCGTGCATCCACGTCGTCTCGCGTCCGACGAGTTCCTCGAGGTGATCCCCGGGCATCTCACGCCGGCCGCCGCTCCCGCCGTGCTCGCGCTGGCTGCTCGACTCCTGCAGCAGGTGTCCGGGCCGGGCGCGGTCATCAGCCACAGCTCGGCGGCAGAGCTGCTCGGAGTCCCGCTGCCCCGCCGCCTCGAGTACGCGTCGTCCCAGGAGGTGCACTGCACGGTGCCACCCGACCGCCGTCGGCGCTCCGGCCGGGGTGCCGTGATGCACTCTCGTCCTCCGGGCGACGTGGTGCGCGTGCTCGGCGTCCGAGTGAGCGGTCCGCTGGAACTGCTGACGGAGCTCGCCGTGAATCTCGAGCACGACGAGCTCGTCGCCGCGTGCGATCAGCTCGTCGGTCCCGGGTCGGCCGTCCATCCACGCCCCGCGCTCGTCGAGCTCCGCTCCGTCGCCGCCGCGGCGACCGGCACCTACCGCATCCGACGCGTGCGCGACGCGCTGGCCGACGCGAGGGAACGGGTCGAGTCCCCGAAGGAGACCGCGACCCGGCTGCTGCTGCTCCGCGAGGGGTTCGCGGAGCCCCGGATCAACCTGCCGATCCGCGCACCGGGGTCGGGTGAGAGCTTCCGCCTCGATCTCGCCTATCTCGCGCAGCGCATCGCGATCGAGTACGACGGGCACTGGCACAGCACGGATCGGGCGCGCCATCGCCGGGACCGTCGGAAAGACGATGTGCTGCACGAGCTCGGCTGGCGCGTGGTGCGAGCTTCCGACCACGATCTGCGCTCTCCCGGCGCGTTCTTGGCTCGCCTCGCCCATCTCGGCGCCCCGCGGGCCTGATCGCGACTCGACAACGGCAGGACCCACGGCACTTCTCCCCGGGTTACCTAAGAGTCATGTGCGCCTGTGTTCCGTTCCGGGAACAAAGGCGCACATGGCTGTCCGGTAACCACGGAGGGCCCGGCGCACCACACCTCAGCCGCGGGGCAGGCGGGCCTCCTCGGCCACGACGGCGGCCACGAGGGGATCGCCGGCGGGGACGTCGAGCAGGGCGAGCAGACCGGTGACCCGCTCGGTGGCGTCCTCGAGACCGGCGGCCGCGGCGATCCCGTCGGCCTTCGGATCCTTGATCTCCTCGCCGGCGCGGACCCGGTCGGTGACCCAGGCGGTCCAGGCGGCGACGGCCGCGACCTCACCGGGGGCGTTCTCGGGGCCGCCGCGCTCGGCGATGACCGGCAGGGCGCGCACGGGCAGCTTCACGGAGCCGTCGGCCGCGATGCGCACCAGATGGTCGGCGAGGCGCGGGTTGCGGAAGCGCTCCTCGAGGGCGGTGGTGTAGGCGTCGAGCTGGTCCGCGGGCAGGTCCAAGGTCGAGCGGGCCTCGCTCCACAGCTGCTCGACGAGGGCCCGCACCTCGCGGTGTCCGATGGCCTCGTCGACGCGCTCGACCCCGGCGACCTGGCCGGCGTAGGCCATGAGGGTGTGGGCGCCGTTGAGGAGGCGCAGCTTGCGCAGCTCGTGCAGCTCGATGTCGTCGGTGAACTGCACCCCGGCCTTCTCCCACGCGGGGCGGCGGCCGCGGAAGCGATCCTCGAGGACCCACTCGGTGAAGGGCTCGGTGACGACGGGGACCTGGTCGTCGAGGCCGGTGCGCTCGCGCACCAGCTCGGAGGCGCCGGCGTCGGCCGACGGGGTAATGCGGTCGACCATGGTGGAGATGACGTCGACGTGCGCGTCGAACCAGTCGCGGGTCTCGGCGTCGGCCGCCTCGAGGACAGCCTTACGCAGCACCTCGCCGTTGCCGGTGAGGTTGTCGCAGGAGACGAGCGCGATCGGCTCCTCGACCCCGGCCTCGCGGCGCGCGCGCAGCCCGAGGGCGATGCGGGCCGGGGCGGAGGTCGCCGGGTCGTTCCCCGCGGCGTAGCCCTTCTCGGTGATGGTCAGGGTGACCACGGCGGTGAAGGGGTCGGCGAGCAGCGCGACCAGGGCGTCGACGTCGTCGGCCGCGTGGACCGCGTCGATCACGTCGACGATCCCGACCTCGTCGCCCTCGGCGCCGCGGACGATCAGCCCGTACTTCCCGCCCTGGGCGTTCAGGGCGTCGGCCATCGCGGCGCTGCGGCCGGTGAAGGCGACGACGCTCCAGCCGCCGGCGCGATCGGTCGCGACCAGGGTGTGGGCGCGGGCGAAGTTGCCGATGCCGAGGTGGACGAGGCGGCCCTCGTCGGTGGGTGCGGCGGTGCCGGTCATGCGTGGTCCTCCTGCGCGCCGAGGCGGAAGACCTCGCGCGGCTGCTGGTCGGGCAGGGTCTGGGCGATCGCGGCGGCGTCCTCGTGGCGCATCCGGTGCTCGGCGACGAGGCCCGCGAGGTGGTGGGCGTCCAGGCGGCGGGCCATGTCGTGGCGCGCCGGGATGGAGCAGAAGGCGCGGGTGTCGTCGATGAAGCCCGAGGTCCGCGTATGGCCGAGGGTCTCGGAGACCGCACGGCGGAAGCGCAGGATCGCGTCGGGCGAGTCGATGAACCACCAGGGGGCACCCGCGTACACCGAGGGGTACACGCCGGCGAGCGGCGCGATCTCGCGGGAGAGCACGGTCTCGTCGATCGTGAACAGCACGGTGCGGAAGTTCGGCGAGAGGCCGACGTCGTTGAGCATCGGGGCGACCGAGTGCACGTAGTCGACGGCGATCGGGATGTCGAAGCCGACGTCGGCGCCGAAGCGCTCGAAGGTCGCCTGGTGGTGGTTGCGGTAGACGGCCGGATGGATCGTCATCACGAGGCCGTCGTCGGCCGCGAGGCGCGCCTGGTCGGCGAGCAGGTGGCGGCGCAGCGCGACCGCGGCGTCAGCGGTGATCCGACCCTCGCGGGCCTCGGTGTAGAGGCGGCGGGCCTCCTCGAGCTCGAGGCGCTGGGTGCCGGGGTCGAGGTGGGCGTGGTCGGAGGAGACCGCGCCGTTCTCGCGGAAGTGGAGGCGGCGCAGGCGCATCGCCTCGAGGTGGCCGTCGTAGGTGCCGGTGTCGACGCCCGCGGCCTCGCCGAGCGCATCGGTGAGGGCGACGAAGTCCTCACGGCCGGGCTCGAGGTACTTGTCGGGCCGGAAGGTGGGGATGACGCGGCCCGTGAAGGCGGAGTCGGCGGCGAGCGCTGCGTGGGGGGCGAGGTCGTCGACCGGGTCGTCGGTGGTCGCCATGACCTGGATCTTGAACTGGTCGAACAGGGCGCGCGGGCGGAACGCGGGCTGCGCGAGTTTGTCCGCGATCTCGTCGTACATCGCGTCGGCCGTCGCCGGGGAGAGCACCGTCTTCAGCCCGAAGACCTCGTGGAACTCGTGCTCCATCCAGTAGCGGGAGGGGGTGCCGGCGTACGCGTGCCAGTGCTCGGCGAGCAGGCGCCAGGCCCGGCGGGAGGCCGCCTCGTCGAGCGGGCCCTGGCCGACGCCGAGATCGGCGAGGTCCACGCCGCGGGCGTGCATCAGCCGGTTGACGTAGTGGTCGGGCGTGATGAACAGCGACGTCGGGTCGCGGAACGGCTCGTCGTCGAGCAGCAGTCGCGGGTCGACGTGTCCGTGCGGGGACACGATCGGCTGGTCCTTCATCTGCTCGTAGAGCCCGCGCGCGATCTCGCGCACGGCGGGGTCGGCGGGCAGCAGGCGGTCGGGGTGAGGCTCGAAGGCGTCGTTGCTCATGCGGCCATGATGTCCCGGGCCGACGGGCGGGGTCAGTCGGTTGTCACAGGTTGCCGGTCGGGGCGGCCGACGCGCCTGGTCAGCGCCCGTTCGGGCCGTTTGGGCCGTTCCGGGGCGTCTCGGCGCTCAGCGGCTCTCGCGCGGCCCGGTCGAGGCACGGGGCACGAGCCGGACCGGCAGGCTGCCCTCGACGGGGCTGCGGTGGGCCGACGGATTCTCGATCCGGCGCACGAGGCGCTCGATCGCGGCCCGCCCCTGGGCGCGCTTGGGTGTGACGACGGTGGTGAGCCCGCCGCCGATGAAGCGGCTGAGCGGGATGTCGTCGTGGCCCATGACGGACAGCTGGGCGGGCACCCGCACGCCGGCGCGCAGCGCGGAGATCAGGAAGCCGATCGCGATGAGGTCGTTGTAGCAGACCACGGCGTGCGGCAGGGAGTCGCTGAGCTCCTCGAAGGCCTGCTCGCCGCCGGCGATGGTGGGGGCGAAGGGGCCGTGGCGCTGGACGGTGAGCCCGAGGGAGCGGGCGGCGGTGCGGGCGGCGCGCCAGCGCTCCCCGTCGGACCAGGAGTTCACGGGCCCGGCGACGTAGGTGACGGTGCGGATCCCGTTCTCGGCGAGGTGCGCCATGGCCTGGCCCATGCCGTGCTCGTAGTCGGGGGTGACGGAGTCCAGGCCTGCCACGCGCCGGTTCAGCACCACCACGGGGATGCGCTTGGTGAGGTGGTTGAGGGTCGCGTCCGAGAGGCGGGTGCCGGAGAGCACGATGCCGTCGACGAGGTTGATCGCGCTCTCCAGGCCGGTGCGCTCGCGGACCTCGTCCTCGACGGTGTCCAGCAGCAGGAGGAGGAAGTCCTGCTCATGGGCGGATTCCTGCATGCCGGAGACGACCTCGGCGAAGTACGGGTTGGTGAGGTCGGGGACCTCGATGCCGAGACGGTGGTGGCGCTGGGTGCGCTCCTGCGAGGCGGGGGCGTTGGTGCGGTAATCCAGCTCCTTGGCCGCGGCCATGACCTTGGAGTGCGTGGCGGCGCTGACCCGGCCGGGCCGGGAGAAGGCGCGCGAGACGGTGGACGGGGCGACCCCCGCGGCCGTGGCCACGTCGTAGATCGTCACGCGCTTGTCCGCCATCGGTGCGGCTCCGTCCTCGCCTGCTCGGCGCTGTCCCGGGCGGGCGCTCCCTCGGCGCCGGGGCCGACGGGGGTCGCGGCCCGCAGTCTCCGAGCGATCCTACCCCGCACGGAGGGCAACCGGCGGCAACTTCCAAACCGGGCGCCGCCTCGGTTCAGTGCGCCCCGCCGAGTTCCACGAGGAGCACGCCGGCGACGATCAGCCCCATGCCGCTGAGCATCAGCGGGGTGAGCGCCTCGCGGAAGAGGATCCGGGAGAGCAGAGCGGTGGCGATGATACCGACGGCCGTCCAGACACCGTAGGCGACGCCCAGCGGCATGCCCGCGGCGAGCGCACCGGAGAGCAGGGCGAAGGCGAGGACGTAGCCGAGCACGACGGGGACGTACCAGCGACGCCTGCCGGTCGCGGCCATCCGCAGGGACAGCGTCGCTGCGACCTCGGTGAGGATCGCGCCGGAGAGCAGCAGCCAGCTCATCGCTCACCTCCGCCGACGATCCCCCGGACGGTCTCCCCGCGCTCCGCCTCGAGCGGACCGTTGAGCTCCCCGCCGAACTCCGCGGCCCACTCCGTCTCGCCGCGGGAGCCGGACGGGGTCGCCTCCGCGCGGCGGGCACTCTGCGCGCCGAGCTCGACGACCGCCACCCCGGCCGCGATGAGCACGAAACCGGAGATCGTCAGCGCGGTGAGCGATTCACCGAAGAGCACGGCGGAGGCGCCGGCGGTGAGCACGACCCCGCTCGCGCCCCAGAGGCCGTAGGCGACGCCGAGGCCCATCCCCCGCCGCAGCACCTGGGCGAGCAGCACGAAAGTGGTCACGTACCCGACCACGACCACGACGTACAGCGCAGGGTGGTCGAGTGCGCCGCGCAGGGACAGTGTCGCGGTGACCTCGGAGAGGATCGCGCCGACGAGCAGCAGCCAGGCGGTCATGCCGCACCTCCGAGCAGGTCATGGGCGAGGGCGCGGACGGCGTCGAGCTGCGCGGCGGAGCCGGTCCCGAGGCCGCTCGCGCGGTCGAACCAGACGCCGTCGGCCATCAGGCGCACGGCGAGCAGGCGCGCGGCGGCGTCGCCGCCCGCGACCCCGCCGGCGTCGACGACCCCGCCGGAGTCGGCGTCGGCGTCGGCGTCGGCGTCGGACGGGAGGTCGACCCAGCGGGCGACCTGCTCCTCCCAGCGCTCGGTGAGGGCGACGCGCAGGTTCGGGTCGGCGAAGATCACGAGGTCCGCGGCGGAGAGCGCGCCGGTGCAGGCCCAGTCGAGATAGGCGAGGACGCGCTGCGCGGCGGGGACCTCGGCGAAGTCCGTGATCTCGGCCCCGTGCCGCGCCCCGACCAGGGCGAGCATCTCGCGCTCGTAGCGCTCGGAGAGCCGCTCCAGGATCGCGCCGAGCAGCTCCTCCTTGGTGGCGAAGTGGTACATCAGCCCGGGTTTCGTCACGCCCGCGGCGCGCGCGGCCGAGTCGAGGGTGAGCGTGCCGCCCTCGCCGAGGTGCGCCTCGGCGGCGGCGAGCATGGCCTCGCGGGCCGACGGGCGGTGCGCGGGACGCGCGGCTCGGGTGCTGCGGGCGGGTGACATGGGACCTCCAGGTCCGACGGGGTCCGACGGGGATACCCGTTACTTTACCGACCGGATGGTCACGTAACGCAAGCAGCGATCACCCTCCGCGTGACGTGGTTCTCCTCCGCGACTACTCCCCCGGCGCGGGGGCCCAGCGGGCGATCTGCGCGGCGAGGTGGCCGGCGCCGTAGCCGTTGTCGATGTTGACCACGCCGATGCCGGGCGCGCAGGCGGAGAGCATGGTCAGCGCCGCGGTGACGCCACCGGCGGCGACGCCGTAGCCGACCGAGGTGGGCAGCGCGACGACGGGGGCGCTGATCTGGCCCGCGACCACGGTGGGCAGCGCCCCGTCCATCCCCGCGGCGACGACCACGCAGGCCGCCTCGCGCAGTTCCGGGAGGCGGGACTGCAGGCGGTGCAGGCCCGCGATGCCGATGTCGGCGATGAGCCGCGTCGGCCGACCGAGATAGCGGGCGGTCAGCTCGGCCTCGCGGGCGACGGGCAGGTCGCTCGTACCGGCGCAGGCGACGATCACGAGGCCGCCCGACGGCGCGGGCGGCGCGGCGGGCCAGGCGAGCAGGCGGGCCGACGCCTCGTGGGCGGCATCGGGCAGCGCCGCGAGGATCGCGGCCGCCCGGGCCTCGTCGGCGCGGGTGAACAGCACCGGGCCGAGGTCCTCGCGGCCAGCCGCGTGCAGGCGCGCGTACTCGGCGGCGATCGCCGCGACCTGCTCGACGCTCTTCGCGTCGCAGAGCACGGCCTCGGGGGCGCCGCGGCGCGAGGCGCGGTCGAGGTCGAGGTCGAGGAAGCCCTCGATCCTGCCGGCCCCGTCGGCCGCCCCGTCAGCCACGGCCGCCCTTGCCGACGATCTGCAGGGAGAACAGGCCCGAGCGGATCCCGTCGAGGTCGATCGTGACGTGCTGGAAGCCGGCCTCCTTCCCGGCGGCGACGAGGGCCTCGCGGATCGCGGGCTCCATGGCGCGGGGCAGCTCCTCGGTGGGCAGCTCGATGCGGCCGACGGCGCCGTGGTGGCGGACCCGGCAGTCGCTGAAGCCCTGCTCGTAGACGGCGTCCTCGAGGTCGTCGATCTGGCGCAGCTTCTCGGGGGTGACCTGCTGCCCGAAGGGGATGCGGGAGGCGAGGCAGGGGGCGGCGGGCTTGTCCGCGACGGGCAGGGACAGCTGCCGCGCCACCTCGCGGACCTGCGACTTCGTCATGCCCACGACCGACAGGGGCCGCAGCACCCGGTGCCGGGTCGCGGCGCCCGCGCCGGGGCGGTCGTGGCGGGTGGCGTCGTCGGCGTTCTCCCCGTAGGCGACGGCGTCGAGCCGCTGCGCCCCGACGACCTCCTCGCCGATGCGGGTGAACAGCTCGTCCTTGCAGTGGAAACACCGAGCGCCGTCGTTCTTCTGGTAGTCGGGGTTCTCGCCCTCGTGGGTGTGCACCTCGACCACCTCCGCGCCGATCACCCGCGCGACCTGGTGGGCGAGGCGCCGCTCGCGGCGGGCGAGCGACGGGGAGACGCCCAGCAGCGCGACCACGTTCTCGGCGCCGAGGGCGCGCACCACGAGCGCGAGCAGCACCGCGGAGTCCACCCCGCCGGAGTAGGCGACACCGAGCCGCTGCACGCCCACGAGCTGGGCGGAGACCGCGTCAGCGAGCTCGAGCGCCTCGCCGCGCAGGGCCTCCGCGGTCATCGCCTCCGCCGCGAACCCGGGATGGCCGGGCGCGAACAGGGAGGTCGGGGCCGACGGGGCGGTGCCGAGGGTGAGCGGGACGGGCTCGCGGAGGCTGGTCACTTCGCCTGCCCGTCGGCGCCGTCGCGCTCGGAGGCGAGGCGGAAGAGGACCTCGCCGGCGTGGTCGATCACGAGCGTGTCGGGATCGTTCCGCAGCGCTTCGAGGTCGAGAGAGGCGGGGTCCATGTAGAGGACGTTGTGCGCCTCGGTCTCCTCCTGCGAGATGGAGGTGGCGAAGTAGCGGTTCACGCGCTGCTTCTCTCCCCCGGTCTCCGGGTCGTAGGTTCCGAGGCCCGTCACGTGCGTGGAGTGGGCGAGCTCGCCCCAGGGGTGGTCCTTGAACCGGTCCCACTGCTTCGTGAAGTACTCGATGTTGTGGTAGCCGATGTCGCGGATGCCGGGGTGCATCTCAGCGACCGCGGTGATGTGGGGGGCGTAGATGATCACGTCGCCGCCGTCGGCGCAGACGGGCTCGGACTTGTAGAAGCCCTTCGCGCCGGTCCACATGTCCTCGTACATCTCCGGCACGAGGGCGACGATCCGCTTATAGGGCTTCTCGACGTAGGTGATGTGGGTCTGCGCGGAGATCTTCGCCATCGCGGCCCAGGCGGCCTGCGGGTCACCGAAGGCGATCGCGCCGAGGTCCTTGCCGCCCTCGGCGACATCCATGGTGAAGGCGAGCTTCTCGGAGGGGATGAGGTCGCTCGCCGCGTCGATCAGCTGGCGCACGGGGGTGATGCCGAGGGTGCCGATGATGCGGCTGGCGGTGATCAGCGCCCCCACCCAGTGGGAGATGTCGATGACGTCGTGCACCGAGCAGCCGGGGAAGAAGTACTTGTTGCCGCCGGAGAAGCCGACCACCTCGTGGGGGAAGACGGGGCCGACGACGAGGTTGACGTCCGACTCGACGCAGAGCTTGTTGATCTGCACGCTCATCGGGACGTCGTTGAGCAGGCCGCCGGTCAGCTCGGCGATCTGCTGGGCGGGGATGACACCGAGGTCCGCGATCTCGGAGGGGTCGTCCCAGGCGTGGTTGACGACGGTCCACCCCGGATAGGTGGCCGCCGCGCCGCGCTCGGCGGAGCCGAGGAGCTGGTCGATCGCCGGCTCGCTCATCGCGGCGTGGGTGCCGAGCGCGATGAGGACGGTGACGGAGGCGGCGCGGCCGGAGAGCGCCGCGTGGATCGCGGGCAGCACCTTCGGCAGCGGGACGGAGCGGGTGCCGTCGGGGATGATCAGGCAGACGCTCTTGCCGTCGAGATCGGCGGCGGCGAGCTGCTCGGTGACGAAGCCGTGGATCTGCTCGTCGGTGAGGATCCCGCCCGGGCCGCCAAGGAGGGCGGCGCGTTCGGCGAGACCGTCGGGGATCGGCTGGATCTGGGGCATCGTCGCACTCTGCTCGCTCATCGCTCCACTATGCGCTGTGGCCAGGCCGGGGACAAGGACGGCCAGGCTGTTGCCACGGGGAACCGGCGCACCGACCCCTCCCGGTACCGTCGGGCGTGATCAGAGGCCCTCGACGGCGGGAGCACCCATGGAGCAGCGCATCACCCTGATCACCCTCGGCGTCGAGGACCTCGCGAGGGCGAAGGCCTTCTACGCGGCTCTCGGTTGGCGCGGCCAGGAGGTCCAGGAGACGGTGTTCTTCCAGGCGGGAGGGCTCGGTCTCGTGCTGTGGAGCCGGGCGGCGCTCGCCGCGGACAGCGGGGTCCCGGATCGCTCCCCCGACGGCTCCTTCGACGGCATCGCCCTCGCCCACAACGTCCGTTCGGCCGACGAGGTCGACGCCCTGCTCCGCACGGCCGAGCAGGCAGGGGCGCGGATCACCCGGCCCGCCGGCGAGACCTTCTACGGCGGCTACGCCGGCTGCTTCGCCGATCCCGACGGCCACGTGTGGGAGGTCGCGCACAACCCCGGCTTCCCGCTCGCCGCCGACGGGACGCTCACGCTGCCGGATCTCGGCTGACGCAGCGCCCCGCCGAGGCGCATGATGGAGGTCGATCCTGCGAAGGAGCCTCCATGAGCCAGCGTGTGCGTGTGCAGAACTTCGGGGTCTCCCGGGACGGGGTGGGCGCCGGGGAGGACCAGACCCTCGAGAATCCCTTCGGGCATGTCGATGCGGCGGCGCTGCTGGGCTGGGGCTTCGCCACGGCCAGCTTCCCGTCGCACGAACCAGGCGTCGGGACGCGTGGCTTCGAGGACTATCTGACCCGCGACTTCGCCCACGGCATCGGCGCCGAGATCATGGGTCGGAACAAGTTCGGACCGCAGCGCGGGCCATGGACCGACGACGGCTGGATCGGCTGGTGGGGCGAGGAGCCGCCGTTCCACACCCCCGTCGTGGTGCTCACCCACCATGAGCGGGAGCCGCTCGAGGTCGGGGAGACCACCTTCCACTTCGTGAACGCCGCGCCCGCCGAGGCGCTCGCCCTCGCGAAGGAGCTCGCGGGCGGGCTCGACGTGCGGATCGGCGGCGGCGTGAGCACGGTGCGGCACTTCCTCGATGCGGACCTCATCGACGAGATGCACGTGTCGATCGCTCCTGTGGAATACGGGGAGGGCCTGCGGCTGTGGGACTCCCCCGCGGACCTCGAGGACCGCTTCCAGCACGAGCGCGTCCTCGCGCCGAGCGGCGTCGAGCACTGCTTCTTCTGGCGCTGAGCCGCGACCCCGCGATTCTCGGGCGACATCTGAGCCGGGCGCGGGGAGGATGAGCCGCATGGACGAGGTCGAGGTGGTGGTCGCGCACTCCGAGCGGGCCACGCTGCGGGTGGGCGAGGTGTTCGTGAAGGTCGACGGGCACCCCACCCGTCTCGCGCGAGAGGTCCGGGCGATGGAGCTGGCCCCGGTGCCGACGCCCGCGGTGCGGTGGCACGAGCCGCCGGCCCTCGCCCTCGAGCGGGTGCCCGGCCGGGCACTCGGCGTGCTCGGCGCCCCGTCAACGGCGTCGCCCGCGGCATGGGCGGCAGCCGGGCGGGCGATTCGTCGGCTGCACGAGGCGCCGCCCCCTCCGTGGTCGGGGCGGGCGACCGCGGGCATCGAGGCGGAGCTCGAGCGGGAGTGCGCGTGGCTGCTGGCGCACTCCGCCCTGCCGGCCGACGTGGTGCGGCACAACCGGGAGATCGCCCGCGGGGCGCTGCGACCCCGTCGGCCCGCGTTCGTCCACGGCGACCTGCAGATCACCCACGTGTTCGTGGAGGACGACGAGGTCACCGGGATCATCGACTGGTCCGAGGCTGGGCCGGGCGACGCGATGGCGGACTTGGCGACCCTCACCCTCGGCCACGAGGAGCGCCTCGACGACCTGCTCGCCGGGTACGGCACGGACGCGGACCGCGGCGTGATCCGCGCCGGGTGGTCGCTGCGCAGCCTGACGGCGGCGCGCTGGCTGCTCGAGCACGGCTTCGACCCCGACGCCCCGGGCTGCGAGTTCGACGTGCTCTGCGCGCGGATGCGGGAACCTGCGTGACGCATCGGGGACGGCGTCGACGTCCGAACGAGCTCTCGTGCTCCTGGTGCGTCGCGCGCGGATGCTGACTACTGTGCGGAGGACGGCCCCGGTGCATCGGGCACCCGGACGGAGACGTCCCCGGACCGTCCCACCCCAGGAGAAATCATGGCTCGAAATCTGGTCTGGACCGGCTTCATGACGCTCGACGGGATCGTCGACTCCCCCGGCGGAGTGGAGGAGGGCCATCCGCAGGGAGGCTGGGTGCTCAGCACCCCCTTCGACGAGGCCGCCTTCTCGCTCAAGGGCGAGGAGATCGCCGAGACCTCCGCGCTGATGTTCGGTCGCCGCAGCTACGAGGCCTTCGCCCCCGCGTGGAACGGATCCGCCGACCACGCCGCCTATCAGGACCTGCCGAAGATCGTCGTCTCCTCCTCGCTGGCCGAGGCGGATCTGCACGAGGGCTGGGGCGAGACCCGGATCCTGCGCTCCACCGAGGAGGTCGCCGCGGAGAAGGCCGGAGATGGCGGCACGATCTTCATCCACGGCAGCGCCGAGCTCGCCCGCCGGCTCGGCGAGGCGGGACTGATCGACCGCTACCACCTGCTGCTGTTCCCGGTGACGCTGGGGACGGGCAAGCGATTCCTGCCCACCTCCGCGCACGACCGGCAGGACCTGCGCCTGCGCGACTCCGCCGCCTATGGCAACGGCGTCGTGAAGCTGGTCTACGACGTGGTGCGCTGACGATCCACCGACGGGAGGCGGACCGGGGAGACGGCGATCACCCTGTCACGATCGCGGGCGGCCATCGCTCCGCGCGCCACGCGTCCCAGTCGGTGAAGCCCACCGGCGGACCCGGGATCGGCTCGCTGCCGTCGAGCTCCTCCGGGGCGGGGGGCTGGAACACGTCGGCCCAGGAGGCGAGCTCGGCCTCGGAGATCGGCCAGGTGGTGTGGGGCTCCTCGGCGAGGCGCTGGTCGAGGCGGCGTCGCTGCTCGTCGAGACCGACGTGGCAGAAGAGCATCACGAGCTCGGCGCCGCGGTCGACGGCGGCCCGGCGGAGGCTGGAGCGCTCGTCCTTGCCCCAGAGCCCGAAGTCGAGGACGACGCTCGTCCCGAGCTCGAGGGCGCGCAGCGCGATCCCCACGAGCCTGCCCTCGATGACGTCGGAGGCCTGCTCGGGGTTCTCGCTCCCGTAGAGCGCCTTCATCCACTCGTCCTTGGTGAGGCGCAGCGCGCCGTGCTCGGTCTCGATCCGGCGGGCGGCGGTGGTCTTGCCCGTGCCGGGCAGGCCAACGGTGAGGAACAGGGTCGGGGGCACGGGGTCTCCTTCGACGGGTCGTCCCATTCTGCGGGCTGCACGTATGAAGCAGTGATGATCGAGCCAGGCGCGCTGGTCGCGGGGCCCTGGCCGCGGCGCAGTGAACGGCCGCGCGGGATCCGCGCCCCGAAATGGAGTTACCCACGGGTCATGTGCAGTTGTGTTCCGTTTGTGGAACTGAGCTGCACATGACTCGGCGGTAACGGGCACGGCGGCCGGTGGTGAGGTCGCACGGAGGTCGCGCGGGCCCGGGACGTGGCCGGACACACGTACCCCGCGCCCCCTGACGCGCCGTACCGTGTCAGGAGTACAAGAAGTCCCCGCGGCGCCCTCTCCGCGCCGCGCACCCCCCCCGTCCCCGGAGCCACCTCCCGCCATGAACCAGACCGTGCACGACATCCCCGCGTCCGTCCCCGCAGCCGCCCCTGCGACCCCGCGTCGCCGGCCCGGGCTCTCGGCGCGACACCTCCACTTCATCGCGCTCGGCTCCGCGATCGGGACCGGCCTGTTCTACGGCTCGGCCGGCGCGATCCAGGCCGCCGGCCCCTCCGTGCTGCTGGTGTACCTCCTCGGCGGCGCGGTCGTGTACTTCATGCTCCGGGCGCTCGGCGAGATGGCGGTGCGGCTGCCGATCCAGGGCTCCTTCGCCGAGTACACCCGCCGCTTCCTCGGCCCCTGGGCCGGGTACATCACCGGCTGGATGTTCGCCTTCGAGATGCTCATCGTGTGCCTCGCGGACCTCACCGCGATCGCGATCTACCTGCGCTTCTGGTTCCCGGACACCGCCCAGTGGATCTGGGTAGCGCTGACGCTGCTGATCGTCGGCGCGGCGAACCTCGCGAGCGTCCGCTGGTTCGGGGAGCTCGAGTTCGCCTTCACGATCGTGAAGGTCGGCGCGGTGATCGCGATGATCGCGGGTGGCGCGGCGATCCTCGCATTCGGCCTCGGCGACGCCTCGACGCCGACGGGCCTCTCCAATCTCACGGCCGACGGGGGCTTCTTCCCGAACGGCCCCGGCGGGATGATCAGCGCGTTCATCCTCGTCCTCTTCGCCTTCGGCGGCACGGAGATCATCGGCGTCGCCGGCACCGAGGCGGAGGATCCCGCCCGGGCGATCCCGAGGGCCGTGAACACGGTCCCCGTGCGGATCCTGCTGTTCTACGTCTTCGCGATCGGCGTGATCCTGCTGCTGACCCCGTGGCCGCAGATCACCGGCGAGGAGTCCCCCTTCGTGCAGATCTTCGACACCCTCGGCGTGAGCTGGGCGGCGGCCGCGCTGAACGTCGTGGTGATCACCGCCGCGCTCTCCGCGATCAACGCGGACCTCTTCGGCGCGGGCCGCGTCGTCGCCGGCATGGCGCGTCAGCGGCTGGCGCCGGCGGCCCTGTCCCGCACGATCCGCGGCGTGCCGGTCCTGACCACGCTCGCGATGCTGGGAGTGCTCGTCGTGGGCGTGCTGCTGAACTGGGCGCTGCCCGACGAGGTGTTCACGATCGTCGCGTCGCTCGCGACCTTCGCGACCGTCTTCGTGTGGCTCATGATCCTGCTCGCGCAGGTCGCCTCCCGCCGCGGCATGACCCGCGAGGAACGGGCGGCGCTCGAGTTCCCGGTGCCGCTGTGGCCCTACGGGCAGGTGTTCGCGATCGCGTTCATCCTGTTCACCTTCGGGATCATGGTGTGGGAGCCCGCGTACCACACGGCCCTGCTGGTGGGGCTCGGGTTCATCGCGCTGATGTCGGTGCTGTACCTGGTATCGGTCCGACGACACGGCGCCGACGCCTGAGCCCGCGGCGGCGCCCGTCGGCCCGGCCCGGCGGGAAAGTCCTCGCCCAGTCGGCCCGTCCCGCCCTACGCTCGTGCGATGGCCATGCACGAGAACGAACTCGAGCTCCCGCACGAGGTCGCCGTGCGCCTACTCACCGACCTGCTCGCGAGCCTGCCCGCCGAGGGGCATCCCAGCCTCGCCGCCGCAGACGTCCGCCGGGTGCAGGGCGCGGCGACCACGAGCCTTGTCTTCCGCGTCGGCCCGGTCCTCGCGGCCCGCTTCCCGCTCCTGGCGACCGACCCGTCCGATGCCCGTCGGGCGCTCGAGGTGGAGCACCGGGCGATGGCGGAGTTCGCGCAGATCTGTCCGTTCCCCACGCCCCGGCCGGTCGCGATCGGGGAGCCCGGCGCCGGTTTCCCGATGCCCTTCTCGCTGCAGACCTGGGTCCCGGGGACGGTCGCCGGGCCCGCCACGGACGCGGCCTCCGACGCTCTCGCCGAGGACCTCGCCTCCCTGCTCCTCGCCCTGCGCGCGGCGCCGACGGGCGGGCGCTCCTTCGCCGGCCCCGGCCGCGGCGGGGATCTCCGCGCCCACGACGGCTGGGTGCAGGAGTGCCTGGTCCGCAGCCGTGACCTGCTGCCCGTCCGGGAGCTCGCCGCGTTCTGGGAGCGCCGGCGGGATCTCGACCGCGCGGGCCCGGACATCATGAGCCACCGGGACCTCATCCCCGCGAACCTGCTGGTCGCCGACGGTCGGCTCACCGGGGTGCTCGACACCGGGGGCTTCGCGGCGGCCGATCCCGCGCTCGACCTCGTCGCGGCCTGGCACCTGCTGGACGGACCGCGCCGCGACCGGCTCCGGACCCGCCTGGACTGCTCGGAGCTCGAATGGCGCCGCGGCGCGGTCTGGGCGTTCGAGCAGGCCATCGGGCTGGTCTGGTACTACGAGGCGTCGAACCCGACAATGGCGGCGCTGGGCCGGTGCACGCTCTCGCGCCTGCTGGACGCCGACCGGGCACACCTACTGTGACCGGGCTCACAGGGAAGAGGCGTGAGGATCCCTCGCTCCGTGACGTCTTTCCGGTGTCCGCAACCGTTGAGCCCCGCGAACGGGGCGTCCCGAAGGAGTACACATGTCCGAGGCATCGATCCCCCAGACCGGCCGGCAGCAGGAGAAGAGCGCGCAGCAGGCGCTCGTCCCGGAGGAGCGGGCCCCTCGCGGCCCCCTGCAGACCGACCGCGGCGTGACCACCCTGGACGAGACCGTGGTCGCGAAGATCGCCGGCATGGCGGCCCGCGAGGTCCCCGGGGTCCACGACATGGGCAACGCCGTGCGTCGCGCGTTCTCCGCCGTCACCGATCGCATCCCCAACGGCCAGACCAACGTCACCGGCGGCATCGGCGTCGAGAAGGGCGAGACCCAGGCAGCTGTCGACGTCACCGTGGTGGTGGAGTACGGCGCCTCGATCGTCGAGGTCGGCAACGCCATCCGGCGCAACGTCATCGACCAGGTCGAGGGCACCACGGGTCTCGAGGTCATCGAGGTCAACGTCAACGTCGTGGACGTGCACCTGCCCGGCCAGGAGGACCCCGCCCCCGAGCAGCGCTCCACCGACCTGAAGTGATCCGTCCTGCGCGGGGCGGGCCCGCTCCGGTGCCCGCCCCGCCCCTGCTCGAGGAGTCGTCATGAAGACATCGCACGTCGCCCTGCTGGTGGGGCTGCTACTGGGCGCCGCGCTGGCGTTCGGCTCGTTCGGCCAGTTCTTCCTGGTCCTGATCTTCGCCCTGATCGGCCTCGCCGTCGGCCTGACCATCGAGGGGCGCCTCGAGATCCACGGCCTCACCGATCGCTGGAGGCGGTGACCATGTCCGCCGTCCACGGCATCGCCGCCCCGACCATCAGGCCGGACGAGCGCGGCACCACCAGCGTCCCCGCGCAGGTGGTCGCCCGGATCGCGGAGCAGGCCGCCTCGGAGGTCCCGCACATCGGCTCCGATGCCGGCGGCGTGCTCGGCGTGGGCGCGAGGCGGGACTTCTCCTCCCGTCCCACCGCCCGCTGCGACCTGTACGGCCGCACGGCCGTGCTCGCCCTCGACGTCGGCGTCGACTTCCCCTCGCCGCTCGCCCCCGCGCTCCGCGCCCTGCGCGAGCACGTGCGCGCACGGGTCGACCACCTGACCGGCCTCGAGGTGGGGCGACTGGACGTGACCGTCTCCTGGCTGCATCCCGCAACCCGGGCGAGGAGGATCCTGCGATGAGCACTGCCACCCCGCGCCGCCTGGATCGGCGCCCCACCCGCAGCGTGCCCGTCGGCCTGCTCGGGCTGCTGCTCCTGGTCGCCGGGCTGCTCGGCTCCTGGCTGCTGGGAAGCCTGCTGATCGACGGGGCCGTGCCCCCCTGGGCGCGCCCTTACCTCGACAGCATCGGGCAGGCGCGCCTGGACTCCACCCCCGTGCTCGTCACGGCCGGCGCGCTCGCACTGCTGGGCCTGACCCTGCTCGTGGCCGCCGTGCTGCCGGGCCGCGCCTCGCGCAGCCGGGTGCTGGTCGACGAGATCCCCGGGCGGACCGCCGTCCCCCATCGCGACCTGGCCCGCCGGGTGGCGCTGCGCGCGGAGAGGGTCGACGGCGTCCACAGCGCCCGGGCCCGCATCTCCGGGCGTCGCCTGGACGTGCTCGTCCGCACCGTCGTCGACGATCCCGAGACCGTGCGGCGGGCCGTCCGCACCGCCGTCGAGGACTCCGTCTCCGAGATCCGCCCCGCCGCCGCCTTCCGCACCCGGGTGCGGATCGGTCGGACGACCTGAGAGGAGAGATCATGCGCACCGTCTCCGGATCCCGCAATCGCGTGGTCCTCGTGCTTGCCGCCTTCGGCGCGCTGGCTGCCGCCGCCTGGCTCGCCGCCGCCTCGTTCGGCCCGATGGACCGCTCGCCCGGCGCCGAGGCCGTGCTCCCCCACGGCGACTCGACCCCCGCCACCCTGCTCGCGGCCCACGACCCCTGGGTGGTGCCGGTCGCCGTGGTGCTGAGCGTGCTCGCGGTGGTGGTCGGCCTCCGGCTGCTGCTCGCCCAGATCCCCACGCGCCCGGCGACCGCTCCCCTGCGGTTCTCCGACGAGGAGTCCGGCGCAGTGCTCGGATCCCTGGATCCGGCCGTGCTCGAGCGCGCCCTGTCCGAGCACGCCGAGGGGATCGCGGGGGTGCTCGACGCCTCGGTGCGGATCAGCGGCTCGACCGGCTCCCCCTGGGTGCAGGCCTCGGTCACGATCGCCGAGGACGCCGAGACCGCCTGGGCGGCGCAGGCCGTCCGCGCACTGCTCGCCGAGGACGTCCGCACCGTGCTCGGCACCGACGCCCGGCAGGTGGACCTGCTGGTCCGCCTGCGCTCCTCGGCGGCCCCGGCGAAGGCCGTCATCGGCTCCCGCGATCGCGGGGCGGCCACCGCATGAGCCCGGACAGCCTCCTGGAGGAGCGTTCCCTCGTCCTGTGCGCGCAGGACGGGGAGACCGCCGCCTTCGAGCGCCTCGTGGACCTCCACCAGGGGCGACTGTTCCGCATCGCCTTCATGGTGCTCGGCGACCGTCAGGACGCGGAGGACGTGGTCCAGGAGTCGCTGGTGCTCGCGTGGCGGCGCCTGGAGCTGCTCGAGGACCCCTCCGCCTTCCGCGGCTGGGTCGCGCAGATCTGCACCCGCCGGGCGACCGACGTGGTGCGTCGCCTCGCCCGGCGCGGCACCTCCGCCGCGGCCGACGAGGACCTCGAGGCGGGCGCCGACGCTCCCGCGAACGTCTCGTCGGTCTCGCCCGCCCGCCCTGCCGACCCGGCACGGAGCGCCCTGGTCAACGCCCAGATGCGCGCCCTCGCCGAGATCCTCGGCGCGCTCGATCCCTCCTTGCGCACCTGCTGGGTGCTGCGGGAGATCGACGGGATGTCCTACGGCGAGATCTGCCGCGTCGTCGACGCGCCGGAGCCCACGGTGCGCGGACGGATCGCCCGCGCCCGCGCCCAGATCGTCCGAGAGATGGAGGAATGGAGGTGAACCCCATGCCTGATCCCGACCGGCAGGACCAGTCCCCCGGGCACGAGGAGGCCGAACAGGCCGCCACGGTGCGCTACCTCGCCCTGATCCGTGCAGTGCACGAGGAATGGGACGAGCTGGAGAGCGCCGGCGATGACTCGGTGCAGCTCTCCGCCGGTGCGCTGTCGACCATCAAGGAGTCGGTGCGCGCCGATGCCCGCCACGGCGCGCACGTTCGGATGCCGCCCACCCCCGCCGGACCGTTCACCGTGTCCGAGCTGACGCTGCGCACCCTGGTGCGCCGCACGATCGACGCGGTCCCCGACGCCCGGGCGCTGCGCACGACATTCGCGTACGGGAGCGACGGTTCCTCCGTGCGCTCGCGCGGGCTGCCGACGCGGGCCTCGTGCCGGCTCTCCGCACGGCTCGGCACTCCCGATCTCCCCGCCCTGGCCGACGAGGTCCGCTCCGCGGTGCGCCGCGCGTGCGCGTCGGAGCTGGGCCTGACCGACCTGACCGTCGACATCCACATCGAGGACCTCCATGACGACCCCGAGCACTGACCGGTCCCCCACGCCAGGGGCCGCCGCCCTGATCGACGTGGTCACGGCCGTTCCGGGCGTGCGCGGTCTCGAGCCCGGGATCGCGACCACCCTGCGCACCCTCGATGCGCGGCTGCGGCGCGCGGACCCGGCGGGCGCCCGCTACGGGCTCGTGATCGACGGCTCGACCGGCGACGTGACCGTCGAGATCAGCGTGGGCGGCCCGCTCCCCGTCCGCTCGGTGGTCGAGGAGGTGCAGCGCGCGGTCCAGGGCGCGGTGGGCGATCCCTCGGCGGGACGACCCGAGGTGCTCGTGCGCGTGCAGTCCCTCGGCGGGATGTGAACAGCGCCGCCCGGGAACCCGTGCAGGGTCCCGGGCGGCGCCGGTCGGTCAGGCGTGCGTCACGTGCGCAGCGCGAAGCCGCCGGTCCTGCCGGTGATCTCGCGGGCGGCGAGGGTCATCTGCAGGAAGCCGACGGCCTCCATCTCGCGGGCGCGCTTGCGGGAGCCCGCATCGATGCCCTGCACACCGCCGGCGGTGACCAGCTCGATGAGCGCGGTCTTGGCGGCCTCGTCGGCCCCGGCGACCAGCACGGAGGCGGGGTGTCGCCACCCACCCGGCCGGCGGCCAGCACGTCCGCGAAGATCGTGTTGAAGGCCTTGACGACCTTCGCGCCGGGGAGCAGCCCCTGCAGCTGGGCCGTGGCGGAGGAGTCGGCGGGGACGACGATGTCGCCGGTGATCGCGTCGCCGACGACGCCCGCGGGGCCGGAGACCGAGTGGGAGCGCGGGGCAGCCTGGGCATTCGTGCGGGCCATCGGCATGGTCTGCTACTACGTCGACACCAACCGGACGATGGCCGAGCTCGGCCGCTCGACGCTCGCACGACTGCTGGAGGACGCCGACGCCGGGTAATCGCTGGCCCCGCGGCACGATCGGCTGAAGGATGGCCGCATGAGCGAGACTCCGGCAGGCCGCACCATCCACCAGCACCCGCTCGCCTATCTGCTCGGGCTCGAGGGCGTCGCCCTGATGCGCGCCTTCGCCGGGGAGCACGACCGCGCCTTCACCGAGGCCCGCCTCGCCGAGGTGCGGGCCCTCCTGGACCGCGCCGAGGAGCTCGGAGACGGGGTCGACGTCGCGCCGCTGTCGGTGAGCGACGGCTACGACGGCTGGGCAGCGACCTATGACGGCGAGGACAACGGCTGCTTCCCGATGCGGGACGACCTGCTCGCCCCGCTGTTCGACGACCTCCCCCCGGGCCCCGTGCTCGACGCCGCCTGCGGGACCGGGGCGGTCTCCGCCCAGCTGGTCGCGCGCGGCCACGAGGTGATCGGCCTCGACCTCTCCGAGGGCATGCTCTCCCGTGCCCGCACCGCCGTGCCGGAGGCCCGCTTCGAGCACGGGGACGTCACCGCCATGCCGCTGGCCGACGGCGAGGTCCGGCACGTCGTGTGCAGCCTCGCACTCACCCACCTCCCGGACCTGGCCCCGTTCTTCGCCGAGGCGGCACGGGTGATGCGCCCGGGCGGGCGGCTGATCGTCCTGGACACCCGCACCCACTTCCTCGGCTCTCCCCGGTACCCGCTGGTCAAGACCGCTCCCGACGGTCGTATCGGCTACGTCGAGGGGCACAGCCACGGCCTCGGCGACTACCTCCGCGCGGCGCTCCCGCAGGGCTTCGTGGTGCGGGAGTGCCTCGAGAGCCGCCATGGCGAGCGCAGCGTCGACCCCGCCCAGGAGGCCGGCCCGCTCACCCCGGGCCCGCCGAACATCTGGGAGCTCCACCCGTGGGCGCGGGAGGCGACCGATGCGGCGAAGGCCGGGCAGCCCGGCGTGGTCTGCTGGGTGTTCGAGCAGCGCCCCGACGTCTGATCCGCGCGCCGTAGCCTTCCGCCATGGACGACCCCCGCGTGCCGACCGCCCTCGCACTGCTGGCCGAGCTCGGCCTGCCCGCCGAGGAGGCGGTGGTGCTGCACGCCTCGAACACGCTCACGCTGCGCCTGCGCCCCGCCGACGTCGTCGCCCGCATCGCGCCGCGCGATCGCGCCGGGGACCTCGCTGTCGAGCTCGAGCGGGCCGCAGCGCTCCTCGCCGTCGGCGCGCCCGTCGGCGCTCCCGACCCGCGCCTCGCGCAGACCGTCCACGTGCGCGGCGAGCACGCGATCACGCTGTGGCAGCACCTCCCCGCCCGCGACCGCGCGGCACTGCCGCCCGCGGAGTACGCGGCCTCGCTCGCGGCGCTGCACGCCGGGATGCGGACCCTCGACGTGCCCGTCGCCCCGCTCGCCGAGCGGACGGAGCATGCCCTCGACCTGCTGCGGGACCCCGCCTGCACTCCCGCGCTCGCTCCCGCGAACCGGACGCTGCTGCACGAGACCCTCGCCCGGCTCACCGACCGCGCCGCGACCGGCGGCCCGCAGCAGATCCTGCACGGCGAGCCGCATCCCGGGAACCTGCTGGACACCCCGGCCGGGCCGCGGTTCATCGACCTGGAGACCTTCTGCCGCGGGCCGGTCGAGTTCGACCTCGCCCACGCCCCCGCCGAGGTCGCCGCGCACTACCCGGGCCACGACCCCGAGCTGCTCGAGGACTGCCGCACCCTCTCGCTCGCCCTCGCGACGACCTGGCGCTGGGACCGGGAGGACACCTTCCCGGACGGCCGCGCGATCGGTGAGGCGTGGCTTCACGAGGTCCGCGCCCGCGTCGGGGGCTGAGCGGCCGCGGGCTCAGCTCCGGGCGGCGACCGTCTCGGAGCGCAGGTCCAGGCGGCGCAGGAGCTGCGCGTTCAGCGCCACCACCACGGTCGAGGCGCTCATCAGCAGTGCGCCGACGCTCATGGGCAGGACGAACCCGATCAGTGCGAGGACCCCGGCCGCGAGCGGGACGGAGATCAGGTTGTACCCGTCGGCCCACCAGAGGTTCTGCCGCATCTTCCGGTACGCGGCGCGGGACAGCTCGATCGCCGAGAGCACCGAGCGCGAGTCCGAGGAGGCGAGCACGACCCCGGCGGAGCCGATCGCGACGGCGGTGCCGGCGCCGATCGCGAGGCCGACGTCGGCCTGCGCGAGGGCGGGCCGCCCGCCCCAGACGTACATGACGGTGCCGAGCAGCGGCGCGGCCCAGGAGAGACCCGGCACGTCCGGGATCGAGTAGCCGATCGGGTCCGCGAACATCGGCGAGAGGCCGACGACGGGGACCGCGAGGACGAGCATGATCCAGAACAGCCGCCGGAACTGCGCGACGTGGTCGCCGTGCCCGCCATGCCCGCCGTGTCCACCGTGCATGTCGTGGCCGTCGTGACCGGCATGCCCGTCGTGACCACCGGGCGCGTGCTGGTGGTGGCCGTCGTGGCCGGGCTCTCCGTGCGCCGGTGTCGTCTCTATCCCACGAGACTATACCCCTAGGGGGTATTAATCCAGGGGTCCGGACCTTTCTGTCCCGGCCCCCGCACCGGGCTCCGCAGCGCCCGCCCTGCTCAGCCCGCGACCTCCGTCACCAGGGTGCTGAGCTGTTCGAGCCGGCCCCACTCGTCGTCGTCCGCCCCGGCGTAGACCAGCGAGAGCCGCCCGGCGTAGCCCGCCTCCTGGAGGACGCTCAGGGAGCGCGTGAGGTCCTCGGCGTCGAGCGACCCGTCGGCGTTCTCCCGCGCCTTGACCTGCGAGCATTCCGCGATCCCGGCGACCTGGGCGATCTGCTCGTACTTGTCGGCGCCGGTCCAGTTGCCGGTGTCGACGAGCAGTCCCACCTCGCCCTCGCACAGCTCGAGCAGGCGGCGGGTGGTGGCCGCGTCGATCAGCAGCGCCTTCCAGTTCTCGGTGAGGATGCGGAGGTCGGGGTGCTCGGCGGCGAGAGCGCGCAGCCCGCTCGCGCTCCGGACGAGGACCTCCTCGCTCGGCGCCCGGTCCCCCGCGGGCACGCGGACCCGGGAGATGCGGAGCTGTTCGGCGACGTCGAGCCACCCGGAGAGCCAGCGCTGATGCTCGGCGCCGTGCTCGGGGTGGGTCATGTCCCCGTCGTCGACGAGGAGGACCTCGAGATCCACACCCGCCTCGTCGAAGGCGGCGCGGAGCTCGGCCAGGTAGGGCGACTCGGTGGTGGGGAGGTAGAAGTGGCACAGCTGGGCGCTGGCGAACCCGTGCGCGGCGAGCTGCGCGGGGAGTTCGAGCAGGGGCAGTCCCGTGGTGGAGCGGTTCTCGGGCATCCCGCCCGAGGGCATGCTCCCGGGGGCGACGAACCGGCCCAGGGTGCGGAACAGGGACCAGGTGTGCAGGGCCTTCGTGGGGTCGAGGGCAGTGGTCATGGGGCGTCTCCCGGACGTCAGGGCGACGGCCGCGGTGGCCCGTCGCACGGGTGTACGACGGTACACGCGACAGTGCGCCGCGTCACTCGCCGCCCGACGGTGCAGAGGTGGTGAAGGCCCTGGCGGATGCGCGGCAGTTCCTGCAGGGTGAGGCCTTGAGGGGAAGGAGCGCCCCATGCGCCCGAGACGGAGTCGTCGACTGGACCTGCAGGATCTTCCGCGCGCGCTGGCGGCGGCGCTCGAGGGGGCGCTGCGCGGCGAGGAGGTGCTGCTCGCGCGCGGCGCCGTGGTGCTGGGAACCCTTTCCATCGCGCCCGCGCGGCATGCCGGCGGCGTGCTGGAAGGTGCCCTGATCACCCCGGACCGCGCGGAGCCGGAGCCTGCTCCGATCCCCTCGGGAGCCCTCGTGGTCGCGACCGCCATGGAGCTCTCCGCCGGGGCGCGGAGCCGCCTCGCCGAGGAGTTCGGGGAGGGCTTCGTGGTGCTCGACCTGCACGAGGCGCCGCCGACGGCCGACGTGCTGCTGGTCCCGCCGATCAGCCCGCAGCTGCTCGCGGCGCTCCGATCCCAGTTCCCCCGCGCCCGGATGCTGATCGCTGAGATCGAGGACGAGGACCTCGGGGTGCACTACGCGGGTCCGGTCACCCGGATGCTGGAGGCGGGTGCCGCGGGCTACCTGCCCGCCGGTCCGCTTCCGGACGTCGCCCGTTCGGTGCGGGAGCACCTGGACCGGCAGACCGCTCCGGCGCTCGGCCCCGGGGGGACGGGGCGCGGTGATCGCCCGGGCGGCGCGCTCCCCCCGGCCTCCCGCTGAGCCCGACGCCGCGGCGCCCGATGCGCACGTCCCGGCGTCGCGGGAGGCGCCGCCCCGCACGCGGACTCCCCGCCGCGGGGCCGATGGTCCCGTGCACGGGGATACCGGTGAGGGGTACGGTGGGCGCGGTCTCGTCGTCCCCCCGGAGGAAAACCCCATGCCGCTGATCCTGCCGCGCCGCGCCCTGCTCGTCACCACGAGCCTGACCGCACTCGCCCTGGCAGGCTGCTCCTCCCCGTCGACGGTCGGCACCGAGCCGACCGACGACGCCGCCTCGGCCCTCCTCGCCCGCCACGATCTGCCGACCAGCGACGCCCGCGCCGTGATCGATGCGCTCGAAGCGCTGCCGCTCGAGGAGAAGCCCTCGGGGCTGCTCGCCTCCATCGGCACCGAGGAGCTGACCCTGGCCGAGGAGGACGGTCGCGAGGCCACGCTGCCGCTCCCCGCCGAGCAGGTGTATCTCGCCGTCGCGCCCTACGTGGAGTCCACCCATGAGTGCTTCCTGCACTCCCTGACCACCTGCACCGGCGAGCTCGCGGGGCAGGAGGTGCAGGTGCGGGTCTCTGACGGCGGCGCGCGGCCGCTGATCGACGAGGCGCGGACCACCGCCGCGAACGGCTTCCTCGGCCTGTGGCTGCCTCGCGACCGGACCCTCACCCTCACTCTCGGCACCGAGGCCGGGGAGGTCTCGGCGACCCATCGCACCGTCTCCTCCGCCGCGACCTGCCTGACCACGATGCAGCTGCCGGGCTGATCGACCACGCGGGAGCGGGCCCGGCCGCCGTGCCGCTCGACGCCCGTCGGCCCCGTGGTCTCCCGCCGTGGAAGCCCCTGGCCACCACGTGGGAACGGGCGTAGTCTCCGCCGCGGCGGACCCCGCTCGCGATGCCGCGACGCCGCCTCCCCCGAGGAGTGATCAGGATGCAGTACGCCCAGCTCGGCCGCACCGGCGCCACCGTCTCCCGTCTGGTGCTCGGCACGATGAACTTCGGCCCGCACACCACCGAGGAGGACTCCTTCGCGATCATGGACCGCGCCGTCGACGAGGGCGTGACCTTCTTCGACACCGCCAACGTCTACGGCGGGACGGAGCATCGGGGGCACACCGAGGAGATCCTCGGCCGCTGGCTCGCCCGCTCCGGGCGCCGCGACGAGATCGTGCTCGCCACCAAGGTGTATGGCGAGATGGGGCCGGGGAAGAACGACCGCGGCCTGTCGGCGCTGAACATCCGCCGCGCGGTGGACGCGTCGCTGCGCCGGCTGCAGACGGACCACATCGACCTCTACCAGATGCACCACGTGGACCGCTCGACCCCGTGGGAGGAGATCTGGCAGGCGATGGACCTGCTGGTCGCGCAGGGGAAGATCAGCTACGTCGGCTCCTCGAACTTCGCCGGCTGGCACCTCGCCCAGGCGAACGAGGCCGCCGCCCGCCGCGGCTCGCTGGGTCTGGTCTCCGAGCAGTCCCTGTACAACCTGCTGTCGCGATCCATCGAGCTCGAGGTGCTGCCCGCCGCGCAGCACTACGGCCTCGGCGTGATCCCCTGGTCGCCGCTCGCGGGCGGCAAGCTCGGCGGTCGCCGCCCCGACGGGGTGCGTCGCAAGGACGCCGACCGCCGCCACGACCCCGCGGACCTCACCGAGCAGCTCGAGCGCTGGGAGACGTTCTGCGCGGACCGCGATCTCGCCCCCGGCCAGGTCGCCCTCGCCTGGCTGCTGCACCAGCCGGGCGTGCTCGGCCCGATCATCGGCCCCCGCACGATGGAGCAGCTCGACTCCGCGATCGGCGCCTTCGACATCGCGCTGACCGACGAGGACCTCGCCGCGCTCGACGAGATCTTCCCCGGCCCCGGCGGTCCCGCCCCGGAGGCCTACGCCTGGTGACCCGGGCTCAGCCGACCAGCAGGCAGAACGGGTGGCCCTCGGGGTCGGCGAGGACGTAGAGCGGCTCGTCGGCGTCGGCCGTGCGGTCCAGGAGCACGCGGGCGCCGAGCGCCTCGGCCCGTTCGCGCTGCCGCTCGAGCTCGGCGGCGTCGGGGATGCGGAAGTCCAGGTGCAGCTGCATGGGCACCTCCTCACTGGGCCAGGTCGAGGGCCGCAGGTCGCGCTTGCCCTGGATCGTCAGGACCCGTCGCTCGCCCGCGTCCAGGAGCACGAGCCAGTCGGCGTCGTCGACCTCGGGCGGGGCCGGGGGCTCATCGCCCGGCCGGTAGTGCAGGCCCAGCAGCTCGCGGTAGAACTCCGCGAGAGCCCGCGGGTCCCGGGCGTCGATCGCGGTGTGCAGCAGTTCGGGAAACGTCATCGTGGCCTCCTCCCTCGCGGCGTACCCTCGGGCACGTCCGCCGCTTCATCGTGCCCGTCCGGACCGTCGATGTCGAGATCCGAGACGCGGCATCGACCACTCGTCGAGGGCATCCGCCCCCGACCGACCGACCCAGCGAGGAGCTCCCGATGAAGTACGTGATCCTGATCCACTCCAACCCCCAGCCCTGGGGCCATCCCACCCCGGACTACCTGCCGGAGGAGCAGGCCCGGCCCGCGGCGGAGCGGGAGGCCGACTCCCGGTCCTTCGACGCGGCGTTCGGAGAGGTCCTCGAGCGCGGCGAGCTCGTCCACGCCGAGGCGCTCGCCGCCCCCACGGGCTCGCGGCTGTTCCGCTGGGAGGGCGACCGACGGATCGTCGTCGACGGCCCCTATGCCGAGGGCCGCGAGCACCTCGCCGGGTTCTTCATCGTCGACACCGAGACACCGGAGCGGGCGGCGGAGATCGCCGGCCTGTTCGGCGCCCGGGGGGAGACGGTGGAGCTGCGACCGGTGATGAGCGAGGCTCCCGACGAGTCCTGATCCCGCCTCGGACCTGGAGGACGTGTGGCGCCGCGAGGCGCCGCACGTCCTCGCCGCGCTGCTGCGCCGGCACGGGGACCTCGCGGACTGCGAGGACGCCGTGCAGCTGGCGCTGCTGGCCGCCGCCGAGCAGTGGCCGCGAGACGGCCTGCCCGACTCGCCCCGCGCCTGGCTGCGGGCGGTCGCCTCACGGCGCCTGATCGACGGGATCCGCGCGGACGTCGCGCGGCGCACCCGCGAGGAGCGGGCCGCCCGGCTCGAGGAGCCCCTGCGCGGGGACCCCGGCGACCCGACCGGGCACGCGCACGGGGCATCGGGCGACGGCGAGGATCTCCTCCCCCTGCTCCTGCTCTGCGCCCACCCCTCCCTGACTCCGGCCTCCCAGACGGCGCTGATGCTGCGGGCGGTCGGCGGGCTGCGCACCGCCGAGCTGGCGGCGTGCTTCTTCGTGCCGGAGTCGACGATGGCGCAGCGGATCTCCCGGGCGAAGGCCCGCCTGCGCGCCGACGGGGCCCGGCTCCCCGCGCCCACCGGTGAGGATCTGCCCCTCCGGCTGCACGCCGTCCGACATGCCGTCTCCGCGCTCTACGCCCAGGACCACTCCCTGGCCGAGCGCGGGCGGGGCACCGACCGGCTGCTCGGTGACGCCGCCGTCCGGGTGGCGCGCGCGGTGCTCGCGGCCCGGCCGGCGGACCCCGAGAGTGCCGGTCTCCTGGCGCTGCTGCTGCTCACCCATGCCCGGGCGCCCGCTCGCCTGGATGCCGACGGGGAGATCGTGCCGCTCCTCGTCCAGGACAGATCGCGGTGGGACCACGCCCTGGTGCGGGAGGGGATCTCCCTGGTGGAGCGGACCCTGCCGGTGGGCCCGGTGGGGCCGTTCCAGCTCCAGGCGGCGATCGCCGCGGTCCACGCCGAGGCGGCGACGAGCGACGCCACCGACTGGCCGCAGATCCTGGTGCTCTACCGCATGCTGGTGGATCTCGAGCCGACCCCGGCCGTGCTGCTGGGGCTCGCGGTGGCGACCGCCGAGGTGGAGGGGCCGCAGGCGGGGCTGGAGCTGCTCGCGACATGCCCGCCGCTCTCCCATCGCCATGAGGCGGTGACCGGGCACCTCCTCGCCCGGCTGGGGCGGGAGGAGGAGGCGCGGGCCGCCTTCCTGCGTGCCGCCGAGCGCACCCGGAGCCCGTCCGAGCAGCGCTATCTGCGCCGGCTGGCGTCGGCGGCAGCGGTTCCGGAGCCGGACGACGCCCCCTGACCGTCTCCCGGCGCGGTCAGGGCAGGTGCAGCACCGTCCCCCCCGGGCCGACCTCCCGCTCCACACCCTCCCACCGCACCACGGCGGAGACGTTCGCGGGCACGTCCACTTCGAGCTCGCGCCCCGCCGCGTCGTAGCGCACGCGCACGTCCCCGCGGATCGTGGGCACCGTGCCCTCCATCCAAGCCAGCGGTCCGGGCTGCGGGGCGATCTCGAGCCGCGCCGCGCCGGGGGCGACGATGCGCACGCCCAGCACCCAGCGGGCGAGGACGTTGACGGGCGCGGTGCCCCAGGCGTGGGAGTAGGTCATGTTGGGCTTGAGGGAGGGGTCCCAGGCCTCGGGCACGATCGTGGCGCCGAGGTCGTCGATCCCGTGCAGCCAGCCGCGCTCCCCGCGGGAGGTGAGCAGGGCGAGGGCCTCGTCGGCCCGTCCCAGGGAGAAGAGGGCGTCGAGCAGGAACTGGGCGCCGTAGATGCTCATGCGCATCCCGCCGGCGGTGAGGTGCTCGGCGAGCGCGTCGCGGTGCGCGGCCGGTGACTGGCCGAGGGCGACGGGGATGGCGCTCGAATGCTGGGCGGCGTGCTCGACGGCGCTCCCGTCGGCGCGGAGCCCGTCGCGGAGCACCCCGTCGGCCCGCACCAGCAGGTGCTCCATCGCCGCACGCATGCCCGCCGCCCGCTCCGCGTGGTGCGCGGCCTCGCGGGGCCTGCCGAGCGCCCGGCAGATCCGGGCGAGGGCATCGTGCGCGGCGGCCTGGAAGGCGTTCAGGACGGTGCTGACCTCGGTGATCTCCACGTCATCGCGGCAGGTCACGGGCCAGTCCACGAGGACGGCGTCCCAGCCGCTGGAGCTGCCGGGCTCGAGGTGCACGAGGCCGTCCGCGCCGAGGAACCGGTCGTAGCCGGCGGCGCGCCAGAGGTCGAGGTCGGTGCGCAGCTGGGCGTCGTCGCCGGTGGCGAGGTAGTCCTCCCAGGCCAGGAGGACGGGCATGAGGTGGTACTCGGCGGGCCAGGTGGGCCGACGGGTTAGGTACCGGGTGCTCGCACGGGCAAGCGCATAGCTCCGCTCGCACGCATACTGGGAGAGCTGGTTGACGTAGGCGTCGCCCTCGTAGGGCAGGCGCTCCCGGGCGGGGGTGTCGAGGTAGAGGTCCAGCGTGGTGGCCTCGATGGAGTAGCGGCACAGCTCATGCACCCGGTCGAGGTCCGGATCCGAGGAGGCGAAGGCCCCCGTGTGGGCGGTGCCGGAGGTGAGGAGGGTGGGCGTGACCTCGAGGTCCGAGACCGTGCCGGAGAGCAGGTGGAGATCGGCGTAGCGGAAGGCGCGGTAGCCCCATTGCTCGACCTCCTGCTCCCCCGCGCGCAGCGTCCACGTCTCCTCGTACACGTTCCCGGTGGGCATGGCGGAGAGGACGCGGCCGTGCTCGTCCCGCTGCTCGCCGAGGTGGACGGCGATCCGGGCGCCGTCGCTCGCGCGGCAGCGGAGGCGCAGGCCGCCGACGATCTCCCGGCCCAGGTCGATCCGCCAGGTCGCGGCAGGGGCCACGGCGGGGCCGACGGCCGCAGGGCCGACGGGAGCCGGTTCCGGCGGATCCGGTGCGCCGGCCGCGGGACCGACAGGGTCATCGCCGACGGGCTCCGGTCGGAGGGTCGCCCCGGTCTCCTGGCGCAGGGAGACCGTGGCGGGCACGGGCTCTGCGGGCAGCGGCGGCGCGGCGCTCGCCGGCGCCCAGCCGCTGTCGTCGACGCCGGGGAGGGTCCAGCCGGCCGGCTCCTCCCGCAGGTCCCAGTCCTCGGCGGGGGCGTGGTACCAGAAGCCGCCGATGCTGCGGGTGCCGGGCAGCAGGCGGTCGCCGGGGAGGGCGCGCCAGGTCTCCGGGGCGGTCACGTGCTCGAGCCGGGTGCCGTCGGCGAGGACGACGACGAGGCGCACGGCGACCTGCCGCCCCTCCTGCGCCCAGGCGAGCACGGAGAGGGCGTTCGCGCCCGGACGCAGCAGGTCCGCGACGTGGTGGGTGTGGAGCGAGGGCCGGCCATCGGCGCTGCGGGCGCTGCTGAACCCGGCGACCTGCCCGTTCACCCAGATCTTGGCGACATGCTGGCGTCCGCCGCGCGGCCCGGCGGCACCGGCCGGTGCGCCCTCCGGGGAGAGGCCGACGCTCTCGAGGAAGGCGGCGCGGATCGGGACGTCCGGCAGGGTGAGCTCGCTGCGGAGCAGGGCCCAGTCCGCCTCGCCCGCCCAGATCGGGCGGGCGGGCCAGCGGTCCGGGGCGGTGGTGAACAGGGCGGGTGCGGACCAGTCGCCTGGCTCGGAGGTCGCGACCTGCACCCGCCACCAGTACGGGGTGGAGGGGATGAGCGGCAGGTCCTCGACGAGCACGCCGGTCGAGTCCGGGGAGTCGACGGTGCCCGAGTCCCAGAGGATCTGCGCGGAGGCGGGGTCCTCGGCGATCTGCAGCCGGTAGGAGCGCTGCCGCGCGTCCCCCAGCGGGGGCACGATCCAGGAGAGCCGCAGCGCGGCGGGGTCGACGCCGGCGGCGCGCTCCTGCAGGTCCAGCAGGAGGCCCGTCGGGCGCTGGTCGGGGTCCATCGGTGCGGCTCCTTCGCTGACCACGGGACGACCGGGCCAGGCTACCGGCGGCGGCCCTGCGAGAGGACCGCCGCGGTTGAGCCGAGAGGTTCGGGTCTCGTCAGAGTTGAGCGTGGGCAAGTCTCCAGCGCGGGGCAGCTGGAAACCGACAATGAGGTCCTTGACGCAAGATGCTTGCCATCAACAGAAAACTCGAAACGTCTCCCCTCACACAGCCCTGAAGAGCCGCATTTCGGTCTCCGTGCGTAGAGGCCGAGAAAATTGCGCGCCCGTCTGCATGACCGCAAACAAATAAGACATCCAGAAGACCACTCGAGTGAAAAACGGGCTCAGTCGGAGCCTTCGTCCACCTCGACGATGACACCACTCATGGGTATCTCAATCCCGATATACGCATCATGCCCATCCTCCCCCTCGCGTTACACATAAGCCTGATGAGAAGTCATGTGATAGCCATCAATGCGGCCGGCAAGGAGAGGGAGCAGCCAGGTGGACAGAGTTTCAGCGGTAACTTCCGGCTCGACCCCGTCGGCGGTTCCGCTGTCCGCCTCAAATCTTGCATGAATTGCTACCCCAAGGGAACTTTCGTCGGACTGACAGATCAGGCCCTCGGGGCCCCCTCCGTCATCGTCAATCCCGTCATCGTCACTCACTGCTAGAGCAGCTTCGTATGCAGCGCTCTCGATCCTGCCGATGACCTCTGCGACTCGCTCGACGTCAGCGGGATCAGCCAGCTCTGCCAGTGCCCCATGGAGCTCCTCGAGCCTTTCGTGAATGTCTAACAAGTCGGCCATAAGTCTCTCAATACTCACGAAACCTCGAAATTCTTCCTCTGTAGTCAATTACAAGGAACTCCTCCATGCGCGCTTTTGCAGGATTCTGAATCTTCGTAGTTCAGTTGCACTGGCAGCTGCTCGCGAAAAATCCAGCTCGCAGGACAGGAGTCGTCCGAGCACTTCACCGCGGCAGATCTACACCATTTGGCCACCTGAAGTGGCCCGCGAGATGGATAAGGATCCGCCCGGAGGGGCCAATATACAGTGATACTTCTGAGGACTTCTTCGAAGTATCATTTTCATAGTCGACCTCCATGAATTGAAGTGTTTCGTCACCGGAAAGCCAGCGCTGAACCGACAGTCGCAACTCCGTGCCACGCACATCAAACTCAACGAAGTCGGGGTTGACGTAGACCTCCGCTCCCGCCCGAACGCAGTTCTTTGCATCCTCCAGAGTAAGGCCGGATTCTTTCAGCTTTAGGAGCTCGCCGTCGAGATGGCGAAGAAGTCCATGGTCTTCCCCACCGAATGAACCTCGGGCTATCGCGGCGTGAGTAGACTCCAAGGGCCGATCCTGCTCAAAAAGCTCGACCGTGACGGCGAACGGTTCTGACCGCTCCCGCGCGCGTCGGGTTCGTCTTCTCGCCATCCCGCCTCCATAATCAGGAACCTCGAAGAAGAGATATGAGGCCGAGTTCTCGCTCCTGGCCTGCGAAGTACACCTCAAGTGCATCGAAGATAACCGAGGCCCCGAACCTTTCGAACTCGGGCGAGTTCGACTCGGGGAGGTCTCGTCGGTCTATCCAAAGTGCTACGCCGGGCCACAGGTCGAACGGTCCGTTGCGCGAGCAGATCGGCCTGACCTCCGGGCCGCTCGAATGGTCGCCAATCGTGATATTTATATTCAGAACGAGCCCGGGAATGCTCCGGAAGTCGATCCCTGATCGCAACTTAGAGCACGCTTTGACTGCCGGTTCTTGAAACGCATATCGCACGAACTTGGTGCCAAATTCAGGGAAAACAGTGAAATCGCCGTCATCGTATCTCAGAATCTCGATCGCGGGGAGCTTTGAGTCTTGGACATCGACCATGATCCACCCGAAGGTGTCCACCGGGAAATCCCCCTCGAGTTCCTTCGGGGGGATCGGGTAGCGCTCATGGAATACCTCTGCCGAAGAGATGATCGTCCCATGACGATGACCTGCCTCTCGCGTCGAAGAGATCCGATCCTCGATCACCCCTGAAGCAATACGGAGCAGATCTTCATCTTCGAGCCATTGGCCACGCCGGAGCAAACTTGAGTCCAGCAACACCGCCTCGAACACTTCCCGTCCCCGCGAAACTACGCCGGCAAGCAGATACTCTAGCCCGTCATCGGAAATCAGCCCCTCGACCTCAGGGTTTTTCCGAAGATCCTCCAGGGGGCGACAAGTGCCCAGTTCCGATATTCGTTCTTGCAGCTGGGTATCAAAATCAACGATCGACTCGCTTGAGAGATTCTCCAAATACTTCACGAGCCCCTCCGCGCTCACCTTCTCCCCGTCGCTAGCATTCGCAATTACATTCCAGAAGTCGTTCTCATTCATTCTCTCCGCCTCTCATGGGGCTAGCGGCACTTCCGGTGACGGCAGGGCTTGATAAGGTTATCCATTTTTCCCTTCCCGACGCGGCCGCGCCAGTACCAGTACGTATCGTTCTCCTGCTGTCGCAGCGATTTTGTTCCGGAATTCTCCACAAAAGTAATTCGGGAGATTCCGCCATGCTTGTCCAACTTCCCCCTGCTCTGGTGCTCTCCGATCCGCCGGTACATATTATTACTGCGCCCCACATACTTGTGGCCGCTTTTGTAATGAATAACGTAGACCCCGGATTGCTTTGGGATATCGAAGGCTTTGTTAGCTCGCGCAGAAGACCCCCTCCCATAGAGGGGTACTTTCGCTTCTGCCGCCCCTCCGCTACGCCCTCTGACCCCTGCGGGATCGCCGCCGAACTTGAATGTCTTACATGTTTTGCATTTTCCGGTGATGTCGTGAGAATTGACGGGGTCGGTCGAGTAATTGTACGCGGTCGCGTTTCCGCCGGGGACAGGATCGACGCTCGTGAACGCGCCGGTCGCCCGATTGTAGAACCGGACGCCCATCAGGGTGAGCCCGGCGGTCTCGGCCGTCGTGGAGCGCTCCTTGGCGCCGAGCCAGCCGTAGCCCGCCTTCGTGCCCACGCTCGCGGTCTGGGCGGGATCGATGGGCGTGCCGTACTCGGTGTAGCTCGACCAGCCGGCGATAGCGGTCGCGGCCGTCGCTGCGGGAGTGCCGGCGGGGATAGGGACCGTGGTGACGACGTCTCCATGGATGTTCGCCACCACGAGGGAGACCCCGCCGTCCGTCGCGATGCTGGCACCCAGGTCACCGCTGATGGAGCTGGTGTACCGGAGCGTCTCGGTGGACCCGTCGGGCTTCTTCGTCTCGATCCAGGAGGGATTGTCCGAGGAGTCGGTGTAATGCCGGGTCGTGGTCGTCACCGCTCCCGACGTCGTGCTGGACTGGACCAGGCGCCGCTTCGCGACATCCAGGGAGAACGTCGTCGTGGTCCCGCCCACGGCGACCTTCTGCGGCAGGTCGTTGTCGAAGTACCCCAGCTGCACGTCCCCTCCGCCGGGGTTCGGAGCGTGGGCTGCAGGGAGCGTCGTCTGCCGACCCAGCAGGTCATACACGTACCCACCGGTCAGCCGATCCGCACTGTCGTACGTCAGCGTCTGATCGACACCCGAGACAGCGGTCCCCGTGGGAGTGCCGTCGGCCCGGATCGTCTCCTTCACGCTCTTGCGGGCTCCGTTGGTGGTGAAGGTGTAGTCCCGCACCGTGTAGGGGCTGACGTCGCTGCCCTGCACCGGGGTGCCGGTGAGATCCTCGACCTTCACCAGGTTCCCCGACGTGTCGTAGCTGTAGCGATGATCGACGGAACGATCACGATCCCCCTGGCTCCCCTCCCGAAGGACACCACCAGACGGCAACCGACTCCGCGGTCGCCTCCACCACCTGGCCATCGCCCACGGGCGTTCCACCCGTCGCACCCCGCGTCTACGCTCGCCGTGAGCGCCTGGCACCGAGCCGGCGCCGATGCCGAGGAGGACGTCCGCCATGCCCGCTGCACTCCACCCGTACCTGAACTTCGACGGCAACGCCCGCGAGGCGTTCGAGTTCTACGGCGAGGCCCTCGGGGCCACGCCCCAGTTCGCGACCTTCGGCGAGTTCCAGGCCGTCCCGGCCGACGATCCCGCGGCGGACAAGATCATGCACGGCTCCCTCGAGGTCACCGAGTTGATCCGCCTGTACGTCTCGGACGTCGTGGAGGGCATGGGCGAGCACAAGCCCGGCACCAACGTCACCCTCTCCCTCATGGGCGACGACGAAGCGGTGCTGCGCAGCGCCTACGAGAAGCTCTCCGTCGGCGGCGAGATCACCATGCCGCTCGAGAAGCAGATGTGGGGCGATACGTACGGCTCCTTCACCGACCGTTTCGGGATCGTGTGGCAGGTCAACATCTCCGGCGCCGAGAGCTGATCCTATGACCGGCCGGCCCGATCGCGACGCGCTCTCGGAGCTGCTGGCGCAGGAGCGTCAGCGCACGCAGGAGCGCGTCGCGTCACTGCGTCGGGACTACCGCTCGATCGTCGACGGCATGGAGCTGACCTCGACGGACGACGAGCACGATCCCGAGGGGGCGACCACCGCCGTGGAGCGCTCCCGGTTGGAGGCCCTGCTGGACGCGGCCGAGCGGCACCTGCTGGAGCTCGACGCCGCCGACGAGCGCCTGGCGGACGGCACCTATGGTCGGTGCGTCTCCTGCGGCACCGAGATCCCGCTGGCTCGGCTGCGGATCCGTCCGGCCGCGTCGACCTGCGTGGACTGCGCGGGGTGAGCCGCTCGGCGGCCTCGCACGTGATCACGGTCCCCGACACCTTCGGTGAGATGCCCCGCTGGTGGCACGACGCCGAGGGCCGCGTCTGGCTGGACCGGCTGCCCGCGCTGGTCCGCGCGCAGTGCGAGCAGTGGGGGCTGCGGTCCGACGGGACCGTCCGCCACGGATCGAACGCGCTGGTGGTGCCGGTGCGGCAGGGGGATCGAGCGGCGGTCCTGCGCCTCTCCCCGCCCGGGGACGACCTCGCCCCGGAGATCGCCGCGCTCCGCCACTGGGACGGGCGCAGGGTGGTGGAGCTGCTGCAGGCCGACGAGCAGGCAGGCGCGCTGCTGCTCGAGCGGCTGGACGCCGAGCGCTCGCTCACCGGGCTCCCTCCGCTCGAGGCCGCCGCGGTGCTGGGCCGGATCGTCCGCGATCTCGCGATCCCGGCGCCGGAGTCGGTTACCTCAACGCGGGACGTGGCCGCAAAGGAGGCCGACGGCTTCGCCCGCCGCTGGTCCGCGCTCGGCGAGCCCGTCCCGCGAGCCCTGCTGGACGCAGCGACCGCGGCCGCCCGTCGGCTCACCGCCCGGGACCCAGGCTCCCGCGCCGTCGACGGGGACCTGCACCACGAGCAGGTGCTCGCCGGGGGCCGGCGGGAGTGGACGGTGGTGGACCCCGTGCTGCTGCGCGGCGATCCGGAGTACGACCTGGGCCGGGTGCTGTGGTCCCGGCTCGACGAGCTGTCGGCGGACGCTGACGTCCACGCCGCGATGAGCGCCTTCGTCGACGCGGCGCAGGTTCCGCCGGACCGAGCCCGCGACTGGGTGCTGGTCCGCGCGATGTCCTACCTGCTGTGGGGCCTCGGGCAGGGCCTCACGATCGATCCGCCGCGCTGCCGTCGGCTGCTGGAGCTGCTGTGCTGAGCACCGAGGCTGGGTCCGAAGCCTCGCGCTGCCCCGGAGCGGGATCCTCGGACGTCGGCCGACGCACCCCGGTCGCCGGGGTGAGCACCACCGCCACGAGCACCACCGCGAGCGGGGCGACGAGGGCGTGGCGCAGACCGATCTCCTCGCCGAGCAGGCCCAGCGTGGGCGGCCCGACGAGGAAGGCGAGATAGCCGATCACGGAGGCGAGGGCCACGCGGGCGGCCGACTCCGGGCCGGAGTCCCCGGCGGCCGAGAGCGCGAGCGGGAAGCCGAGCGAGGCGCCGAGCCCCCACAGCACGACGGCGGCGACGGCCACGGCCTGGCTGTCCACGACGGCGATCAGGGCGAGGCCCGCCGCGGCGAAGAGGGCGCTGACCAGGAGCACGCGGGAGCGCCCCACGCGCTCCACGATCGGTCCGCCGCTGAAGCGGCCCACGGTCATCGACGCGGCGAACAGCGCGAACACGAGGGAGCCCAGGGTGGCGTCGACGCCGTGCCCGTCGACCATGATCAGCGGGAGCCAGTCGTTGGCGGTGCCCTCGGCGAGCGCCATGGCGAGCACCACCCCACCGATGAGCAGCAGGCGGGTGTGCTTCCAGATCGCGGGGCGCGGCACGTCGGCCTGCGGGGCGCGATCCGCGGCGGTGACCAGCCCGGTGCCGGCCGGGATCGCGCGCACCGCCCACAGCAGCAGTCCCGCCCCGATCATCGCCGTGAGCACGAGATGCGGCACCACGGGGAAGCCCGCCGCGTTGGCGAGGATCCCCAGCAGCGCGCCGATCACGGTGCCCAGGCTGAAGCAGCCGTGGAGGGCCGGCAGGAAAGAGCGCCCGCCCAGCCGTTCCACGTCGGCGCCCTCGACGTTCATGGCGACCTCGCCGCCGCCCATCCCACCGCCGAACAGCGCCAGCCCGGCGGCGGTCAGCAGCGGCTGGCCGGTCCAGGCGCCGAGCGCGATCGTGGGCAGGGCGAGCACCACCAGCGTGGATCCGAGCACCACCACCGGGCGGGTGCCCAGCCGCATCACGAGCGGACCCGAGGAGAGGATGCCGATCATCGAGCCGACGGACAGCCCGAACAGCACCAGCCCCATCTGAGCGGTGGACGCCTCGAGCAGGTCGCGCACCGCGGGGGTGCGGGTGACCCACGCGGACATGCTCAGCCCGGGCAGCAGGAACAGGGCGTAGAGCGCGAAGCGGCGTCGGCGCAGGGACGGCGGGGGCGAGGAGGTCACGCGGACGATCGTACGCAAGCTCAGGGCAGGCGGTTCGCGCGGTCCAGGTTCGCGCGCAGCTCCTCGGCGGTCTGCCGCACCACGTAGGCCGGCCGGTCGCGCTCGACGCGCCAGGACTCCGCGAGCGGGCCGACGTCGACCGCGTCGAAGCCCAGCTGGTCGTACAGCCGGGTCACGAACTCGGTCGCCTCGGGGTGGTCGCTCGAGACGGCGAGGGCGCGGCGTCCCGGGGTGCCGGCGGGGGCGGTGTCGGTGGTGATCTCGGCGGCGGCGATGTGGTTGAAGGCCTTGACCACCTTCGAGGTGGGAAGGTGGTCCTGCAGCAGCTGCGAGGTGGTGTTCTCCCCCGCGTCAAGGGCGGGGATGCGCCCGTCGCGCTCCCAGTAGTAGTTGTTGGTGTCCAGCACGATCTTCCCGGCGAGCGGCTCGACGGGGATCTGATCGATCGCGCGCAGCGGCACGGTCACGACGACGACCTCGCCGGCCTCCCCGGCCTCGGCGGCGGTCGCGGCGCGCGCCTGCGGACCCAGCTCGGCGACGAGCTCGGCCAGCGTTTCCGGCCCGCGCGAGTTCGCGATGACGACCTGATGGCCCGCCGCGATGACGGCCCGGGCGACCTGGCCGCCGATGTGTCCTGCCCCGATGATTCCCAATGTGGTCATGCGGGGCTCAACTCCGCGGGATGGGGTTCTGTTCCCGCGGGTCAGTCGGTGTGCCGCACGGGCCGCGTGACCTGGGCGGGCGCGGCGGGGCGACGGGTGGATCCGGTCTCGCGCACCCGCTCGAGCGCCTCCCGCAGGTAGGGCAGGGCGAGCTCGACGCGGCCGTGCCCGGCGGCCTGCAGCAGCTCCTCGCCGATCAGCCGGGCGCGGTGCACCCCCGCCGCCCGGGTGTCGAGGCCCAGGCGGGCGGCGATGTCGCCGACGGCGCTCGGGCCCTCGTCCTCGAGCATCGCCTGGAGGTAGTCCATGCGCCGCCCGGTGACGTCCCGGAGAGCGGGTCCGTGGACGTTCACGACCATCGCGTCGATCGTGGCCGCGCGCGCGGCGTCGACGTCCTCGATCTCGATCGTCGACGCATCGCCCGCCCGGGCCCAGGCCTCCGCGCCGATCACCTGGATGAGATACGGGTAGCCGTGGCTGATCTCGCCGGCCCGCACCGCGGCCTCGGGGGTGATGGAGCGGGAGGTGTCGGCGACGGTCTGGCGGATCACCTCGGCGGCGGTGCCGACGTCCACCGAGCTGACGTCGATCCGGTGGGCGCGGCGCAGGAAGGTGGTGCCCGGGTGGGCGAGCAGCTCGTCGACGCCGGTGCGGATCCCCGCGGCGAGGAAGCCCGCGCCGTGGCCCGACCCGATGAGGTCCTGCAGGTGCTGGGTGACCTCGCGCAGCTGGGCATGGTCCGCGGACTGCACCTCGTCGACGCTCACCAGCAGGCCCCCGCCGTCCCGGGTGACGAGGGCGGCGAGCCGCTCGAGGAGGCGGCCCAGCGGCACCTTCTCCCCGGCGTAGCGGTCGACGAACTCGACATCCGCCCCGGCGCGCACCCCGAACGCCCCGCCCTCGGCGGAGGTGGCGCGCATCCGCTCCGCCTCCGGGTCGACCTCGCGCAGCAGGTCCACGGCGCCGCCCCGCAGCTCCTCGACCATCGAGGCCGAGGAGGTGTGCAGCACCAGCGTGCGCCAGCCGGCGCGTGCGGCCACCTCGCGCAGCTGCCCGAGCAGCACCGTCTTGCCGACGCCGCGCGCGCCGGCGATCAGCACGGACCGCTCGCCGGCGCCGCGCCGGCCGGCGAGCGCGGCCGCGAAGTCCTCGACGGGGGTGCCCTGCAGGGCGAGGACGCGCGGTACGAGGCCGAAGCCGGGGGTGAAGGGGTTCCGCTCGGCGCCGCCCGGGGCGGCGGGGCTCGACGGCCCGGTCTGCGGACGGTCTCCGCGGGAGCTGCGGGGCATCGGGCCTCCTGAGTGTGTGGGCCAGGCGGGGATGGGGCGGGCGCGGCTCGAGCCTACCGAGGCGGGGCAACGCGCGGCCCGCTCTCGAGGGCCGATGCGCGGCGCTCTACGATCGGGGGATGACCGCCGACGCGCCCGCCGCCCCTCGCTCCGCCTACATCGACGCGACCGCCGGGATCGCCGGGGACATGCTGCTCGCGGCCCTCGTGGACGCGGGCGCTGATCTCGACGGAGTGCAGCGCGTGCTTGATGCGCTGGTGCCGGACTCGGTGCGCTTCGTGCGCCGGAGGGTGGACCGCGGCGGGCAGAGCGCGGCCAAGGTCGACGTGGAGGTGCTGGTCGAGGATCCCCCGCACCGCACCTGGGCCTCGATCCGGGCCCTGCTCGAGGGGGCCCGCGGCCGCGACGACGTTCCCGCCCGCACCATCGAGCTGTCCCTCGCGGTGTTCGGGCGACTCGCCGACGCCGAGGGCGCGACCCACGGCGTCCCCGCAGACGCGGTCCACTTCCACGAAGTGGGGGCGCTGGACTCGCTCGCGGATGTGATCGGGGCGTGCGAGGCGTGGCGGCAGCTGGGCATCGAGGACGGCACCGGCAGCGTGCTCGCCGTCGGCAGCGGCCGGATCCGCGCCGCGCACGGCGACATCCCCGTGCCGGTGCCCGCGGTGGCGCGGCTCGCGCTCGGCTGGCCGACGGTCGCCGGCGAGATCCTCCCCTCACGGGGCCACAGCCACAGTCACGGGCACTCGCACGAGGACGGCCACTCCCACGATCACGGCCATAGCCACGGCCACGGGCACGCGGACGGGAGCGGCCACTCCCACGAACACCCTCACGACTACAGCCACGACCATTCCCATCCCGCCGTGGACGTCCCCGACTCGGACGCCGCAGTGGCCGCGCACGAGCACCCGGCGTCCGCCGAGGAGGCGACCCTTCCCGCGCACATGGCCGGCGGCCCGCACGAGCACGGCGGGCGGCGGGTCCCCGCGGGCGTCGCCCCCGGCATCGGCGAGCTCGCGACCCCCACGGGCGTGGCCCTGCTGCGCGGGCTCGCGAGCACCGCGGGCCCGCAGCCGGCGATGACCGTGCTCGCCCTCGGGGTGGGCGCGGGCACGAAGGACACCCCCGGTCGGCCGAACGTGGTGCGGGTCCTCGTCGGCACCGCCGGTGCGGCGAGCCCCGTCGCCTCCTCGAGCCCCGCCGCGGTCTCGGGCTCGGTCGCCGCGGCGGACGCCCACGACACCCCCACCGCCGCCGTGCAGCTCGAGGCGAACGTCGACGACCTCGACCCGCGGCTGTGGCCCGGCGTGATCGAGGACCTGCTCGCAGGCGGCGCGCTCGACGCCTGGCTCACGCCGATCGTCATGAAGCACGGCCGGCCCGCGGTGACCGTCCACGCGCTGGTCCGCGAGGAGGCGGTCGAGGCGGCATCGGCCCTGCTCATGGACCGGACCGGGAGCCTCGGCGTGCGCCGGCACCGTGTCGAGCGGACCATCCGCACGCGCTCCTTCGAGAGCATCGAGGTCGACGGGCACCGGATCGCGGTGAAGGTCGCCCGCGACGCCGACGGGACCGTCGTGCGGCGCGAACCGGAGTTCCGGGACGTGGCCGCCGCCGCGGCGGCCGCCGGGGTGAGCGAGCGCGAGATGCTGGCCCGCGCCCGGGCGGCGGCGGAGCGCCTCACCGACGGCTGACCGCTGACCGGGCGAGCCCGCCACCACCTCCCCGTCGGACCTCGCCGATCCGCTGACGGGACGCGTCGCGCGGCCCATACTGGAGCGAGACGACGTCGCTGCGAGGAGGACCCCATGCCCGCCCTGTCCGAGGCGATCACCCTGGCCATCGCGGAGGCCCGGAAGGCCCCCAACGGCCGTCACGCCGAGATCCTGATCCACGACGGCCCGCTGCGGCAGACCGTCATCGCGCTGCGCCAGGGCGTCTCCCTCGGCGAGCACAACTCCCCGCCCGCCGCCTCGATCCAGGTGATCCGCGGGAAGGTGCGCATCACGGGCGAGGACCCGGTCGTCATCGAGACGGGGCACGTCGAGGCCCTCACCCATCACCGGCACGGGGTGGAGGCGCTCGACGATTCCGTCTTCCTGCTGACCACGGTCACTTCGGTGCCGGGCACCGACAGCCACGGCGGGCCCGGCACACGCACCGGCGAGATGATGCCGGTGGCCGTCGACCACGTGGACGACTGACCACCGGCCTCCCCGTCGGCCGGGCGTCGCGCGACCCCGCGCGAGCCGCCGCTCAGGCGGACCCGACCCGCGCTCCCCGCTGCCCCAGCCGCTGCCAGGTCTCGACCACGGTGTCCGGGTTCAGCGACAGCGAGTCGATGCCCCGGTCCACGAGCCACTCGGCGAGGTCCGGATGGTCGCTCGGCCCCTGCCCGCAGATGCCGACGTACTTCCCGGCCTCGTGGCAGGCGTCGATCGCGCGCTGCAGGAGGAAGAGCACCGCGGGGTCCCGCTCGTCGAACCGCTCCGCGACCAGCGCCGAGTCGCGGTCCAGGCCCAGGGTCAGCTGGGTGAGGTCGTTCGAGCCGATGGAGAAGCCGTCGAAGTGCTCGAGGAACTCCTCGGCCCGCAGGGCGTTCGCGGGGATCTCGCACATCATCATGACCTCGAGGCCGTTCTCGCCGCGCACCAGGCCGTGGGAGGCGAGCAGGTCGATCACCGCCCGCCCCTCCTCCGGGGTGCGCACGAACGGGATCATCAGCTTCACGTTCCGCAGCCCCATCTCCTCGCGCACGTGGCGCAGCGCCTCGGCTTCCAGGGCGAAGCACTCCGCGAAGTCCGCGGAGACGTACCGGGAGGCGCCCCGGTAGCCGAGCATGGGGTTCTCCTCGCGCGGCTCGAACTCGTCACCGCCCAGCAGGTTCGCGTACTCGTTGGACTTGAAGTCGCTCATCCGCACGATCACCGGCTCGGGCGCGAAGGCCGCCGCGATCATCGAGACGCCCTCGGCGAGGCGGCGCACGAAGAACTCGCGCGGCCCCGGGTAGGCGGCTATACGCTCACGCACCCGCTCGGCGAGCTCGGGCCGGTCCCGATCGAGCCGCTCGAGCTCGAGCAGGGCTCGGGGGTGGATGCCGATCTGCCGGTTCACCAGGAACTCGAGCCGCGCCAGGCCCACCCCCTGATGCGGCAGCCGGGAGAAGGAGAAGGCCTGCTCCGGGTTGCCGACGTTCATCATGATCCGGGTGGGGATCTCGGGCATCGCGTCCACCTGCGAGGTGGTGACGGTGACCGGCAGCCGCCCGGCGTAGACGTAGCCGGTGTCCCCCTCGGCGGCGGAGACGGTGACCTCCTCGCCGTCGCGCAGAGTGCGCGTCGCGCTCCCCGTCCCGACGACGGCGGGGATCCCCAGCTCGCGGGCGATGATCGCCGCGTGGCAGGTGCGCCCCCCGCGGTCGGTGACGATCGCGGCGGCGCGCTTCATGATCGGCTCCCAGTCGGGATCGGTCATGTCCGCGACCAGCACCTCGCCGGGCCGGAAGTCGTGCATCTGCTCGAGGGAGGTCAGCACGCGCACCGGTCCCGCACCGATGCGGGCCCCGATCGCGCGGCCCTCAGCGCGCACCTCACCCCGCTCCTCGAGCCGGTGCTTCTCCACGGTGGATCCGGCGCGGGACTGCACCGTCTCGGGGCGCGCCTGCAGGATGTACAGCCCGCCGTCGATGCCGTCGAGACCCCACTCGATGTCCATCGGTCGCCCGTAGTGCTCCTCGATGATCAGCGCCTTCCGGGCGAGATCCTGGACCTGCTCGTCGGTGAGCGAGAACTGCCGCCGACGGGCCGGCTCGACGTCCACGAACTCCGTGGTCCGCCCGACGGTGGGATCGGCGGTGTAGACCATCGCGGTCGCCTTCTCGCCGACGCTGCGGGCCAGGATCGCGGGCCGCCCCTCGCGCAGCGCGGACTTCAGCACGTAGAACTCGTCAGGGTTGACCGCCCCCTGCACCACGCCCTCGCCGAGGCCGTAGGCGCTGGTCACGAAGACGGCGCCGGGGAAGCCGGACTCGGTGTCGACGGTGAACAGGACGCCGCTCGCCCCGAGGTCGGAGCGCACCATCTTCTGCACCCCGGCGCTCAGGGCGACGGCGGCGTGGTCGAAGGAGTGGTGGACGCGGTAGGCGATCGCCCGGTCGTTGTAGAGGGAAGCGAACACCTCGCGGATCGCCGTGAGCACCGCGTCGATGCCGCGCACGTTCAGGAAGGTCTCCTGCTGTCCCGCGAAGGAGGCGTCGGGAAGGTCCTCGGCGGTCGCGGAGGAGCGCACCGCGAACGAGGCCTCCGCCCCGCTGCCGGCGGCGAGCGTCTCGTAGGCGGTGCGGATCTCCTCCTCGAGGGCGGCGGGGAGCGGCTGCTCGATCACCATGCGGCGGATCTCGGCCCCCGCCTCGGCGAGCGCGATGGTGTCCTCCACATCGAGGTCCCGCAGGCGGGCGTCGATCCGGTCGGCGAGGCCGGTGCCGGCGAGCAGCTCCCGGTAGGCGTCGGCCGTGGTGGCGAAGCCCTCGGGGACCTGGACGCCGAGGGCGGTGAGATGGGAGACCATCTCGCCGAGGGAGGCGTTCTTCCCGCCGACCTGCTCGAGATCGTCGAGGCCGAGCTCGGAGAACCATCGGATGCGCTGCGTCATTGCTGCTCCTGGGGTGGGGGTGGGGGTGAGATGGGGCCGGGAGGTGGGGTGGGGACGGGCGGACGGTCTCGGCGGCCGGGCCTCAGCGGGGCGGGGCTCCGCGCTGCTCGAGGCTCTGCAGGATCAGGGCGGACATCTCCTCGACGGATCTCGTGGAGGAGTCGACGACGGGGATGTCGTGGACGGAGCAGACCCGGCGGGCACGGCTGAGCTCCCAGCGGGTCTGCTCGAGGGACGCGTACCGCGAGCCCGGCCGACGCTCGGCGCGCACCTCGGCGAGGCGCTGCGGCGAGGTCACCAGGCCCACGCAGCGGGCGGCGAGGCGCCGGATCGACTCCGGCAGCACTTCCGCCTCGAGGTCCTCGTCGATCAGCGGATAGTTCGCGACGAACAGGCCGTGCTGGAGGGCGAGATACATGCTGGTGGGGGTCTTGCCGCAGCGGGAGGGGCCGATGAGCACGAGATCCGCCTTCTCGAGCGCCCGGATGGACTGCCCGTCGTCGTGCTCGATCGCGAACTCGACCGCCGCCATGCGCCGGTTGTAGCGGTGCACGTCGCCGACGCCGTGGAGGCGGGCCGGGGCGTGGTCGCCGTGGACGCCGAGGCGCTCCTCGAGCCGGGTCAGCGGATCGCTGACGAGGTCCATCACGAGCGCTCGGGTGGTCAGCAGCTCGGCCCGCACCGCGTCGTCGACGACGGTGAGGAAGGCGATCGCGCCCTCGGACGCATCGAGCCGCACCCGCACCTCGCGGGCCTCCGCGACCGTGCGCACGAAGGGGATCACGCGTCGCTCGAAGGGGACGCTCGGGAACTGCAGCAGCAGGGCGTTGCCCATGGTCTCGGCGCTGATGCCGGTCGAGTCGGACACGAAGAAGACCGGCTGCGGGGCGTGCGGGCGGTCGTCCTGCGGCTGGGCGAGGGCCATGCGGCATCCCCTCTCGCGTCGGGTCCGGCGCGGGGCCGGGGCACGTCGTCGTGCTGCGGCCACCGTAACCACGCCGCGGCCGACGGCGCCGTCGCGGGCGGGACAGTGGCGCGCCTCACGCCGCTCGTGCGCGAGGGCGCGGGGGTGCACGCTCACTCGGCCCGGAATGTGCAGACGGGGCGCGCGGCCGGGTGGTCGCGCGCCCCGTCGGGCGGAGGATCCGCGATCAGGCCGCGGCGCGCGAGTCGTCGCGGATCTGCCCCACGAGCTCCTCGAGCATGTCCTCCAGGGTGACGATGCCGATCACCGCGCCGGAGGCGTCGGTGGCCGCGCCGAGATGCGCCCCGGAGGCCTGCATCTGGGCGAGGGCGCGGCGCAGCGGCTGGTCCGCGCCGATCCGCGGCAGGCCGCGGATGCGATGGGCGGGGATCGGCCGGTCGCGGGCCTCCTCGGAAGCCTCGAGCACGTCCTTGATGTGGATGTAGCCGACCAGCGCCCCGTCGGCCGCCTCGACCGGGAAGCGGCTGAACCCCTCCACGGCGGCGACCTCCGCGGCGGCGGGGGTCACGCCCTCGGGCAGGGTCGAGACCCGGCCGCGCGGGATGACGAGGTTCGCGACCGAGCGCCCCTCGAAGGACAGCGCCCCGAGCAGAAGGGCCTCGTCGTTGTCCTCGAGCAGGCCGCCCTCCTTGGACTCGCTGACCATCGCGGCCACCTCGTCCCGGGTGAACACGCTGGTGACCTCGTCCTTCGGCTCGACGCCGAGGATCCGCAGCACCAGGTTGCCGAGGCCGTTGAAGGCCCACAGCAGCGGGCGGAGGACCGTCACGATGCCCAGCAGGATCGGGCCGAGGATCATCGCCATCCGCTCCGGGCCGGCGAGCGCGATGTTCTTGGGGACCATCTCGCCGAAGACCACGTGCAGGTAGGTCACGAGCGACAGGGCGATCACGAAGGCGATCGGGTGCTGGAGGGCCTCCGGCACGCCGATCCACGCGAAAGGCACCTCGAGCAGGTGCGCGATCGCGGGCTCGCTGATCGCGCCGAGCGCCAGGGAGCAGACGGTGATGCCGAGCTGAGCGCCCGCCATCATCAGGCTGACCTGCTCCATCGCACCGAGGGTGCGCTTCGCGGCCCAGTTCCCCTCGAGGGCCTTCGGCTCGATGATCGAGCGTCGGGCGGAGATCAGGGAGAACTCGGCGCCGACGAAGAAGGCGTTGGCGAGCAGCAGCACGAGCGTGAGGGCGAGTCCGGTGACGTCGCTCATCGACGCGCCTCCTTCGACTCGTCACGGCCGCCCCGGTCCTGGCGAGCACCGCGGCCCTGCTTCTCGGATCCCTCGGCCCCGTCGCCGTCCTCGTCCACGGGGACGGGCTCGACGCTCAGGTGGAGGGTCTCGATGCGCAGGCCGTCGACCTCGGTCACCGCGATCCGGACCCGCGCCGGGGCCTCACCGGGGGCGGGGTCGGTGTCGACCACGACCTCGTCGCCGACCTCCGCGAGGCGTCCGAGCTCCATGGTCACGAGGCCGCCGAGGGTGTCGTAGTCCTCGTGCTCGGGCACGGTGACGCCGAGCCTCTCGGTCGCCTCGTCCGGCCGGGTGCGGGCGTCGAAGTCCCAGGAGCCGTCCGGCTCGGGGGCCGGGTCGGTCTCCTCGTCGTGCTCGTCGCGGACCTCGCCGACGATCTCCTCGACGAGGTCCTCGAGGGTGATCAGACCGGCGTGGTCACCGAACTCGTCGATCACCACGGCCATCTGCAGGCCGCCGCCCCGGAGGGTGTCCATCAGGTCATCGAGCGGCACGGTGTCGGGCACGAAGGTGGCCGGCCCCATGACGGCGGCGACGGTGGTGGTGGGCCGCTCGGCGAAGGGCACGGCGAGGCCGTGGCGCACATGGGCGACGCCGGCTATCTCGTTCTCCGGGTCCAGGACCGGGAAGCGGGAGTGCCCGCCCTCGCGGGCGAGGTCCAGCAGGTCCTGCACCGAGTCGGTGGTCTCCAGGACGTCCATGCGGCCGCGCGGGACCATCGCGTCGTGGGCGCGCCGGTCGCCGAAGGCGAGGGTGCGCTGCACGAGCGTCGCAGTCTCCGCGGGCAGGGCGCCCTCGTCCGCGCTGCGGCGCACGAGGGCCGAGAGCTCCTCCGCGCTGCGGGCCGAGCCCAGCTCCTCCTGCGGCTCGACGCCGAGACGGCGCACGATCGCGTTCGCATTGCCGTTGAACAGGCGGATCGGCCAGCCGAGGACCTTCGTGAACAGGCGCTGGAAGCCGACGACGGCCTTCGCCGTCTCGAGCGGCTTCGCGATCGCGAGGTTCTTGGGGACCAGCTCGCCGAAGATCATCGTCATGCCCGTCGCGAGCACGAGGGCCAGGGCGACGGACACCGACCGGGCGGCGACGGGAGCGAGGCCCCAGCCCTCCAGCGTCGGCGACACGAGCGCGGCGATCGCCGGCTCGGCGAGGAAGCCGATGCCGAGGTTGGTGACGGTGATCCCCAGCTGGGCTCCGGAGAGCTGCGTGGAGAGGGTCCTCATGCCCTCCAGGACGCCGCGGGCCCGCTTGTCGCCGGAGGCGGCGGCCGCCTCCACGTCGTTGCGGTTGGCGGTGATCAGGGAGAACTCGGCGGCGACGAATCCGCCGCAGGCGGCGATGAGCAGGAGCCCGATCGCGAGGGAGACGAGGGGGCCGATCAGATCCATGGCCGGATCCCCCCGCGTGTGATGTAAGAGTGCAGGCCCGAAGGCCTGGGACAGTCACTGGGGGCGTCGCTGGCGGCGCTCATGATCTCCTGGTGCTCCTCATGGCCCGACCGCATCTCGGCCGGGACTGAGGGAATGCTACAGCCCGCTCCCTACGTGCGGGCCCCGAGCAGGAGCAGTGTGGAGGACGCCTCGCGGGAGGTGGTTCCCTGCTTCGCTCAGCGCGCTGCGCCGTCCTCGCCGAGCTGACGCTCGACGAAGGCGATCACCGCGGCGAGCTCCTCCTCGTCGATGCCATGGCCGAGCTGCGGGCGCAGCACCTCCTCGACGTCGGTGTGCGCGCGGAGGAAGGTGCGCACCTCCTCGTCGGCCGCCGGGCCGAACAGGGGATCCTGGCCTCCGTGGCCCCAGAACACCGGCGGGCGAGCGGCGGCGAGCGCGGCGTCCCCCGGCATCGGGGCGGGGAAGGGCCGGCCGGAGAGCTGGACGATCCATTCAAGGGCGCGGGCGTCGCGGCGCAGCAGCTGGAGGGAGAGCATCCCGCCCTGGGAGAAGCCGATCGCGCCGATGACGCGGCCGGGGGCGGTGCGCGCGATCCAGTCCTCGACGGCCCCGGCGGCCTCCTGCAGGAGGGAGGGATCGGCGGGGTCCACGGGCGGCGGGGCGGACCACGCGTAGCCGGCGCCGCACGCGAAGAGACCGCGGAGGGAGGCGTAGACGACGTCCCGCGGGAGGGCGGGGGCGAGGCCCAGCAGGTCACCCTCGTGGGAGCCGAGCCCGTGCAGCAGCAGGACCACGCGGTCCTCGGGGCCGGGCGGATGCGGGAACCAGCGCACGGCGGTCGCGTCGATCGACGACGGGGCGGGGGTCAGCCGGGTCACCGGCGGGAAGTTCACGGAGGTCACGAGCGAAGCGTAGTCCGCGTGGCGGCGCCGCCGATCCGCGCCCGGACAGGGGCGAACCCGCAGGGTGCGCGGTGCGCGTGTCGGCTGGACAAGGGCCGACCCCTGCGGGTCCGGGCAGCTCGGGTGGATTCGCTGCGGTCCGTCGATCTGGGGGCCCGCTGATGCGGGTCAGAGTCGAGGGGTTGCCTCAGCGGCGAGCCACCTCACGAGTCCGAAGGTCATTCATTCCTCGGATCACCTCCTTTCGATGTGCCTCCACCGTAGACCCGGGGCGGCAGCGCGGCAACGGAATAAGCGCCGTGGATTCTGCGCAGGCCAGGGGCCTAAGGGGGCGACGGCGACGACCCGCGCCACGGCGGAGCGGGCGATCCCGGGGGCGGTCGCTCAGGTGCCGCAGAAGGTGAGGAAGTGGTCCCCGCCCTCCCCGGGTCCCTCGAGGTGCGTCAGTCCGGACCGGGTCTCGAAGGGTGCGGAGACCGCGTCGAGGAGCGTGCGCACCGGGCCCAGGTCGCCGAGGTGGGCGGCGCGCAGCGCCGCGTCGAGCTGCACGTTGCGCGGCACGTACAGCGGGTTCGCCTGTGCGCCGGGCCCGTCGGCCGACGGAACGCGCAGCGCCTCCTGCCGCACGGCCCAGGCGCGGAAGGGCGCGGGGTCGGCGAACAGCGCCTCGGCCCTGCCCTCCGCGAGGGCGCGGAAGAACCCCGTGTGGTCCACCGACTGCGTCTCCATCAGCGCGAACAGGTCCTCCCCGAGAGCGGCCACCTCGTCCTGGCCGCCCGCGATGCCGAGCTTCGCGGCGAGACCGCGGGCGTGCGCCGCCCGGTAGGCGGGCTCGAAGCCCTCGAGCACCGCGGTCGCCGCGTCGACGGCACGCTGCGGGTCCTCGGGATCAATCACCGGCAGCAGCGCCTCGGCGAAGCGCGAGAGGTTCCACAGCGCGACCCCCGGCTGGTTGCCGTACGCGTAGCGGCCGCCGCGGTCGATCGAGGAGAACACCGCCTGGTTCCGGTGGACGTCGAGGAACGCGCACGGCCCGTAGTCGATCCCCTCCCCGGAGAGCGCCATGTTGTCGGTGTTCATCACGCCGTGGACGAAGCCGAGCAGCATCCACCGCGCGACCAGCTCGGCCTGCGCGCCGGTGACCGCGGCGAGCAGCCCCAGCGGACCGTCGGCCGACGGGTGGTGGCGGGCGATCACGTGGTCGACGAGGCGCCCGGTGACCTCCGGGCCGTGATGCCAGGCGGCGGCCTGCACCGTGCCGACGCGCAGGTGGCTCGCGGCGACGCGCACCAGCAGGGCGCCCGGCTCCGGCGTCACCCCCTGCCGCGGCGCGATCCGCTCCCCGGTGGTGAGCACGGCGAGGGCCCGCGTCGTCGGCACCCCCGCGGCATGCAGGAACTCGCCGATCACCGCCTCGCGCAGCATGGGCCCGAGCGGGGCCTTCCCGTCCCCACCACGCGCGAAGGGGGTGCGGCCGGACCCCTTCAGGTGCAGGTCGACCCGACGGCCGGTCGTGTCGACCAGCTCGCCGAGGAGCACGGCCCGGCCGTCGCCGAGCTGCGGGTTCGCGCTGCCGAACTGGTGACCGGCGTAGGCCTGGGCGACGGTGCCGTCGATCTGCCCGGTGAGCAGGGCCATCCCCTCGGGACAGCGCAGCTGGGCGGGATCCAGTCCCAGCTCGACGGCGAGGGGCTCGTTCAGCCAGAGGATCTCCGGGTCCGGCGGGAGGTCCGCCCGCCATGGCACGGAGAGCTCGGGGAGCGCCTCCGCGTAGGTCTGCTGCAGCGGGAGCATGGCCACCTCCTGATCGCCTCCAGGCTACGTGCCCGCCGCGTAGGCTCGTCCCCATGACGCAGCGCACCACGTACCTCCTCGTCGACGGCGAGAACATCGATGCCACCCTGGGAGGCTCGGTGCTGGGCCGTCGGCCCCAGCCGGAGGAGCGGCCGCGCTGGAACAAGCTGCTGCAGCATGCGGAGTCGGCCTGGCAGCAGGAGGTCAAGGGCCTGTTCTTCCTCGCCGTCTCCGACAGCCTGCCGCTGAACTTCGTGCAGGCGCTCATCGCGCTCGGCTACACCCCGGTGCCGCTGCGCGGCGAGGGCAAGGTCGTGGACATCGCGATCCAGCGCACCGCCGAGGCGCTCGTGCCGCGTGAGGCCGACGTCATGCTGGTCAGCCACGACAGCGACTTCGTCCCGCAGATGGAGGCGCTCGCGGAGGACGAGGAGCGGCGCACCGCGATCGTGGGCTTCACCGAGTTCATGTCGGGGGACCTGCGGGAGATCCCCGGGGTGGAGCTGCACGACCTCGAGTACGACGTGCAGGCCTTCACGAGCCGCCTGCCGCGGGTCCGCATCATCGAGATCGACGAGTTCGATCCGCTGGAGTTCATCCTCTGAGCCGGACGGGCCGGCGAGGCGGGGCGGGGCGGGGTTCGGCCCCGTCGGAAGTCGGGACCCCGTGGCCATCGTGGCCCCGTCGGCCGTCACGGCCCCGTCGGCCGTCACGGCCCCGACGGCGGCCGTGGCCCCGTCGGCGTTTGTGGACCCGTCGGCCGTCGTCGGCCACTGCCGCGCCCGCCACACGGACGACGAAAAACCCCGGCTCACCTGGGTGAACCGGGGTTTCTCCGCGGTGCGCAAGGGGGGACTTGAACCCCCACGCCGTTTCCGGCACACGGACCTGAACCGTGCGCGTCTACCAATTCCGCCACTTGCGCGTGGCTCCGGCACCGGGCGCTGTACACACCGAGACCGAAGATTCCCCTAGGTTACCCTCCGAGAACCCCGGCCCCAAACCGCCGGGCCGCACAGTGACGAAGACCTCTCAGCGCATCGACTCCGCTTCCTCGAAGGCCTCGTCGATGTCCCGCGGATCGACGCGTCGGCGCCCCACGACCAGGTAGAGCAGGCTCGCCACGAGCACCGCCGGGACGCCCACCATCGCCGCGACCTGCATGCTCGGCCGCACGGCGACGGTGGCGAGCACGGCGAGCAGACCCACCAGGCCCACCACGCCGGTGACCGAGCCGCCGGGCATCCGGAAGGTCGCCCCGGTGATCCCGCGGCGGCGGAAGGAGAGGAAGGTCAGCAGGATCAGCACCCACACCAGGATCACCGCGAAGACGACCAGGCTCATCATGTAGCCGAACACGCCGCCCACCCCGGAAAAGGCCAGCAGCGCCGCACCGATCAGGCCGACCGAGCTCAGCGCGATGCCGACCGCCGGCACCTTCCGCGCCGTGGTGTGCGCGGCGAAGCGGGGGGCGAGCCCGTCGGAGGCGAGGGAGTGGATCATCCGGCTGCCCGCGTACAGGTTCGCGTTCGCCGCCGAGAGCGCCGCGATCAGCACCAGCAGGTTCGTGACATGGGCGGCGCCGGGCACCCCGATCCGGTCGAAGACCATCACGAACGGCGAGGTCGCTACCTCGCCACCGGTCCCGGCGGCCTCCCGCCACGGCACCAGGCACAGCACGATCCCGATGCACAGGACGTAGAAGAAGGCCAGACGCACGATCGTGGTCCGGGCGGCGGTACGGATCGAGCGCGCCGGATCCTTCGCCTCGGCGGCCGTGATCGACAGCAGCTCGATGCCGCCGAAGGAGAACATCACGACCGAGAGGGCGACCCACACGCCGCTCCAGCCCATCGGGGCGAAGCCACCGTCGGCCGTGAGCTCGACGAACCCCGCGGCGGGCGCGCCCGGCACCCCGACCAGCACGAGTGCCGCGCCGATCAGGAGGAAGACCAGCACCGCTATCACCTTGATCGAGGACAGGAAGAACTCGACCACGCCGAAGGAGCCGACGCTGAACAGGTTGATCCCGATGATCACCGCCGCGAACAGCAGGATCCCCGCCCAGATCGGCACCCCCGGCAGCCAGTAGGCGAGGTAGGCGGCGCAGGCCACCAGCTCCGCCCCGGTCACGCACACGGTGACGATCCAGTACAGCCAGCGGCTGAGGTAGCCCCAGAACGGGGACAGGTAACGGGCGGCGAGGGTGCCGAAGCCGCCGCGCACCGGGTGGCGCGAGGCCATCTCGCCCATCGACAGGGCCACGGTCGCCGCGATCAGGGAGCCGAGCGCGAAGGAGACGATGACCGCGGGGCCGGCGTAGCCGATCGCCTCGCCGGAGCCGAGGAAGAGCCCGGTGCCGAGGGCAGAGCCCATGGCAATCATCGCCATCTGGCCATGGCCGAGGGTACGGGCGAGGCCCTGGTGGTCGTCGGAGGGGACCGACGTGGAAGTGGGGGTCGGGGAGTTCACCCGCACGAGGATAGGCGAGGCGCTCTCGCGGACCGGGATCGGACCTCCCGGTTGCCGGGCGCCAGGCGGGGCGGGGTGGGGGCCGAGGGGTGGGCCGGGGGTGGGGCTGGCCGGGCCGAGGACGGCCAGGTCGACACTGTCGCCTGGCGAGCCAGATCCGGGGTCGTTCTGGCTCATGAGCCGACGCTGTCGATCTCGCCCTACCCGCCGCGTCTCGCCCGCCGCGGCGCCCCGCCGGGCATGACAATGGCCCGTTTCTCAACCATTTCTGAGGCGAAAGTGGTTGAGAAACGGGCCATTGCGCGGGCCCTGGACGATCAGGCCTTGGCCGAGCCCTTCGCGGCGACGACCTGGATGAGCAGGTTGGCGAAGATGTCGTCGTGGAGACGGACGGTCGCCTTGTGCTCGCCGAGCGCGCGGATCGGGGCGGGGAACTCGACGGTACGACGGTCGATGTCCTTGTCGAACACCGACTTCACGCCCTCGGCGACCTCCTTGGAGGCCACGGCGCCGAAGAGGCGGCCGTTCTCGCCGGCGCGCTCCGCGATGACGACGGGCTTCGACTCCAGGGTCGCCTTGAGCGCCTGGGCCTCCTCGAGAGAGGCGATCGCGCGCTTGCCACGGGCGGCGCGGATCTGGTCGAGCTGGCGCTGGCCGCCCTTGGTCCACGGGGTCGCGAGACCGCGGGGCATCAGGAAGTTGCGCGCGTAGCCGTCCTTGACGTCGACGACGTCACCGGCGGCACCGAGGCCGGAGACCTCGTGGGTGAGGATGAGCTTGGTGGTCATGTCTACGCCTTCCTCGCTCAGCGACCGGAGGTCGAGTAGGGCAGGAGCGCGATCTCGCGGGCGTTCTTCACGGCCTTCGCGATCTTGCGCTGCTCCTGGACGGAGACGCCGGTGACCCGACGGGCGCGGATCTTTCCGCGGTCGGAGATGAACTTGCGCAGCAGCGCGGCGTCCTTGTAGTCGACGGTCTCGAGACCGGCGGCCTTCAGCGGGTTCTGCTTCTTCTTCGGCTTGCGAAGAACAGGCTTGGCCATCGTGGTGCTCCTTCTTTCTGAGGGGAGCCCGGGCATGGACCCGGGATGGAGTGGATCAGTGTCGTGCGTCGACCGGCGCGGGGCCGGTCAGATCGGTCGGGGACCGATCAGAAGGGAGGGTCGTCGTACCCGCCCTGATTGCCTCCGCCGGCCCAGGGGTCGGCGTCGGGAGCGCCCTGCGGCGCGTTGTTGTAACCGCCCTGCTGACCGCCGTAGCCGCCCTGGCCGCCGCCCTGCTGGCCGCCGCCGTAGCCGCCCTGGCCACCTCCCTGGTTGCCGCCGCCGAAGCCGCCGCGGCCTCCGCCGCCACCACCGCCGCCACCTCGCTGGACCTTGGTGGCCTTCGCGGTGGCGTAGCGCAGGGACGGACCGATCTCGTCGACGTCCAGCTCGACCGAGGTCCGCTGGTTGCCGTCACGATCCTGGTAGGAGCGCTGCTTGAGTCGGCCCTGCGCGATCACGCGGGAGCCCTTCTCAAGCGACTCGGCCACGTTCTCCGCGGCGTCGCGCCAGATGGAGCAACGGAGGAACAGCGCCTCGCCGTCCTTCCACTCGTTCGACTGACGGTCGAAGGTGCGGGGGGTGGACGCGATGGTGAACGACGCGACGGCCACACCGGACTGCGTGAAGCGCAGCTCGGGGTCAGCGGTCAGGTTGCCGATCACGGTGATGACGGTGTCGTTCGCCATGGGTGCTCCTCTGCTCCGGGGTCGGATGGGGTGGTGCGCTGGTCAGCGACGCGAGGTCACTCGGCGTCGAGGCGCATGAGCTTGGTGCGCAGCACGGACTCGTTGAGTCCCAGCTGGCGGTCGAGCTCCTGAGCGGTCGCCGAGGTGGCGGTGAAGCTGAGGACGATGTAGATGCCCTCGGACTTCTTGTCGATCTCGTAGGCGAACTTGCGCTTGCCCCAGACGTCGACGTTGTCGACGGTGCCGCCCTCGGCCGGGATGACCTGGACGAGCTTCTCGAACGTGGTGCTCACGGTCCGCTCGTCGACGGACGGGTCGAGGATCACGACCATTTCGTACTTGCGCATGTCTGGTACCCACCTCCTGTGGTCTCTGCGGCCACGGTCTCTCCGTGGCAGGAGGGTTCATGCCATCCGGGCGCGGCATCGGCGATGCGCGGCACGGACCGACACAGCCTACCCGGCACCGTGATCTGCGGCCAGGGAGCGCCGACGGGTGCGCGGCGCATCACAGGGCCTGCGTCTGCGACGCCCCACGCCTCGACGTCCGCTCCGTCCCCACGATCGAGCGCGCCCCACCATGGGCGGACGACCAGCGCCGATGAGCGCTGCCCGGCCCGGGCCCCGCGGAGGGACGCGAGTCGCCGGGTGCTCAGGCCCCCGCCGGGAACCGCTCCCAGACGCGGTGGTTCCCGAGCAGGGCGATGATCTCGCCGAGCACGCTCTCGCCGTCCTCGCCGGCCACGAGCCCTGCGCCGCCGGGCGCGGTGCGCGCCTCGAGCGCCTCGCGGCCGGGGCCCCAGGCGCCGATCGCCTTCGCGTGGCGCCAGCACTCGTCGATCAGCTTGCCCACCCGCGGCTCGACCTCGCCGTTCCCGGGCGCGCCGGCCTTCGAGTCCACCGACGGGCGGGAGTTCGGGGCCAGGAGCGGGCTTCCGGCGAGCAGCAGGGCGTCCACCTCGACGGAGGCGGCGGTGCCGAGCGTGCGAGCCACCGGCACTCCGGCGACCTCGCCGCCGCGCGGCGCGATGACCAGCGGGGTCATCGAGGCGGCGACGATCGCCTCGTGCAGCTCCAGCAGGCCCGCGTTGTCCGCCTCGGGGTCGACGACGATGCCGATCTTCCTGCCGTCGACGGGCCAGCTGCCGCCGAGCTGGGACAGCGGTGCACTGGTTGCCGGCCCCTCGTCGGACCCGTCGGCCGGGACCGTCGGCTCCGGGGCGGGCAGGCCGAGGGCCGAAGCGACCCGCGCGCAGAGCTCGCCGTCGATGTTCGCCAGGCTCTGTAGCTGGCGCTCCTTAATCGTGTTCTCGTAGCACTTGGCGAGCTCGAAGGAGTACGCGTCGACGATGTGGTCCTTCTCGACCGGCGTCATGCTGCGCCAGAACAGGCGGGCCTGGCTGAAGTGGTCCTCGAAGGTGGCCGAGAGCTCCCGCTCCTTCACCCCCTCGGGCACCCGGACCGGCAGGTCCTCGAAGGCGCCGTCCATCTCGCCCGCCGTGAACGGGCAGCCCCCGTCCAGGGAGTTCGGCTGATAGGGCGCGACACCGGCGTGGTCGCCCTGCTGGCCGTAGCCGTCCCGGAGCATGTCGTTGACCGGGGCGTGCGCACGGTTGATCGGCAGCTGCGCGAAGTTCGGCCCGCCGAGCCGGGTGAGCTGGGTGTCGACGTAGGAGAACAGCCGCACCTGCAGCAGCGGGTCGTCGGTGACGTCGATGCCCGGCACCAGATGCCCGGGGTTGAAGGCGACCTGCTCGGTCTCGGCGAAGTAGTTGCTGGGGTTGCGGTCCAGGGTGAGACGGCCGATGGGCTGCACCGGCGCCAGCTCCTCGGGCACGAACTTCGTGGGGTCCAGCAGATCGATGCCCTCGAAGCTCTGCTCCTCGTTGTCGGGGAACACCTGGATCCCGAGCTCCCAGCTGGGGTGGGCGCCGGACTCGATCGCATCGGCGAGGTCGCGGCGATGGAAGTCCGGGTCGTTGCCGCCCAGGAGCTGCGCCTCCTCCCAGGTCAGCGAGTGCACGCCGAGCTGAGGCTTCCAATGGAACTTCACCAACGAGGTCTCCCCGGCAGCGTTCGCGAGCCGGAAGGTGTGGACCCCGAAGCCCTCCATCGTCCGGTAGGACCGCGGGATGCCGCGATCGCCCATGAACCACAGGGTGTGGTGCTGGGCCTCGGTGTGCAGGGAGACGAAGTCCCAGAAGGTGTCGTGCGCGCTCTGGGCCTGGGGGATCTCCCGATCGGGATGGGGCTTGGCGGCGTGGACGACGTCGGGGAACTTGATGCCGTCCTGGATGAAGAACACCGGGATGTTGTTGGCGACCAGGTCGAAGGTTCCCTCGTCGGTGTAGAACTTCGTGGCGAAGCCGCGCGTGTCCCGGGCGGTGTCCATCGAGCCGCGCGAGCCGACGACGGTGGAGAAGCGAGTGAACACCTCGGTGCGCTTCCCCTTGGCGAGGAATCCGGCCCGGCACACGGGCTCCGCGGTGCCGTACCCCTCGAAGACGCCATGGGCGGCGGCACCGCGGGCATGGACCACTCGTTCCGGGATCCGCTCGTGGTCGAAATGGGTGATCTTCTCGCGCAGGTGGTGGTCCTGCAGCAGCACGGGGCCGCGCCGGCCCGCCTTCAGCGAGTGGTCGGTGTCGCGTAGCCGCGCTCCCTGCGAGGTGGTCACGAAGGCACCCCGCTGGGCGTTCGTGCTGCGCTCCGGGCCCGGCTCGGCGCCGGTGGGCGTGCGCGGCTGCGCACCCTCCTGATCGGGCTTCGACGGGAGGGGCCCGTCCGGTGTGGTCGGCTCCTCGAGCTGGGGCGGGCGGCTGCCGGGCCGGCCGGGAGCGGGGGTGGGGGTATTTTTCACGGTGGTCATGACGTGCCTCCTCGAGGGATCGCGCGGGTCGTCTCTGACGCCGGTCACCGTAGGCCTCCCCGGTGGCGGACCGACAGGCTCGCGACCGTCCGCCCAGGGCACGGACCGGACCGATCGGTCCGGACCACCGGAACGATCGGTCCGGTCATGAGGACGCCGACCCGCCTCGCGCGTGCGGCGGCGGCGTCCGGCACGCTGAGTAGCGACCATGTCCGAACCGCCCGTCGAGGACCCCGGGATCAGCGGGATGGTGGCGACGAACGCCCCCTGGCGCACGGCTCCCCAGCTCTCCTCGGCACTGGCCGCCGCCTCCGCGGCAGGGGCGTTCGGCGTCTTCTACAACTCGATCTGGCAGATGTCCGCCGCGCTCTCGACGGGTCGGCTGCTGCTGATCGGGCTCCTGGCGATCACGCTCATGGTGCTGTGGCTACTGTTCAGCAACGGTCTCTGGGAGCGCCCACGTCACGCGGAGCCCTCCGAGGTGCTCGTGTACTACAACCTCTCGACCGTGCTAACGATCTTCCTCTGCGTGCTCACTCTCTTCCTGTCGCTGTTCGCGCTGATCCTCGCGGCCGGTCTGGTGTTGAGGCGCAGATCGTGCAGCGGCCGGTGGATCTGTCGAACTACGTGGGCATCGCGTGGCTGAGCGCCGCGATGGGGGTGGTCGCCGGCGGTCTCGACACGAGCTTCGACGAGTCGACGGACCTGCGAGGGCTCACCCACGGGAGGCGTGAGATGTCACGCCGCCCGCAGGACGAGGACGACCGCTGGGCCGCCCGCAGGGCGACCGGTGCAGCTCTCGGTTTTCCGCGGAGCGTCGCACCGCGCGGCCGCGGGTCAACCGGCCCGTCCGCACGATCAGTCGCCGCCGGTGGTGGTCTGCGCGGTCTCGCCCGCGGCATCCGTGTCGCCCTCGTCGCGCCCGGTCACGTCGCCGTTCCCGTTCCCGTTGCCGTTGCCGTTGCCGCCGCCCTGCCCCTGGCCCTGCGTGTCCGCGCCCTCGGTGGGCTGGGTCTCGCCGGGAGCGGTGGTCTGCTCGATCGGCTCCTCGGTCGTGGGCTCCTCGGTGGTGGGCTCCTCCGAGGGCTCCTCCGTGGTGGGCTCCTCGGTCGTCGGCTCCTCGGTCGTCGGCTCCTCGGTGGTCGGCTCCTCGGTGGTCGGCTCCTCCGACGGTTCCTCCGTCGGCTGCTGCGTGGCGGGCTCGCGCGGCGCCTGGGTGCTGCGGGAGCGCTTCTCGTTGTCGAGCGTGACCTCGTCGGCGAAGTCCAGCTTCTCCTGACCCTCCAGGGAGGTCGACATGATGTCGCCCCAGACCTGGGTCGGGAAGGTGCCGCCGGTGATGGAGTCCTCGCCGCCGAAGGCGGTCAGCGCCTCCTCGGAGGTGCCGTCGGCGGACGGCTGGAACATGCCCACCGCCGTGACCAGCTGCGGGGTGAAGCCTACGAACCACGCCGAGCGGAAGCTCTCCGACGTGCCGGTCTTGCCGGCCACGGGACGGCCGTCCATGACGTCCTTGAGGGAACGGGCCGAGCCCGAGGTGGGCGGACCCTGCAGGGCCACGGTCGCGTTGATCGCGACCTCCTCGTCGAGCGCCTGGGTCTCCGAGACCTCGTGCTCGTAGGCGGAGGACCCGTCGGGACGGGTGACCGACTGGACGATGTACGAGCCGCGGTGGACGCCGCCCGAGGCGATGGTCGCGTAGACCTCGCCCATCTCGAGCACCGTCGGGGAGGCGGAGCCGAGCACGTTCGAGGGCACCGGATCCAGGCCCGGGGTGTCCTCCGGCAAGCCCAGCGCGATCGCGGTCTCCTGCGTGCGCTCGGGCCCGATCTCGAGGTTGATCTCCGCGTAGGCGGTGTTGATCGAGCTGGTGGTCGCCTTCTCGAGGGTGACCCGGCCGTAGTCGACGTCGTTGAAGTTCTTCACCGTCCAGCCGCCGGGGACGTCGAAGGACTTCGGCGAGTTCCCGTCCCAGCGCGAGTCCAGCGGGTAGCCGTCCTCGAGGGCGGCGATGAGGGTGAAGGTCTTGAAGATCGAGCCGGCTTGCATCCGCGACTGGGTCGCGTCGTTGCGGGACTGGGTGACGTAGTCCTCGCCGCCGTACATGCCGCGGATCGCCCCGGTGGACGGGTCGATCGTGACGGTGCCGACGTGGTTGTTCTCGGGCCGGTCGTCCGGGAGGTTCTCGATCGCCTGGACGGTGTTCTGCTGGATCATCGGGTCGATCGTGGAGACGATCGTGAACCCGCCCGTGTTGATCTCGTCCTCGGTGAAGCCCTGCGCCACGAGCTCTTTGCGGACCTGGGCCAGCAGGTAGCCGTTGGTGCCGCCGAGCGAGTTCTCGTTCGCGGGGTCGATGGTCTCGGGGAACTGGAGGGCGTCGCCCTCGGCCGGGGTCATCTGCCCGAGGTTCACCTGGCGGGTGATCACGCGGTCCCACAGCTCAGTCGCCTTCTCCGGGTTCTCCGCCGGGTCGTAGGCCGACGGGGCGGGGATCACGGCGACCAGCAGCGCGGCCTCCGCGTCGGTCATCTCCGCGGCGGGCTTGCCGAAGTACGCCTGGGAGGCCTCCTCGACGCCGTAGGCACCGCGGCCGAAGTAGATGGTGTTGAGGTAGCGGGAGAGGATCTCGTCCTTGGACAGCTCCTCGTCGATCTTCAGCGCCATCACCATCTCGCGGACCTTGCCGACGTAGCTGGTGGTGGTGCCGGTGTAGTACCGCTCCACGTACTGCTGGGTGATGGTGGACCCGCCCTGGCGGGCTCCGCCGGAGAGGTTGTTGATCAGGGCGCGGGCGATGCCGCGCGGGGAGATGCCGCGGTTGTCGTAGAAGCTCGAGTCCTCGCTCGCGACGACCGCGTCCTTGACGTTCTGCGGGATCTCGTCGGAGGAGAGCTCGGTGCGGTTGATCTCGCTGAACTGGCCCATCTCGGTCTCGCCGTCGGCGAAGTACACCCGGGTGGTCTGTGCGAGGGCGAAGTCCGAGGGCTCGGGCACCTCGGTGTCGTTGTACAGCCACACGGAGAAGCCGACGCCCGCGATGACCAGCAGCGCGGCGAGGCCCGCGATCATGCGGAACGACGGGATCCAGCGCCAGGGGTTCTTCGCCCCGGCCCGGGGGTAGTTCAGGAAGTTGGTGGCACGGGCCTTGCGGGGCTTCCCGCCGGAGCGCTTCGCGGCGGCGGTCCCCGCGGCGGCCGAGCTCGCGGCTCCGGCCTTCGCACCCCCGCCGGTGGAGCGGGCGTGGCGCCGGGAGACCGAGGGGCCGCCGGCGGATCCGTCGGAGGAGCCCTTCGCGGCCCTGGCCGCCGAGCTCTTCGCGGCGGAGCTCTTCGCGGTCGCGGGCTTCGCCCCGGAGTCCTTCGCGGTGGCGCTCCGGGCGCCCTTCGCGCTCGCCCCCGCGCCTGCCGCGGCACCCGCCGCGGCGGCGCCGTCGGCGCGTCGGCCCGTGCGGCTGGTGCCGCGGGGCTCCTCGCTCGGCGAGCTGCCGGACGGCTTCGAGGACGACGAGGAACGCCGCACTCCGGCTGCGCGACGTGCGCCGCCGGTCTGCTTCCTGGCTCGATCCGACGAGCCGCGGGACGAGCGTCGAGAGTCGCTCACGGGCTGCTCCTAGTCCTTCGGGGGCACGGACGGGTGGCACCCCGCGAGGGGGCGCAGTCCCTCAGTATGGGCACGCCCCCCTCACGACGGAACGACCTGGCGTCGAAGCACACAGGGTGTGCACGTTCCATGCGGCGCCGCTCACAGCGATGCGACGCACCTCCACAGGACCCTCACGAGCCCGAGCGGGACTCCCACCAGGAGCGCAGCTCGGCCTCCGCCCGCTCGGCGCCCAGCGGCCCGTGCTCCATGCGCAGCTCGAGCAGGTGCTTGTACGCCTCGCCCACCTCGCGTCCCGGCGGCAGGTCCAGCAGGCGCATGATCTCGTTGCCGTCGAGATCGGGGCGGATCCGGTCGATCTCCTCCTGGGCGGCGAGCTCGTCGATGCGGGCCTCGAGCTCGTCATAGGCCCGCGAGAGCGCCCGGGCCTTGCGCCGGTTGCGGGTGGTGACGTCGGCGCGGGTGAGCCGGTGGAGGTGCTGGAGCAGGTCCCCGGCGTCGGTCACGTATCGGCGCACCGCCGAGTCGGTCCACGGCGCGTCGGCGTATCCGTGGAAGCGCAGGTGCAGCTCGACCAGACGGGCGACCCGCTTGGTGGTGTCCTTGTCGAAGGCGAGGGCCTTCATCCGCTGCACCGTCATCTTCGCGCCGACGGTCTCGTGGAAGCGGAAGCTCACCGCCCCGCCCGGCTCGAAGCGGCGCGTGGCGGGCTTGCCGATGTCGTGGAACAGGGCGGACAGCCGCAGCACCAGGTCGGGGCCCTCGCAGGGACCGCCCGAGCCGGCGGGGCTCTCGAGGTCGATCGCCTGGTCCAGGACCGTCAGCGAGTGCTCGTAGACGTCCTTGTGGTGGTGGTGCTCGTCGATCTCGAGCTGCAGGGCGGGCAGCTCGGGCAGCACGTGGGCGGCGAGCCCCAGCTCGGTGAGCAGCTCGAGACCGCCGCGGGGGTGGGCGCCGAGCATCAGCTTGACCAGTTCCTCGCGCACCCGCTCGGCGGAGACGATGGTGATCCGCTCGGCGAGCTCCTCGATCGCGTCGGCCGTGGAGTCCTCGATGCGGAAGCCGAGCTGCGCCACGAAGCGGACCGCGCGCATCATCCGCAGCGGATCGTCGGTGAAGGACTGCTGGGGGCCGACGGGGGTGCGCAGCAGGGTGCGGGAGAGGTCGGTGAGCCCGTCGAAGGGGTCGACGAGCTCGAGGGAGGGCAGGCGCACGGCCATCGCGTTGACCGTGAAGTCCCGCCGGGAGAGGTCGCCCTCGAGGGTGTCGCCGTACTCGACCTGCGGCTTGCGGGAGGTCGGGTCGTACGACTCGGTGCGGTAGGTGGTGATCTCGACGCGCACGCCGTGGCGGACGCCGCCGAGGGTGCCGAAGTCACGCCCCATGTCCCAGATCGCGCCGCCGTGGGTCCACTCGCGCAGGATCGCCTCGGTCTGCTCGGGACGGGCGGAGGTCGTGAAGTCGAGGTCCGCGCTCGAGCGGCCCAGGACCGCATCGCGCACCGGCCCGCCCACGAGGGCGAGCTCGTGCCCGGCCGCCTCGAATCGGCGCCCCAGCTCGTGGACCTCCTCGGGGAGGGCGGCGAACATGGACGCGGCGCGGGTGCGGGCGGTGGCGAGGCGCTGGGCGGACTCGTCGACGGGATCGGTCACGGGCGGTTCCTGTTCCGGGCCGGGGGCGGACGACACGGGGCGGCACGGTCCGTGGAGGTCTCGTGGCGCCCGGGGTTCCTACGGTAGCGGCCGCATACAGTGTCACCATGCCGTTGTCCCCGCCGTCCGTGCGCCCGGTGCTCGCGGCGCTGCTGACGGCACTCCTGCTTGCCTCATCGGTGCTGGCGGGCGCCGTCGCGACCCCCGCCACGGCCCTCGCGACCGGGTCGGCGGCCCTCACCACCGGGTCCGCGGCCGCCGCGACCGGCATCGGAGCCGCCGCGACCGGCGCGAGCCCGGCCCCGGCCGTCCCGCCCACGCCCGGCGAGGACGACCCCGTTGCGCTCGACCTGGTCGAGCTCTCGCCCACCTCCCTGGCCCCCGGCGGCACCGTGCAGGCGCAGGTCGAGGTGACCAACACCTCCTCGGAGCCGCTCGAAGCGGTCGAGCTCGAGCTGCGCACCCGCTCAGCCCGGGTCACCGACCGGGACCTGCTCGCGGAATGGCAGGCCGACACCTCGCCGGACACCACCGGCACCCCCCTCGCGACCTCCGCCGCGGTGCCGACCCTCGCCCCCGGGGAGTCCGCGACCCTCTCGGTGACTCTCTCCGCGGACGAGCTGGGCTTCTCCGCGGAGCCGTACTACTGGGGCACGCGCCGGGTGTCGCTGACCGTGGCCGCCGACGGGGAGGACCTCGTGGCCCTCCGCTCCTTCCTCGTGTGGCGACCGGACGGCGCCGAGGACTCCATCACCCAGTCGGTGCTGCTGCCGGTCTCCGCGGCCGACGCCTCCGCCGCGGTCACCGCCCCGGAGTCCTTCGCGACCTCAGTCGAGTCCGGGGAGCTCGCCGCGCTGCGGGAGCTCGCGCTGCGGCCCGACGTCGACTGGTGGCTGGATCCCGCCCTGCTGGATCCGCCGCAGGTCGCGCAGGGGGCTGACACCGCCGGCGGCGCCGACGGCCAGGCGACGGAGGAGGCCCCGCCGCCGGCGCCCCGCAGCTTCGCCCCCGACGTCCCCAGCGCCTCGCTCGCCGAGGCCCTCGCGGCCGGCGCCGGCGAGCGCACCGTGCTCGGCATGCCCTATGCGCGCGCCGACCTGGTGAGCCTGCAGGCCGCCGGCGACGAGTCCCTGACCGCCGCGGCGACTTCGGCCGCGGAACGGGTGTGGGCGGAGCAGGGCCTCGAGGAGCACGGCACCGTGCTCTCCCTCGCCGCGGAATCCGCGACCGGCCCGTCGCTCGGGGCGCTGCAGCAGGCCGGCGCCTCCGCCGCGCTGGTCCCCGCGAGCTCGCTGCGCACCGATCCGTCCTCCTCACTGACCCCGAGCTCCGTCGCCGCGGTGGATCTCGGCGACAGCTCCGGCTCGCCGCTGACCGTCCTCGCCCCGGACTCCCAGCTCTCCGCCGAGCTCGAGACCCTCACCGCCGACGGCGATGCGGAGCAGACTCGCCAGCGGATGCTCGCCGAGACCGCCACCATCGCCTCGGAGTTCACGGCGGCGCCGCGCCACCTGCTGATCTCCCCCGACCCCGAGGTCTCCCTGGACCCGGCCGCGACCGCGACGGTGCTCGACGCCCTCGGCGAGGCGCCGTGGATCACCGTCGGCCGCACCGACGCCCTGATCACCGCCGCCGAGCAGGAGACCTGGACCCAGGACGCCCAGGACGGGTCCGGCGGGCTCTATGCGCTCGGCGACCTCCCGGCGGAGTCGGTCCACCCCTCCGCCCCCGACGCCGAGGGGCGCTGGGAGCACCAGGAGGAGGCGGTCGACCAGGAGCTGCTGACCACCGGGACCCTCGACGAGCTCTCCGCCGCGTGGGAGGAACTCGACGTGCTCGCGGCCGTGATGGAGGACGACACCTCGCTCGAGGCCGCGCGCCTCGAGGTGCTCGCCGCCACCTCGGAGCGCTGGCGCGGCCACCCGGAGGTCTCCGCCGAACGCGCCGCCGGGGCGCGCGCCGCCGCCGCGGAGCTCCGCGCCGGGATCCACCTGGACCCCGCCTCCGGCTACAACCTGATCTCCGACTCGGCCGGCGTCCCCATCACGATCGTCAACGAGCTCGACACCCCCATCACGGTCCGTGCCGAGGTCTCCTCCGACACACCGATCGTGCAGGTGGAGGAGCAGCCGACGGTGACCGTCCCCGCCCGCGGGCAGATCGACACGACGGTGCCCGTCGAGGCGATCGCCAACGGCACCGTCACCCTCACCACCCGTCTCACCACCGAGGACGGCCGGGCGCTCACCGAGTCGACAGAGGTGCCGCTCACGGTCAACCCCGCGTGGGAGAACTGGACCACCCTCGTGCTGGTCATCGCGATGGGCGTGCTCGTGGTGGTGGGCATCGCCCGGGCCCGTCGCGTCGGCGCCTCGACCCGCGCCCCCGCGGTGCACGTGCCCGAGGATCCGGAGGAGCTCGCCCGGACGGGACGCTCCACCCCCGCGGTGGATCCGGGATCGCCGCCCGACGCCGGTCCCGATCCGGACCCCGACCCCGATCCCGATCCCGATCCCGTCCAGGACACCGCGCCCGACGACCCGACGCCCCGCCCCGACGACCGCCCCGAGGAGACCCGATGAGCCGCGAGCTGCGCACCCGCCACATCCCGCGCCACCGCCGCCAGGGCGGCGTCTCCAGCCGCTCCCGCCTGCTGCAGGCGAGCGTCCTCATGGCCTCCGGCTCGGTCGTCTCCCGGCTGCTGGGCTTCGTCCGCAACTTCCTCTTCGGCATGGTGCTGGCCGGCTCCATGTCCGGCGCGGCGAACGCCTTCAGCGCCGCGAACACCCTGCCCAACACGGTGTGGCTGCTCGTCGGCGGCGGCACGCTGAACGCGATCCTGGTCCCCGCGATCGTGCGGGCGATCAAGCGTCCGGACCGCGGCAGCGACTACATCTCCCGCCTCATGACCCTCGTGGTCACGGTCGTCGCCGCGATCACCGTGGTGTGCATCGTCGCGGTGCCGCTGCTGATCACCCTGACCAGCGGCGTGCTGCCCCCCGAGACCTATGCGCTCGCGGTGCAGCTGGGCTACTGGATGATGCCGCAGATCCTCTTCTCGGCCCTCTACGTCATGTGCGGCCAGCTGCTGAACGCGCACGACAACTTCGGGCCCTACCAGTGGGCGCCGGTGCTCAACAACGTGGTGGGGATCATCGGCGCCGCGATCTTCTTCGGCATGTGGGGCACCGTCGGCTCCCCGGACCAGTGGACGCTGCAGATGATCGTGGCGATGGCCGCGATCAACGTCGGCGGCTCCGCGGCGCAGGTGCTCTTCCTCTTCTGGCACATCCGCACCCTGGACCTGCACCTGCGGCCCCGCTGGGGCTTCCGCGGCCTGGGCCTCGGCAAGCTCAGCCGGATCGGCCTCTGGTCCCTCGCCATGCTGTGCCTGGGCCAGCTGGGCATCTGGGCGACGCGCTGGTCCACGGGCGGGGCCGTCGAGATGACGGAGCGGTTCCAGGACCAGCCGGACCTCGCCGCCCAGTACCCGGCGCTGCTCACCATCGAGTGGGCCTATCTGGCGTTCATGCTCCCGCAGGGGATCATCGGCGTCACCCTGGTCACCGCCGCCTTCCCGGCGATCTCCCGGCATGCGGCCGACGGCGAGCACACCCGGGCACTGATCCAGTATGGGGAGACCTCCCGCCTGCTCGCGGTGCCGATGATGCTGTGCACCGCGGTGTTCGTGGCGCTCTCGGGACCGATCATGTGGGTGATCGGCGGCGGCACCGGGGAGATCGGCGCCCGCGCCAACGGCGCCGTGCTGGTCGCCTACATCCTGGGCCTCATGCCCTTCGCGGCGCAGTACCTCGTCAAGCGGTACTTCTTCGCCTACGAGGACGCCCGCACCCCCTTCCTCACCCAGATCCCGATCGCCGTGATCTCGCTGGTCACGATGCCGCTGATCCTGTGGTTCGTGGATCCGAAGTGGGCGGCGGCGGCCGCGGCGTCGACCTCGAGCCTCGGCAACCTCGTCGCCTGGGGGATGGGGTCGTGGATGCTCCGCCGACGGGCGACGGCCCTCGGGGCGACGGCGCCGAGCTGGCGCGCCGGCGCGGTGGGGCTCGCGAAGCTCGGCGCCGCCGCGGCCGTCGCGTGGGCGGTCGGCAGCGGCCTGGTGCTCCTGCTCGGGGACCTGCTGTGGGTCCACCGCCTGCTCGCGGTGCTGCTCGGCGCCGTGATCGGCGTGGTGATGACCGCGGTGTTCGCCGCGCTCGCGTGGCTGCTGGGCGTGCACGAGGTGCGGGCGCTGGTCCGCCACGGTCAGCGGCTGCTGGGGAGGATCCTGCGACGGGGCCGCACGGCGACCTCGTAGCATGGGATCCGCTCGTGACGGGCAGGAGCCCGCAGGACGAGGAGAAGGACGGTCCGTGAACTCGAACTCGAACCAGGACGCGCTCGCGGCGCGCTGGACGCTGGAGGGGACGATCCCTCTGCGCGGTGTCGCCGACGGCGCGTCATGGCATCGCGCCCGCACGGTCGCCACCGGCGAGGGCGTCACGCTCTTCGTCGTGCGCGGAGCCGCAGCCCTCGAAGCGGCCGACGCGGTCCGCCGCGCCTATCTCGTCGAGGACCCGCACCTGATGCCCGTCCGCGAGATCGTGGTGCTGGACGACCCGCGCGAGGCAGGGACCGCGACCGGGGCGGACGAGCCGATCACGGTCGTCGAGTACCCGCTGCCGTCCGCACCGCCGCTCGCCGCCCTGCTGAGCGGCGGACCGCTGCATCCGGAGACCGCCCGCTCGATCATCGGCGAGGCGGCGACGGGGCTCGAGGTCGCGCGGCGTCGGGGTGTCCGCCACCAGTTCCTGGATTCCAACCGCCTGTTCGTGGACACCGCCGCGGGGACCGTGACAGTGCTCGGCATCGGGGTGGAGGCCGCCGCCCACGAGGGGCTGGACCGCTCGCGCGAGCTCGCCTCCTTCCAGGACACGGCGGCGCTGGTGGCGCTGCTGTACCGGGCGCTGACCGGGAAGGCGCCGCAGCAGGGGGCCGACGGGGACGTCCCCCGGCCGTCGACCCTCGTGGACACCGAGATCCCGCAGGACCTCGACCTGCTGTGCGATCTGGTGCTGAACGAGTCCGGGGAGGAGATCCCCGAGACCACCCGCTCGCTGATCGCGGCCCTCGAGCCGTGGCAGTCGATCCCGGTGACGCTCGAGGCCTACCCGAGCGCCGTCGCGTCGGGCCCGAGGCCGGAGCCCGCGACCGCCCCGGTGCCGGTCGCGGCGGAGCCGGAGGCGGTTCCCGACGACGCGGCGACCGTCGTACGCCCCGCCCCGGCATCGTCCGAGGCGCCGCAGGGCACTTCCGACGGGGCCACGGTCGACGAGGACACCATCGCGCGTCCGGCCTCCGCCCGCGCGAGCGCCCCCGTCGACGACAGCCTCGACGAGGACACCGTCGTGCGTCCCACCGTCGGCGCGGCCGTGCCCTTCGGCGCCGCCGGTGCCGTCGTCCCGCCGGTCGCCCCGCCCGCCGCCGTGCCGTCGGCGGACCCGTCGGCCGCCGTGCCCGGAGTTGACGCGGTCGAAGGCCCCGCGGCCGAAGGCCCCGCGGCCGACGCCCCCCGCAGCGCCACCGCGTCGTCCGCCGAGACCGCCTCCCGAGCGCGCGAGCTGGTGCAGGACCTGCACCTGGACCGCAAGCGGGACGGCAGCGCCTTCCCCGGTCATCTCGAGATCACCCGCCCCCAGCCGGTGGTCCCCGCCGGCGACACCGCGGATCCCGCGCAGGCGACGGATGCCGCGCAGGCGATCCCGACCGGTGCCGCCGGCGCCGCGGGAATCGCCGCCGCGGGAGCCGCGGGGATGGCTGCCGCCGGTGCGGCCGTCGGCCCCGATGCGGTGCCCGGACGGAGCTCGGATCTCCCCGCCCGCACCTCGGGCACGCACTGGCCCGGGGCCACCGGCTCCCGGGATGCGGGATCCCGGCAGGCGGGATCCAGTGCCCCGGCAGCCGCGGCGAGCGCTTCGCCCCTCGCGCCTCTCGCCCCGTCGGCCACGGAAGCCGCTGCCATCGCGCCGGCCGCGGCCGATCAGGGCCTCGAGACCGCCGCGCTGCCGCCCACCGCGATGACCGCGGCCGATCCGCACGACGCCTCCGATGTCCCGCACGCGGCGCCCGCCGCGGACGACACGGCGCCGCAGGCCGTCACGGATCCCTCCGCACCCACCCCGCCCGAGGGGCCGATCGTGATCCGCGGCCGCGAGCGGTCGCCGCTCGACGAGCCGGTCGAGACGACCGTGCCGATGAGCCGCAGCTCGCTCCTGCGCGACGTCGTCGCCGTGGCCGTCGACCAGGACGGCGGGGACTCCTACGTCTACGGCCACTACCCGGCCGAGCAGCGCTCGCGGCAGGCGCAGTGGATCATCATCGGCGCGATCCTGCTGGTCATCGTCGCGATGGTGGTCGCGCTGACCTCGGTGACGGCGGGACTGCGCGACCGCATGGCGAACCCGCTGAACACCTCCCCGGTCGCCTCGGAGACCGCAGCGCCCGAGGAGACCGACGAGGCGCCCGTCGAACCGACGGCGGAGGACACGGCCGAGCCGACGCTCCCCGCACCCCAGCTCGCCGGGGTCGAGCTGTTCGAGGTCGGCCACGACGGCGATCCCGACAACGCCGACCAGCGGGACCGGATCACCGACGGCGACCCGGGCACGTACTGGTCCACGCAGCACTACGCGAGCCCCGACTACGGCGGCCTCAAGGAGGGCGTCGGCCTCTACGTCGACCTCGCGGAGCCGTCGCGTCTGACCGCCGTCACCGTCACCACCGCGCGGAACACCGGCGGCGTCATCGAGCTGCGGGCCGTGAACGACGACGGCACCCTCGGCGACGTCCTCGCGACGGGGGCCCTCGCCGGTGACGGCCAAGTGCGCCTCCAGCCCGATGAACCGATCGACGTGCAGCGCGTCGCGATCTGGCTGCCCGAGCTGCCGCCGGACAGCAACGAGTCCGGTCGCTTCCGCGCCCGCATCGCGGAGATCGCCGTCGAATGACCCCGCGCCCGACGCATCGCACGACCCGGCGCCACAGCGGCGAGGGTCTGCAGCGCTCCACGGTGCTGGACATCCCCCTGCCGATGGTGATCGTCGCGCTCGTCGCGACCGCCGCGCTCGGCCTCCAGCTCGCGGTCGCCCTCGAGCAGTCGACCTCCGGTGGTGGGCGCTCGGTCACATCCGTGGACGCCTCGGGCGCGTCCGGGATGAACTCGGCGGGTCTTCCCGTTGTCACGGAGACGGGCATCGGCCCGGAGGTGCAGCGCCTGATCGACAGCGGCGTGATGCAGCCGCCCACGAGCTTCGACGCGGGGCTGTGCCTCACCGAGCAGGGGATCGGCGATTCGATCCTGATCATGGAGGAGGTGGCATGGAGCGCCGACGGGACCCGCGCCTGGCTCCTGGTCCACGGCCCCGTGGACCGCGAGACGCTGCGCGCCAACGGAGGCACCGTCTCGGCGACCGTCGTCCTGCCCAGCTGTGGGACGCAGGACGGCGCCGACCCCTCGACCACCCGTCTGTGGACCGGGGATGTCATGATCGGCTCGCTCTGAGCTCCCGCCCGCACCGCACACCGCCGTCCCCGCCCCGCCCTTCACCCCGCCCCGCACCCCGTCCGGCCCCGTCCCGGACCGCACCGACCTCCACGGAAGGATTCCTCCCATGACCCAGCCGATCCAGGCCCTCAACATCCTCGGCACCTCCGCGGCTCCCGCGCCGACCGCCGCCCCCGCAGCGGACCCCGCGGAGGGACCCGTGCACGAGGTCGTCATCGTCGGCTCGGGCCCCGCGGGTTACACCGCCGCGATCTACACCGCGCGCGCAGAGATGAAGCCGATCGTCATCGCCGGGGCGCTCGATGCCGGCGGCGCCCTGATGACCACCACCGACGTGGAGAACTTCCCCGGCTTCCCCGCCGGGATCCAGGGCCCCGAGCTGATGGCCGCGATGCAGGAGCAGGCCGAGCGTTTCGGCGCCGAGATCGTGTACGACGACGCCGTCGACCTGCAGCTCGAGGGCGACGTCAAGACCATCACCCTCGACGACGGCACCGTGTACCGCGCCCGCACCGTCATCCTCTCGACCGGCTCCGCGTATAAGGAGCTGGGCGTGACCGGCGAGAAGGAGCTCTCCGGCAAGGGCGTCTCCTGGTGCGCGACCTGCGACGGGTTCTTCTTCAAGGACCAGGACATCGTGGTGGTCGGCGGCGGGGACTCCGCGGTCGAGGAAGCCACCTTCCTCACCCGTTTCGGGAAGACCGTCACCCTCGTGCACCGCCGCGGCGAGCTGCGCGCCTCCAAGATCATGGCCCGCCGCGCCGAAGCCGATCCGAAGCTGTCCTTCGCGTGGAACAGCGAGATCGTGTCGATCAACGGCACCGACAAGGTCGAGTCCGTGACCCTGCGCGACACCGAGACCGGCGTCGAGCGCGCGCTCGCCACCGGCGCCGTCTTCGAGGCGATCGGCCACCTGCCGCGCACGGACCTGCTGCGCGGCAAGCTCGAGCTGGACGACCAGGGCTACATCGTCTGCCAGGGGCGCTCCACCTACACCTCCGTCCCCGGGGTGTTCGCGGCGGGCGACGTCGTGGACCACACCTACCGCCAGGCGATCACCGCTGCCGGCAGCGGCTGCCAGGCGGCGCTGGACGCCGAGCGCTGGCTCGCCGACCAGGACGCCGCCGCGAGCGAGAGCAACGCTCCTGCCGCCGCCGAGAGCGTCGTCGGCTGACCACCCTGCTGGTGAGTACAGCACGCCCGAACAGGGACGGCGCGTGAGGGCGGCCCGCCCGCTGCGGTCCGAAAACCCCGGGGACGAGGTCATGTCGTCGGGACCCTCGGTCGCGCCAGCCCCTCACGCCGGACGTGGCGGGGACGCAGGGCGCCTTGCGGGCGCCGGGCATGCCGTAGTGCTCGTGTGGGCACCGTGGGCGGCCCCGTCCCGTCCGGCTCCGACCGTCCTGCGGGAGCTCGCTCGCCGCTGGGGTCCGACGGTCACGACGCTGGTCCTCGAGGACCCCGCTCCAGAGGTGCTCGATCTCCTCGGCGTCGAGCTGATGCCGACCTGGCTCGCGCTGGTCCCTGCTGCGGCCCCGGGGGAGGGCACCGGACGCAAGGCGGCCGACGAGATCGCGCCGGCCTCCGAAGACGGGGCTTCTGACGAAACCCCCAAAGAGGCCGACGGTCATGCTGCGCCAGCCATGCCGGAATCCACGATCCGCGATCTGAGCGGAACAGGCGTCAACGGCGAAACGGCCGGCCTGCCCGGGATCTGGAGGATCGTTCGGCGCAGAGCCGGCGCTCTGCCGAAGCATTTCGTCGACGAAGAGTTCGGTCCGAGCGCGGTCCGCGGGCAACGCGCGGACTGAACGATCATCGGCCGACGGGCACGACCGTCCTCGAGAACGGTCGACGGCGCTCCGGGTACGAGTCGGTGCTCAACGAAACTCGAGGGCTCTCCGCGGCGGTCACTCGGAGTCCTGTCAAGCTGTCTGCAACCGCCTAGCGTGACGTGCAGAGATGAGTTGTCCCCAGCGTCTTCCACATCGTTATCCACACCCCCGAGCAGCTCTCTCCACAGAGTTATCCACAGTCAGATGTGGACAACTGCCCTGGACACATCAGACGCCTCTGAGTGACACATATGTCTCTGACCTGCAGGTTCACTCTCATGGCGGGCGCTCAGTGCTGAGCCCCTTCCTGTCATGCCGGAAAAATGTCGGGACGATCCCGCTCGGCACGCGTGCGATGTCCACAACGTTACGCACACTGTGCATAACGCGACGCGACCACCACCGCGGGCTGCGTCGCAACGCCCGGGTCGGGTGCTTCCGATCTCTTCGACGACGCCACGAGCAGCCTCGGGGACGTCCCTCCTGGTGCGTGTCACCGGATCTCGTCTTCACGGCGAACGGCGGCAAGCTCCACGTGACCGGCCGTTCCGATCGGCCGAGATGTCGCGTCGAGCAAGACGGGTTCCACGTGGTCCAGAGACCTCGAGAATCCGACTCGCGTGCAGGCCACCTCGGGCCGCTTGGGGGAACGCGCCGGCAGCTGGACACCTGCCGTTCACCGACGATGTGGGCGAAATCGCGTTCCGCGTGAAACCGCATGACAGAACCACGTAGCCGGACGATCGTGAGGTGGGACCGTGCTGTCTGGAGGGAGCTCGCCTCGGTGAAAAGATTGAGTTCATACGCGGACCTGGCCTGTTGACCACTCCCTCCGGTAGTCCCGCAGCTGGTCATGTCGCCCGAACTAGTATCGGTGGCGGACGATGCCGTGTCAGTTGTGAACCTCGCTGCGCCTCGCGCTGCGCCTCGGGCATCAGAGTCCAGTCCTCGCCTATGACGTGAGTTTCCCGTGAAACAACGTCCCCGCTCGCTACACGCGATGCCACCTCGGGCGGAGCTGACGGGCCCCACCGACTGCCTTCATCAGCTGGACGAGAGACCCTCGGCCCTCGACCCATGATTCACGTGAAACACACTCCTCTACCGTCGCGATCGGTCGAAACCCAGACAGAAGCACCCGACTCCGCTGCGGATAGCTCCCGAGACCATCGCGCCTCCGCGGATGCCACCTCCCCTAGGGGACACCGGTTTGATAGAGGATGCCGATGAGGTAGGTGATGAGGAACTGCGCGAGGGTGGACGACTCAACTCGGCGTCAGTTCGTCGTGTTTCCCGTGAAACGGCTCTACTTCTTCTACTGGACTGCGGGAATCGCTCTCCCTCGGCTCCGTCGGCACCGCACCAGGATTCATAGAAACCAGACGTCAAGTCCACCGCAACTCCGCCTGAAGTAATGTCACGTTTCCCGTGAAACAGGACTGCCGAAGAGCGCATTCATCATGTCTTGCCGCATGCGTCCTGCCCCGTGGCCGCTACGCGTGCCCCTCCCGGGCGAGATCGACCATGCCCAACCACTGTGGCAGCTAATTCATCAGCGCTCATCCCTCTCACAATCGCCCCAACCCTGCCGCAGATGGGGACGGGACTCCACCTCTGCATTCGAGGCGTGATCGAAGCTCCCTGGAGACTGCGGCAGCCCTCGCGAAGACGGACGCCACACCGGTCCACCATGTGCATGCGTCGCGGTTTCACGAGAAACCTGGCACTCCCATGGGCGCGGCTAGATCGAAACTGAAGACGCTGACCTACGGCAGAGGGGACCACTCATGACCTGCGGTGAAAGCCGCGGGGCCCTCGCCGATTAGCCCTCAGTCGACAAAGCCCCGAGTTCCACGTGAAACTCCGCCTCCCACGGAGCGGCCGGCCCGAGCGACACCAGCGCGCACCGGCGGGCGGCCCAGCACATGCACTCAACATGTCTCTTCCATGACCCAGCATTGCCATCGAAGGTTTTGCACGACGGCCGGGAGCCCCCTGCGCCCCAGCCGCTCGACTCAGCCAGCGGCGCAGACGCCCACCCGCGTTTCACGGGGAACCTCCGTCTTGTCTGCGCTGTCCCAATTGCGCTGACGCTCCACGAGGGCTCTGCCACGTCATGGAGGTTTCCCGTGAAACGGTGAGTTCAGTTCCCCCGGGGGCTCTCTGCTCCTTGCGCGTACCCATCCATGACACAAGACGTCGTCGCACACGGCCAACGCACACGGGCCCGTCTTTCATGCGTCCCGAGAGGAGGCGCCGACCGGCCAAAAGCCGAGTGGCCGACAGCAGTTTAACGGGAAACGGCCTCTGGAAGTGAGTAGATTCTCCCCACGCATCCGCTGCGACGTACAGGCACCTCCTGCCACAGCACTGCCTCAGGAGGAGGAAGGCAAACAACGAAGCGGTCTCCGCGCACCGATCAGAACCGCTGACGATCCCCTGCAGCACCCCGCCACGGGACGAAACACGTCGAGAACCCTCGCGATGACCTGCAGTTCTCTGCATTATGCGCACCGCATGAAGCCCCAGCTAATCCGACCCACGATCCCCTCCGGCACCCCTCGCCATAGGAAAGCGCCGGCACCACCAGGACTGGTTTCCCGTGGAACGCGCCATTCGGTGAACCGCCAACCCTCACCGTTTGGCACCGACACGGGGGAGGCGGCAGACATGGTGGTGCCGACGACAGAACGAGGGCGACCAGCTCCCTGCGAATTAATGACCCCCTAGCCTTCGAGCCCCGACGTCGGTTTCGCGTGAAACGGCCATCGAGAGCATCAGCCAATATCTGTGTGCCTGCTCGAGGCGCGCATCGTGCCTGACGGCACGAACTCGCCACAACACCGAGCATGCTGACCTGATTCACGGGGAACGGCGCCGAGCGACGCGAAGACGGGGCCAGGACGACATCTGGTTGATCGCTCACGACACCGTCCATGCACCGTCCGCTGCACCGAGACCGCCGGTGGTCGCGAGCTCACCGCATCGCGAACAACCACGCGCGTCGTCTCAAGATGATCCCGACAGGGACCGTCCACAGTTGTGGATACGTCGGTGGAGAAGCTCTCGTGAAGCGCTTTGACCAGGGAAGAGACCGGTTGATCCACAGTGTGCACAACTCTGTGCACCAGCTGCCCGCGGAGTGCCGGAGAAGCCGTAGGGACAAAACAGTGGCATGAACTGACACCCATCCCCTCAATGTCATATCCCATATGATGAGAGCTCGCCTGCCCCCTCCGCCGACGAGCTGCAGCGCGGAACCATCGTCCGGGCTAAGTACTTGGCGATCCGACAGAGTCGGTTCGAGAAGGGAGGACCGACCCTCGACAGGACAAGTGAGCGACAGCGCGTCGAGGCCTCACATCCCGAGGACCATCGCACCCTTACGGGCATATCCGGCACCGACACTGGCTGCAGAACGTCGCGCTGCCGTACAGCAGGAGGCTCTGGCGCCGAGGGTCGCTCGGGAACCCACGGAGAGGGCGTCAGTCGCAGGCCGAGCCGCTCTCGTCGCGACCGTCAGCTGCGGGCTGAGCCCCTTCATCGGGAGGGGGATCAGACGCCCGCGGTGCCCGTCTCGGGGAGGGGCAGATCCAGTCCCATGGTCTCCACGAGACGCTCGAGGTCCTCGAGGTTCGTGAACTCGAGGGTGATCTTGCCCTTGCGCTTGCCGACGTCGATGCGCACCTGGGTCTCGAGCCGGTTCGAGAGCCGACTGGTGAGGTCCACGACGTGCGGGTCGTACGTGCTGCGCCGGATGGTGCGGGTCGCGGTCTGCTCGCCGCCCCGCGCCACGAGGCGCTCCACGGCGCGCACCGAGAGACCCTCGGTGACGATGCGCTGGGCGAGCTCCTCCATGAGGGAGGGGTTGTCGAGAGAGAGGAGGGCGCGGGCGTGCCCGGCGCTCAGGGCGCCGCTCGCGAGCCGTCGCTGCACGAGGGCGGGCAGACGCAGCAGGCGCAGAGTGTTGGTGATCTGCGGGCGCGAGCGTCCGATGCGCTCTCCCAGCTCGTCCTGGGTGCAGCCGAAGTCCTCGAGGAGCTGCTGATAGGCGTTGGCCTCTTCGAGGGGGTTCAGCTGCGAGCGGTGGAGGTTCTCCAGCAGGGCGTCGCGCAGCAGGTCGTCATCGCTGGTCTCGCGGATGATCGCAGGGATCGAGGTGAGGCCCGCGCGGCGGGCAGCGCGCCAGCGCCGCTCGCCCATGACCAGCTCGAAGGACTCCCCGTCCTCCGTGACCGAGATCGGGCGGACCACGACCGGCTGGAGGACACCGACCTCGCGGAGCGAGTACGCCAGCTCGTCGAGCTCGTCGTCATCGAACATGGTGCGCGGGTTGCGCGGGTTCTCCCGGATCTCATGGATCGGGATCTCGGCGAACTCCGCACCGGGGACGCTCACGAGCTCCTGGCGCACCGGCTCCCCATCGTGCGGGGCCTCGGAGCGCTCCTCCGACGCGGGAGCCGACTCTTCGGAGGTCGACACTCCGGCCGCCGGCACTTCTGCCGCAGCCGAGTCCAACGTCTCGGAGACCGTCGGCTCCTCGGAGGACTGTTCAGACGACGGCGCAGCCTCGCCGGAGGGTTCCCGGGAGTCTCGAGCCGGGGTGTACACGACCTCTTCGACGTCGACGACGGGGCTGTCCTCGCCCGTCACGGCCGGACCTGCTGAGGGCTTCTCGGCAGAGGCCTTCGCGGGTGCTGCGGACCGCGTGGAAGAGCGCTTGGTTCCCGATGCGGAAGGGGTGGACGCCGACGAATCCTTTTCCGGCTTCGTCTCAGCGGGCTTCGTCGCGACCGCCTTCTTCGTGCTCCCGCTGCGGGTCGTCGTCGACCCGGCCGTCGCGGAGCTCTTCGCGGTCGAGGTACGGCCGGCGGACGACTTCCGCGTGGACGTCTTCTTCGTGGGGGTCTTCGTCGTCGGCGCCTCGGCAGTGGTCGCCGGGGCCGCGGTCTCCGCGCCGCCCTCCCCGTCGGCCGCAGCCTTCGCAGAGGAACCGGACCGAGCACCGGCCCCGCGGGCCGTCGTGCCGCGACCGCGCCGGGCGGCCGCGGCCTTGGCCATCTCGCCCGCCAGGTCCTGGGACCGACCCCGTTCGCGCTGGGGTCGCTCCTCCTCGGAGGTGACCTTCTCACCGGAGAAGAACATGTCCACCGGGCGGGGGGAGCTGGACCGCTCGGGCTCCTCGGTGGTCGGTCGCACACGGGTGCGCAGCTCGCCCTCGGGCGCCGGAGCGGGCGTCGATCCCGCACCCGGGATCAGGGCGCCGAGCCCTCGTCCGAGTCCTCGCTTCTGCGTCATGGCCGTGTCCTTCCGGAGGTCGTGTGGTGTCGGGGATGAGCGTGAGGGGCGCGGCGACGGCGCCGGCCCGGTGATGCTCGAGGTCAGGGAACGGGGCGGGTGGTGAGCTCGTGGGCGGCGGCCCGATAGGCCAGGGCGCCGCTCGAGCCCGGATCGTAGGTGAGCACCGTCTGTCCGTAGCTCGGAGCCTCGGAGATGCGGACCGAGCGCGGGATCGTCGTCTCGAGCGTCTGCTCGGGGAAATGATCGCGCACATCCTGCGCCACCTGGGCGGCGAGCCGGGTACGGGCGTCGTACATCGTGAGCATGATCGAGGAGACCACGAGATCCGGGTTGAGGTGCTGGCGGATCAGCTCGATGTTGTTCAGCAGCAGGCTGAGTCCCTCGAGCGCGTAGTACTCGGCCTGGATCGGGATGAGCACCTCGCGCGCTGCGACCAGGGCGTTCACCGTCAGCAGGCCGAGCGAGGGCGGGCAGTCGATGAGCACGTAGTCCAGCCGCGGCAACCCCTCCTCCGCCCGGTGGGCGAGGTGGTCGCGGATCGCGTTGCGCAGTCGGTTCTCGCGGGCGACGAGGGAGACCAGCTCGATCTCGGCGCCGGAGAGGTTGATGGTCGCGGGGGCGCAGTGCAGCCGCTCCATTTCCGGCACCGGCTGGACGACGTCGCTGATCGGCGCGGACTCGACCAGCACCTCGTACATGCTGGGCACCTCCGCGTGGTGCTCGATGCCGAGCGCGGTGGAGGTGTTGCCCTGCGGGTCGGCGTCGATGACCAGCACCTCGAGCCCGCCCATGGACAGGGCCGCGGCGAGGTTCACGGTGGTCGAGGTCTTGCCGACCCCGCCCTTCTGGTTCGCGATCGTGATGATGCGGGTCTCCGCGGGTGCGGTGAACTCGAGCCCCTCGAGCTTCCGCCGACGGTCGTGGTCGCGCTTGAGCTCGCGCATCAGCGGGGTGTCGTCCATCGTCCCGCCTCCCGGGGAGGTCCCCTCGCGCTGCTCAGCCACGTGCCTCTCCCTTCTTGGTCGCTTCCACCCGGCGACGCACTTGGACCACTGTAGTGGGAACCTCGACCTCGCCCACCCCGTAGCGGTCGATGCGCGGATCGACACCGCCGAGCTTCCGCAGCGTCTTCTGCGCCGCCTCGATCTCCTCGGCCGCCGAGCCGCCCTTCAGCGCGAGAAGGCTCCCGCCGTCGGCCACGAGGGGCAGCGACCAGCGGGCGAGCTTGTCCAGCGCCGCGACGGCACGGGCCGTGACGACCTCGAAGGTGCGCCGCCCGTGCAGCTCCTCGGCCCGGGCGCGCACCACGTCGAGGCCGAGGCCCAGCTCGGCGTCGACCTCCTCGAGCCAGGTGGTGCGCCGCTGCATCGTCTCGATCAGGGTCACCGACAGCTCGGGCCGCGCGATGGCGATGACCACCCCGGGGAGCCCGGCGCCGGAGCCGATGTCGGCGAGGGTGGAGGTCCCCTCCCCGACGGCATCGGTCAGCAGGGCGCAGTTGACCACGTGCCGCCCCCAGAGCCGCTCGACCTCGCGCGGTCCGATGAGACCGCGCTCGGGCCCCTGCTCGGCGAGCAGGTCGGTGTACCGCTCGGCGAGCTCGAGGCGGTCGCCGAACAGCCGCTCGGCCGTCGGGCGCAGCGTGTCGGGGAGGGGAAGCACCGGCACCGGGGACCTCAGCTCGCCGGGTAGATCACGACGTGACGGTTCTTGCCGTCGCCGTCGGACTCGGAGCGGAGGCCCGCGCGCTTGGCGACGTCGTGGACGACCTTGCGCTCGAAGGGGTTCATGGCGCGCAGTGGGACCGGGGCACCCGTCTCCTTCGCCTCGGCGATCGCGGTCTCGGCGAGACCCTCGAGACCGTCCTTGTGTTCGGCGCGGAAGCCGCCGATGTCGAGCATGAGCCGCGAGCGGCTGCCGGTGCGGGTCTGGACCGCGAGCCGGGCCAGCTCCTGCAGGGCGTCGAGCAGCTCGCCCTTGGGCCGGTTCAGCTCCGCGAGACGGTCCGCGCCGCGGATCTCGACGGAGGCACGGTCGCCGTCCACATCGATGTCGATGTCCCCGTCGAGGTCGGCGATGTCCAACAGCTCCTCGAGGTAGTCCGCGGCGATGTCGCCCTCCTCCTCGAGACGGCGCACACGCTCCTCCGCGGTCTCGCCGGCGGCGCCCGACTCATCGTCGGCCTCCTCCTCGGGATCGGCATCGGCCGACGGGGCGTCGGCCGCGGGGGCGGTCTCGTCGGGAGCGGTCTCGTCAGGAGCGGACTCCACGGCGGCGGCCTGCTCGTCCGCGGCCTGCTCCTCGGTGGCCTGTTCGGCGGCGGTCAGCTCGGTCTCCGCTCCCTCGGGGGAAGCGACGGTCTCGGGGGCGTTCTCGGGGGCGTTCTCGGTCATTCGGGGTCCTCCGGGCGGGTGGGGAGATCCACGGATCTCCGATCGGGGAAAGGGTGCGGGCCCGGGAGCGTCGATGCTCCCGGGCCGGCGGGGGTCAGCGGTTGCGCTTGTTCTTCGAGCGCTTCTGCTCGGGCTTGGTGGTCACGCCGGGCACCTCGCCCGCGGCCTCCTGGGCCTTGCGGCGCTCCTCGGCGGCCTGAGCGCGGGCGGCGCGGGCCTGCTCGAGCTTCTCCTGGTCCGAGAGCTTCTTGCCGCCCTTGTTCTTGGAGGTGGGCTGGACGCGGAGGTTCCGCTCGGGCTCGGGATCCGGCTCGACGACCTTCTTGGGCGGCGTGAAGTCCAGCGGCTCGAGGCCCTTCCTCGCGCGCTTGGCATTGATCCGCTCGTGGCGGGCCTTCTCGGCGTCGGACCCGGGGGTCGGGGTCGCGCGGATGACGATGTACTGCTGGCCGAAGGTCCACACGTTGGTGGTGAGCCAGTAGATGAGCACACCGATCGGCATGCCCGGTCCCGTGATCACGTAGATGAACGGGAGCATGTACAGCATCATCTTCTGCGTGCTGGCCATGGGGCCCTCGAGGGCCGCCTTGGGCATGTTCTTCATGGTCAGCTCGCGCTGCGTGAAGAAGGTGACCGCACACATCGCGGCGATGATGACGCCCGAGACGATGCGGGTCGTGATGTCACCGGCGCCGGGGCTGAGGAAGGAGTCGGCGATGGTGACGTTGCCGATGATCGTCGAGCTGCTCGCGGACTGCGCGAGATCGGTGGTCAGCGGGCCGAAGGGTTCACCGGCCGCCGCCTGCGGCAGCTTGTTGAAGAGCACGCGGAAGAGGCCGAAGAAGATCGGCATCTGCAGCAGGATCGGCAGGCAGGAGGAGAACGGGCTCGCGCCGGCCTCCCGATAGATGGCCATGGTCTCCTCGGCCATCTTCTGCCGGGACTCCTGGTCCGTCTTGCCCTTGTACTTCTTCTGCACGGCCTGCAGCTCGGGCGAGACCATCTGCATCGCCCGGGAAGCGCGGATCTGGCGCACGAACAGCGGGATGATCAGCGTGCGGACCACCACGGTGAGGCCCACGATCGACAGCACCCAGGTGATCCCGGAGTCCGCCTCCATGAAGACGGACAGCAGTCTGTGGAACTGGACCATGAGCCATGCGACGGCCCATTCGATCGGATACAGGGGGTTCATCGGCCTGGTCTTCCTGCCGCACGGATGCGCATGTCGTTCATGCGAGGTGACGGCTCTGGTCGGGGGTCTCGGACAAGGGTAGGCCCTGCCCGGCTGGGTGCCGGAGTCGGCGTGGATTGGTCCACATGCCGGGGGCGGGCACGGGGTCGGGCCCTCCCCGGGTGAGGGGGTTGCAGCGCAGGATCCTCCAGGTGGTCAGGAGGGTCCCCTTGAGCGCACCATGCACGCGCAGGGCGTCCATGCCGTACTGCGAGCAGACGGGGTCGTACCGGCAGGCCGGCGGCGTGTATGGCGAGAGGCCGTACTGGTACGCGTGCACCAGCAGGCGAAGGCCCCGACGGGGCAGGCGCAGGATGGCGCCGACGGGTCCACCGCTCATCGCCGATCCTCGCTCCGCTGCTCGGAGGAGCGGGGCTCCAGCGAGCGGGCGAGCTTGCGGGAGGCGGCGCCGAGCGCCCCGTCGACCTCGGCCTCGAGCTCGGCGAAGGGCAGCTCCGCGATGCCCGGGAGCGTGCGCACCACGATCGCCGCGTCGGCCGGCAGCTCGTCGAGCCGGGGCCGCACGATCTCGCGCAGCCGACGGCTGACGCGGTTGCGGATCACGGCGTTGCCGACCTTCTTGGACACGACGAATCCCACGCGGGGTGCCCCCGTCCCCTGCGGCAGCAGGGAGAGGTGCACGACCACGTGGGATCGGGCGCTGCGCACGCCACCTCGGGTGACGGCGCGGAACTCGTCGCCGGTGCGGAGCCGGTGACGGGACCAGGTCACGGGGCGTCCGTGCCGGTCACGTCCCGCCGAGACCTCAGGCCGAGAGCTCGGAGCGGCCCTTGGCGCGACGGGCGTTCAGGATGGCGCGGCCGGCGCGGGTGCGCATGCGGGCGCGGAAGCCATGCTTCTTGGCGCGACGGCGGTTGTTCGGCTGGAAGGTGCGCTTGGTCATCGGTTCTCCTCGGTCGTGGGCGCGGGATGCGACCCTCGAAGTGGTCTGGTCGTCTGCTGCACGAACGGATAGTCCGGGCGCACCCGCCGGGGCGGGGCGGCTGCCGAAGGACCGATCCGACACCGGAGTGGATCCGCAGTGGACCCGGGGACCGTGATCGGGACGGCGCGCAGCGCTGACTGCACGATTTTAGGGGCGACCCCCCGGAGGGTCAACGCTCGGAGCCTCCCAGCGCCTGGTTGTGGCCCGATTCTCACTGTCTCTGACGTTCCGTGCGGCGTTTCGTACCGCCGACGACCCCGGCACGGCGCTATGCGTGATCACGGCTGTGCTCCACACCACCCGCCGGTGCCCGGTCGGGCGAAGGGGACCGACCTCACCCGCTCCGTCCACACCCTCGGTCCACAATCGGCGGGCCATTGTGGAAAACTGGCGGGACCGCTGAACGCCAGGAGAGAGCATGCCGGACACGAACGTCGACGAGATCTGGGAGCGTACGCTCTCGACCCTGCGTCGCGACAGCACGGTATCGCAGCGCGTCATCGCCCTGCTGACCCTATCCCGCCTCATGGCCGTCGTGGCGGACACCGCCCTGCTCGCAGCCCCGTCCGTCTCGGCGAAAGAGCTGTTCGAGAACCGGATCGCCGGCTCTCTCAAGGCCGCGCTGAGCGAGGCCACCGGCCGCGACACCCGCTTCGCGGTGACCGTCGACGAGTCGCTGCTGCTCGAGGAGGACGACGAGGACGAGTTCCCCGCGGCCTCGGGCTCCGTCGGCGGCGCTGCGACCTCGGCACCTTCCGTCGGACGTGCACATCCTGTGGATGACCCTGTGGACAACTCCGGGCTCGGCGTCCACAGCACCCCCTTCCGCCGCGATCGGGACACCGGCTCGGTGCTGCCCGCGCGCGATCAGCCGGGCCGGGCCGCGATGCCCGCGTCCTCCTCCGCCGCGTCGGCCGGTGCCGAGTCCGGTGCGGAGGATTCCGTCTCCCGGTTCGGCCGCGGGACCGCCGCCGACCTCCCCGGAGCCTTCGACGGCTTCTCCGCGGTCACCGGATCCTCGGCGCCCTCGCCGGGACCGGCTCCGCGTCGGGCTTCGTCAGGCACCTCGACCCTCGGCGGGGACTCGCGGCTCAACGCCAAGTACACCTTCGACACCTTCGTGATCGGCTCCTCGAACCGGTTCGCGCAGGCCGCGGCGTCGGCCGTGGCCGAGACCCCGGCGAAGGCGTACAACCCGCTGTTCATCTACGGCGGCTCCGGCCTGGGGAAGACTCACCTGCTCCACGCCGTCGGCCACTACGCCCAGAGCCTCTACCCGGACGTGGTGGTGCGGTACGTGAACTCCGAGGAGTTCACCAACGACTTCATCAACTCGGTGCAGTCCGGCCAGTTCGGCAAGGCCCAGGAGTTCCAGGCCCGCTACCGCGACATCGACATCCTGCTGATCGACGACATCCAGTTCCTGCAGCGCGCGCCCGAGACGATGGAGGCGTTCTTCCACACCTTCAACTCGCTCTACAACACGGACAAGCAGATCGTGATCACCTCCGACCTGCCGCCCAAGGAGCTCGGAGGCTTCGAGGACCGGATGCGCTCCCGGTTCGAGATGGGCCTGATGACCGACGTGCAGCCGCCGGACCTCGAGACCCGCATCGCCATCCTCCGCAAGAAGGTCGCGCAGGAGAACACCGGCGAGGTGCCGCACGAGGTGCTCGAGTACATCGCCTCGCACATCGCCACCAACATCCGTGAGCTCGAGGGGGCGCTGATCCGGGTGCAGGCGCTGCACTCGCTGTCCCGGCAGCCGATGGACGTCACCCTCGCCGAGAGCGTGCTGAAGGATCTGCTCTCCCATGACGACGGCGCCCAGATCACCGCGGCGACGATCATCGCGCAGACGGCTACGTACTACGGGCTGAGCGTCGAGGAGATCATCGGCACCGGACGGTCGCGGCGTCTGGTGTCGGCGCGGCAGATCGGCATGTACCTGTGCCGCGAGCTGACGGACATGCCGCTGATCCGCATCGGTGAGGAGTTCGGCGGGCGCGACCACACCACGGTGATGCACGCGAACAAGAAGATCAGCGAGCTCATGAAAGAGCGTCGCGCGATCTTCAACCAGGTCACCGAGCTCACGGCGCGGATCAAGAGCTCGAACTCCGCGCGCTGAGCCGCCGAGGGCCCCATAGGGCGCGACAGAGAGCAGCAGCGGGCCGCAGAGAGCTCCAGGCGAAGAACAGGCCAGGTCAGCGACCGGTTCTCCCCAGCTGTGGATAACTCTGTGGACAGTGTGGATCGCGAAGCATATCCGCAGGAGCGGTTGTGCACGGGCGAATGACAGGAATCGGGGGTCCTTGACGATCGATGCACAGCTCGCGCACGGACCGATCCCGTGGATCAACGATCCGTCCACTCCTGACGTTCTCCGTACGACCTGGAGTGTTGCGGTGAATCCACAGGATCCACAGCTGTGAAGAAGAGGACTGTTGTTCAGTGCTCGTCGGGGATGTGGATGCGCGGACGGTGCCGGGACAGAGCCGAGACGGAGCGGAAACGGACGCGAGGAACGAGCCGGGACCCACGGATCCGACGACTCGCGCGGGCAGCTCGCGGGCGCCGAAAGTCGCGACTGTCAAGGATCGCGACCGGTGTGTCGGCGGCATCGCGAGGAAACCGATACGCTGTCCCCCGATCTGGCATTCGACCACTGCGAAGGAGTGGCAACGGTGAAGTTCCACCTCGACCGCGGCGTCCTCGGCGACGCCGTCACCTGGGCCACCCGTACCCTCCCCGTCCGTCCGGCGATGCCGATCCTGCAGGGCGTGCGGATCGTCGCCGATGCGAGCGGCGAGCTGCAGCTCTCGACCTTCGACTACGAGGTCAGCGCGCAGATCCGGCTCGATGCCGAGGTCGAGCAGCCCGGTGAGGTCCTGGTCCAGGGGCGCATGCTCTCGGACATCGTCCGCGCCCTGCCGAACAAGGACGTCTCGATCGCGCTCGAGGGCACGAAGCTCCAGGTCCGCTGCGGCAGCGCCCGCTTCGCCCTCGCGACCCTGCCCGTCGAGGAGTACCCGCAGCTGCCGGCGATGCCCCCGGTCGCCGGCTCCGTCGCGGCGGACGTCTTCGCCGAGGCGATCTCCCAGGTCACCGTCGCCGCCTCGAAGGACGACACCCTCCCGCTGCTCACCGGCGTGAAGGTCGAGATCGCTGGCGAGACCATGACTCTGATGGCCACCGACCGCTACCGGCTGGCCCTGCGCGAGCTGACCTGGAACCCCTCGACTCCGGGCACGGAGCTCACCGCCCTCGTGCGCGGCCGCACCCTGCACGAGGTGGCCCGCTCGATGTCCACCGGCGGGAGCGTCGAGATCGCCCTGACCGAGGACTCCTCCGCGAACCTGATCGGTTTCGAGGCCGGCGGCCGGCGCACCACCTCGACCCTGGTCGACGGCGAGTACCCGCCCGTGCGCCGCCTCTTCCCCGACACCACCGCCATCACCGCCGTCGTCGCGACCGGCGCGCTGATCGACGCGGTCAAGCGCGTCTCCCTCGTGGCCGAGCGCAACACCCCCGTGCGACTGTCTTTCACCGAGGGCCAGGTCGCCCTCGAGGCCGGCGCCGGCGACGACGCCCAGGCGAGCGAGGTGCTCGAGGCGCAGCTCGAGGGCGAGGACCTCGTGGTCGGCTTCAATTCCGGTTTCCTGCTCGACGGCCTCGGCGCGCTGGGCACCGAGTTCGCGCGGCTGACCTTCACCGACTCGATCAAGCCGTCGGTGATGAGCGGTCAGGACTCCCTCGAGGGAGCACCCGACTCCTCGTACAAGTACCTGATCATGCCGATGCGGATCTGAGCGCGGGAGCTCCTCCTCCGTGCAGCTGACCGCCCTCGACCTCACCGACTTCCGCTCCTACCAGCGCCTCGAGCTTCCCGTGCAGAGCGGGATCACGGTCCTGGTGGGTCCGAACGGCCAGGGCAAGACCAATGTCGTCGAGGCCCTCTGGTATCTCGCGACCCTGTCCAGCCACCGGGTCCCGCACGATGCCGCCCTCGTCCACCGCGGCTCGGCGACCGCGATCATCCGCGCGAGCCTCCTCCGCGCCGGGAGGCCTCTCCAGGTCGACCTCGAGATCACGCCGGGCCGCTCGAACCGGGCCCGCCTCCAGGGGCAGAACGTCTCCCGACTCCGTGACCTCCTCGGCGAGGTCCGGGCCGTGCTCTTCGCCCCGGAGGACCTCGGTCTGGTCAAGGGGGATCCCGAGGGGCGGCGCCGCTTCCTCGACGAGCTCCTCTTCGAGATCGCCCCGCGCTTCGCCGGTGTGAAGGCGGACTACGACCGCGTGCTCAAGCAGCGCTCGAACCTCCTCAAGCAGATGCGCTCGATGCGCCGCGGCGGCAGCGGGCGCAGCGTCGGCGGGCTCGACCCGGCGGAGTCCGCGGCGAGCACCCTCGAGGTCTGGGACCAGCAGCTGGCCCGCTTCGGCGCCGAGCTGCTGCGCGCGCGACTGCACCTGGTCAACCGGCTGCGTCCCCATCTCGGCTACTCCTATCTGCGGGTCGCGACCGACGAGGGCGCCGAGCAGTCGCTCGACCTGCCGCCCGGGCAGCGCGGCGAGGTGACGTCCCCCGCCGACGTCGCCTACCGGTCGGCCGTCCTGGACCATCTCGGCACCACGCCCGGGGAGCTCCCCGGCACCCGGGAGATCCACGACGCCCTGCTGGCGCTGCTCGCCGAGCGCCACGAGGAGGAGATCGACCGCGGGGTGACCCTCGCCGGCCCCCATCGCGACGACCTCGAGATCCGCCTGCACGACTTCCCCGCCAAGGGCTACGCGAGCCACGGCGAGTCCTGGTCCCTGGCCCTCGCCCTGCGGCTCGCCAGCTACGACCTGCTGCGCCTCGAGGAGGGCGACCTCGGCGACGGGGAGCCGATCCTCATCCTCGACGACGTCTTCAGCGAGCTCGACGTGCACCGGCGCGAGCGTCTCGGCCGCATCGTCACCGGCGCCTCGCAGGTGCTGATCACGACCGCCAACGACAGCGACATCCCGGACTCCCTCACCGGCGAGATCCACCTGGTCGACGTCACCCTCGGCGCGGCCGTCCCCCGGACGAGCGGGACCTGGTGAGGACCCGATGACCGAGCGCCCGGCAGCCTCGCGCCGTCCCCGGCTCGCGAATCCGTACGACCTCTCCACCTGGAGCGGGGCGGCCCGGTCGGAGCCGGAGGCCGAGGACCCCGCACCGCCCGGCATCGCGGAGGGCGGGTCGGGCGCGACCCGCCCCCGACCCGCGGAGACCTCCGTCGGCCGACGGGGGGAGACCGCCCGGGAGCACCGCGGACCCGCGGCCGACGAGGACCCCGTCGACCCGCCCGCGCCTCCCGTGCCGGCGGACCCCTTCGAGCTCGCCCGCCGCACCGTGAACCGCTCCCGCGCCGCCGCCCGGGACCGCGGCCTCTATCCGATCTCGGCGAAGACGCAGGCCCGTGACGTGCGCGATCGCTCCACGCGGGCACCCGGCTACTCCGGCGCCCGGCCCGATCCCCGCGACCCGCAGGGCATCGAGTCGGTGTTGCGCAAGGTCCTCGGGAACCTGGGCTGGACCGCGGGGATGAACAGCGGGCGCGTGCTCGAGGAGTGGGATCAGATCGTCGGCGAGCGGATCAGCACCCACTGCCGCCCCGTCTCCTTCGAGGACGGGGTGCTCGTGGTGAGCGCCTCCTCCTCCGCGTGGGCCTCCCAGCTGCGCCTGCTCACCCCGCAGCTGATCACCACGATCGAGGAGCACGTCGGCTCGCACGTGGTCTCGGAGCTGCGGGTCACCGGCCCGGCCGCCTCCCAGCGCACCTGGAAGAAGGGTCGCCGCACCGTGACCTGGAGGGGACCGCGCGACACCTACGGGTGACCCGGGACCGGGCGGCCGTCCGGACCGACCGCGCCCCACCGCCCGGCCCGTGCCCGGCCCTCCGCGCCGTCGTTCATGCCCCGTCACGCCCGAGAGCCCTCTGGTCGGGACTGCTACGGTGGTCGGCGACGAGCTGAGAAGCTCGCGTGCACTGGGGTCGGTGAAATTCCGAGCCGGCGGTGACAGTCCGCGACCCGATGGCCTCTGGCCCTCGGCTGACCAGGTGGAACTCCTGGACCGACGGTGAGAGTCCGGATGGGAAGCGCACGCGATGTCGCCCTGTGGCGACCGCTCGGCGTCCCCTCGCGGGACGCCGCGGTCCCCGTGCAGGGCGACGTCCCGACGCCCCTTCGTCCGGTCCGTGAGCGACCGATCGGAGGAGCGCACATGATCACCCCCGCCGAGGAGCGAGCGCTTGAGCGCGCCCTCGACCTCGCCCCCGGCCCGCCGGGGAGCGATCCCGTCCCGGCCGGACCGAACCCGCGCGTCGGCTGCGTGATCCTCTCCGCCGACGGGGCTCTGCTGGCCGAGGGCTGGCATCGCGGGGCGGGCACCGCCCACGCCGAGGTCGACGCGCTGTCCCGCCTCGGCGGCCGCGCCCCGGGCGGGACCGCCGTCGTGACCCTCGAGCCGTGCGCCCACCGCGGACGCACCGGACTCTGCACCGAGGCCCTGCTCGCAGCCGGGATCCGGCGCGTCGTCATCGCCCGCCGGGACCCGAACCCCCGCGCCGCGGGCGGGCTCGAGCGCCTGCGCTCCGCCGGGATCGAGGCCGAACTGGTCGCCGTCGGGCCGCTCCACGACCGCGCTCGGGAGCTCCTGCGCGGTTGGGAGCACGGGCTGCGCCACGCCCGCCCCCTCGTCACCGGGAAACTCGCCCTCACCCTCGACGGCCGGATCGCGGCGGCCGACGGGACGAGCCGCTGGATCACCGGGGAGGCCGCGCGCGCCGAGGTCCACGAGCTGCGGGAGCGCTGCGACGCGGTGCTCGTCGGCACCGGCACCGCCCGCGCGGACCGCCCCCGGCTCACCGCCCGCCCGGCCGACGGCGCCCCGGCCCGTCACCAGCCGCTGCGCGCCGTCATGGGGCGGACCGCCCGCCCCGGGCTGCTCGCCCCCGACCCGGCGGCGGGCCCGGCCCTCGCGCTCCGCACCCGTGATCCCGCCGCGGCGCTCGCCGAGCTCTTCGCCCGCGGCGTCCGCCAGGTCCTCGTCGAGGGCGGCGCGACCCTCGCCGCGGCCTTCCTGGCGGAGGGGCTGGTCGACGAGCTGATCGTCCACCTCGCCCCCACCCTCCTCGGCGCCGGCACCCCCGCCGTCGCGGACCTCGGCATCACCACCCTCGCCGACCGGCTCGACCTCGACCTGGTCGAGGCCCGCCCCCTGATCTCGGCGGACGGTCGCACCGACCTCCGCCTCCTGCTGCGCCCCCGCGCGGCGTGACCCCCGAAAGGACCGCCATGTTCACCGGAATCATCGAGGAGCTCGGCACGATCGAGGCGCTCGAGCACCCCCAGGACGTCCCCGCCGATCCGTCGGCCCCCGGCCGCACCGCGCGCCTGCGGATCCGCTCGCCCCGTGTGCTCGAGGCGGTCCGCCTCGGCGACTCGATCGCCGTCGACGGCTGCTGCCTGACCGTCACCTCCCACGACGGGACCACCTGGACCGCCGACGTCATCGCGACCACCCTCGCCGCGACGACCCTCGGCTCCCGCGCACCCGGCGACCGGGTCAACCTCGAGCGCTGCGTGCGGGCCGACGGGCGGCTCGACGGACACATCGTCCAGGGCCACGTCGACGGCGTCGGCCGGATCACCGGTCGCACCGAGGCGGGCGGCACGACCCTCCTGCACCTCGAGCTCCCGGACGGCCTCGAGCGGTACGTCGTGGACCGCGGCTCCCTCGCCGTCGACGGGGTGAGCCTGACCGTCGCGGGGATCACCGGCGCGGAGGTCAGCATCGGCCTGATCCCCGAGACCCTCGACCGCACCACCCTCGGCCGGCGGACCGTGGGCGACGTGGTCAATCTCGAGGTGGACGTGCTGGCGAAGTACGTCGAGCGGCTCGCCGGCGGGCTGCTGCCGACGGGAACGGACCGATGAGCGGGCTGCGCCTGGACCCCGCCGGCCGTGCCGTCGAGGAGATCGCGGCCGGTCGACCGGTGGTCGTGGTCGACGATGCCGATCGCGAGAACGAGGGCGACCTGATCCTCGCCGCCGAGTGCGCCACCCCCGAGCTGATCGCCTTCGCGGTGCGCCACTCGAGCGGGCTGCTCTGCGCGCCGATGGAGGCCGCACGGGCCGACCGGCTCGAGCTGCCGCTCATGGTCGAGCACAGCACCGACCCCCTGCGCACCGCGTACACCGTGAGCGTCGACGCCGCCGCCGGTGTCACCACCGGCATCTCGGCCGCGGACCGCGCCCGCACCCTCCGCGTGCTCGGCGGGGCGGGGACCCGCGCCGCCGACCTGATCCGCCCCGGCCATGTGCTGCCGCTGCGCGCTCGACCGGGCGGGGTGCTCGAGCGTCGCGGACACACCGAGGCCGCGGTCGACCTCGCCCGCCTCGCGGGACGCGAGGCCGTGGGGATGATCGTCGAGCTGGTCCACGACGACGGGACGATGATGCGCGGTCCGGCGCTGCGGGACTTCGCCGACCGGCACGGCCTGACCCTGATCTCGATCGAGGCCCTCGTCGCCCATCGCCGGGAGATCGAGGAGATCGACCTGCTGGTCGTCGAGGAATCCGCCCTGCAGGTCACCGCACCGGTCCCGCTGCCCACGCCGCACGGCCTCTTCTCGGCGCTCGCCGTGACCGACGGCGCCGCCGAGCACCTCGTGCTCGTCCTCGGCGAGGTCGACGCGCCGGGGCCGGTCCTCACCCGGGTGCACTCCGAGTGCGTTACCGGGGACGTGCTCGGCTCGCACCGCTGCGACTGCGGCCCGCAGCTGCAGGAGTCCCTCGCCCGGATCGCCGACCGCGGCCGCGGCGTGCTCGTGCTGCTGCGCGGCCACGAGGGGCGGGGCATCGGCCTCGCGCAGAAGCTGCGGGCCTACGCCCTGCAGGACGCGGGCCGCGACACCGTCGAGGCGAACCTGGACCTGGGCCTGCCGGTCGACGCCCGCGACTTCTCCGTCGTGCCGCGGATCCTCGCGCACCTCGGCATCGGGGCGATCGACCTGCTCACCCACAACCCCGAGAAGGTCGCGGCGCTGCGCGCCGGAGGGGTCGACGTCCGCGGCGTCGTCGACCTCGACCCCCATCCCACCCCCGAGAACCTCACCTATCTCACCACCAAGCGGGACCGCCTGGGCCATCACCTGATCGGCCTGCCCGCGGCCCGCACCCTCACGAACGGAGACCCCTCATGAGCGGACACGGCGCCCCCGCCCCGCAGCTCACCGCCCGCCCCGGCACCCGACTCGCCGTCGTCGCCGCCTCCTGGCACCGCGAGGTGATGGACGGCCTGCTCGCTGGCGCGCTCGCCGCGGCCCGCGAGGCCGGCGTCGAGCCGACGGTGGTGCGCGTCCCGGGTTCCTTCGAGCTCCCCGTGGTCGCGGACCGGCTCGCCAGCACCCACGACGCGGTCGCGGCGCTCGGCGTGGTGATCCGCGGCGGGACCCCGCACTTCGACTACGTGTGCGCGGCGGCGACCGACGGGCTCTCCCGGGTCGCCCTGGACCACGGCGTCCCCGTCGGCTTCGGCTTGCTGACCTGCGACGACGAGGAGCAGGCCCGCGACCGCGCCGGACTTCCCGGGTCCCGTGAGGACAAGGGGCGCGAGGCGGTCGCGGCGGCTCTGGAGACGGCCGCGGTCCTCGCCGCGCTCTGATCCGGCGGCGGATTCCCCTGCGGCTCGGGGGCGGCTCGGTGACGGCTCGGTGACGGCTCGGTCACCGTCCAATCATCGTCTTGGGGGTCGCGATCGCAGACGCGCCTGTGCCGCGCGAGGGGGTCGGGAGGTGTACGGGACCTCGTCCGAGGACCCCCGGACCCCGTCCAGAGGCCGTTCCAGGCCGCCTGGGAGGCTCTCCGCGGTGACTTCTCCACAGGAAAGGGGGCGTCGAATAGGTTTCACGCCCCTCCTCCGATAGAATCGGCGGAGGTTCGGCCGACGTCCCTGACGTCCCGGTGGACTGCGAAGCCGTCGGTTCGAGCACAGCGGCCTCCGGGGCCCGCGCGCGCGTGCGCGCGAGGACTCCGCGGGCCGTTCGCGCGTCGGACCGCGGGCCGCTCCCCGTGCCCGGTCGAACCGCCCCCGGTCGCTCTCCCGATCGGGGACCGAGGACAGCGAGGAGCCACACCAGGTGAGCGACAGCGACCGACCCATGCCCGAGCAGGACGCGCCCCAGGGCGTGCCGGACCCCGTCCCCGCGGCGGAGCCGGCACCGGATCCCGGACTCAGCGCGGGCGAGAAGGCGGCACGCTCCCCCGAGCACTACGACGCCTCGGACATCACCGTCCTCGAGGGACTCGAGGCGGTCCGCAAGCGCCCCGGCATGTACATCGGCTCCACCGGGGAGCGCGGCCTGCACCACATGGTGCAGGAGATCGTCGACAACTCCGTGGACGAGGCGATGGCTGGTCACGGCGACTCCATCGAGGTGTACCTGCTGGCCGACGGCGGCGTGCGCGTCGTCGACCATGCCCGCGGCATCCCCGTCGCCATGCACCCCACCGAGAACAAGCCCGCGGTCGAGCTGGTGCTCACCGTGCTGCACGCCGGCGGCAAGTTCGGCGGCGGCGGCTACGCCGTCTCGGGCGGTCTGCACGGCGTGGGCTCCTCCGTGGTCAACGCCCTGTCCACCCGGATGGAGGTCGAGATCCGCCGCGACGGCCACGTGTGGCGCCAGGCCTACTCCCGCGGCGTGCCCGAGGCCCCGCTGGACAAGGGCGAGGCGAGCGAGGAGACCGGCACCACCATCACCTTCTGGGCCGATGGCGAGATCTTCGACGAGACCGTCTACGACTTCGAGACCCTGCGCAAGCGGTTCCAGCAGATGGCCTTCCTCAACAAGGGACTGCGCATCGCGCTGACCGACGAGCGCACCCCCGACCCGCAGGACGAGGAGGACGCCGACCTCGTCGACGTCGAGCTCGAGGCCGAGGGCAAGCAGACCGGACCCCGCACCGTCGCCTACCGCTACGAGCGCGGCCTGCAGGACTTCGTCGAGTTCATCAACTCCGCCAAGCGCGCCGAGGTGATCCACCCCGAGGTGATCTCCTTCGAGGCCGAGGACACCGACGCCCACATCAGCGTCGAGGTCGCGATGCAGTGGACCGGCTCCTACTCCGAGTCCGTGCACACCTACGCCAACACCATCAACACCCACGAGGGCGGCACCCACGAGGAGGGCTTCCGCAGCGCGCTGACCGCGATCGTCAACCGCTACGGCAAGGCCCAGGGCATCCTCAAGGAGAAGGACGCCAACCTCACCGGCGAGGACATACGCGAGGGCCTCACCGCCGTCGTGTCCGTGAAGCTCGGCGAGCCCCAGTTCGAGGGCCAGACCAAGACCAAGCTGGGCAACACCATCGCCCGCACCTTCATGGTCAAGGTGATGACCGACCAGCTCACCGACTGGTTCCGCTCCCACCCCGCGGAGGCCAAGGCCATCGTCGCCAAGAGCCAGGCCTCGGCGCTCGCCCGCGAGGCGGCGCGCAAGGCCCGCGAGGCGACCCGCCGCAAGTCCCCGCTCGAGACCGGCGGCATGCCCGGCAAGCTGCGCGACTGCTCCAGTCGCAACCCCTCCGAGTGCGAGATCTTCATCGTCGAGGGCGACTCCGCGGGCGGCTCCGCGGTGCAGGGCCGCGACCCGCGCACGCAGGCGATCCTGCCCATCCGCGGCAAGATCCTCAACGTCGAGAAGGCGAGGCTCGACCGGGCCCTGGACAACCAGGAGGTCCGCTCGCTGATCACCGCCTTCGGCACCGGCATCGGCGAGGACTTCGACGCCACCAAGCTGCGGTACCACAAGATCATCCTGATGGCCGACGCCGACGTCGACGGCCAGCACATCTGCACCCTGCTTCTGACCCTGCTGTTCCGGTACATGCGGCCGCTCATCGAGATGGGCCACGTGTTCATCGCGATGCCGCCGCTGTACCGCCTGAAGTGGTCCAACGCCCCGCACGAGTACGTCTTCAGCGACGCCGAGCGGGACGAGCGGATGACCGCCGGCCGCGCGGCCGGGCGCCGCATCCCCAAGGACAACGGCATCCAGCGCTACAAGGGCCTCGGCGAGATGGACTGGAAGGAACTGCAGTCCACCACCATGGACCGCGAGTCCCGCACCCTCAAGCAGGTCACCGTGGACGAGGCCGCCGACGCCGACACCATCTTCTCCGTGCTGATGGGCGACGACGTCGAGTCCCGGCGCCGCTTCATCCAGGAGAACGCCAAGGACGTCCGCTTCCTCGACATCTGACCGTCGGCCCCGGCGCAGCGCCCCGCGCGCCCGGGACCCGCCCCCAGACCCGGCCCCACCCGAAAGGCCTTCCCTGCCATGAGCGACACCCCGCAGGACCCGACCGTTCCCGAGAACGGCTCCGAGCAGACCCCGTCCGCGGGCTCCCCGTCGGCCGGCTCCCCGTCGGCAGCCGGCACCCCCGCCCCGCCGGCCGGACCGACGCCCGAGGGCGCCACCGAGCTGAGCGCGGCCGAGGCCGCCGACCGGACCGTCACCCTCGTGGACCCCCTCGACGACGGGGAGGTCGACCGCATCACCCAGGTCGATCTGAACCACGAGATGCAGCGCTCCTACCTCGACTACGCGATGAGCGTGATCGTCGCCCGCGCGCTGCCCGACGTGCGCGACGGCCTCAAGCCCGTGCACCGCCGCATCGTCTACGCGATGTACGACGGAGGCTACCGCCCCGACCGCTCCTTCTCGAAGTGCGCGAAGGTCGTCGGCGAGGTCATGGGCAACTACCACCCCCACGGCGACACCGCGATCTACGACGCCATGGTGCGCCTGGTGCAGCCGTGGTCGATGCGCTACCCGCTGATCCTCGGCCAGGGCAACTTCGGCTCCGCCGGTGACGACGGCGCGGCCGCCCCCCGGTACACCGAGTGCAAGATGGCGCCGCTGGCCCTCGAGCTGGTCCGCGACATCGACCAGGACACCGTGGACATGCAGGGCAACTACGACAACACCGTCGACGAGCCCTCCGTGCTGCCCGCCCGCTTTCCGAACCTGCTGGTCAACGGCTCCGCCGGCATCGCCGTGGGCATGGCCACGAACATCCCGCCGCACAATCTGCGCGAGGTCGCCGAGGCCGTCCAGTGGCTGCTGCAGAACCACGAGGCGACCAAGCCGGAGCTGCTCGAGGCGTGCCTGCGCTTCATCAAGGGCCCCGACTTCCCGACCGGCGCCACCATCGTCGGCACCAAGGGCATCGAGGAGGCGTACCGCACCGGTCGCGGCTCCATCACCCAGCGCGCCGTGGTCTCCACCGAGGAGATCAACGGGCGCATGGCGCTCGTCGTCACCGAGCTGCCGTACCAGGTCAACCCCGACACCCTGGCCCGCAAGATCGCGGAGATGGTCAAGCTCGGCAAGATCCAGGGCATCGCCGACATCACCGACGAGACCTCCGGCCGCACCGGTCAGCGCCTGGTGATCACCCTCAAGCGCGACGCCGTGGCGAAGGTGGTGCTGAACAACCTCTACAAGCACACCCAGCTGCAGGAGAACTTCTCCGCGAACATGCTCGCGCTCGCGAACGGCGTGCCGCGGACCCTGTCGATCGACTCCTTCGTGCGCGAGTGGACGAAGCACCAGATCGACGTCATCGTGCGCCGCACCCGCTTCCGGCTGAAGAAGGCCGAGGAGCAGATCCACATCTACCGCGGCTACCTCAAGGCGCTCGACGCGCTCGACGAGGTCATCGCCCTGATCCGCCGCTCGCCCGATGCGGATCAGGCGCGCACCGGTCTGATGGAGCTGCTGGAGATCGACGAGATCCAGGCCAACGCCATCCTCGCCATGCAGCTGCGCCGCCTTGCCGCCCTCGAGCGGCAGCAGATCATCGAGCGCCACGACGAGCTGCAGGCCCTCATCGAGGAGTACGAGGCGATCCTCGCCGACCCGGCGCGGCAGCGGCAGATCGTCTCCGAGGAGCTCACGGAGATCGTCGACAAGTACGGCGATGACCGCCGCACCCGGATCCTGCCCTTCGACGGCGACATGTCGATGGAGGACCTCATCCCCGAGGAGGACGTGGTCGTCACCATCACGCGCGGCGGGTACGTCAAGCGCACCCGCGCCGACCAGTACCGTGCGCAGAAGCGCGGCGGGAAGGGCGTGCGCGGCGCCTCGCTGCGGGCCGACGACGTGGTGGAGCACTTCTTCACCACCACCACGCACCGCTGGCTGCTGTTCTTCACCAACCAGGGCCGCGTCTACCGCGCCAAGGGCTACGAGATGCCCGAGGCGCCGCGCGACGCGAAGGGCCAGCACATCGCGAACCTGATGGCCTTCCAGCCGGACGAGCACATCGCCTCGGTCCTCGCGATCGACACCTACGAGGACGCCCAGTACCTCGTGCTCGCGACCCGCTCCGGCCTCGTGAAGAAGACGGCCATGACCGCCTTCGACTCGAACCGCACCGGCGGCATCATCGCCATCAACCTGCGCGACGTCGACGGTCCCGACGGCACCCGGCCGGACCGCGTGATCGCCGCCCGCGCGGTCGACGCCGACGACCACCTGCTGCTCGTCTCCCGCAACGGCCAGTCCGTGCGCTTCCCCGCCGAGGACGAGGTGCTGCGCCCCACCGGCCGCGCCACCTCCGGCGTGACCGGCATGAAGTTCCGCCACGACGACGAGCTGCTCGCGATGGACGTGATCCGTCCGGACCGATTCGTGGTCACGGTGACCGACGGCGGCTTCGCCAAGCGCACCTCGGTCGACGAGTACCGGGTGCAGGGTCGCGGCGGCCTCGGCATCCGCGTCGCCAAGCTGCCCGACGACCGCGGCCACCTGGTCGGCGCCGCGGTAGTCGACGAGACCGACGAGCTGCTGGTCGTCATGGAGCGCGGCCGCGTGGTCCGCTCCAAGGTGGCCGAGGTGCCGCCGAAGGGCCGCACCACCATGGGCGTCACCTTCGCCAAGCCTGACGCCAATGACCGCATCCTGCTCGTCACCACGAGCCCCGAGTCCGAGGAGGACCTCGAAGAAGCTGCCGGGGCCGCCGGGGCCGACGGAGATGCTGTGGAGATCTCCGCGGCCGACGGCGACGCCTCCCCGCCCGCGGACAGCGATGATCTAGGCTCGGATCCGTCCGCCCCGTCCCCCGCGGGTGACGACGAGAACGAGGAGTGACCCCCATGAGCTCGAGCGACTCGAGGACGACCACGTCCGCCGAGGAGACGTCAAAGATGCCCGTGGTCGAGGATTCCGCGAGCTCGTCCCGCACCGGGAAGGGCTCCGGGAGCTCCGCGAAGGGTTCCGGGAGCACCTCGAAGGGCTCGGGGAACGCTGCGAAGGGTGCGAGCCGCAGCCCCGTCAAGGCGACGGCGAGCCCCTCGACCGGGGAGCGCCGTGGCCCGCGCCGCGTGCGCCTGACCCTTTCTCGGATCGACCCGTTCTCCGTGATGAAGCTGTCGCTGCTGATCGGCATCGCCATCGGCATCGCGACCGTGGTGGCCGTCGCGCTGCTGTGGAACCTGGTGGACGCGGTGGGCCTGTGGGCCTCCATCGACCAGCTCGGCCGCGACCTCAACAGCGGCGACCCGCTGCCCTTCATGACCTTCTTCGAGTTCGAGAAGTTCTTTTCCTACGGCGTGATCGTGGCCGTGGTGAACGTCGTGATCATCACCGCGCTCGGCACGCTGCTGGCCTTCCTCTACAACCTCGTCGCCGCCCTGCTCGGCGGCCTCCGGATGACCTTCACCGACGAGTGACGCCCGGGGCGCTGGTCCGGGGCGCTACCCCGGGCTGAGATCGCTCCCGCGGCCCCGCCCCGCCCCACCCCGCACCACGGCGCCTGAGGGAGCATGTTCCGGCGAACATGCTCCCTCAGGCGCCGCTGTTTGTGGGCGGTGGGGCGTTGCTCAGGCGCCGGCGAAAGGCAGCAGCGCGGCGTTGACCTCGTCGGCGTGGGTGCGGAGCAGGCCGTGCGGGGCACCCTCGATCTCGACGTACTGCGCCTGCGGGACGAGGTCGCGGAAGCGTCGGCCGGTCGCGTCGACGGGGAGGATGCGGTCCCCGGTGCCGTGCAGGATCAGCGTGGGCAGGCCACTCTCGCGCACCGCCTCGACATCGCCGCGGAAGTCCTCGAGCCAGGTGGGCACGACCGCGTAGGCGGCGGTGGGCGCGCTCGAGACGGCGACGTTCCAGCTGCCGTCGACCGCCTCCTGGCTGATGCGGGAGCCGAGCGTCTCGTCGAGGTTGTAGAAGTTCGCGAAGAAGTCCCGGAACCAGGCGTAGCGGTCTTCGCGGGCGGAGGCGCTGATCCCGTCGAAGACCTCCTGCTCGACGCCCTCGGGGTTGTCCTCACGACGGAGCAGGAAGGGCTCGAGGGAGGCGAGGAAGGCGAGGCGCGAGATCCGCTCGTGGCCGTGCCGGGAGACGTAGCGGGCGAGCTCGCCGGTGCCCATCGAGAAGCCGACCAGGGTGACGTCCCGCAGGTCGAGGGTCTCGAGGACGGTGTGCAGGTCGTCGGCGAAGGTGTCGTAGTCGTACCCGGTGGTGACCTTCGAGGACTTCCCGAAGCCGCGCCGGTCGTAGGTGATGACGCGGTGGCCCGCCTCGAGCAGGGCGCGGGTCTGCAGCTCCCAGCTGTGCCCGTCGAGCGGGTAGCCGTGGAGGAGCAGGACGGGGCGGCCGGAGCCGTGATCCTCGTAGTACAGCTCGACGGGGGTGGAGTTCTCGGTGCCGACGGTGATGGTGCCCATCTGGCTTCCTTCCGGACGGGGCGAGGACGGTCGTCCTCGCCGAGGACTCCACCGTAGAGAACTCGCGCCCTCGCGTCGCCCCCCCTGGGCCGGGACCTGACTCGCCCCGGGGTCGCCAGCTCGGGGGACCCCAACCCCGGGACGCCGATTCCCCGGGATCGGCGCCCCCAGACCCCGACCCGCCCCGGAACCCCCGCACACTTGGGGGAATGGAGCGTCTATTCCCCCAAGTCTGTGGGGGTTTTGGACGGGGGCGAGGGAGGCGTTGGTTCGTGACGCGGGCGGTGTCGAGGGGGTTCGGGGCGCGGTGGCGAGGGCTGCGGACCTCAGGGCGCCTGGAGCTCGGTGACCTCGGCGACCTGGGCGTCGAGGTGGGCGAGGGCCGCGGCGGCGTCGAGCGTGACGGCGCTGCCGTGGGCGCCTGCGCCGAGGGAGATGCGTCGGCCGGGCTCGTCCACGAGGGAGGCGTCGGCGATGACCGGCCAGGCGGTGGTGGATCCGAAAGGCGTGATGGTGCCGCGCTCATAGCCGGTGACCTCCTTCGCCACGTCCTTGTCCGGCATCGACAGCCGGTTCACGCCGAGCAGCGCGCGCAGCAGCGGCCAGGAGATCTCCCGGTCGCCCGGGACCAGCACGAACAGGAAGTCGCCCTCGCCGCGGCGCACCACGAGGGTCTTGACGATGTCGCGCGGCACGACGCCGCGGGCGGCCGCCGCCTCGGCGAGGGAGCCGACGCGTCCGTGACGGGTGATCTCGTACTCCAGCCCGGAGGATTCGAGGGCCGCGATCGCACGCTGTTCGCTCATGGTCCCCAGCGTAGGCCCGCCACGCTCCGCCCGTCCGTGCGCCGCCGGCCGCCGCGCTCCGCCGCCGATCCGCGCTCAGCCACCACCCGCCCCCCCCCCGCGCTCCGCCGACCCTCGCGCCGCCCGGCGCTACCCTCGGAGCATGCCCGTCGACGCCTCCGACCTCACGCCTCAGGCCTACCCGTGGCCGGTCGAGCTGCCTCCCCTCGCCCTCCTGCAGGGTGACGGCACGGTGCGTCCGCTCACTCCAGCCGCTGGACCCGCCGACGGACCCGCCGCCCTGGGCGAGGCCCTCGCCTCTGCCGGGGCCGCTCCGCGTTCCGAGCGCCGCCTGCTGCTGACCGTCGGCTCGCTCGCCGCCCCGCAGGTCCTCGCCGAGCGATACGAGCGGGCGGGTCTGCACGGGGACGCCGCCGTCGCGACCGGCCTGGTCGCAGCGAGCGTCACCGGTCTTGCCGTCGCCCACAGCGCCCACGCTTCCCGCCGCGGCTATGTGCCCGCCGCCCCGTACGCGGCCCCCGGCGTGCGCACCGAGCTGCGGGCGATCTGGGTGAGCGAGGAGCAGCTGGCCGCGCTCGACGCGACCGAGCCGAACTACGAGCGCCTCACCCTGCCCGCCGCCCCGCTCGAGCTCACCCTCGCGGCCGGCGAGGCCCCGGCGGAGGTCGAGGTGTACGCGAGCCGGCACGGGGTGATCGGCCGGCTCCGCCCGCTCCCGTTGCACATCAGCCAGCAGCAGCTGTTCGAGCGGCTCGCGGTGCTCGTGGATCCCGATCCGTTCGAGGGCCCGGCCGACGAGGTCTGTGCACGTCTCGCCGCCGACCCAGACGACGTCCGCGCGCTGCTCGCCTCCCACGGCCTCGACATCCCTGACGGCCTGCCCCGCCGCTGATCCCGCGCGGGGCGCCCCCGTCGGCCGCTACGCGACCGTGAAGCGGATCGTGTGCCAGCCGCTCGCCCCGTCGGGAGCGGGCGCCGCGCGCTCGTCGGTCTGCAGCTCGCCTTCGCCGTCGGTGGCGCGGACCGAGATGGAATGATCGCCCGGGCTCGCGTCCTCCCAGCGCAGCGACCACTGCACCCAGGTGTCCTCCGAGATCGCGGCGCCGAGCTCCGCCTCGCGCCACTCCCCGTCGTCCAGCTGGACCTCCACGCGCGAGATCCCGCGCTGCTGCGCCCAGGCGGTGCCGCCCAGCATGACGGCACCGTCGGCCTCCGCGGTGAGGTCCCCGAAGGAGCGGGGCACGTCGACGCGGGAGGCGATCTTGATGGGGCCTCGCTCCGACCAGCCGCGGGTGGACCAGTAGGCGACGTCGTCCGCGAAGCGGGTCACTTTCAGCTCGGTGAGCCACTTGGTCGCCGAGACGTAGCCATACAGACCGGGCACCACCATGCGCACCGGGTAGCCGTGCTCCTCGGGCAGCGGCGCGCCGTTCATCCCCACGGCGATCAGCGCATCGCGGCCGTCGGTGAGGGCCTCCAGCGGGGTCGAGGCGGTGAAGCCGTCGACCGAGCGGGAGAGGACCATGTCCGCGCCGTCCTTCACCCCGGCGCGCTCCAGCAGGGTCCCGACGGGGACGCCGAGCCAGGTGGCGTTGCCGGCGAGGTCGCCGCCGACGGGGTTGGACACGCACGCCAGCGTCACGTGCGCTTCGACCATCGGCTCGGCGAGCAGCTCCTCGAAGGTCAGCGTGACCTCGCGGTCCACCAGTCCGTGGATCCTCAGCTGCCAGGTGGTCGGGTCCACGCGGGGGACCGACAGTGCGGTGTCGATCCGGTAGAAGTCGGCGGCGGGGGTGAGGATAGGGGGCATGCCCTCGAGCTGCACCTGGGCGGCCTCGGGGATGGGATCGGCCGGGGTCGCCGGCGTCGGGAGCACGAACTGCGCGATGGTGCGGGCCCGCTCCCGGGCCGCGCCCACGCCCCGTGCCACGCCGCCACCGATCAGCGCGATGACGCCCACGCCGCCCGTGAAGACGAGGGCGCGTCGGCGGGACCAGGCGGCGCGGTCCGGTTCCTCGTCAACCGCGCCGGACCCTCGCAGCGCCCGCAGCAGGAGCCGCAGGACGGGCACCGCGACGAGGGTGCCGACGAGGGTGGGGACCAGGTCCAGCACGCTGTTCTGCGCCCGGGTGAGGACCAGGCCGGCGGCGAGCACGCCGAGTCCGGCGAGCAGCATGCCCGCAAGGGCCGGGCGACGCGCGCCGATCCACCCGATCAGCCCCGTCAGCACCCCGTACACCACCGCCATCGAGGCGAACAGCACGGGCTTGTCCCACGTGCCCACCAGGGAGATGACCAGGTCCTTCACCCAGGGCGGGACGATGTCGACGAACGCCGAGCCGACGGCCACGAAGGGCGCGGACGAGGAGCTGAAGCCGAGAGCGACCAGCTCCGCCACCGCCACCAGCAGCAGCCCGGAGACGAGACCGGCGATCACGGGCGCGAGCCGGCCGGCTGGGGCGGAGCGGTCGTTCGGGGTGGAGCGGCCGCCCGGTGCGACCGTGCCGCCGGGATCGCTCTGCCCGGTGTTCACAGCTCTCCCACGGCGACCACGTCGGTGGGCTCCGGGGAGCCGCCGGCCGGCTCGACGCTCAGTCCGATCTGCACCGAGGCGGGCATCGGGCCCGAGAGCAGCGCCGTCCCGTCGGCGTCCCTCAGCACTCCCATGTCATGGGCTCCGTCCTCATCGATCATCCAGAGCTGGTAGGTGCGGTCCTCCGGGAGGTCCGGCAGACCGCCCGCCTGGATGACCATGGCCTCCCGGTCCCGCGAATACAGCACCTGCAGCGCCCCGCCGGAGGAGGATTCGACGGTGACGTGGGCGGCGTCGGCGGAGGCCATGATGGTGCGCACCATCTGCTGCTCCTGCGCGGCGTCGGCCGATGTGGCCTCCAGGGCCTCGATCCTCGACTCCGCCTGCCGGAGCTCGGCGCGTTCGGAGGCCCAGAGCCCCAGCCCGGCCACGCTCGTGAGCAGCAGGGCCGCCGCGGCGACCCCCGCCCAGAGGGCACGCCGACGAGCGGCGCGGAAACGCTCCAGGGAGACGACCTCGCCCGCCGGGCGCCGGTCCTCGGGAGGGTCGGCGGCCGACGACGTCGGCCCAGGGGCCTCCGCGGGAGTGCTCGGCGACAGCTGCCGGGTCCGGGACACCTGCGCCATGACGGAGGCCTTGAGGTCGGCCGAGGGTGCGACCCGGGGGAGCCCCTGGGCGAGCTCGGCGGCGGTCTCCCGGAACGAGGCGGCCTCGGCCGCCGCCTCGGCGTCCTCCGCCAGGTAGGCCTCGACCTCCTCCCGCTCGGCGTCGTCGAGGGCGTCCAGCGCCCAGACGCCGCTCATGTCGTGCTGTCGCTCGGTCACGTGGTCACCCCCAGCCTGTCCCGCAGGACGATCATCCCGTCACGGATCCGCGTCTTCGCCGTCCCGACCGGGATGTCGAGGAGGGCGGCCACCTCCCGATGGGTGTAGCCGCCCATGTAGGCCAGGCGGATCGCATCGGCCTGGACGGCGGTCAGGGATCGCAGGGCGGTCTCCACCCGCTGCGCCTCCACCCTCATGATCCCCTCCTCCTGCACGTCCACGACCTGTTCCTCGATGATCCGCATCCCCTCGGCCGAGTCCCGGCGCCGCGAGGCCTCGGTGGCGCGCACGGTGTCGACCGCGCGGCGATGGGCGATGGTGCACAGCCAGCTCCGCGCCGATCCCCGTCGTGCGTCGAAGCGGGTGGCCTGCCGCCAGATCTCCACGAGGACCTCCTGCAGCACCTCCTCGCTGAGCGCCGGATCGCGCACCACGCGCCGGATCAGGCCCAGCAGCAGCGGGGCGACCTCGTCGTACAGGCGCGAGAAGGCGTCCTCGTCGCCCAGGGCGACGCGGTGCAGGAGCTCCGGCCAGGGCGGATCGGCGCGATCGGCGCCGCCGATCACGCCCAAGCCGGTCTCCTCCTGGGGATCAGGGGGCATCGCCGCTCCTTGGTGGACTGAGAGCAGTGTGCCCTGATCAGCCCTGCTCCGCCATCGACGGCGGCATCAGAACGGTATCGATGAGGTAGACGGTGGCGTTCTGGGTCTGCACGCCGCCGCAGATCACGGCGGAGTCCCCGACCATCAAAGCATCGCCCTCGCCGGTGACCTCGATCTCCTCGCCCTGGACCGTCATGTGGGTCCCGGCGATCTCGTCGGGGCTCATCTGCCCGGACACCACGTGGTAGGTGAGCACCGAGGTCAGCGCGTCCGAGTCCGCGGCGAGGGCCTCGAGGTCCGCCGCGGGCACCGCCGCGAAGGCCTCGTCGACCGGAGCGAACACCGTGAACTCGTCCCCGTCGAGGGTGTCGGCGAGGTTCACGTCGGGGTTCAGCTCGCCGGAGACCGCGGAGGTCAGCGTGGTGAGCATCGGGTTGTTGGAGGCGGCGACGGAGACCGGGTCCTGGGCCATCCCCTCGACGGAGCCGGCACCGTCGGGCACCATCTCCGCGTAGTCGGCGCAGCCCGGACCCACCAGGTTCGCCGCCGGGTCCATCGCCTCACCGCCGCCGTCGGAGGCCTCGCTCTGCTCGGCGGCCGGCGGGTTCTGGCCCTCCTCGACGGCGGGGTCCTCACCCATGCCGCCGGAGCAGGCGCTCATCAGCGCGACCGTGGCCGCGAGGGCTCCCAGTCGGGGAAGCAGCGTGCGTGTCGTCATGACCGTCTCCTTCGTTTCTCCGTGGGCGACGCCGGGGCGGCGTCACGGGGATGGTTCGGAGCGATCGGCCGAGCGGATGGGAGGGATCGGGCGCCGATTCGGCGAGGACCCGACGCGCTGCTCGCCGCCCGGCCCTGCTCGACGCTGTGACCTCCCGTACACCGGTCCGCATCGGTTGGACGTGCTCGGCGGGCGCGCTGTAGAGTTGCACGTCGGTGGCCGTCGGCACTCACCCCCGCAAGGGACTGTGCAGATCCGCCCACGGGCCTATAGCTCAGTCGGTTAGAGCGCTGTCCTGATAAGACAGAGGTCACTGGTTCAAGTCCAGTTAGGCCCACTTCGAGGTACGGAGGACTCATGAAGAGGTTCGTCACCACCGTCGCCGTCCTGATCGGGACCACTGCGGCCGGGCTGCTCGCCTGGCGCAAGATTGAGTCCGATCGGATTCGCAATGATCTGTGGTCCGAGGCCGAGCGGATCTCCGCTGAGCAGGACGCCCGTGAGGCCGTTCCGGCGCCCGTCGCCTCCCAGAACTGATCCCCCTGCGGGATCACAACTGAATACGGGGACTTAGCTCAGTTGGTAGAGCGGTAGCTTTGCAAGCTTCAGGTCAGGGGTTCGACCCCCCTAGTCTCCACTCGAGAAACCGTGAGACAGTGACTCGTCGCGAGGGCCCCACCGTGAGGTGGGGCCCTCGTGCTGTCCGGAGGCGGGCGGTGGTGGCGATCCTCGGTCGACCTCTCACGCCGACGCGGTGATACGTGTCGGTAACAGCGGTGTTACCGACACGTATGACAGCGTGGCCGCGCTCTTGGGCAGCGCTCTTGGGCAGCGCTCTTGGGCTGCGCTCGTGGGCCGGGCTCGCGGGTCGTGGCCGGGCTCGCGTGGTCTCGTGGTCCCGCCGTGGGCCGGGCTTGCGCTCGGGGTCGATGTGCGATCCGTCCAATCCGCCCGCCCGTGTGCTCCGAACCACAACGGCACCGTCCTCGACGGCCGGAAGGTCGTCCGGTGCTCCACGAAGGAGTCACGATGCGTACGACGACGAAGCGACTGCTCCCCCTCCTCGCGGCCACCGCCGTGGTCGGCATGCTCGGCGCCCCCGCCGCGCTCGCCGAGGGCCACGGGGATGATGGCGGGTCCACCACCCTCGAGGCCCACCTGACCGAGCTGAACCAGTCCGGGGTCTCCGGCACCGCCTGGGTGACCCTCGACGGCAACGAGGTCACCGTGAAGATGGAGAACACGGGCCTGCTGGCCGGGGCTCCCCATGCCCAGCACATCCACGTCGGCGGCATGAACTCCTGCCCGGAGGCGGACGCCACCGGCAACGGTGAGGACGGGGCCCTCCAGGTCTCCGACGCCCACCACTTCTACGGTGACATCGTCGCCTCCCTGACCACCGAGGGCGACACCAGCCCCGACAGCGGCCTGGCGGTGGACCGATTCCCCGTCGGTGACGACCCGTACGAGCGGACCTTCGAGGTCAGCGATGACGTCGCCGCCGATATCGCCGCCGGTGACGGCGTGATCGTGGTCCACGGCGTCGACCACAACGGGAGCGGGGAGTACGACGGCGACGTGATGTCGGATCTCGACCCGTCGCTGCCCTCCGAGGCCACCGATCCCGCCGCCTGCGGCACCCTGGACGTCGCCCAGATGGAGGAATGGCCCGAGGGCGGTGCCGAGACCGGTGACGGCACCACCGCCGGCCTCGAGCACGGTGGCGCGATGCTCGCCGGCGGCGGCCTGCTGACCGCTGCAGCGGCCGGTGCCGTGGCCCTGCGTCGCCGTCGCGCGACCCAGGAGTGACATGACGTCACGGGGAACCGAGCGCCGGGGCGGTGGTCGTCGTGCGACGATCGCCGCCCTCGGCGTCCTCGCGCTGCTCGGTGCGGCGCTGCTGGTCTATGCGCTGACGACGCAGGTCGGGGAGCCGCCCCAGCCGCCGCTTCGGGGAGCTCCTGCGGCGTCCGACGGGGGAGGGGCGAAGGAGCCGGAGGCGACTTCCGACGATCAGGCGGCGCCGGTCGATCCCACGCCATCCGCGGGGCCGACCGCGTCCGACGGACCGGCGGGGGCCGGGGAGGCCGCGACGGACGCCGGGACCCCGTCGGCCGCGAGCTCCGCCGACGCGCCGGGCGATGCGCCGGCCGCCCCCCTGCCCGCCGCGGAGCCCACCGCGCTGCGGATCCCGTCGATCGACGTCGACGCGGAGCTGTTCCCGATCGGGCTCGGCGACGACGGCGAGCTGCTCGCCCCGCGCGGCGAGCAGGCGGACCTGCCCGCGTGGTTCGACGGCTCCCCGACCCCCGGGGAAGACGGACCGTCCGTGATCGAGGGTCATGTGACCTGGGGCGGTGACCCGTCGATCTTCTTCGAGCTGGGCGCTCTCGCACCGGGAGACCGCATCGAGGTCGACCGCGAGGACGGCAGCACCGCGATCTTCGAGGTGTACGACGCGGCCCGCTACCCGAAGGACGCCTTCCCCACCGTCGAGGTGTACGGCCGCACGGACGGGCCCGAGCTGCGCCTCATCACCTGCAGCGGCGACCTCGACGCCGAGGGGCACCACCTGGACAACACCGTCGTGTACGCGCGACTCGTCGAGAGCTGAGGGCCATCATGGGTGCTCGTCCCGGTCCGTCACGGCACTGGCTCGGGCCGATGCTGCTGCGCCTGCACTTCTACGCCGGGATCCTGGTGGCGCCCTTCCTCCTGGTCTCCGCGGCCAGCGGCGCCCTCTACGCGGTCATGCCGCAGGTGGAGCGGATCGTCTATGCCGAGGAGCTCACTGCCTCCGTGGACGGACAGGCGCTGCCGCTCGCGGAACAGGTCGCCGCCGCACGGGGGCATCTCGGCGAGGGAGCGGTCGTCACCGCAGTGCGCCCCGCGCCGGAGCCGGGGGACACCACGCGCGTGATGGTGGCCGACTCCTCGCTCGGGGAGAGCGAGTCCCGGGCCGTGATGGTGGACCCCTCCACCGGAGAGATCCGCGGCGACCTCACCGTGTACGGCACCAGCGGCTCCCTCCCGCTGCGCACCTGGGTCGACCAGCTGCATCGAAACCTCCACCTGGGCGAGGCGGGCAGGCTCTACAGCGAGCTGTCGGCCTCCTGGCTGGGGGTGATCGCGCTCGCCGGGCTCGGCCTGTGGATCCGCCGGGCCCGTCGCGCCCGCCGGGCTCGCGATCTGCTGCTGCCCGAGCCAGCCGCGACCGGGTACCGCCGCACCCTCTCGCTGCACAGCTCCCTCGGGGTGTGGGTGCTGCTGGGGGCGCTCTTCCTCGCGGCCACCGGCATCACGTGGTCGCGATACGGAGGCGCCACCATCGGCACCGTGCGCGAGGCACTCGGGTTCACCACGGCCGTCGTGAGCACGGAGCTGCCCGCGCAGGACGCCCCGCCCATCCCGTCGACCGACCCGACCGGCGAGCATGCTGGGCACGAGGGCCACGGGGAGACCCCCGTCGACCCGGACCCGTCTTCCGTCCCCGCGGGGTCCGACTCACCCTGGGCACCGGACCTCGACCGCATCGACGACGTGCTCGCCGCCGGCCGGGCGGAGAACATCGACACCACCCGCGTGGAGATCCGACCGCCCGCCGATGCCGACTCGGCCTGGGTGGTCGAGGAGATCCAGCGCAGCTTCCCCACGAAGGTGGATTCCGTCGCGGTCGCCGTCGCGGCTCCGGCCGTCGCTCCGGCCGGGGCGGACGTGCAGGTCGTCGACCGGGTGGACTTCGCCGACGCCGATCTCGCCGCCAAGCTCACCCGCTGGGGCATCGACCTGCACATGGGCACGATGTTCGGCCTCGCGAACCAGATCGTGCTTCTCGCGATCGCCGCGGCCCTGATCGCGATGATCCTCTGGGGATACCGGATGTGGTGGCAGCGCGGGCGCGCCGGCCGGAGGATGCCGGGTGCCCCGCCGCGCCGTGGGGCGCTGCGGAATGCCCCCTGGAGGGGAGTGGTTCTGGTGCTCCTGGTGGCCGGGGTGATAGGGGTGGCGCTGCCCGTCCTGGGCGCGAGTCTGGTGCTGTTCGTCGTCGTGGACACTGCCGGGGGACTCCTGCGCGGGCTCCGGGACAGGGCCGGTCCGACGCGATCGCCGCGGTGATCAGTCCGGCGGTTCGGTCTCCAGGTGCTCCGCCATGGCCAGGAGGCAGTCGGCGGCGGCGCGCCGGGAGGTCTCGGGGACGTCCTGCGCGATCTCGAGCATCCGCCGGTGCATCCGGCTGAGCCGCTCGCGCACCTCGCCGTGCCCGGCGTCGGTGGCCACCACGATGCGGGAGCGGCGGTCGCGGGGGTGCCGAGCGCGCGCGAGGTGACCGGAGGCGGTGTGCCGGTCCAGCAGCTTCGAGGCGGAGGCGTCCGAGATGTCCAGCAGCTGCGCGCGCATAACTGGATGCTAGAGTCCATTTTGATAGATAGGCTAAGCAAAGCGCTGGCCCTGCCGCTCTGCCTGTCGCGTGGCGTCTCGCAGGCATGTCACTCGTACGTCCCTCAGCGCATCACAGGAGGCCGCATGTCCCACCCGGCTCCACCGATCTCCGACCCGGAGGACGTGGTGGTGCTCGTCGAACCCGACGGCACCCCGCGCGGCGTCGCCCCCCGTGCGAGCGTCCACACGGAGAGCACTCCCCTGCACCGGGCGTTCTCCTGCCATGTGGTGCGGGAGGACGGCCGCGTGCTGCTCACCCGGCGCGCCCTGACCAAGCGCACCTGGCCCGGGGTGTGGACCAACTCGGTCTGCGGGCACCCTCGCCCCGGGGAGGACGATCTCGCGGCGATCTCCCGCCGGGCGCAGGACGAGCTGGGCCTCGCCGTGCACGACGTGCAGTGCGTGCTGCCGGGCTACCGGTACCGCGCGCAGGACGCCTCCGGGGTGGTCGAGAACGAGATCTGCCCTGTGTACCTCGCGCGCGCGACCGCGGAACCGATGCCCCATCCCGACGAGGTGATGGACCTGCGCTGGGTCGATCCCGCCGAGCTCACGGCCCTCGTCGGCGCCGCTCCGTGGATCATCAGCCCGTGGGCGGCCGAGCAACTGGCGCGACTCGGGCCCCTCCTCGCGGCGGCCCCGGCGGTGCGGGGATGACCGTCATGGCTCACGGAGCCGTCGACGCGGAGATCGATCGGCTGCTCGCGGAGGGCGCCGGCCGGGCCGGTGCCCTCCAGCTCGCGGACCACGACGCGCTGTGGCAGGCGCTGTGCCGTGCCGTCCGCGGCGGCAAGCGGGCGAGGCCGGCGCTGCTGCTCGACGCCCACGCCGCCCTCGCCGGCACCCGCACCACGGCGGCCGTGCAGGTGGGGGCCGCGCTCGAGATCCTCCACACCGCCTTCGTGGTGCAGGACGACGTGATCGACGGCGATCTGCTGCGCCGCGGTGCGCCGAGCGTGCCCGGGAGCATCGCCGAGGCGGCCCGCCGCGCCGGTGCCGACGCCCTCGGCGCACGACGCCTGGGCGAGGCGGGCGGCATCCTGACCGGCGACCTGGGCCTGATGACCGCCTTGCGCGCCATCCGCCGCTGCGACGCCCCGCCGCACGTGGTCGACGCCCTCCTGGATCGCGTCGAGCGCTGCGTGCACGTCACCGTCGCCGGCGAGTTCGCCGATGTGCGCCTGCCGCTGCAGGCGCCGGGCGAGATGCGGGGACCCGACGAGGAGCTGGCCGTCGCGGAGCTCAAGACCGCCGACTACTCGTTCCGCCTCCCGCTCCACGCCGCCGCCCTGCTGGCCGACGCCCCGACGGCGACGATCGACGCGCTCGAGGAGATCGGCGGACTGCTCGGTATCGGGTTCCAGCTGCACGACGACCTGCTGGGCATGTTCGGTGACGAGAGGCGCACCGGCAAGAGCGCCCTCGGAGATCTCCGCGAGGGGAAGCGCACCGCCCTCATCGCCCACGCGGCCACCACCCCCGCCTGGTCGGAGCTGCGCCCCATGCTGGGCCGGACCGACCTCGGACCTGCCCAGGCGCGCCGGGCACGCGACCTCCTCGTCGAGACCGGATCGCGGGCCTGGGTCGAGGACCTCGCCCACTGGCACCTCGACCGGGGCCTCGAGCGCGCCGCCGAGCACGGCCTCCCCGCCCCGCTCCTGGAGGTCCTGAGAGCGGCGACGAACCGGATCCTCCGCACCACCGACCTGCTCCTGCCCGGGGAGCCCTCGCTGCACGCCGTGGACGGACTGCCCGCATGAGCGCCGACCAGCCGACGGATGCGCCGCTCGTCCTCGTCACCGGAGCCAGCGGGTACATCGGCGGCCGGCTCGTCCCCGCCCTGCTGCAGGCCGGGCTGCGGGTGCGCGCCATGGCGCGCAGCGCCGAACGGCTCGAGGGCCGCCCGTGGCGCGGCGAGGTCGAGGTGGTCGAGGCCGACGTCGAGGACCCGGACTCGTTGCGGACCGCGCTCGACGGCGTCGACGTCGCGTACTACCTCATCCACGCCATGGGTGGAGGACGCAGTTTCGCCGAGCGGGACCGCGCCGGGGCGCGCGCCTTCGCCCGCGCCGCCGCCCGCGCCGGCACGCGGCGCATCGTCTACCTCGGCGGGATCCACCCCGATCAGGAGCACCTCTCGCCCCACATGGCCTCGCGGCGGGAGGTCGCGGAGATCTTCCTGGCGGGACCGGTGCCGACCGTGGTGCTCCGCGCCGCCGTGATCCTCGGGTCCGGGAGCGCCTCGTTCGAGATCATGCGGCACCTCTCGGAGCGGCTGCCCGTCATGATCACCCCCCGCTGGGTGAGCAATCGGATCCAGCCGATCGCGGTGCGCGACGTGCTCCACTACCTGGTCGCGGCCGCCCGGCTCGACGGCGCCCCCAACCGCAGCTTCGACGTCGCGGGGCCGGACGTCCTCACCTTCGCCGAGCTGCTGCAGGCCTACGCCCGCGCCGCGGACCTGCCCCCGCGGCGCATCCGGGTGGTGCCGGTGCTGACCCCGCGCCTGGCCAGTCACTGGATCGGGCTGGTCACCCCCGTCCCCACGTCCATCGCCCGACCCCTGGTCGAGTCCCTCGTGCACGAGTCGGTCGCCGCCGAGCAGGACATCCGCGCCCTCGTGCCCGACCCCGAGGGCGGACTGACCGGCGTCGACCGGGCCATGCGCCTGGCGCTGATCCGCATCCGCGAGCTCGACATCGCGACCGCCTGGCACGACGCGACCCCCGCGGGCGCCCCGTCCGCGCCGCTGCCGGAGGATCCGGACTGGTCCGGTGGGATCGTGCGCGGGGACGAGCGCCGACGCCGGGTCGACGCCCCGGCCGCCACCGTGTGGTCTGTGATCGAGGGCATCGGCGGTGCGCACGGCTGGTACTCGTGGCGCCTGGGGTGGGTGACCCGCGGACTGATCGACCGGGTCGTCGGCGGGCCCGGGCTGCGCCGCGGTCGTCGGCACCCGCACCGGCTCGCCGTGGGGGAGGCGCTGGACTGGTGGCGGGTGGAGCGGCTCGAACCGGGCCGCCTGCTGCGGCTGCGCGCCGAGATGCGGGTGCCCGGGGAGGCCTGGCTCGAGCTCGGGGTGGAGGAGGACGGCGACGGCGGCTCGATCCTGCACCAGCGTGCCGTGTACCACCCCCGCGGGCTGCTCGGCGATGCGTACTGGTGGGCCGTCTGGCCCTTCCACGGCGTCGTCTTCGGCGGCATGCAGCGCAACATCGCCCGTGCCGCCGAGGCCGCCGCCGCTGACGACGGCTCCGACCCCGCCCCGCCCCACGACCGGAAGGACCTCCCATGACCCCCGTCGTCCGCCACCTCGCCGTGACCCTCGCCTTCGCGGCGGCGATGCTCGGCACCGCCGTCGGCGTCGGAGTCCTCGGCGGCGACCCGATCGACGAGGCCGCCGGCGGCCTGCTCTCCGCCGACGCCACGCACCTCGCCCCCGCCGCGCCCGCCTTCAGGATCTGGAGCGTGATCTACGCGGGGCTGGCCGCGTACACCCTGTGGCAGTGGCGGGATGCCCGCGATCCCCGCCGGATCGCGGCCCTGGCGATCGCGTCGCTGCTGCTCAACGCCGCCTGGATCCTCGTGGTGCAGGCGGGGTGGGTATGGGTCAGCGTGCTGGTGATCCTCGCGCTGCTGGCGGTGCTGGCCGTGCTGTTCCGCCGGCTCGTGCTCCGGCCGGCGCAGCGCGTTCTCGAGCGCGTCGTCGTGGACGGCACCTTCGGGCTCTACCTCGGCTGGGTCAGCGTCGCGACCTGCGCGAACATCGCCGCGGCGCTCGCCGGGGCCGGGGTCGACGGATTCGGGGCCCCGGGGGTCCTCGCGATCGCGGTGATCCTCGTGGTGGGCGTGATCGCGCTGGCCCTGATCGGGGTCGGGCGCTCCCGGACCGGGCGGGCGCCTCTCGCCGCGCCGGTGGCGATGGTGTGGGGGCTCGCCTGGATCGCCGTGGGCCGGGCGACCGACGCGCCGCACGCCCCCGCCGTCGCCGCGGTGGCCGCCGTGGTGGCCGTGCTGATCGCGGCCGCGGTTGTGGTGCAGACCGTGCGTCGCCCGGACCCGTCCCGCGTCGCCCGCGCCGCCGTGGGATCCCGCTCCACGGCCGACGGGGCGACCCGATGACCCCCGACCGGCTCCTCGCGCCTTCCGAGCGCCGCGAGCGTCCCCGCCGCACTGCTTTCCAACCGTCGGCGTCGGCCCGCTACGACCGGGTCGCCCAGCGCAGCGCCGCGCGCGTGATCCAGGGATACTCCACCTCCTTCGGCTGGGCCACACGACTGCTGGACGAGCCCGCCCGCACCCATGTGCGCAACATCTACGCGCTCGTGCGGGTCGCCGACGAGACGGTGGACGATCCTGATCCCGGCGTCACCACCGCGGAACGGTCCCGGATGCTCGAGGACCTCGCGGAGGAGACGACCCGTGCCGTGGCCGAGGGCCGGTCGACGAACCTCGTCGTGCACGCCTTCGCGCTGACGGCGCGGCAGCACGGGATCGGCGCGGCGCTGATCGACCCGTTCTTCGCCTCGATGCGCGCCGATCTCGCCGTCGCCTCCCACGACGAGGACAGTTTCGAGGAGTACGTGCACGGCTCCGCCGAGGTGGTGGGACTGATGTGCCTGCGCGTGTTCCTCGCGGGGGACGAGGCGGCCTGCACCCGCCTGGACGCCCCTGCCCGCGCGCTCGGCTCCGCCTTCCAGACGGTGAACTTCCTGCGGGATCTCGCCGAGGACCACGACCAGCTCGGCCGTGCCTATCTGCCGGGGGTGGATCCCGAGGCGTTCGACGAGGCGGACAAGCATCGCCTGCTCGACACGGTCGACGCCGACCTCGATCTCGCCGCGTCGGCCCTGCCCGAGCTCCCCGGCTCCTCCCGTCGGGCGGTCGCGGCGGCCCTGGGGCTGTTCCGCGCCCTCTCCCGCCGCCTGCGGCGCACCCCCGCCGAGGACATCCTGCGCGCCAGGGTCCGCGTGCCCGATCCCGAGAAGGCGATCGTCCTCGCCCGGGCCGTGCTGAGGGGGCGCGGATGAACGCGCCCGGCTCCGTGGTCGTGATCGGCGGCGGGATCTCCGGACTCGCCACCGCCGCGCTGCTCGCCCGGGACGGCTGGGACGTGGACCTGGTCGAGGCGCGCGATGCGGTGGGCGGTCGGGCAGGCACCTGGGAGCGCGACGGGTTCCGCTTCGACACCGGGCCGTCGTGGTACCTGATGCCCGAGGTGTTCGACCACTTCTTCCGCCTGCTCGGCAGCTCGGCCGCGGAGCAGCTGGACCTGCGTCCGCTCGACCCCGGGTACCGGGTCCTGTTCGACGGCCACGAGGAGCCGCTGGACATCACCGCGTCCGCGGCCCGCAACGCCGACCTGTTCGAGCAGATCGAACCGGGGGCGGGTCGCCGGCTCTCCACCTATCTCGACGAGGCCGCCCGCACCTACGACCTCGCCCTGGAGCACTTCCTCTACACGTCCTTCGAGTCCCCCCGCTCTTTGCTCGCCCCGGCCGTGCTGCTGCGGGCGCCGCGGCTGCTGGGCCTGCTGCTGCGGAGCCTCGAGAGCCACATCGCCCGACGCATCGACGACCCGCGGCTGCGACAGGTGCTGGGCTACCCGGCGGTCTTCCTCGGCTCGTCGCCCGACCGCACGCCCAGCATGTACCACCTGATGAGCGCGCTCGACCTGACCGGCGGCGTCCGGTACCCGATGGGCGGCTTCGGGCAGGTGATCGAGCGGATCGCCGCCCTCGCCGTCCGCGAGGGCGTGCGCGTGCACACCTCGACGCGGGCGGAGCGGATCCTCACCGAGCCGGCCCGCCCCGGGGCCGGGCGCCGTCGCGCCCGGGCGCGCGGGGTCGAGGTCGTCGGGGCCGACGGCGGCCGGCGCACGATCCGCGCCGACCGGGTGGTGGCCACCGCCGACCTCCACCACGTGGAGACCACGATGCTCCCGCCCTCGCTGCGCACCTACCCCGAGCGGTGGTGGGAGCGCCGCACCAGCGGCCCGGGCGCGGTGCTGGCGATGCTCGGCGTGCGCGGCGAGCTGCCCCAGCTGGAGCACCACACCCTCCTGTTCACCGCCGACTGGCGGGAGAACTTCGGCGCCCTGCGCGAGGGCCGCGTCCCCAGCCCGGCCTCGAGCTACGTCTGTCGGCCCTCGGCCACGGACCCCTCCGTCGCCCCGTCCGGCCACGAGAACCTGTTCGTGCTGGTCCCCGTCCCGTCCGATCCCGCCCTCGGCAGGGGAGGGATCGACGGCAGCGGCGACGCAGCGGTCGAGCGGATCGCCGACGACGCGATCGCCCGCCTGGCTGCGAACGCCCGCATCCCCGACCTCGCGGACCGCATCGTGGTGCGGCGCACCGTGGGTCCCGGCGACTTCGCGGAGGATCTCGGGGTGTGGCGGGGGAGCATGCTGGGCCCCGCCCACACGCTGCGGCAGAGCGCGTTCCTGCGGGCGGGGAACGTCTCCCGCCACGTGGACGGACTGCTCTACGCCGGCTCCGGCACGATCCCCGGGATCGGCCTGCCGATGTGCCTGATCAGCGCGGAGCTGGTGGTCAAGCGTCTGCGCGGGGACCGCTCCTCCGGGCCGTTGCCGGAGCCGAAGCCGTCGTCGGAGTCAGAGTCACCGTCGGCGTCGGGAACCCGGGGACGCCGATGAGCCTGCTGTACCTCGCCGCCCTGCTGGGCTCCGCCGCCGGGATGGCCACTCTCGACCTGCGGTTCCGCCTCGTGCTGGCGGCGGGCGGCCGACGGGCGCGGTCCGCGCTGATCGCGCTGGGCCTCGGCGTGGCCTTCTTCCTCCTGTGGGACCTGGCGGCGATCGCCTCGGGCCACTACCGCACCGGCGGGAGCGCGGCGATGACCGGCATCCACCTCGCCCCCGAGCTGCCGCTCGAGGAGCTGGTGTTCGTGAGCTTCCTCGCCTACCTCACCCTCGTGCTGCGGGCGCTGATCGCTCGGGGCCTCGCCGCGGCGGCGGGACGGCGCGGGGCCGCGGTCCCCGCCGAGCGGGACCAGGCTCCCGGCGACCGGGACGGGGCGGAGGCATGACCTACGCCGCCCTCGCCGGGCTCTTCCTCCTCCCACCGCTCGTGGTGACCGCCGTGGCCGTCGTGCGACGGCGGCCGGATGCGCGCTGGTGGACGGCGACCGCGCTCACCGTCGTCGGGCTCATGGTCCTCACCGTCGTCTTCGACAGCCTCATGGTGGCCGCGGACCTGTTCCGGTACGACGAGTCGCAGCTCAGCGGGCTGCGCCTGGGCCTCGCACCCGTCGAGGACCTGGCCTGGCCCCTCGCCGCCGGGCTGCTGCTGCCCTCGCTCCACCTGCTGCTCACCCCCCAGGAGCGCGCATGACCACCGCCCTCGCCTCCGGCCCGCTCACCGCCCTGCGCCAGCTCGTGGGGTCCTCCCGACCCCTCAGCTGGATCAACACCGCCTATCCCTTCGCGGCCGCGTACCTCCTGGGCGGCGGGGGAGTGGGCCCCGTGCTCGTCGTCGGGACGATCTTCTTCCTGATCCCCTACAACCTCCTCATGTACGGCGTGAACGACGTCTTCGACCACGAGTCGGACCTGCGCAACCCGCGTAAGGGCGGGGTCGAGGGGGTCGTGCTGGACACCCGCTGGCACGCCCTCACGCTCTGGGCCGCGGGACTGCTCTGCCTGCCGTTCGTCATCGCCCTGGCCCTGTGGGGGACGGCGGGCTCGACGGCGCTGCTCGTGGGGGTGCTCGCCGCCGTCGTCGGCTACTCCGCCCCGCGGATCCGCCTGAAGGAGCGGGCGGTGCTGGACTCGGCGACCTCGTCGGCCCATTTCGTGGGCCCTGCGGCCGTGGGGCTCTCCCTGGCGGGCGCGGAGCCCTCGGGACCGGCCGTGCTCGCCCTGATCGCCTTCTTCCTCTGGGGGATGGCCTCGCACGCGGTCGGGGCGGTCCAGGACATCGTGCCGGACCGGGCGGCGGGCATCGGGTCCGTCGCGACCGCGCTCGGCGCCCGGGCCACGATCCGGACCGCGGCGGGGCTCTACGCCGCCTCCGGACTGCTGCTGCTCGGCCTCCCCTGGCCGGGGAACCTCGCCGCGCTCCTGGTCATCCCCTATCTCGCGAACATCGCGCCGCACCTCGCGCTGACCGACGCGAGCAGCGGCCGCGCCCACGCCGCCTGGCGACGGTTCCTCGTGCTGAACCTGGTGGCCGGGGCGCTGCTCACGCAGCTCGTGATCGTGGAGCTCCTGGGGCGGTGATGCCGACGGGTCCGCGGACTCCGTCCGTCATCGCCTCGTGGCGCGGCACACTGGGGGCATGGCCTCGAACCCCAGCCCCTCCCCGGGCGCGTCCGCCCCGTCCCCGTCGGACCCGCGTCCCGCCGCGACCCCCGGTAACCAGTGGGACGCGGCGGTCACGCGCGACGCCGCCCACGCGCAGCGGTATGCGGAGCGGTGGCGCCGCCTCGCCGCGGAGGGGAAGGACATCCTCGGGGAGGCGCGGCTGATCGACGCGATGGCCGCGCGCGGCTCGCTGATCCTCGACGCCGGCTGCGGCACGGGCCGGCTCGCGGCGCACCTGCTGCCCGCGGGGCACCGCGTGGTGGGCGTCGACCTCGACCCGGAACTGATCGCGATCGCCCGCGCCGACCACCCCGCCGGCCGCTTCGAGACCCAGAACCTTGCCCGCCTGGATCTGCTCGACGACCAGGGAGAACGGGTGCGCGCCGATCTCGCGGTGAGCGCCGGAAACGTCATCGCCTTCTTCGCGGAGGATGAGCGGCGACCCGCCCTCGAGCGGCTGCGGGAGCACCTGGTGCCGGGCGGCCGCCTCGTGGTCGGCTTCGGCTCCGGCCGCGGCTATGCCGTCGAGGACTTCCTCGCCGACGCCGACGCGAGCGGCTTCGACCTCCACCACCGCTTCTCCACCTGGGACCTGCGCCCGCCGGCCGAGGACTTCCTGGTCGCGGTGCTCGGGCGGCGCTGAGCGGGGTTCCGAGCGCGGAGGGTCCGAGGCGGATCCGACGGACCGTCGTCCGCCGATCGCCGCCCCGCTGTCAGCGGTCGATCCGCCCCGGCCCCAGCAGCCCGTCGCCGCGCACCGGACTCTCGGCGCGCCGATCGCCCGCGCAGACCGGGCGCTGCTGCTGCGCACGACCGCGCTGCCCTCGGGCCATCCGTTGGACATCACCGGGCCGCACGGCGACCCTGGACCCCCGCCCGCCGGAGGGGCAGGATGCTCCCACCCCCGCCGACCCCCAGCCCCCGACTCATCGTGCCGAAGGAGCCTCCATGCCCCCGACCCCGCCCGAGACCGACCTCATCGTGCTGCTGGACTGCGGCGACACCATCATCGACGAGGGCACCGAGGTGCGCGACGAGCGGGGCGTGGTCGTTTCCGGGGACGTGCTCCCCGGGGCGGACCGTATGGTGAAGGACCTGGTCGAGGCCGGGTTCCGCATCGCCCTGGTGGCCGATGGCGGCTACCTCTCCTTCGAGAACCTGCTCACCCGCAACGGGGTGTTCGAGCTGTTCGAGTCGCTGACCGTCTCCGAGCTGGTGCGGGACGCGAAGCCCAGCCCCCGCATGTTCAAGGCGGCGCTCGGCTCCCTGGACCTCGACCCCGCGGACGCGGCCCGCTGCGTCATGGTCGGCAACAACCTCGAGCGCGACGTCGCCGGCGCCAACCGGATGGGCATGACCAGCATCCACATGGCCTGGACCGAGCGTTACCCGCGCACCCCCTCCGCCCCCGACGAGGTCCCCGACCACGTCATCGACACCCCCGCTGAGCTGCTGCCCCTGCTGCTGCGCCTGCGCGACGAGCGGGCCGCGGCCCCCGTCGGCCCCCGCACCGAGGAGAGAACCGCATGAGCATCGAGACCCTCCCGCATGACGAGATCGTCGGCTTCACTCCCGTCGCGCCGACGACGCCCCCACAGATCCTCTCCGCCCGCTTCCAGCCGACGCTGACGGTGCTGACCGGCCGCGTCCCCCACCCGGGGGTCGACGCGGAGGGGCGGATCAGCGCTGGCCTCGGCCTCGACCACGTCTCCGCCGGGGCGACCGACTCGCCCGGCCAGGCGTACTCCCGCCCCCTGCAGCTCGAGGACCACTGGGCGATCGTCTACGCCTGCTACTTCCCGCGCGACTGCCCCTCCCCGGGCCGCGGCCATCCGCACGACCGGGAGGGCGCGGTGGTGTGGCTGCGCGGCGGCGTCGAGGACGCGGAGATGCTGTCCTTCAGCTATTCGCAGCACGGGCGGCTGTTCCCGGTGGTGCCGTCCGCGGAGACGACGCACGAGGGCCGGCCGATGCTCGCCTACAGCCGGTACACCGGGAAGGTCACCCACTCGATGTGGCAGCACTACCAGCCCGGCGTCCCCGCGCAGATCGTGGACCTGCTCGCGTGGACCCGCCGGTGAGCAGGTCCGACGGCGTGCTCGAGCTGCGGCTCGAGGGCTCGCGGATCCGCGACATCCCCTCGCTCTACGCCGAGCTGGATCGGGTGCTGATGGTCGGCGTCGACTGGCGGCTCGGGGCGAGCCTCGATGCGCTCGACGACCTGCTGCACGGCGGCTTCGGCACTCTGCACGGGCACGATCGGGCGCGCATCCTCTGGGCCGATCACGGGGTCGCGCGCGAGGCGCTCGGCGTCGAGGCGACGCGCGAGCAGCTGCTCGGCAAGCTCGCACGACCGGACGTCTACAGCGCGGAGACGGCGCGTCGGCGCCTCGCAGCGCTCGAGGCGGGCGTGGGGCCGACGTACTTCGAGACGGTGCTCGAGGTCTTCGCGGATCACCCGTGGATCGAGGTGGTCCTGGCGTAGCGGCGGTCGGCCGGGGCCGATGAGCCCAGGCCGTTGGGCTCCGGCCGATGGGCTCAGTTCTGCGGCGGCAGCGCCGCGATGAGGGGGTGGTCCTTGTCGATGACGCCCATCTTGGCCGCGCCGCCGGGGGCGCCGAGGTCGTCGAAGAAGTGGACGTTCGCGTCGTAGTACTCGGCCCACTGGTCGGGGACGTCGTCCTCGTAGTAGATCGCCTCGACCGGGCACACGGGCTCGCAGGCGCCGCAGTCCACGCACTCGTCGGGCTGGATGTACAGCGACCTCGTGCCCTCGTAGATGCAGTCCACCGGGCACTCGTCCACGCAGGCGCGATCCTTCACGTCCACGCAGGGCAGGGCGATCACATAGGTCACGGGGGTCTCCTTCTCGACAGTCCACCCGCGAGCGTAGGAGTTCAAGCGCCCTTGAGGTCAAGCCGGAGGCCGCGCGTGAACGGGCGTGTCGGGGGCGGGATGGACAAGGGGCCGCGGCGGGACACCGGCGGGAGGCGCCCGCGCCCTCCGCGCGTAGCCGCCCGGCGATTAGGATCTCCAGCATCCTTGAGGTTCCGGGGCGGACCGCCGTCCCCGGCCGGGGAGGGAGGGCACGGATGAACACCCCGCACGAGCCGGACGAGCTGCTGACCATCGGCGAGATGGGCCGACGCACCGGCGTCGCCGCGAGCGCCCTGCGTTACTACGAGGACCTGGGCCTGATCGCTTCGGTGCGCAGCGCCGGCAACCAGCGCCGCTACCCCCGGCACATGCTGCGGCGCGTCTCCCTCATCACCGTCGCGAAGCGGCTCGGCATGCCACTGTCCGATGTGGACGAGGCCTTCGGCGACGTGCCCATGGATTCCACGCCCTCGCATGCCGACTGGCAGCGCGCCTCCCGCCGGTGGAAGGCGCGGCTCGAGGATCGCCGACGCGCCATCGAGCGGCTCGAGCACGAGCTGACCGGCTGCATCGGCTGCGGCTGCCTCTCCCTCAAGGCCTGCGCGCTGCTCAACCCCGACGACGCCCTCGCGGCCACCGGTGCCGGGCCCCGTCGGCTCCACGTGGAGGACGAGGACTCGGTGGAGAGCTGAGCGGCGGGCCCGGCCGACGGTTCGGCCGAGGGTCCCGCCGACGGATCGGCCCACGGTCCGGGGGTGCATCGACTGACGGCTCCGGGGACGGATCCGCCGACGGTGAACGGCGCTTGACCTGAAGCGTGCTTGAACTTCTAGGGTCGAGCCATCGACGTCACGAAAGGACGGACCATGGCTGACTACACGCTCCCCGATCTCGATTACGACTACGGCGCTCTGGATCCCTCGATCTCGGGCCGGATCATGGAGCTGCACCACTCCAAGCACCACGCGACCTACGTCAAGGGCGCCAACACCGCGCTGGAGAAGCTGGCGGCGGCGCGTGAGGCGAACGATTTCGGCACGGTGAACCAGCTGTCGAAGGACCTCGCGTTTAACCTGGGTGGCCATACCAACCACTCGATCTTCTGGAAGAACCTCTCCCCGGAGGGTGGCGACAAGCCGACCGGTGAGCTGGCGGCCGCGATCGACGAGTTCTTCGGCTCCTTCGATGCGTTCCGCGCGCACTTCACCGCGGCGGCGCTGGGGATCCAGGGCTCCGGCTGGGCCGTGCTGGCCTACGAGCCGGCTGGCGGGAACCTGGTGATCGAGCAGTTCTACGATCAGCAGAACGGGGTGCCGGTGGCGACGATCCCGCTGTTCCAGCTGGATATGTGGGAGCACGCGTTCTACCTGGATTACCAGAACGTGAAGGCTGATTACGTGAAGGCGGTCTGGAACATCGTGAACTGGGCAGATGTCCAGGCGCGGTTCGAGAACGCGCGGGCGAACGCGAGCACGATCGTGGTGCCCGGCGCCTGATCCGCGTCGCGGTACGGGTTAGCAGTGATCGGTGCGGTGCGCGCCCGGTGCGCGCTGATCTCGGACGGTCGGTCCCTCTCCGGAGGGGCCGGCCGTTTCGTGTGTTCCGGGGGTCTCCGCCGCCGGTGACGCCTGGCCCGGAGCCGGCCACTTCTGCGACCGGGGTTCTGCGGCCCGGTCCCAGCTGCTTCTGCTGAAAGACCGCGCGTGGCGTGACCTCAAGGCCGGAGAGGCGTTGAGGTCACGCCCGGCACGGAGTTCCAGCAGGGCCGAGCCATGACGAGGCCGCGGCGCTGGAGGCGTTCAGCTGAGCGGGGTGCCCCCGAGCGGGAGCCGTCCCTGCTGAAAGACCGCGTGTGGCGTGACCTCAAGGCCGGAGAGGCGGTGAGGTCACGCCCGGCACGGAATTCCAGCAGCCCCGGGCCGAGCTGAGCGGAGCGGCGCGAGGAGGGGTCACCGAGGTCGTCCGCTCACCAGTGGTGGGCGACGTCGATGACGATCCGGGACCCGTCACCGGTACCCGGCAGGACGAAGACCCGCATCGGCAGACGGGCACGGACGCCCAGGCCGATCGTGGTCTCGCCCTCGAAGCTTCCGGCCAGGGCGACCTGCCGGAAGGTGGTGTATCCCGAGACGCCCACGGCGGTGTCGGGACGGGCGGGGGAGTAGGTCGCACGGCCGCGATCGTCATAGGCCGGGGCCAGGATCACGACTTCGAGGTCCGCGGCTCCCGCGAGGGGGACGACGGTCCCGGAGCCGGGACGGTGCACCGCGCTGACGTACCGGACCGAGTAGCCCGAGACCGCGCCGTCGAGATCGACGACGAGACGGTCATAGCAGGCGTGTCGGCCGGTGCGCAGGTCGGTGAGCGGGGCCGTGGACATGCCGGCCCGAGTCTTCTGCAGGGACCCCCAGGTGATGCCGCAGAACGGTGCGGCATCCGCTGCGAGCGGAGCGGTCATGCCCAGACCGACGAAGAGCGCGAGACTCGCGAGGACCGTGAGGAACCTCTTCATGGCTGCCTCCTTCGTGGCCCGGCCGCGGCCCGGACGGCAGCGGCCGTGGACTCATCATCCTCCGCCCGGAATGCCGGATCCAGTGACCGGTCGGTCATGACCACCGAATCGTGACCTACGGGAACGCCGGTCGGCAGCGCCGGCCGACGGTCGAGGGCCCTCCGTCCCGAAGGCGGCGGCGGGCCGCTGGCACGATGGGGCCCATGACCGTGCTCGTCGCCTACGCGACCCACTCCGGAGCCACCCGCACCCTCGCCGAGACGATCGCCGAGGCACTCGTCGGCGTCGGCCTGCCCGCCGTCGCCGCCGACATCGCCGACGACCCGGACCCGGGGGCGCACAGCGCCGTCGTCGCGGGCTCCGCCGTGCGGGCCGAGAGCCTCGAGAAGAGCTTCGTCCGCTGGACGCAGCGCCACGCCGACGCCCTCGCCGCCGCGCCGTTCGCCCTGTTCACCTGCTCCGGCTCCGCCTCGGACCCGGCGAAGAAGGGTCGGCAGAAGGCCCTTGACCGCTTCCTCGCGCAGACCCCGCTCACGCCCGTCGCGACGCGGAACCTGCCCGGGTGGGTGCTCTTCGACCGCATCCCGGCGCACGAGCAGCTGCTGCTGCGGTCGATGCGCACGCCGACCGGCGACTTCCGCGACCTCGACGCCACCGCCGCCTGGGCCGTCGAGATCGCCCCGCTACTGCGCGGCTGATCGCGGGACGGCCGACGGGGTTGCCGCCCCGACGGGTCCCGATGTCGGCCGGAGGCGCCCTCGACGACTCCCGCCGTCGGCCGGAACCCCCGCCATCGGCCGGAACCCCCGCCATTGGCCGGACTCACCGGCGGCGGACGGACTCCAGGAACAGCTCGTGGAAGCGGGTCTCGCCCGTCGACTCCGGATGGAAGGCGAGGCCGAGCACCGCGCCCTGCCGCGCCCCGACGATCCGTCCGTCGGGCAGGGTCGCCACGGCGCGCGCGGCCGAGCCGAGCTCCTCGATCAGCGGCGCACGGATGAACACCGCCCGCACCGGTGGACCCTCGAGGTCCGGCACCACCAGGTCCGTCTCGAAGGACTCCGTCTGCCGGCCGAAGGCGTTACGCCGCACCGTCGCGTCGAGTCCGCCGAAGGTCCCCTGACCGGGGCCGCCGTCGCGCAGGCGCTCCGCCAGCTGGATGAGGCCCGCGCAGGTGCCGAGCACCGGCAGCCCGCCCGCGATCGCTGCCCGCAGCGGTTCGTGCAGGCCGGAGAGCCGGGCGAGCCGATCGATCACCGTTGACTCGCCGCCGGGGATGACGAGGCCGTCGACGGCCGCGAGCTCGGCCGGGCGGCGCACCGTCTCGACCTGCGCCCCGAGGGCGGTGAGGGCCCGTCGGTGCTCGCGCACGTCGCCCTGCAGGGCGAGGACGCCGATCCGTAGGCCGATGCCGGGGGCACCGTCCGACGAGGTGCCGGCCGACGGCACGGTGGCACTGGACCCGGAGGCCGTGGAGAGGGGCGCGCCGCTCACCAGCCGCGCTCGGCCAGGCGATGCGGGGCGGGGAGGTCGGCGACGTTGATGCCCACCATCGCCTCGCCGAGCCCGCGCGAGACGTCGGCGATGACCGCGGCGTCGTCGAAGAAGGTCGTCGCCTTCACGACCGCGGCCGCGCGCTTCGCGGGCTCGCCGGACTTAAAGATCCCCGAGCCGACGAACACCCCGTCGGCCCCCAGCTGCATCATCATCGCGGCGTGGGGGGGGG
>NZ_JBVDDO010000004.1:2753-30877 GCF_055454375.1 Brachybacterium sp. B718/18 | reverse complement strand
TCGCGACCCCACCCGCCGTGAACATCGGAACCGGCAGCGCGCCGGCCTCCGCGACCTCCTTGACCAGGGAGTACGGTGCCTGGAGGTCCTTCGCGGCGAGGTAGAGCTCGTCCTCGGAGCGCGCGGCGAGGGCCCGGATCTCGGCGGTGATGGTGCGGATGTGCTTCGTCGCCTCGGAGACATCGCCGGTGCCGGCCTCACCCTTGGAGCGGATCATCGCCGCGCCCTCGGTGATGCGGCGCAGCGCCTCGCCGAGGTTCGTCGCCCCGCATACGAAGGGCACGGTGAAGCGGTGCTTGTCGATGTGGTGGACGTAGTCGGCGGGGGAGAGCACCTCGGACTCGTCGATGAAGTCGACGGCCAGCTCCTGCAGGACCTGCGCCTCGACGAAGTGGCCGATGCGGGCCTTCGCCATCACCGGGATGGAGACGGCCGCGACGATGCCGTCGATCATGTCCGGGTCGCTCATGCGGGAGACGCCGCCCTGGGCGCGGATGTCGGCGGGGACCCGCTCGAGGGCCATGACGGCGACGGCGCCGGCGTCCTCGGCGATCTTCGCCTGCTCGGGGGTGACGACATCCATGATGACGCCGCCCTTCAGCATCTCGGCGAGACCGCGCTTGACGGTGCCGGTGCCGGTCGCGGCAGCGGGGGAGGAGGTGGGGGCAGGGGTGACGTCACTGGTCACAGCGGTGTTCCTTCGTCGCTCGCGCGGCGCGGGCCGACGCTCCGTGCGCGTCGCCCCTCCCTGCACCACTTTGATCTAGGCCAAAAGGTAGCACGGGGTGGCGGGAGTGGTCACGAGAGGGCCGCGAGGGTGCGAGGTCCGTGCTCCCTGCCACATCCCGCGCCGTGACGCCGCCTAGTGGACGAATGGAGATGCGCCCTCGCCGGGAGGAAGAATGTCAGCGCGACATGCACCGTCCCCCTCACGAGAGCGGCCGATGAACCAGTCACTCCCCGATGCGACCTCGCCCCTCCTCGCCGCTCTCCAGCGAGGGGACCATGACGCTGTGGTCGAGCTGCTCGAACCGTTCCCCGCGCAGGAGCGCACGGCGCTGCGCAGGAGCGTCATGGGGAGCGCGAACGCGATCCTCGGCGCCCCGACCGGGGCCCGGGACCCCGAAGGTCGGTGGCGCGGCGCCCTGAGCGGCCGGCACGGGTACGCGGCGCAGACGGCGCTGCTCGCGACCGCCTCGCTCCCCCAGGCGCTGCGGCAGCGCACCTTCGACGGGCCCGTGGCGCGCGACCACCTCCCGAGACTGTTCCCGGAGGACCTCCCCGCCTTCGTCGAGGCGTTCTCGACGCGGTTCCTCACAAACCCGAAAGCCTGGGACGGCAACCGCGGCATCGAGGCGATGTTCGACTGGGCGCAGTCCGGACTCGTCGAGCCGCCCACGCAGCAGGGCGCCGTGCTGATTCTGATCTGCTGGGCTGCCTGGCCCTCGCCCAGGGCCTACCTCCGGAGGCGCCCCGTCCTCCTCCGCACGACGCTCCCGCGGCTCTTCGAGACCCCGGGGATCAAGGGAGCGTCGGCAGCGCAGCGCGACGACACCGGTCCGGGCCCGCGCCTGGACGCCTCCGTCGTCCCCTGGCTCATCCGCGAGGGGGAATGGCAGCGCGACGAGGTCCTCGACTGGTGCCGGACGGCGCTCGCCGTCGAGCGCAGCGAGTACGAGCACCGCTGGTTCCGGGCGCTCGCGGGGCGGGTCGCGACACTGCCCGTGCCTCCGGGCCCGCCCTAGACTCGCTCCCGTGGAGACCCCCTCGCCCGCGCAGATCACCGGCGCCACCGCCGCCGAGATCTCCGCGAGCGTCCGCGGCCTCGTCGAGCGCGGCGAGCTCGCCCCCGGCGACCTGCTCCCGCCCGTCCGCGCCCTCGCCGAACAGCTCGGCGTCAACCGGAACACCGCCGTCGCCGCCTACAAGCGGCTCGCCCGCGACGGCGCCGTGATCGCCCAGGGCCGGGCCGGCACCCGTATCGCGGGCACCCGCACTGCCGCGCAGGAGGGCTTCGCGGACGCGACCGCGCTCGCCGCCCTCGCCCCCGACGTCCCCGCGGGAACGCTCCGCGACCTCGGCACCGGCAACCCCGACCCCGCCCTCATCCCCGATCTCGCGCCCGCGCTCGCCGGGGCCGTCGGCCGCCCCGTGCTCTACGGCGAACCCGTCATCGACCCCGGCTTCGCGGCCTGGGCGAGGGACTGGGTCGCCCCCGACGTTCCCGGCGGTGCCGCCGCGGATCTGACCCTGACCAGCGGCGCCGTCGACGCGATTGAGCGCCTGCTGGCCCAGGCGCTGGTCCGAGACGACGCCGTCGCGCTCGAGGATCCCTGCTTCCTGGCGAGCATCCAGACCGTCCGACACGCCGGCTACCGGGCCCTGCCCGTGCCCGTGGACGCGGAGGGCATGACCCCGGACGGGCTGCGCGTCGCGCTCGAGGCCGGCGCGCGGGCCGTGGTGCTCACCCCGAGGGCGCAGAACCCCACCGGTGCCTCGCTCAGTGCGCAGCGAGCCCGTGACCTGCAGGAAGTCCTCGCCGAGCATCCCTATGTGCTGGTCGTCCTCGACGACTACTTCTCGTTCCTGTCCCGTCGGCCGTTCCGCAGCCCGCTCCCGCCGGGGCATCGGCGCTGGGCGCTGGTGCGCTCGGTCTCGAAGTTCCTCGGGCCCGACCTGTGCCTCGCCGTCGTCGCGAGCGACTCCGAGACCGCCGACCGGCTCGCGCTGCGCCTTAGCCCCGGCACCACCTGGGTCAGTCACCTGCTGCAGCGCCTCGCCCACGGGGTGCTGTGCGAGGACGGCGCCCGGGCGCTCATCGAGCGGGCGGGGGAGCGGTACGCGGCACGGAACGCGCAGGTCGCCGCGCTGCTGCGCGAAGTCGGGGCCGAGGTCACGGCGGCCGACGGGATGAGCCTGTGGGTGGGTCTGCCGCGGTCCGCGGGTGAGGTCGCCGCGCAGCTCGCCCGACGCGGGTGGCGCGTGCGCACCGGCGACGAGTTCCGCCTCGACGCAACGGGCGGTCGAGGCGAACGGTCCCATCACCTGCGGTTGACCGTGCACGGCCTGACCGACGCCGAGGCGGCCCTGCTGGCGGAGGACCTGGCCTCGGCTTGCCGGTGAGGGGTTCCAACGGGGCCGGGGTTGGGGCGGGGCTTCTGGCAGAGCCGGGGTGAGGTGGTGGGGTGCTGGCGGGGCGGGGACCGGGGCGCTGGTGGGGTCGAGCTGCTGGAACTCCGCGTGTGGCGTGACCTGAATGCCTGTGGGGCGGTGAGGTCATGCCACGCGCGGAGTTTCAGCTGGGGCTACGCCAGAGGTAGGGGCAGAGGCAGGGTGGCGGCGTGGCGGCGACACGGGGGCGGCGTCGGCAGGGTTCAGCGGCAGCGGTGCCAGCCCATCCCGCCCGACATGCCCGGCTTCCGCGCATGTAAGCGTTGACAATGTGAGTGTAAGCGCTAACATCGTCCCTCAAGAGCGCGCCAGTGACGGCCACGCCACCGACGGCCACGCCACCGACGGCACGCTCGCCTCCCGCCCGGGCCCTCCGATCCCGGGTTTCCTCCGGCCCCGTCGTACGGCGGCCGCCTCACCAGGAGCACTCGATGAAGAGAAGGACCCTCCTCACCACCGGCCCGCTGGCCGCCGCGCTCGTCGCCGGCACCGCCGCCTGCTCGGGCCGGATCCAGACCAACCAGGGCGGGAACGCACCCGCCGGGGACGGCACCACGATCCCGCAGCTGACCTTCCCGTCCGAGGTCGCGGAGAACGTCGCCGGCATCGCGAACTTCAACCCCTTCGCCCCGAACGTCACCTCCCGCACCTACTTCTACGAGCCGCTGATGATCCGCAGCTCGATGAACTGCGAGGTGGTCCCGTGGATCGCCACCGAGTTCGCCTGGCGCGACGAGCAGACCCTGGTGTTCACCATCCGCGAGGGCGTGACCTGGTCCGACGGTGAGCCCCTCACCCCGGACGACGTCGCCTTCACCCTGAACCTGCGCAAGGAGTACCCCGGCGCGGACGACATCGGCCTGTGGACCGACGTCTTCGGCGCCCCTGCCGAGTCGGTCGAGGTCGAGGGCCAGGACGTCGTGATCAGCTTCTCCGGCCTGGCGGCCGCGAAGTTCGACTCGCTGATCACCGCGAAGATCATGCCGCAGCACGTGTGGGGCGAGGTCGGCGATCCGACCCAGTACGTCGACGAGGCACCCGTCGGCACCGGCCCCTTCGCCCTCGGCTCCTACAACGGCCGCCGTCTGCAGCTCACCCGCCGCGAGGACTACTGGCAGGCCGACAAGGTGCTCATCGAGGAGCTCATCCTCGAGGGCAACTACGACGCCACCAACGCCGCGCTCAAGCTCGCCGCGGGCGAGCTCGACGCCTACTGGGGCGAGATCCCCAACCCGGAGCAGGCCTTCGCCGCGAAGGACCCGGAGCTGAACCACTTCTGGTACGCCCCGGCCGGCTCGACGGTCCTCACCTACAACCTCACCAAGGCCCCGTTCGACGACGAGAAGTTCCGCGAGGCCGTCTCGCAGGGCCTCGACAAGGACGAGATCAGCGCCAAGGCGACCTACTCGGTGATGGCCCCCGCCTCGCAGACCGGGCTCAAGCTGCCCTACGCCGAGAACCTGCTGCCGGAGGCCTACGCCGGTCAGGACACCGTGCTGCCCTTCGACACCGCGAAGGCGGAGGAGCTGCTGGACGCCGCGGGGTACACCGTCGGCGCCGACGGCTTCCGCACCCTCCCGGACGGCTCGGCCTTCGCCCCGAAGTTCCTGGTGCAGGCGGGCTGGATCGACTACCAGGCGGCGGCCGACGTGATCGTCCGCAACCTGCAGACCATGAAGATCAACGCCTCGGTGCAGACGTCACCGCCCGAGGCCGTGGACCAGGCGAAGAAGGACGCAAACTTCGACCTGCTGCTCGAGTACCTCCACGGCGGCTGCGAGGTGGCCCGCAACCTGGGCTCGAAGCTCGCCTCGGACCAGGTCCCCACCGAGGACACCGTCAAGGCGAACGTGGGCCGCTGGGAGGACCCGGCGACCGACGAGATCATCGCCCAGCTCTCGGGGGAGACCGACCCCGAGGCGCAGAAGGAGCTGACCGGTCAGCTCGTCGAGATCATGATGACGAAGTACCCGGTCACCCCGCTGTTCTACGCCCCGGCGCGGATGATCTACCGCACCGACAAGGCGGAGGGCTGGCCCTCGGAGGAGGACCCCTACGGGACCAACTCCGAGATGCTCATGATCATCACCCGCCTGGTGCCGCCGAGCGCCTCCTGAGCCGCGCGGCCGGGGTGTGAGGTCTCCGCCCCGGCCGTGCCCTGACCCGGAACGGAGCGCACCGTGAAGTACTTCCTGCGCAGGATCGGCTACTTCCTGCTCACCCTGTGGGCGGCGATCACGCTGAACTTCCTGATCCCCCGCCTCCAGCCCGGCGATCCCGCCGAGCTGATGATCCGCCAGATCTCCGGTCGTGACACCGAGATCGACCCGGCCCGCATCGAGGCCATGCGGATCATGCTCGGCCAGCCCGAGGGCAACCTCTTCGAGCAGTACCTCGCCTATCTCGGCCAGCTGGCCCGCGGCGACTTCGGCTACTCGTACACGTACTTCCCGGCGACGGTGACGGACGTGATCGGACGGGCGATGCTGTGGACCCTGGTCCTGGTCGGGGTGACGCTGGTGCTCTCCTTCCTGCTGGGCACGGTGCTGGGCGCCTTCGCCGCCTGGTGGCGCAACTCGCCCTTCGACTCGGTGGTCACGCTCGGCTCGACCTTCATCGGCACCCTGCAGTCCTTCTGGGTCGCCCTGCTGCTGCTGTTCGTCTTCGGCTACGTGCTGGGCTGGTTCCCGACCTCGGGCGGCTACGAGGCGTCGATGCCGGGCTGGAACCTCGAGTTCCTCGGGGACGCGGTGCTCCACTCGATCCTGCCGGCCGCGGTGCTGATGCTGCTGGGGCCGGTCGGCTGGGTGCTCGGGATGCGCAACACCATGATCCTCAACCTCGGCGAGGACTACATCCGCCTCGCCCGGGCCAAGGGCGTGCCGGACAAGCAGATCGCCATGCGCTACGCGGCCCGCAACGCCCTGCTCCCCTCGGTGACGGGCCTCGCGATGGCGCTCGGCGGCATCCTCGGCGGGCAGATCCTCATCGAGACCACCTTCGACTACCCGGGGATGGGCCGGCTCATGCAGCAGGCCGCCTCCGGCAAGGACTACCCGCTGCTGCAGGCGCTGCTGCTGTTCACCATCGTCGGCACGCTGATCGCGAACCTCCTCGCCGACATGCTCTACGGCGTCCTCGATCCCCGAGCCCGGAAGGCGGCCTGACATGGCGGACCACGACGACGTCCACCCCCGCCCGAAAGGCTCCGGGCCCGACGGGGCGCGCGGCTCCGGTCCAGCCGACGGGGCACGCGGCTCCGGTCCGGCCGACGAGCGCGGCGACGGCCCGGCGGCCGGAGCCTCCCCGGCGGGCGGCACGGCCCCGCTGCCCGGCGCGTCGGCCGCGACGGCCGATGCGAGCGTCCTGACGGACCTCGCCCTCGCCGAGGCGGAGCAGACCGACCGCATCGACCACGGCCCCTCCTGGTTCCAGATCCTCTGGGCCTCGAAGAAGGCCCGCGTCGGCATCGTGCTGCTGGGCCTGTACGTGCTGATCGCGCTCGCGGCCCCGTTGATCGCGCCCTACCGCGGCGACGACACGACCTTCGCGCCGGTGCTGCTGCCGAGCGCGGAGCACTGGATGGGCACCACCACCCAGGGCGCGGACATCTTCAGCCAGCTGATCTGGGGCACCCGGGTCTCCCTGATCGTCGGCCTGTTCGGCGGCCTGTTCGCCACCGTGCTCGGCCTGATCATCGGTCTGACCTCCGGCTACTTCGAGGGCACCTGGATCGACGACGTGCTGTCGCTGGTCACCAACGTCGCCCTCGTGGTGCCGACGCTGCCGCTGATCATCACCCTGATGGCCTACTCCGAGGTCCGCTCGGTGTGGTTCACGATCCTGATCATCGGCATCATCTCCTGGGCCGGCGCCGCCCGGTCCAAGCGCTCGCTGATGATCACGCTGCGACACCGGGACTTCGTCACGGCGGCGAAGTTCGCCGGTGACCGCACCCCCACGATCATCTTCCGCGAGATCCTCCCGCAGATGACCTCCCTGGTGGCCGCCGGCTTCTTCGGCGCCGCGACCGGGGCGATCGGCGCGGAGGCGGGGCTCAGCTTCCTCGGGCTCGGCAACACCGAGTCGATCTCCTGGGGGACGATGCTCTATCAGGCGCAGCTGCAGGGCGCCCTCGCCCAGGGCCTGTGGGTCTGGCTGCTGGTGCCGGGCCTCGCGCTGTCGGGCCTGATCATGGCGCTGACCCTGATCAACTTCGGCATCGACCTCATCTCGAACCCGCACCTGCGAGAGGACGGCTGACATGAGCGAGCATGCCCAGAACAACGAGCCCCGGCCCGCGCCGACCGTCGGCGGCGCCGACGCGACCGCGGCCCCCGTCGGCCGTGAGCGCACCGGCCCCGCCGAGAACCTCCCCGCCCCCGACGCCCCGCTGCTCGAGGTCGACGGCCTCACCGTCCGCTACGAGCCGAAGCTCCACCCGGCCCTCGACGCCGTGCAGGACGTCTCCTTCTCGATCCGTCCCGGTGAGTTCGTGGGGCTCATCGGGGAGTCCGGCTCGGGCAAGTCGACCCTGGGCACGGCCCTCCTGCGGCTCACCGAGAAGCCGGGCCGGATCACCGGCGGCACCATCCGCTTCGACGGCCGGGACATCACCGCGATGAGCCAGGAGGAGCTGCGCCCCTACCGCTGGCGCGACATCTCCACCGTCTTCCAGTCCTCGATGAACTCGCTGAACCCGGTGGTGCGCGTCGAGGACCAGTTCCGCGACGCGATCGAGCTGCACTCCTCGCGCCGCGGCGCCGAGGTGGTCGAGCGGATCAAGGAGCTCTTCGACCTCGTCCTCATCGACCACCGGTTCATCCGCGCCTACCCGCACGAGCTCTCGGGCGGTATGAAGCAGCGCGTCAACCTCGCGCTCGCGCTGGTCAACGACCCGAAGTTCGTACTGCTGGACGAGCCGACCACGGGCCTGGACGTGGTCGTGCAGCGCTCCATCCTCGAGGGCGTCCGCAAGCTCCAGGCGGAGCAGGGATTCGCGGTGCTGTTCATCAGCCACGACATCGGCACCGTCATGGACCTCTCCGACCGGATCCTGGTGATGTACGCGGGGCGGATCGTCGAGGAGCACGACACCGACGACCTGCTGCGCGAGCCGCTGCACCCCTACACGAAGGGCCTGCTCGGCTCCTACGGCGACCCCCGCCAGGAGACGGTCCGGATCACCTATGTGCCGGGGCGTCCGCCGGACCTCTCGCAGCCGTTGACCGGCTGCCCCTTCGCGCCCCGCTGCCCCGAGAAGATCGCGCAGTGCCTGACCGACGCCCCGCAGCTGCTGGAGATGCCGGCGCTGCGGAAGGACGACGCCGTCACCGGTCTGCGCCTCGACTCCCACGGCACGTGGACCCCGCCCCGGGCGGCCTGCCACGTGGCGCGGCTGCAGCGTGAGGCGCCGGAGACGCAGGGCCTCCCGCCGCGCACCGTCCGCTTCGCGGGCCCCGCCTTCGAGAAGACCGTCGCGGACACCAAGGAGGCGCTGCGCGGCGAGGTGTTCCTCGAGGTCGACGGCGTGACGAAGGTGTTCCACTCCCGGCAGGGCCTGCGCACCCGCGAGACCCTCGCCGTGGACGACGTCAGCTTCCAGCTGCGCCGCGGCATGGTCACCGCGCTCGTGGGCCAGTCCGGCTCGGGCAAGTCCACGCTCGCCCGCATGATCACGGGCGTGGATCGGCCGACGACGGGCACGATCACGTTCCACGCGAAGGAGGGCCCGCTCGACGTGGGCACCCTCGGCGGCCGCGCCCTGCGCGGCTACCGCTCCCTCGTGCAGATGGTGTTCCAGGACCCCTACTCGTCGCTGAACCCCAACAAGACCCTCGAGTACATCCTGTCGCGGCCGCTGAAGAACCACCGCTCCATGGGGCGGGCGGAGCTGAGCGCGGCGATCGACGAGCTGCTCGAACGGGTCGCCCTCACCCCGGCCCGCCGCTACCGGTCCCGGCACGCCTTCGAGCTGTCCGGCGGGCAGCGCCAGCGCGTGGTGATCGCGCGGGCGCTCGCCGCCGATCCGGAGCTGATCATCGCCGACGAGCCGATCTCGAGCCTCGACGTGTCGATCCGCGCCGAGGTGCTCGAGCTGCTCCAGCGTCTGGTCGCCGACTCCGACGTGGGCATCCTCTACATCACCCACGACCTGCTCTCGGCCCGCATGCTGGCCGACGACGTGATCGTGCTGAACAAGGGCCGCGTGGTCGAGCACGGGGAGGCGATCGACGTGATCCGCACCCCGCGCGACGAGTACACGCGGCAGCTGCTGGAGGCGATCCCGAACCCCTTCGCCGACCTCTACAAGCCGTGATCTCCGCGGTGGGCGCGCCGGGGCTGGGGGCGGCGCCGGGGGCGACGGGGCCGAGGTCGGGCCAGGCTGCCGGGCTGCTGGGTGCGGGGAGCCGGCTGCTGAAACTCCGCGTGTGGCGTGACCTGAAGCCCCCACAGGCGGTGAGGTCACGCCTGGCGCGGAGTTTCAGCAGGGCCGGCGGGGGAGGGCCGGGCACAACCATTCTCGCCCCGGCCAGGCGCTCAAACCCGGCCAGGCGCTCGAACCCGGCCAGGCGCTCAAACCTGGCCGCCCCCTCAGCCCCGGCCGCCTCAGCCGAGATGCACGCGCACCGGGCCGTCGGCCGTGACCAGCACCCGCTCCCCGGACCGGGCGGCACGCGCACCGGGCCCGTCGGCCGTGACCGGCGCGTCGGTCCGGAGCACCACCCGGAGCCGCTCCCCGGCGGGCTCGGCGAAGGAGAGCTGCTCGTCGGAGATGGTCGTGAGCTCGGCGTTCGCCTCCTCGATCCGGGCGCGGCCCACGTCCAGCCCGCGCGCGAGCAGGTAGCCGGTGTGCGGGGCGGGACGCAGCTCGAGCCGCTCCCCGTCGAGCTCGATCGTGACGTCCGGCCGGTACCCGGTGACGTTGAGCAGGTGCAGCATGCGGCCGCCGTGCTCGTCGCGGGTGGTCGTGGCGACGACCCCGGGGACGCTCGAACGCAGGCGCAGACCGGGCACAGCGCCGAGGCGCTCGAGGGCCTGCCCGAACAGGCCCAGGTGCGAGGGGAGGCCCGCGGCGAGCAGGATCGCCCGCCCCTCGCCGCGCCGTACCTCGACGCCGCAGGTCTCGCCGTCGACGGTGGTGAGCACCGGACGGGCGTCCGGGCCCGAGAGCTCCTGGAACCAACCCACCCGCGTCTCGTCGAGCACCGCGCGGTCCTCGGCCCAGAGGACGGACGGGTGGAAGCGCGAGGAGTCGTGGCGCACGGGCGCGGCGGAGAGGCCGAGGGCATCGGCGAGGATCCGGCAGGGCCGTCCCTCGAGGTCCCGCTCGGGCAGCACGCCCAGCAGCAGGAGCCCCCCGCCGCCGGTGACGTGATCGGCGAGCTGCTGCTGCACGTGCGGATCGAGGTGCCGCGAGGAGGCGAGCATGAGGACGCGCCGACCCGCCCCACCCGGCCGCGGCCGCGGGGAGGCGACGTCGACCGCGTCGAAGCGGTAGCCCTGGAAGAGCGCGGAGCGGGCGAGGGCCTTGCGCTGGCCGGGCCCGCGGTGCAGCTCGAGGTCCTGGACGATCTCGCCCATGATCTCGCTGTCCGGATGCCGCAGCTCGGTCGCGTAGGAGTCGAGCACGAGGCCGAGCGCGAGGTCGTCGAGCTCCTCGACGGCGTTCGCGAGGTGCCTCTCGTGCAGCGCCAGCTGGCGCATGGCCGCGGCGAGGGGCGCGAGGGTCGGGGAGGCCTGGCCCTCGGGGCCGACGGGGGCCGCGAAGCCGTGCCGGCGCCCGGTGAAGGCGAGGCGGTCGTTGCCGTCGCCGACGGGCTCGTCGAGCGGCGGGTTGTGTCCGCCGGCGAAGAGGTAGTAGTTCAGCATCCGGTTGCCCTGGGCGACGAACAGGCGGCTCTTGAGGTCGGCGGTGGCGGGCTCGGCGAGCCGCTCCATCCCGTCGCCGTAGTCGCCGGTCCCGGCCTCGAACTCGAGGGAGGTCAGCGGCTGGTCGTCGTCGTGGACCGCCTGCTGGAAGGCGTTCAGCACGTACATGTCGGTCGTGACGTCGAGGGTCATGTCCCCGGCGTAGTGGTCGGAGCCGGAGAGGTAGCCGGGCCGGCCGGAATAGGTCTCCACCAGCTGGCTGATGCCGAGCGCGGAGCCCTCCTCTGTGCCGTGGATGTTGATCACGAAGGGCACATCACGCACGCCGTGCGACTCGGCGGCCGCGCGCAGATGGTCGACGTAGCGGGCGAAGCGGCCGCGCAGGAACCGCGTCAGGTCCACACGCAGGGCGCCCGCCCAGGCCTCCTCGGGGCTGCGCACGGTGCGGGCCCAGGCGGCGTCGTCCTCCTCGAGCGCGGGGTACGTCCGGGCGGCGTCCGCGCGGTGCTCACGGATCCATCCGCGCAGGTCGGAGAGGAGATCGTCGGTGAGGTCGGGGGAGTTCGTGACCCAGGCGAGCATGCCGATCTCGTTGTCCAGCTGCACCGAGATGATCGGGCCGCCGTGCTGGACCAGCCGCTCGGCGAGCAGCGGCATCACCGCGGCGTACCAGCGGTCGGCCTCGGCGAGGAAGGCCGGGGCGAGGTAGTCGACGGTGCGGCTCGGCGCGGGCGCGCCGTCCCAGCCGACGGGCACGATCTCCGGGTGCTCGGAGTAGAGCCGGTAGGGGAGGCCCTCGTTCTTCAGCTCCGCCATCTGGAAGGGGCCGGGGCGGGCGATGAACCACAGCCCCGCCTCGGCGCAGAGGTCGAGGAAGGCGGCGAGGTCGCGCTCCGGGCGGGTGGCGCCGGTGAGGTCGAGGGTGCCGTCGGGCAGCTCGTGGAAGACCCACGGGATGTAGCTGGCCACGGTGTTCGCGCCGGCCTCGGCGAGCTGCGTGATGCGCGCGGCCCACTGCTCGCGGGGCACGCGGAAGTAGTGGATCTCGCCGGCCAGGATCAGTCGCGGCTCTTCGTGGATCAGCAGGCGGCGGCGGTCGATGGTGAGCATTCGGGGACATCCCGTCGTCGGTGTCGGGGGTCGGGCCGGGGGCCCGCTGTCGGGTGGACGCGGCGTCGACCGTCGTCTACGGTGAAGCCATGTAAGCGCTTGCACCCTCGGGGCACAAGCATATCCACCACGGCCGGGCACGTCGAGGACCCTCCCGGTGCGGGTCGAGAGGGTCGCGGTCGACGCGGGCCGCACGGTCATCGAGGTCGAGCAGGAAGGCGCACGTCATGAGCAGGCAGACGACGAAGAGGTCCGAGCGGGGCTCCGCCACCATCTACGCGGTCGCGGAACACGCGGGCGTCTCCACCGCGACGGTCTCCCGGGCCCTCGCCGGGAGCGACAAGGTCGCGCCCCGCACCCGGGAGGCGGTGCTGACCGCCGCGCGCGAGCTGAACTACGTCCCCGACGGATCGGCCCGGGCCCTCGCCGGCCGGCGCACCAACGCGCTCGGCCTCGTGCTGCCCGGCATCGACGGCCCCTACTACGCGGCCGTGTTGGTGGGTTTCGAGACCGCCGCGAGCGACCTCGGACTGTCCGTCGTCATCCTCCTGACCGGCCCCGACACCGATCCGGAGCGGGCCGTCCGCCAGCTCGCCGGCAAGGTCGACGGCATCGCCTTCATGTCGCGCAGCGCGGCGGACGACGCCCTCGTGGCGGAGATCGGCCGTCGTCGGCCCGTGGTCACCGCCGCACGCGGCCGCATCCCCGGCCGCGACGCCTTCTTCACCGAGAACGAGGTCACCGCCGCCCGCCTCACCGCGCACCTGGTCGAGGCGGGCCGCCGCCGCATCGCCTTCCTGGGCCGGCCCGAGCCGGACTCCGACATCGGCGCCCGCTACACGGGCTACCTCAGCGCCCTGCGCGATGCCGGGCTCCAGAGCGCGACGACGTTCGCGGCCGACGCGGTCGACGAGTCCGGCACGCAGGTCGCGCGCGAGATCGTCGCCGACGGCCTCGACCTCGACGCGATCGTCTGCGGCAACGACCAGCTGGCCCTCGCGCTCATGCACCAGCTGCAGGAGCAGGGCGTGGAGGTCCCCGGCGGCATCGCCGTCGTGGGCTGGGACGACGTGCACGCCGCCCGCTACGTGCGCCCGGGCCTGACCACCGTCGCCCAGCCCGTCGAGGAGCTGGGCGCGCTCGCCGCCCGCCGCCTCGCCGCCCTCGTCGACGGTGCCGACCCCGATCCGGAACCGGTCGTCCTCGACTCCCGCATCGTCCACCGCGGCAGCTGCGGCTGCGCGACCCCCGGCTCCAGCGGCCCCGAGACCTCCCCCGACCTCCCCGAGGAGACCCGATGACCTCCACGACCACCGCCGCGCCCCACGCGACGCGCACCCTGCCGATCGCCCTCGAGCTGACCCCTGCGGGCGACCCGGCTCGCCTCGACGCCGGAGCGCTCAGCCTGCTGCAGTACCCGGCCTCTCCCGCCGAGTCCGGACCTGCGGGCGTGCACCTGCGGGTCCGCCCCGTCGGCGCCTCCGCCTGGGAGATGACCGCGCCGCTCACCGGCCCCGCCGTGCTGGGTGTCCGCGCGGCCGACGGCACGGTGCAGAGCGCCCCCGCCGGCCTCGCCGCCACCGCCCGCCTCGCCGCGGTCGGCGAGGGCTGGGCCTGGAGCGTCACCGTGCGCAACGATCGGGGCTCCGCCGTCGAGGTGGATCTGCTGCACACCCTCGACGTGGCGCTCACCCCGCGCGACGCGGTGCGGCGGAACGAGCAGTACGTCGCCCAGTACCTCGACCTCACCCCGGTGCGCCACGGCGCGTACGGTGCCGGGCTCGCGCTCGCCGTGCGGCAGAACATGCCCGCGGGCGAGGTGCCGTGGGGCGTGATCGGGGCCGACGCCCCCGTCGCCCAGTGGGGGACCGACGCGCTGCAGCTCCTCGACCAGCGCACCGGCGCCGGCCTCGATCCCGCCCGTGACCTGCCCTCCGAGCGGCTCCAGCACGAGCACACCCTCGCCGCGCTGCGCACCGCCGTGGTCTCCCTCGCCCCCGGCGAGAGCTGGTCGACGGTGTTCTGGGGCGCGGTCGTCGCCGACCACCCCGCGGCCACGACCGAAGCCGACGCCGCGCTCGTCGACGCCCTGCGCGAGCGGGTGCTCGACGGGGAGGGTGCTGCGGAGGGCGCGGCGCCCACGCTGGGCTCTGCCGCCGAGAACACCGAGGTGCCCCGCAGCCTCCTCGCGACCGCCGCCGAGCTGCCCGTGCGCGAGGCGACCCGCAGCGATCTCGAGGCGCTCGCCGGCGGCGCGCTGCGCCTGCTCGAGGAGGACCGCGGCGCCGTCCTCTCCGCCTTCGGGCCTGCCGGTCACGTGGTCGCCGCCGCGAAGGAGCGCGCGGTTCTGCGCCCCCATGGCCACGTGCAGCAGGTCCATGCGCGCGCCGCCGCGGACCTCGACGTCGTCGCCTCCACCTCCTGGATGCGCGGCGTGTTCTGCTCGCAGCTCACGATCGGCCACGCCTCGAGCGGCGAGCTGACCGGCGTGCGGCGCTCCTACCTCGGCCTCGAGCGGGCCAGCGGCGTCCGCCTGCTCCGCCGCGCCGAGGGCGGCGCGTGGCAGCTGCTCGGCCTGCCCACCGCCTGGTCGGTGGGCGAGGAGGTCTGCACCTGGCTGTACGTCGCGGCCGACGGGGCGGCTGCCGACGGTGCGGCGACGGTGCGCGTGCGCGCCGAGGTCGCCCTGCCCGGCACGGTCCGCCTCACGGTGGCCACCACGGGCGCGGTGGGGGAGCTGCTGCTCCTCGTCGACGGCAGCGAGGAGCTGTCCCTGCAGGTCGCGGCTGACGGGCACAGCCTCGAGATCGCGGGCGACGCCGCGCTCTACTCCGACGCCGTCGCCCGCGACGCGCGGCTGCGCACCGTCGCCCTCGGCGCGGCGCGGGAGGTGGAGGTGCTGCTCGGGCGAGCCGGCGCGGAGGCGGAGGTGGAGCCCTATCGACCGCGCCTGCCGCGACTGAGTGCCGCGTCGGCCGCCCCGTCGGCCGCCCCGTCGGCAGCGGGCGACCCCGCGACCGCGGCGACCGACACGACCGCCCCGTCGGCCGACGCCGAGCTGGAAGTCGCCGCCGTCGGCGAGACCCTGGCCTGGCTCGCGCAGAACGCCTCCGTGCACTTCCGCTCCCCGCGCGGCCTCGAGCAGTACACCGGCGGCGCCTGGGGCACGCGCGACGTGTGCCAGGGACCCGTCGGCCTGCTGCTCGCCACCGACGAGCCGGCCGAGCTGCGCCGTACCCTGCTGACCGTGCTCGGCGCCCAGCAGGAGGACGGCACCTGGCCGCAGTGGTTCGACTACCTCCCCGGATACGCGGGGCCCGGCCTGCGCGACGCGCACGGGGACGTCGTCTATTGGCCGCTGCTCGCCCTCGCCGAGTACCTCGAGGTCACCGGCGACGCGAGCATCCTCGCCGAGACCGCGGGATGGGTCGGCGCGGACCGCCTCGGCGAGCCGACCAGCGTGCTCGACCACGCCCTGCGCGCCGTCGAGCACATCTCCCGTCAGCGCACCGAGGACCCGCGGCTGCCCGCCTACGGGCACGGAGACTGGAACGACTCCCTGCAGCCGGCGAGCCCCGCGCTCGCCGCGAGCCTCTGCTCGACCTGGACCACCGAACTGGAGATCAAGGCCCTCGGCCACCTCGCCGCGGCCCTCACCGCCCACGCGAATCCGAGTGCCGACCCGGAGGTCGCCGCGCTCGCGGCCCGCTGCCAGGGCCTCGCCGACGGCGCCTTGGAGGCCTTCGCCGAGCTGCTCCTGGTGGACGGGGAACTGGCCGGCTACGCCCATCTGCGCGACGGCGAGGTGCGCCACCTGGTCCACCCGCGCGATGAGACCACCGGGCTCCAGCGAGGATCCCTGCAGGTCATCCACGCCCTCGCCGACGAGCTGCTCACCCCCGAGCAGGCCCGCCACCACCTCGACCTGCTCGAGGAGCACCTCACCGGACCCACCGGCATCCACCTCTTCGACCGGCCCGTCGGCTACCACGGCGGCGTCATGGAGGTGTTCCAGCGGGCCGAGACCGCGACCTTCTTCGGCCGCGAGATCGGGCTCATGTACATGCACGCCCACCTGCGCTACGTCGAGGCGCTCACCCGCCTCGGCGAACCCGAGCGGGCCTGGACCGAACTGCTGAAGGCCGTGCCGATCGGGCTCTCCGACCGTGTCGACTCCGCCCGGATCCGCCAGTCCACCTGCTACTTCTCGAGCTCCGACGCGGTCTTCCCCGACCGGGCGACCGCCGCCGCCGAGGGCGCCCGGATGCGCGAGGGCACCGTCGACTTCGAGGGCGGCTGGCGCGTGTACTCCTCGGGTCCCGGGCTGCTGCTGCGGATGATCGTCGAGGACGTGCTCGGTCTCCGCGCCCGGGCCGGACGGCTCGAGGTCGACCCGGTGCTGCCGGGCGCGCTCGACGGCGCCGAGGCGGAGATCCCCTACGACGGCGGGCTGCTCACGGTCCGCTTCCACCGCGGGGAGACCGGCTGCGGAGTGCGCGAGCTGCGCGTCGACGGTGAGGCGGTGGACCTCGCGGCGGCCCGTCCGCTCGAGCGCCGCTACCGCGCGGCCGGCGTGGGTCTCGACCGGGCGCTGGTGCGGCCCGGGGCCGTGCTCGAGGTGGTCACCGGCTGAGGCTCGGCGGAGGCGGTTCGGGTGCCGTAGGTGACTGCCGGTGGCTCGGGCGGGTGCTCAGCCTGCTGGAACTCCGCGCGTGGCGTGACCTGAAGGCCTGTGGGGCGGTGAGGTCACGCCAGGCCCGGAGATTCAGCAGGGCCGGTCTGTGCGCCGCCGGACGGGGCCGACGACCTGGGCGGGGTGGAGCTGGACGGTGCCATGCAGGGGCATCAGGGACTCCGGGGAGCGGGGCGGCGGGTGATCCGACCCGAGCCCCCGCCCCGCCCCGCGTCTGACTAGGATCGTCGTCGACCGTGACCGCTCCGACGACGGAGAGCACCCATGCCCCTCAAGGCCCCGCCGGATCCCCTCCGCGTCGGCATCATCGGCACCGGCGGGATCTCCCGCGCCCATGCCCCTGGGTGGATCGAGGCCGGGGCGGAGCTGCACTGCCACAGCCTCGACGGTGCCGCGGAGTTCGCCGCCGAGTTCGGCGCCCGCCGCCACGAGACCCTCGACGCCCTGCTCGCCGCGGTGGACGTCGTCGACATCTGCACGCCCACCCCCACGCATGCCGAGCTGATCCACCGGGCGCTCGATGCGGGCCGCGACGTGGTCTGCGAGAAGCCGCTGACCCTGACGGCCGAGGACGCCCGAGCCGTCGCCGAGCACGCCGAGCGTGAGGGTCGGATGCTGTTCCCCGCGCACGTGGTCCGCTGGTTCCCGCAGTACGCCGCCGCGCAGCGGGCCATCGCGGACGGCGCGATCGGTCGCCTCGCCGTGCTCCGCTTCGAGCGCACCGGCTCCTTCCCGCAGCAGCCCTGGTTCGCCGACGAGGCGCAGTCCGGCGGCCTGGTCATGGACCAGATGATCCACGACATCGACCAGGCGCTGTGGCTCGCCGGGCCCGCCGAGCGGGTCTACGCCCGGCAGTCGGCGGCCGAGGGCGACGCCACCGTGCGCACCGCCCACGTGGTCCTCACCCACACTAGCGGCGCGATCAGCCACTGCCGCGGGTTCTGGGGCCCGCCCGGCACCGTCTTCCGCTACACCTTCGATCTCGCGGGGGACGCGGGCCGCCTCCAGTACGACTCGGCCACGGATCCGGAGGTGCGCCTCGACGAGGTCGCCGTCGCCGCCGGTCAGCGCACCGACGACGACTACCTGCCCGACGTCACCGCGCTGCGCAGTCCGTATGCGGAGGAGATCCTCGCCGCGGTCCGGACTTTACGCACCGGCGAGACCCCGCGCGTCACCGCGGCCGACGGGGTCCGCGCCGTCGAGGTGGCCCGCGCCGCCCTCGAGTCCCTCCACACCGGACGGAGCATCGCATGCTGACTCCCGTGCACGCCCCGTCGGCCGCCCCGACGCCCGCCGCGCCGCTGCGCGTGGCGCTGCTGAGCTGCGCCCATACCCACGCCGCCGGATATGCGGCCCTGCTCGATGCGCGCGCCGACGTCGATCTCGTCGTCGCCGACCCCGACGGCTTCGGCGACGTGGCCGCGCAGCGGCTCGTCGGCAGCTACGACGAGGCATGGTCCGCCTGGCCGGACGGTCCCGAGGCCGTGATCGTGACCAGCGCGAACGCGCATCATCGGGAGCTGGTGCTCGAGGCCGCCCGGCGCGGCGTCCACGTGCTCTGCGAGAAGCCGCTCGCGACCACCGTCGCCGACGCCGAGGCGATGGTCTCCGCCTGCCGCGAGGCCGGGGTCGTCCTGATGACCGCCTTCCCCGTCCACTTCTCGCCCGCCGTGCAGACCCTCCGCGGCGCGATCGCGGAGGGCCGCCTCGGCCAGGTCCTCGGCCTGACCGGCACCAACAACGGCATGCTGCCCACGGCCCGGGACTGGTTCACCGATGTGGAGCTCTCCGGCGGCGGCAGCCTCGTCGACCACACCGTCCACGTCGCCCAGATCCTCGACGCGGTCTTCGGGCCGCCCGCGACCGTGCACGCCGTGACCAACCGGATCCTCAGCGCCGACCGCGCCGGGGCCGGCGCCGAGACCGGTGGCCTGGTCACGCTCACCTACGGGAGCGGGATGGTCGCCACCATCGACTGCTCCTGGTCGCAGCCGGTCGACGCCCCCACCTGGGGCGGCCTCACCCTGCAGGCCGTCGGCACCGGCGGGCAGATGCAGATCGACGCCTTCGCCCAGCACGTCGGCGGCCCCGGCCGCTGGCTGCCCTACGGCGTCGACCTCGACGCCGAGCTGCTCGACGCCTTCCTCGCCGCGGTCCGCGCCGGGGAGGCCGTCGCGCCGACGGGCGACGCCGGCCTCGCGACCGTCCGCGTCGTCGCCGCCGCCCAGGAATCGGCGCGGACCGGGCAGCCGGTGGCGCTTCCCAAGGGCTGAGGTGCTGCCGACGGGGGAGCCGGTGCTCGCGGACCGGACGCTGCGCTGCATCCTCGCGGTCGCGCAGGCGGGCTCCCTGCGGGCGGCGGCCCGGGACCTCGGCATCGCGCCGTCGGCCGTCCAGCGCACGATCGCGGCCGCGGAGCGTCGGCTGGGCGAGGCGCTGTTCGAGCGCGGGGCCGACGGGGCCCGGGTCACGGAGCTGGGGCGGGTCGCGGTGCGCTACGCCCTGGAGCGCCGGGATCTCGACGCGCTGTTCGTCGACGAGGTCGCCCTGGGGAGGAGCGCCGCGACCGGCACGGTGCGGCTCGCGGTGGGCCTCGGCTTCCTCGAGCAGGTCGACGAGCACGTGCTCGACCCCTTCCAGCGCGCGCATCCGGACGTGACGATCGTGGTGCAGGCCGGGGGCACCGACTCGATGGTCGAGACGCTCGCCCGGGACGACGCCGATGTCGCGATCGCCCTGCACCCCGCGCCTCACCCGCGGGTCGCGGTGCTCCGTGAGGCCCCCGAGCCGCTGCGGCTCACCTGCGCGGCTTATCACCCGGTGGCGGCCGCCCATCCCGTGGGCGCGGTCCTCGCGCCGTCGGACCTCGAGGGCCTGGATGTGGCGGTGATGGCCCGCGGGTTCGGGCTGCGCGCCCTCCACGACGAGTTCCTCCGCGTCCACACCGTGGGCGTACGGACGGTGCTGGAGACTGACTCCCAGACGGTCCTCCTCGGCGCCGTGGCGCGGGGGCGTGCCGTCTCGCTGCTCCCGCCGGTCTTCCTCAGCCCGCGCCCCGCGGGCCGCGCCCTGCAGACCTTCGACATCGCCGACGACCACCTGCGCGCGGTGCGCTCCGCGCTCATGGTGCGCCGCGACCGTCGGCTCCCACCCGCGTCCCGCGCGCTGCTGCAAGCCTGCTCCCACTGGATGGCCGGCGATAACCCCTGAGCGTTGCCGTGCGGACAACACCGTGTCGCCCGATCGAGGTCTTCCCGGTGCGCCGCGGACCTCCTACGCTCCAAGGATCCCTCCCCACCCGCCGACCCGCGCCCCCTCGACGACGAGGAGCGCCCGTCGGCCCCGTCCCCGAGGAGTCCTCATGGAGACAGTCCGCGGACTGGCCCGGCTCTGGCCCCTGCACCTGGCGGTCCTGGTCATCGGCGTCGTCAGCCAGCTGATCGGGATCCTGCGCATCCCCATCGGCATCGGCACGATCCTGCTGCTGCCCATGCTCTTCGCCTTCGCGTTGGCGCTGCTGCTCAACCCCAACATCGTCCCTGCGGTCTCGCGCATCATGCCGGTCCGTCGGGCTGCGGCGGCCAGCCCCCTGATCGTCGTCGCGATCATGCCGTTCATCGCCCGGTTCGGCGCCGACATCGGCCCCGGCATCGAGCTCGTCATCCGCTCCGGCCCCGCCCTCCTCCTGCAGGAGATCGGCAACCTCGGCACGATCGTGCTCGCCTTCCCGGTGGCCGTGTGGGTCCTGCGCATGGGCCGCGAATCCATCGGCGCCGTGCACTCCATCGCTCGCGAGCCGAACATCGCGATCATCGCCGACCGCTACGGCCTGCGCAGCGCGGAGGGCACCGGCGTGCTCGGCGTCTACGTGATGGGCACCCTCTTCGGCACCTTCATCTTCGCGATCATCGGCTCGCTGCTCGACGGCCTCGGCGTGTTCAGCCTCGAGGCGCTCGCCATGGCCTGCGGCGTCGGGTCCGGCTCGATGATGGCCGCTTGCTCCGGCGCACTCGCGGCCGCGAACCCTGCGGACACCGAGTCGATCACCGCGCTCGCGGGCTCCTCGAACCTGCTCACCTACGCGACCGGCATGTACGTGAGCTTGTTCGTCGCCCTCCCGCTCGTGGAGTGGATGTACCGCCGCTCCCGCCCCGACGACCCGCTCAACCACGCCCGCCCCACCGCCCGCACCCAGGGAGAGGCCGCCTGATGACCACCGCCGACGCCACCCCCGACCGCCCCGCCGACGACCTCGCCGATCTCGACTACGCCGAGGTCGACGAGCGGAAGATGGACCTCGGGCGCACCCTGCGCGACCTCGCGCTGATCTCCCTCATCTCGGTGCCCATCCAAGCCATCGCGACCGATCTGGGTCTCCTCGACATCGTCATCGGGCTCGCCGTCCTGTACGGCATGTGCATCGTCGGCCTGCTGCTGACGCGCTATGTCCCGCTGCGACTGCCCTCGGTCGCCTGGATCTCCCTGGTCGCCGTGGTGCTCACCCTCCCGATGCTGCCCTGGGCGGGAGCGGTCTTCCCGCTCGTCGAGGGCATCGACTTCCTCGCCCTGGCGGTGCCTCCGCTCGCCTACGCCGGCTTCGCGATCTCCAAGCTGGAGATCGACGTCCTCAAGCGCTCGGGGTGGAAGATCCTCGCGATCGCGATCCTCGTCTTCCTCGGCACCTACATCGGCTCCGCCCTGATCGCCGAGCTGACCCTCCGACTGACGGGAGCCGTGTGATGGCCGCGCCCGCACCCAGCCCGGACCGCGCCAGCCCGCAGGATCCCGCGCCCCGGGCGGTCTTCGGCCTCGGGCACATGGGCGGCGGCATGGCCGCGAGCCTCCTCCGCGCCGGCCATCCCGTGCTCGGCGTGGATCCCGGCCCCGTCCCCACCCCCGGGGGCGCCCGGCGCGTGACGGCCGCCGAGGCGATCGCGGAGGCGGAGGTCCTGGTCCTCTCCCTGCCGGGCACCGCCCAGGTCGACGCGCTCCTGCCGGACCTGCTCGCCGCCCCCGGCCCGCGACTCGTGATCGACGCGAGCACCTGCCCGCCGGGCGACTCCCGGCGGAGGGCGGAGGTGCTCGCCGAGGCAGGTCACCTGCTGGTCGACGCCCCCGTGAGCGGGGGCCCGGCGGGGGCCGCAACCGGCTCGCTCACCGTCTTCCTCGGCTGCCCCGAGGATCGCCTCGCGGAGGTTCTCGCCGCGCTCGAGCCGCTCGCCGCCCAGGTCCACCACATCGGCACGACTGGCGCCGGCAGCACCGCGAAGCTGCTCAACAACCTCCTGTGCGGCATCCACCTCGCCGCGGCGCGCGCGCTCCACGGAGCCGCTGAGGCCTCCGAGGTCGACCTGGATCGCCTGCTCGCCGCGCTGAACACCGCGTCGGGCCGCTCCGCCGTCACCGAGGTGAACCTGCCCCGCTGGGTGCTCAGCGACAGCTACGACTCCGGGTTCCCCGTTGGCCTCATGACCCGTGACGTGGGCCTCGCCGCGGATCTCACCGCGGACCTCGGCGTCTCCTCGCCCCTGGTCGAGGCGGCCCGCTCCATGTGGGACGAGCTCCTCCGCACCACCGGCCCCCGCGACGATTTCAACAGGATGGTGACCGCACGATGACCGCTCCGACCCGGACCCCCGCCGCCCCCGAGCTGAGCCTCTGGACCGAGCTCCTGGGCACCGCCGCGGTGGGCAGCTACATCGACGGCGATATCCTCCCCGGCGCGGGGGAGGAGGTCACCCTCGTCGACCCGTCGAGCGGCACCGACCTCGTCGCCTACGCCGACGGCGGCCGCGAGGCGGTCGACGCCGCCGTCGCGGCCGCCCGACGGGCCCAGCGCGAGTGGTGGTCGCTCACCGCCTCCGCCCGCGGCCGCGTGCTCTGGGCGATCGGGGCCGAGGTCCGCGCGCACCTCGAGCCGCTCGCGCGCCTCGAGTCCCGCACCGCGGGAAAGCTCTCGAAGGACGCGACGGCCGAGGTCACCAAGGTCGCGGAGATGTTCGAGTACTACGCCGGCTGGGCCGACAAGCAGCACGGCGAGGTCATCCCCGTCCCCACGAGCCACCTCACCTACACGCTGCGCGAGCCGTACGGCGTGGTCGCGCAGATGACCCCGTGGAACGCCCCGATCTTCACTGCGGGCTGGCAGCTAGCCCCCGCGCTCGCCGCCGGCAACGGCGTGGTGCTCAAGCCGTCCGAGCTGAGCCCGCTCACCTCGCTGCTCCTCGCGCGGCTGGCCGAGCGCGCGGGCACACCCCGCGGCCTCGTCAACGTGCTCGCTGGCCTCGGCCCGACCGCCGGCAACCGGCTCGTCACCCATCCCGAGGTGGCGAAGGTGGTATTCGTCGGGTCGCCGGCCACCGGCCGTCGGATCGCCGCCGACGCCGCCGCGCAGCTCACCCCATCCGTGCTCGAGCTCGGTGGGAAGAGCGCCAACATCGTCTTCGCCGACGCGGACCTCGACCGCGCCGTCGCCGGGGCAGCGGCCGCCGTCTTCTCCGGGGCGGGGCAGAGCTGCGTCGCCGGCTCGCGGCTGCTCGTCCACCGTTCCGTCCACGACCAGGTGGTGGAGAAGCTCGCCGCGCTCGCCACCTCCCTCCGCCAGGGGGACGCGACGGACCCGGCGACGCAGGTGGGGCCGATCCAGAATCGCACCCAGCTCGAGAGGATCGCGGCGCTCGTTGGCGAGGCCGCTCCGGCGGCCGATGTGCTCGCCGGGGGAGCAGTGCTCGACCGCCCGGGCTTCTTCTTCCCGCCGACGCTGCTCGCCGGGGTCTCCAACACGGATTCCATCGCCCAGCAGGAAGTCTTCGGACCGGTCGTCGCCGCGATCCCCTTCGAGGACGAGGACGAGGCGATCGCTCTCGCGAACGCCACCGACTTCGGCCTCGCGGGCGCCGTCTGGACCTCCGCCGTGGACCGCGCGCACCGGGTCGCGCGGGCCCTGCGCGCCGGCACCGTGTGGGTCAACAGCTACAAGACCATCAACGTCATGGCGCCCTTCGGCGGCTTCGGCGACTCGGGCTCGGGACGCTCCAGCGGGCACGACGGACTGCTCGAGTACTCGACGCCGAAGGCGGTGTGGGTCGAGATGGACCCGTCGGCCCCGCTCGCGTTCGGGTACTGAGCCTCACCGTCCCTGGGGGCCGCCCGGGCCCTGCTCGCCGACCGGCGCGGGCCCGGCCGGCCCTCCGTCGGCCGCCGCGTCTACTCGCCGACCGGCGTTCCCCCGTCGGCCGCCTGCCGTCGGCCCCGTGCCGCGAGCGCGATCAGCGCTGCGATGACGACCGCGCCCACCACGAGCGTCACCCCGCCCACGAGCACCGTGCCGGTCACGCCGATGAACGAGCCGAGCACGGCGAGCGTGATCCCGTTGCCGGTGCGCAGGCCCGTGGTGAGCATGCTGTACACGCCGATCACGCGACCGCGCTGCGCGACGGGCGCCCGCAGCTGCACGACCGCCTGGCCGATGGTCATCGAGGCGAGGTTCGCGACGCCGCCGATCACCAGCGCGAGGATCGTCAGGGCGTAGCTCGGCGACACGGCGACCACCATCGTCGTCACCCCGAACAGGAACGTCGCGACCACCGCCGCGCGCGTGCTGGGCTTGATCACACCGGTCGCCTCGAGCAGGAAGCCGCCCAGCACGCCGCCCGCGCCGTTGGCGAAGAGCAGCAGGCCGTAGGCGGCGCCCGCGTCCCCGGCCCCGAGCGCGTCGGCCAGCGACGGCATCGCGACCTGCAGCGAGGATCCGACGCCGACGGCGATCAGCCCGCCGAGCGCGATCATCGAGACCAGCACCCGGTCGCCGGCGACGGTGCGCAGCACGCCCAGGGAGCGGATCGGGCCCAGCCGCTCGCGGCGCACGAACCCGTCCCGGCTGTGCCCCGTGAACGGGGTGCGCAGCATGAGCAGCGTCATCGGCACGTAGAACAGCACGTTCGCGAGGATCCCCAGGCCGGGGCCGAGGGCGAGCAGCAGCGCCGAGCCGACCACCGGCCCCGCGAGCACGCCGAGGCTCTTGAACGTCGCGTTGAGCCGCACCGCGCCGGGGAGGTCCTTCGGCTCGGCGAAATCGTGGAGCATCAGTTGCTCGGCCGGACCCCACAGCGCGCCCGCGCAGCCGTGCAGCACCAGCAGCACGCACGCCTGCCACATCTGCAGGCTGTCGGTGAGGAACAGGACGCCCCAGGCGATCGACACGAACGCGAACAGACCCTGGGCGATCTGGATGATGCGCCGGCAGTCGTACCGCTCGGCGAGCTCCCCGAACCACACCGAGCAGAGCAGGAACGGCAGCCAGTGGCTGATCACCTGGAAGCCGACGAGGGCGGGGGAGTGGAAGGCCTGCCACAGGAACCAGTAGGTGATGACGTGCTCGATGTTGTCGGCCATCATCGACAGGCCCGCGGTGATCAGGTACGGCCGCGAATGGCGGTCGCGGAGAGCGCCGAAGCGACGCGGGGCGATGGTGGACGTGACGGGCTCCTCGGGTCTCGGGTCGGTCGGGGCGTGGCGGACCCGCCTGAGAGCCTAGGCCGAGCGCGGGGAGCCCGGCACGGGGAGGTCCGAGGGGTGGTCGGCGCGGCCGGCCGACGTCGGCCGAGAGCGCGCCGCGAGCCGCTTATCCTATGGGAAGCCCGATCCGGGCCGAGCGACCCCCAGCACCTGAAGGAACCCACCATGGCCATTCGACGACAGGTGCTGCGCGATGAGGTCGAGGAGCTGATCCTCCAGCGCCTCCTCGAGAACCGCTGGGCGCCCGGCTCGCGCCTCAGCATCGACGGACTCGCCCGTGACCTCGAGGTCTCCCCGACGCCCGTGCGCGAGGCGATGGTCTCCCTCGAGCGCTCGGGCCTCGTGGAGTACGTGGCGCTGCGCGGCTACGTCGTCGCGCCGATGCTCGACGACGGCCAGATGGTCGAGCTGCTCGACGCGCGCCGCACCGTCGAGTCGGCCGCGCTCGGGAAGTCCTTCGAGGACTGGGAGCCGCTGCTCGCCGACCTCGAAGCCGCCCACGCTCACCATGCCGAGGTGCTCGCCCGCATCGAGAACGACGGGCAGATCGACTACGACCTGATCAACGAGCACTTCCAGGCCGACTGGGCCTTCCACCAGGTGTTCTTCAACCACGCCCGCAACCGCTACCTGCTCACGATGGTCGAGAACCTCCGCACCCACACCCACCGGATGCGGCAGACCTGGTCCGGCGGTTCCGTCAGCTTCGACGGCCGTGAGGCTCACGACGAACACAGCAAGATCCTGCAGATGGTGCGGCAGCACAACCACGACGGCGCCCTGCGCGCCCTCGCCGAGCACCTCGACCTCGTGCTCGGCCGCTCGCTGCAGGGGTCGGCGGGGGACGGCGCGGAGGCCGAGGCGGAGAAGCGCGAGCCGGAGGCAGCTGCGGCCGAGGCCTGAGCGCGGGCCAGGATCGGCGGGTAGCTCGACAGTGTCGGCTGGCGAGCCGGATCGAGGGCGGTTCTGGCTCGTGAGGCGACAGTGTCGATCTTTGCCTGGGTGCGGGCCGGAGGAGAAAGAGCTGGCCGAGGGGCGCGGACCGGTCGTGTCCATCAAAGGGACGTGAGCGGCACGAGGCCTGCTATATGCAGGGCAGTTGCCGCTCACGTCCCTTTCGTGGCCGACTCGCCCGGCTCAGGCGAGATCAGCGCAGGACAGCCCGGCCGGCTCGGCTGAGGTCGGTCGGGTCGGGGCTGGGTCGGGGCTGGGGTCAGGCCTGCTCGAGGGCACCGAGTCGGCGCAGATGGCGACCGGCAGGAACGCCGGGGGGAGGTCCCGTCGGCCGGCGCCGTCAGTCTTCGCGGCCCGCGTCCGGATCCAGCAGCGGATCCGTGGAGCGGGAGGCGAGGCGCTGGTCGAGGAACGCCGAGTGGACGTCGAGGCTGCGGGTCACGTGGGCGATCAGATCGTCCTCGACGCGGTCGAGCGCGGCGTCGAGGGAGGCGAGCTGCGACTCGACGCTGCGCAGGTTCGCCTGGGCCCGGGTGGCGGCCTCCGCCCGGTCGGTGGCCAGGAAGCCGGCGGTGTTCTCGAGCGCCTCGACGAGGTCGGGGATGTAGCGCTTGGCCATGCCCTCGAGGAGCATGACGTCGTCGTCGGACGGCCGTCGGGACTGCATCGACTCCGTGGCGAGCAGGGCGCCGATCCGCTGCAGCAGCAGGTCCGCGCGGTCGGTGAGCTCGCGGACCGCGGGGTGCCGCACCTGGCGCCGCACCTTCGTGATCCGGCGCTGCTGGGTGCGGGAGGTGCGCAGGATGGCCTCGAGCGCGGTGCGCGTGCCCGTCGGCATCGAACCCGATGCGGCGACCTGCAGGGTCCGGTGCGGCCGACGGTTGCGCAGCAGGAACCCCGTGCCCCCGCCGAACGCTCCTGCGATGCCGAGTCCCGCGAGGGCGGGGCCGACGAGCCCCGCGCCGCCGATCAGCGCGGCGACGCCGAGCACCATGAACGCGCTGAGTCCGAGGGTGCCGCCGACGACCACGGGGACGCCGACGGTGAGCCAGCGCCCGCGCCGACGGGGTCGGGCGACGGCGCGCGAGCGCGGGGAGTGGATGGTGCCCTCGAGCGGGCCGCCGAGAGGCGGGGTGGGTCGGCCGAACGGGGGCGAGGGGGCACCCTGGCGCCAGGGCGCACCGCGCGGGGCGCCGCGTCGATCGGCCATGGGTCCGCCTCCTCCCGGGCTCGCGAGGTCCGCGGTCAGGATATCGCCGGAGCCTCCGGACGTCCTGGGCGGAAGGTCGGCCGCTGGATCGCCGAGGGTCGGGTGGACGGCGGGACGCGGAACGCGAGCGGATCAGGAGGTAAGACGCCTCTTGTGGATATTGGTCGACGTCACCTAATCTTCGCCGACGTGGCCTACATCACCTCGTGAGCCACCCCCGATGGTCCGAACGAAGGAGTTCTCCATGACCTCGTCCCTGCCTCGCCGTGCCGTCCTCGCGACGGGAGCCGCGGGCAGCGCCCTCGGCGCCGCCGCCCTCCTCACCGTCCCCGCCCATGCCGCACCGCCGAAGAAGAGCCCGGGCGGCGCGGCCCGCTTCGACCTGAACGCCGAGGTCCTCGACAGCGGCGAGCAGGTGGTCTCCCTGACACTCACCTCCTCCCAGCTCGCCCCCGTGCGGCAGGACTCCCTCACCACCGCGACCTTCTCCGTGCACGTCCGCGCGACCAGCCCCCTCGACGGCGCCCTCGCCTACGAGCAGGACCGCGTCGTCACGTCCGTCTCCTGGGACGGCCCCCGCACGGTCGTGTTCGA